>NZ_JCAKNG010000001.1:0-558874 GCF_059516005.1 Propioniciclava sp. LT294
GGGCCTTACCCCCGGATTCTGGACACGGGGTGTGATTACGCGGCGGTCTGCAGCGTAGTGGCCCGGCGGGCCTCGTAGGTGGATGGGGACAGGTAGCCGCACCAAGAGTGACGGCGTCGGGTGTTGTAGCGGACGAGCCAGCGGAAGAGTTCGCGACGGCAGGTCAGCTCGTCGGGCCAGCAGGCAGCGTCTTGGAGGACCTCGCGCTTCATCGCGGCGTTGAACGATTCAGCCAACGCGTTGTCGGCCGACGAGCCGACTGCACCCATGGATTGGGTGACGCCGAGGTTGGTGCACAGCTTGGCGTAGTCCTTGGAGCAGTAGACCGACCCGTGGTCACTGTGGAAGATCGCACCCGTGAGCCGCCCCCGGGTTGAGGCAGCCGCGTTGAGGGCGTCCTCGACCAACTCGGTCCGCATGTGGTCGGCCAGGGCCCAGCCGGCGAGCCGCCGGGAGTAGCAGTCGATGACGGTGGCCAGGTAGAGGTTCGTCCCGTCGGCCAATGGCAGGTAGGTGATGTCGCCGACGTAGCGGCGGTTCGGCGCGTCGGCGGTGAAGTGGCGCTTGAGCAGGTCGGGGTGCTTGTGCCCCGACGGCTCGGGGATCGTGGTTCGCACCCGACGCTTCTTCACGTAGCCGCGGATGCCCTCCAGGCGCATCACCCTGGCGACCCGCTTGTGGTTCACGCGCTCACCGTCAGGCGCGTTGTCGTTGAGCTCGGCGGTGATCCGTGGCGCACCCTGGGTGTTGTCCTGTGTGTGGACGGCTCGGATCCGCTCGGCGAGCTGAGCATCTGCCCGGGCACGCTCCTCGCGTGCCGGCGCCCCGGCTTTCCAGGCGTAGTAGGAGGAACGCTCGATCTCGACGAGCTGGCACAGTCGCTTCACCTCGAAGGTGGCGGAGTTGTCGGCGACGAACTGGAAGCGACTCACCAGCGCGTCTCCCCGGCGAAATACTTGGCCGCCCGCTGGAGGATCTCCCGCTCGGTGGTCAGCTTGGTGGTCTCGAGCTCGAGCTCGTTCACCCGTGCCTCCAGCCGGGCGATCTTCTGCTCCGCCGACTCATCGACCGGTGCAGACGGGCCCGCGGTCGAGGGCTTGGACTGCAGCGGACTGGAGGTCAGCGTCCCGTCAGCAGCGGTCTTCTTGCCGGTGCCGTAGACCTCGAGCCAGTGCCGCAATGTGCCGCGCACGATGCCCAGGTCCTCAGCGATGCCGCGGACCGTGGCCCCCGGCGTGGACTCGTACAAGTCGACGGCCTGACGACGGAACTCCTCGGAGTAGTTCTTCCTAGCCATATCTCGGATCATCTCGCTTCCCCAGCACCAAGTGCTGGATTCAGCGTGTCCAAGAACCGGGGTCAGGCCCCGACCTTCCCCTGCAGGTGGGCACCCACCTTCACGGTGTCGATGACGCTCATGTCCTCGAACAGGCAGGGGGTCTGGAATGTACGGGCCAGCCCTTGGCGCGCCATGACGTGGGCGGGGGCCGTCGTGACGTCCTCGCCGTTCATCTGAATCGAGCCCGAGGTGGGCTTGAGGTTGCCCGACAGCAGGTTGACCAAGGTCGACTTGCCGGCACCATTGGGGCCGATCACCGCCAGCACCTCGCCCGCGTGCAGGTCGAGGGTGATGTCGTTGACGGCCACGACGCCTCCGAACCGCTTGGTCAACCCCTGTGCGGACAGCACTTCTGCACCCACCTGGGGCGTGCCGTGCTCAGTGTCCCCCTGACGCCGGAGCGTGGCCATGTCGACTCCGTCGTGCGTCATGTCCGCAACCGGGTCGGGCTTCGGCACCGGTCGGAACTGACCCCACAGGTACGTGATCAGACCGACCGCGCCCTCGGGGCGGAAGATGAGGATCAGGCACAGCATGAGACCGAAGAAGAGGCTCTCACCAGCGCCTGCAGCCCCCGATCCCCACAAGGTGGTGACGACCCTCTCGATACCCTGGCTGAGCGCCTCGATGAGGAGCGCACCGATCACGGCGCCCCATGGGCTGCGCAGACCACCCAGCACGACGAGAGCCAGCACGCTGATGACGGTGTGCACGCCGAAGGGCGGCGGGTTCACGTACATGATCTGGTGTGCGTAGAGCGACCCGGCCAACGAGCCGAGGATCGCCGACGCCACGAAGATGCGTGTCTTCGAGCTGCGGATGTCGATGCCAGCGGACGCCGCAGCGGTCTCATGGCCGCGGATCGCCTTCAGTGCGCGCCCCTCTCTGCTGCGACCCAAGTTGTGCGCCGCCCAGACGGCCACCCCGACCACGAGCCAGTTCAGGATGAAGTGCTGCGAGGTGTCCATGAGTGCCACGCCACCGAACGTCAAGGGCTGCACACCCATGCCGGACGAGCCACCGGTGATCGTCGCGTTGTTCACGACGAGGTAGAAGATCTCGGTCAGTGCCAGCGTCGCCATGGCGAGGAAGTGCCCGCGGAGGCGGAAGATCGGGGAGCCCAGCAGCCACGCCACCGCACCGGCCACCAAGGCCGCACCCAGGAGTGCGAGGAGAGCGGGGATGCCCAGTTGCGCGGTGAGCAACGCAGATCCATAGGCACCGATGCCGTAGAAGGCGCCGGTCGCGAGGGAGAACTGACCGGCATACCCGGTGACGAGCACCATGCCGAGGGCCAGGAGGGCGAGAATCGCCACGTTGGCGCCGATACCGGTGTGGTAGGTGCCCAAGGTGAGGCCGAGCACGATCGTGGCCACCACCCAGGCGGAGACCGCCCCGATGCGGATCGGCGAGAAGGCGCGGGCACGCGGCCGGCGCGTGGTTTCGATCAAACGGGCTTCAGACACGGTCCACCACCAGGGCGCGGGTCAGGCCCTGCGGCCGCAGCACGAGCAGGGCGATGAGGAGCACGAACACGATCGTGTCGGCGTACGCGGTGGAGATGAACCGCGCCGAGTAGACCTCCACGATCGCGATCAGGAAGCCGCCCACGAGAGTCAGCCCGAGCTTGTCGAAGCCGCCGAGGATGGCGGCGATGAACCCCTTCAGGCCGAACGCGAAGCCGGCACCCACCGAGACGAACGAGGTCGGCACCTGGGCCGACAGGATGATGCCGGCGACCGATCCCGAGACCGCGAAGGCGATGGTCGCCATCAGGCCGAGATTGATGCCGACGACGCCTGCGGCGTAGCGGTTGACCGCGCAGGCGCTCAGTGCCTTGCCCACCAGCGTGCGGTCGAAGAACAGGGTCAACGTGACGTAGAGGAAGATGGTCATCACCAGCAGCCACACGGTCTGTTGCGGGATGGAGGCGCCGCCCACCTGGAACGAGGCCCCGCTGGTGATGGGCGGGAACTGGTGGGGCGCCGTGCCGAAGATCAGTTGGACAGTGGCGCTGATCGCGATGCCGACACCGAGCGTGACGATGGTCTGCACCAGAAGTCCTTGCGCGCGGAGCGGGCGCACGGCCAGGAAGTACATGGCGACGCTCACCAGCGCCCCGACGACGCCACCGACAACGATGGCCAGGATGGGCGGGAGGAACCGCGACGCCACGACCGCGCCGAATGCGCCGGCGACTGCGATGTCGCCTTGGGCGAAGTTGACCATTCCGGTCATGCGATGGATCACCACGAACGCGATGCCGATCGCCCCGTACAGGGCACCCAGCCCGGCAGCGGTGAAGAGGAGTTGCAGGATGAGATCCACGGTGTTGTCACCCCTTTCGGTGGAATTTGGGTTCTGCTTCTTTGCCAGGAACCTTGACAGACGAACGTTTGTTCGTTGAACTTAGGCCCTGACGCAACGACGTGTCAATGGACGGACCGGGCCGAATCCAATCCGGCGTCCGAACAGAAAGGGATGGACCCCATGACCCACCGCAGAGGCGCCAAGTTCCTCATCGCGACGGCCGCGGCCGTCACCGTCCTGCTCGCCGGGTGCAGTAGCGGCGGCGCCCCGGCCGCCCCCGGCGGCAACGCTGGCGCGGGCGAATCCTACAAGGTGGGCGTCCTCGTGGCGTTGACCGGAAGCTACGCCGCGCTGGGTGTGCCTGAGAAGCAGGCGGTTGAGCTCTACATGAAGAAGCTCAACGATGCCGGCGGCATCAACGGCCACAAGATCGAGCTCGTCGTGGCCGACACGGCCAGCAACGAGGGCAACGCGGTCAACCAGTTGCGCAAGCTGGTCACGCAGGACCAAGTCCACGCCGTGATCGGCCCCAGCTCCTCGGGCGAGGCCATTGCCCTGCGGCCGTTCAGCAAGCAGCTGAAGACCCCCGTCATCGCACTGGCCTCCGCTGAGGCGATCGTGCAGCCCGCCGATGAAGCCGCCTACATGTTCAAGGAGTACCTCGACACCAAGCTCAGCCTCAAGGCCCAGATGCAGTACGCCAAGGAGCAGGGCTGGACGAAGGTCGCTCTGTTGTCAACGAACAACGGGTACGGACAAGACGCCGCCAAGTCGTTCGACGAGCAGGTGACGGCCGCCGGCCTCGAGCTGGTAGGCAAGGAGGTGTTCAACGCCGACGCTACCGACGTCACCGCGCAACTCTCCAAGCTGAGCTCGGCCAACCCCGACGTGGTGATGGTCTGGGCGGTCAACCCGGCGAACGCGGTCGTGGCCAAGACGGCGACGTCGCTGAACTTCAAGCCGGCCATCTTCCACGCCCCCGGCGCAGGGTCCCCCGCCTACATCACCAACGCGGGCGCGGCGGCCGAAGGCACCATCCTGCAGGGCTCCAAGGTGCTCGCCTACGAGTCCATGAGCGCCGATGACAAGCAGCACGCCGTCACCAAGGCACTCGTCGACGCCTACCAGAGCGCGCACAACGAGGCTCCTGGCCAGTACGCGGCCAACGGCTGGGACGGCGCGACCATCCTCGAGGCCGGCCTGAAGCAGATCGAGCTGAAGAGCGACGTCCAAGCCACCCGTGACGCGCTGCGCGACGCGCTGGAGAACAAGACGCAGGGCCTCGTTGGCGTGAACGCGATCTACAACTTCACCCCCGACTACCACGGCCCGACAACTCTGACGGGTCTGGCTGTCCTGGGTGTCGAGAACGGCAAGTTCGTCGTCAAGACCTCTTACTGATCCAGACAGGACTGGTGGCCCCGGACCCTGCCGTCCGGGGCCACCAGCGTGCGTCAACGACGCTTCTTGCCTGGCAGACAACGGTTTGGTCGGTTGGGAGCTTCCACGAGCTTCTGCTGGTGTTGCTCAACGGCATCCCGAGCTTCGTGGTGCACCGCAGCGCGCAGGACCCACAGGTGGACCTCGGCCAGCGCTTCCCCCTCACGGAGGTCTTCAAAGGCAGCGGCAGTTCATCATCGTGACTCTGGTCGTGCTCAACGTGCTGGTCGCCGCGCCCGACATGGCCCTCTCGTTGCCCTCCCTGAAGGAGTAGCCGCGTACGAACACAAGGCCCCGGACCTCACGGTCCGGGGCCTTGCGCCTTGTCGAGGTCAGAAGGAGCGCGGCAGTCCGAGCAACTTCTCCCCCAGGTAGTTCTTGGTCATCTCGTCGGTGAGGGGCGCAAACGTGTACAGCCGCGCATCCCGGAAGTACCGCTGCATCGGTGAGAACCGCGCGAACCCCCAGCCGGCCATCACCCGCATCCCCACGTCGGACGCCGTGGTCCCCGCCCGCGATGCCGCGAGTTTGGCCATGGCCGAGGGAACCTCGTCGGGCTCTCCTGCGACGTCGGATGCGATGAGTGCCTTCTCCAGCATGAGGCGTGCCGCCTCGACCTCCATGGCCGCATCCACCAGGGAGTGCTGGAGGGCCTGGAACGCGCCCACCGGACGTCCGAACGCCTCGCGCTGCTTCGCCCAGGCCACGGCCGCATCCAGCGCACCGCGACCGATCCCGAGGGCCACCGCGGCGGCATTGAGTCGCTCGCCGTTGAGGGTGGCCAGCACGTAGCGAAAGCCGCGGCCCTCCTCGCCCATCAACGCCTCGTCGCCCACCCGCACGTCGTCGAACTGAACGTCGTTCTGCTCCAGCCCCCGGATGCCCATCGTGTCGATCACCGAAGCCGACACACCCGCCGTGGAGGTCGGGACGATGAACATCGAGATGCCGTCGATCGAGGAGCGCTCGATGGGCGCCGTCCGGGCCAGCACGATCAGGTAGTTGGAGTGGTTGGCGGCGCCGATCCACTTCTTGGCCCCGTTGAGCACCCACCCGCCCTCGGGATGGCGCTCAGCCGTCGTCTTCATGGCGCGGGCGACATCGGTGCCGCCGTCCGGCTCGCTCAGCGCGAACGACATGTGCATGTCGCCGGCGTACAGCGGCTGGAGCCATCTGGTCTTCTGTTCGGGCGTGGCTCGGGTCTCCAGCAGGTGGACGCCCATGAACTGGACGACGCAGGCCACCCCGATCGAGGTGGCGGTCGCGCCGAGTTCCTCGAGCACGATCGCTTGGGCTCGGCTGGAGGGGCCGTGGACGCCGGGGTCGGCGTCCAGCTGAAGGAACCCGGCGCGGACGAGACTGCGGTAGAAGTCCACGTCGAAGGCCTCACGCTCGTCGAAGTCGGCGAGCCGCTCGTGGGTGGCGTGCGTGGAGAGGAAGTCGCGCAGAGCCGAGCGGAGCTCGTTCGGGTCGTGCCAGGTGGGGACGCCCATCTCAGGCCTCCCCACGGCGCTTGACGAGAAAGCTGCTCCGGAACGTCATCACCTGCGTGCCGTCGCCCTTCAGGACGCGGTACGACAGGGTCCACAGGCCGCGCTCGGGACGGCTGGTCTCCCGGGCCGCTTCGACGGTGGCCTCGGCGTGCAGCGTGTCCCCGACGAACACCGGGGCGGTGGCGCGCACCTCGTCCAGCCCCAGCCAGGCGATGACGTTGCTGAAGTAGCCGGTGTGGGTCAGGTAGCCCAGCGCCAGGGCCAGGGTCATCGGGCCGTGCGCGATGCGCTGGCCGAAGTCGGTCGCGGCAGCGACGTCGGCGTCGAGGTGCAGCGACACGTTGTCGCCGGTCAAGCCGGCCCACGTGACGAGGTGGGCGTCGGTCATGGTGACGCCGGGGCTGACCACGACGTCCCCCGGCAGGAGGTCCTCCCAGTGGTGGTCGGGGCGACCCAGCGTGCGGGAACTGCTTTGTTCCATGTGTGCCTCCAATCTTCGTGATCACCACACTAGACGAACAATCGTTCGTTCGTATATAACTGAGACATCATTTGGTCGACATGGAGGTCCCCATCATGACTGCGACGCCCACCACGGCTCACACGACGGTGCACGAGCGCCTGCAGCACAGCCTCGCCGCCGCGCGTATCGGCGGTTCGCAGAAGAGCCGCGACAAGATCAAGGCGAGCGGCAAGATGCTCGTCCGCGAGCGGCTCGAGTTGCTCTTCGACGGCGACTACCTCGAGGACGGCCTGCTGGCCCGCTTCGAGGCCGGCCTGCCTGGCGACGCCGTGGTCACGGCGTTCGGCTACATCGACGGGCGCGAGGTCTGCGTCATCGCCAACGACTACTCGGTCAAGGCCGGTACGTGGGGAAACAAGACGTTCGAGAAGATCGTCAACGCCCAAAAGAAGGCCGATGCCGCCGGGATCCCGATCGTCTACCTCTTCGACTCTGCCGGCGCGCGCATCGACGAGCAGTTCGAGAGCTTCGCCGGGCGGTACGCCTGGGGGAACATCTTCTACAACCAGGTACAGATGTCGGGGCGCATCCCGCAGGTGACCGCCCTGTTCGGCCCCTCCCCCGCCGGCTCGGCGTACATCCCCGCCCTGTGCGACCTGACGATCATGGTGCGCGGCCACGCGACCGCGTACCTGGGCTCACCGCGGCTCGCGGAGATGGTCACCGGCGAGAGGGTCACCCTGGAGGAGATGGGTGGCGCCGAGATGCACTGCACCGTCTCGGGCCTGGGAGACGTCCTCGTCGAGGACGACGCCGAGGCCATCGCCGCGGTCCGCGTGTGGCTGTCGTACCTGCCCGCCAATTGGGAGGTCGAGCCGCCCATCGGCGCACCTGCGGAGCCGCGCGAAGGCCGCACTATCGAGGAGATCGTGCCCTTGCGTGAGGCCGAGGTGTTCGACATGGAGGAGTTCATCGAGTCGCTCGTCGACGCCGAGACCTGGTTCCCGTACAAGGAGCTCTTCGCCCCCGAGATGCTCACCGGCTTCGCCCGCATGGCGGGGCGTCCGGTGGGGATCGTGGCCAACCAGCCCAAGCACATGGGCGGCTCGATCTTCACCGACAGCTCCGACAAGGCCGCCCGCTTCATCTGGATCTGCAACGCCTACAACATCCCGATCCTGTTCCTGGCCGACATCGCCGGCTACATGATCGGCTCGGCCGTCGAGCGGCAGGGCATCATCCGCCACGGCGCGAAGATGATCTTCGCCGTTTCCGAATGCCGGGTGCCGCGCATCACGGTGCTGGTCCGCAAGGCCTATGGCGGCGGTTACCTCGCCATGTCGGGTGCGCCCATGAACCCGGACGCCGTGATCGCCCTGCCGACAGCGCGCCCGGCGCTCATGGGCCCGGATGCTGCGGTCAACGGCATCTACTACAACGAGATCCACGCGATTGAGGACCCGGCCGAGCGTGCCAAGTTCGTCGCTGAGAAGCACGCCGAGTACGCCGAGCAGATCGACGTGTTCAAGATCGCCGACGCCAACGCCGTCGAGGCCGTCGTGCCTGCAAACTCGCTGCGCGAGGACCTGATCCGCCGGCTGGCGTTGTACACGAAGCGCAAGCGAGTGCCGGTGGCGCGCCGCCAGGCTGTCACGCCGGTCTGAGGGCGATGTCCAATGATCAAGGTGATGGCGGTGCTGACCCGCAAGGCCGGCACGACCCGGGAGCACTTCGAGCAAGAGTGGGCTGTCACGCACCCCCCGCTCGTGGCCAAACTGCCCGGGCTGCGCCGGTACCTGCAGCACCCGGCGGTGTCCCACAAGGACAAGCGGTGGCCCCACGACGGCATCGCCGAGCTCTACTTCGACACGATGAAGGACGTGGCCGTGGCGTTCTCCTCCGACGCCGCAGGCCTCATCTTCGCCCACGAGGACGAGTTCCTCGAGTCGATGGAGTGGTTCTTGGTCGACACCGACCAGATCCGGGAACCGCTTGCCTGAGGCGGCTCAGCCGTTGCTCGAGGAGGTCAGCCCGGGCAGCGGCTGAGTCTCGTCGCGCGCCATCAGCCACTGCAGGTGCGCGGCCGTCTCGGCCAGGGCCAGCCGCAACGCCAGCCCCCGGAGTTCGTCGAATCCGCGTGACCAGTGCACGCGCTGGGCCACCGACCAGACGGTGGGATTGGGTTGGGTCGCCACGGCGTCCCCCACCTCGGCCGTGCGGGCGTGGACGTGGTCGAGCAGCTGGCGCGATCGCGCCGCCAGCCCGCGAAAGCGGAACTCGTGCGCGGGCAGCACCTCCAGGTCGGGAGCCACCAGCGTCCGCTCGAGGGCGCCCACCAGCGTGGCCAGCGGGTTCTGGGGCGCGCGCATTTCCAGGGCGACGTTGGAGGTGATCCGGGGCAGCAGGTGGTCCCCCGCGTATGCGACCCCCGATGCGGTGTCCCACAGGCAGACGTGTCCCGGCGTGTGTCCCGGGGTGTGGTGCACGACCGCGGTCGTGTCACCCAACCTGATGGCCTCCCCCTCGACAAGGCGCACGTCGGGATCGCGGAAGCCCTGCATCTCCCTGAGTCCCGCTGCGGGCAGGATGGCCTCGGGGATGCGGTCAGCCGGGACGCCCCAGGTGTGCATCCGATGCCGGTCTGCCTCCTCCTCGGCCCGGACGTCATCGACCGCCGTGATGTAGCGGAGTTCGTGCTCCCCCATTGCGACCCAGGCGCCTGTGGCGTCGGCCAGTCGCCCAGCCATCCCGAGATGGTCGGTGTGGAAGTGTGTGGCGACGATGCCGGAAACCTCACGCAGCCCGATGTCGGCGAGGACGAGGCCGTCGACCAGGTGAGCCCAGCCCGTGGAGGAGTCGAACCCCGGGTCGATCACCGTCGCCCCGTCACGCCCCTCGACCACGTAACACAGGGTGTAGCGCATGGGGTTGCCGGGGAAGGGAACCGGGATCGACCACGCCCCGTGCGGCAGCCTTTCCACGGGCGGCAGCTGGCGGGCCCGCCAGGCCGCCCGCTGGGCATGGCCCGTGACGTGGACGCCGCCGCCGTCAGCCACGCGGATCGATGAGCTGGAAGTAGCTGATCGCTCCCCCATCGATGAGCAGGTTCGCACCGTTGATGTTGCGAGCATCGTCGGTGAGCAGGTGGGCGACCAGGCCGCCGATCTCCTCTGGGTCGATCACCGTTTCGGTGGGCACCTTGTCGGCCACGGCGTCCCGCACGGACTGGATGACCATGGGGGTGTCCACGACGCCGGGGTTGATGGCGTTGATGGTGACCCCGGTGCCCTTGAAGTCGACCACGAGGGCCCGGGTCAGGTTGGTCAGGCCACCCTTGGAGGCGGCGTAGCTCGGGTACGGATAGCCGGTGAGGCCCGCGATGGAGGAGATGTTGACGACACGGCCCCACCCGCGCTCGACCATGCCGGGTGTGAAGGCACGGATCATCGCGTACGGTGCGACGAGGTTGACCTCGATGCTGCGGCGGAAGTCGGCCACCGTGCAGTCGACGAGCGGGAGACGATCCAGGATGCCGGCGGCATTGACCAGCGCGTCCACCGGGCCGACCTCGGACGCGACCGCGTCCACCAGCCCCGCGACGTCGGCCTCATCGGTGAGGTTGGCCGCGAATGCGTGGGCTCCGGCGGAGGCCTCGCCGAGCTCCTCGCGTGCGCGCGTCACCCCGGCCTCCGAGACGTCGACGAGCACGAGCCTGTGGCCGGCATCGGCAAGGCGCCGGTTGATGCCGCGGCACATGCCGCCGCCGGCTCCGGTGATGAGAACGGTCCGCTGGGTCATGGGTGCACATCCTTCACGGGGGTGAGGTCGTCTGCTTCCAAGGTGGGGTAGTCGGTGTAGCCCTCGACGCCGCCGCTGTAGAAGCCCTTCGCGCGCACCTCGTTGAGGCGGGCGCCGCGGCGGAACCGTTCGGGGAGGTCGGGGTTCGCGATGAACAGCCGGCCGAAGCCCACCATGTCAGCCACACCGTCGGCGAGGAGCTGCTCGGCGCTGGCCAGCGTGTGGTCGCCGGTGACGATGACGACGTCGTGGAACTGGCGGGCGTAGAAGGCCGACTCGACGGCGTCGTGGGCGCGCTGGGTCGAGGTCGAGCCGGCGATGGCGGGCTCCACGAGGTGGAGGTAACCGACGCCGGCGTGGTTCAGGACCTGGATCGCTGCCGAGTACACGCCCCGCTTGTCGTCGTCGAGCATGTCCATCCAATCCGACGACGGCGACAACCGGACACCGACCCGCTCCAGGGGGAGGACATCGGCCAGCGCCTCGAGCAGCAAGGCCAGGAAGCGCGTCCGGTTCTCGATGCTACCGCCGAAGTGGTCGGTTCGCCGGTTGGCACTGGTGTTGAGGAACTGGTCGATCAGGTAGCCGTTGGCGCCGTGCAACTCGACCCCGTCGAACCCCGCCGCGCGGGCGTTGGCGGCTGCCGTGGCGTACTGCTGGATGATCTCGTGAATCTGCTCGACGGTGAGTTCGCGGGGAACCTCGTACGGGATGCGGCCGTTGAGGCTGCGGTACTGGAAGTTCTGCACGGGCACCGCCGAGGGGGCCAGCGGGGGCAGGCCGTCGGGTTGCACCGACGAGTGGGACTGGCGCCCCACGTGCCACAGCTGGCAGTAGGCGAGCGCGCCCCCGTCATGGATCCCAGCGACGATGGGACGCCATGCCTCTGCCTGCTCTGCAGTGTAAATGCCGGGCACGCGGGGATAGGCCACCCCCTGCGGCGACACGACCGTCCCCTCGGAGACCACCAGACCCGCTCCGGAACGTTGCCCGTAATACAGTGCCATCAAGGCGTTGGGCATCCCGTCCTCATCGGCGCGCGACCTCGTCAAGGGTGGGAGCACCATACGGTTCGCGGCGACTTGGCCCCCGATGGTGACTTTCTCGAAAAGACGCATGTGGAGTTCCTAACAAACGTTCGTTTGCGTAGTAGTGTGGTGCCAGCCACGGCGGCTGTCAATGACGAAGGAGGGACCATGAGCGGCAGAGAAACGGCGGCGACGATCCGTCGGGAGGCCACCGAGCTCTTCTTCAGGCAGGGGTACCACGGGACGAGCCTGCGCGAAGTCGCGGCCGCATCGGGCCTCAAGGTCGGCAGCCTCTACAACCACATCGCCGGCAAGGACGACCTGTTGCTGCAGATCATGGGCGGCATCATGGACGACCTTCTGGTCCTCCACGAGCAGGCCGTGACCGTCACGGGCGATGCGGTCGACACCCTGCTGGCCGCGCTGTCCGTCCACCTTCGGTTCCACGCCGAGCGCGCACGCGAGGTCTTCATCGGCAACGCCGAGCTCCGCAACCTCGAGGGCGAGGCACGCGCGACCATCGTGGCGAAGCGCCACGACTACCAGCTCCGCCTCGAACGGCTGGTTGCCAATGCCGGCGAGGCGGGACTGGCCGAGGTCCTCACCCCCCGGATGCACGTCTACAGCATGGTGGCCAACGGCAACCACCTGGCCAGCTGGTACCGGCCCGAGGGACCGCGCCCGCTGGATGACATCATCGGTGACTACCTGCGCATGCACCTGCGCGAGCTCAACGTGACGGACTCCGACACCCGCGTGACCAGGCTCCTCAAGGCCGCCTAGGAACACCCCCCTTGCCAAAGGGAGGGGGCCGTGGTTATCTTATGAACGAACGTTCGTTCGTAAGGAGTGCCAATGCTGACCCTCGCCGAGATGATCCATCTCAACTACCGTCGTCACCCACAGAAAGAGGCCTTCGTGGCCGCCGATGGGCGGGTGACCCACGGTGAGGCCGCCGTCCGGGCCTGGGGACTGGCGCGCGCGCTCCACAAGCGGGGTCTCGGCACTGGCGACCGTGTCGGCGTCCTCGCGACCAGCTCGCTCTTCAACGCGGAAGCCTATTTGGGCCTGGCCGCCGCGGGGGCGGTCTACGTCGGCTACAACTGGCGCTGGACTCCTTCCGAACTGGCAGCGGGCATCCGCGAGACCGCCGCCCCGATGATCCTCGTTGAGCCGTCGCAGGAGGAACTGCTCGATCAGGCGCTCGCGCTGCTCTCGACGGAGGCGGACCGCGCACTCCCCCTCGTCCTGCGCAACGAACAGCTGGAGAAGATGCGGCTGGAGAACCAGGCGCCGTACCGCAGCCGGGTGACCCTCGACGACCCTCTGTGCATCCTCTACACCGGCGGCAGCACCGGGACGCCCAAGGGTGTCGTCCTCAGCCACCGTGCGGCGGCGGCGAACGCCATCAACGAGATGGTGGACGCCCGGCTGGGTGCTCGAGCCGGCGACCGCGGCCTGGTCGTGGTGCCGCTGTTCCACTCGGCGGGACTGCTGTGCTGGCTCCACACCCACTATGTCGCCGGCGCAACCAGCGTCATCGCGGCCAAGTTCGACGAGGAGTCCTTCGTCGAGGCCGCCGAGAAGGAGAAGGTGACCAACACCTTCATGATTCCGAACATGCTGCGTCGCCTGATGCAGAACGGCGTGATGGACGAGCCCGCCGTTCGCTCATCACTCAAGGCCGTGCACACCGGCGCCGGTCTGCTCCGCCTGCCCGACAAGCAGCGCTTCGCGGAACTCATGCCCGACACGGACCTGTACTTCCGCTACGGATTGACCGAGGCGGGCCCCATGGTCACGCGACTCCGCCCCGAGGACGTCCTGCGCCCCGACGTCGACGGCTCGATGGGCCAGGAGTACTTCCTGACCCAGGTCAAGGTTGTCGACCCCGACGGCCGGGAGGTGCCCGACGGCGAACTCGGGGAACTGTGCGTCCGCGGCCCCAATCTGATGACGCGCTACTACAACCGCCCCGAGGAGACGGCGGCCGCGCTCCGAGGCGGCTGGCTGCACACCGGCGACATCGTCGCCCGCGAGGACGGCTACTACTACTTCCGGGACCGGCTGAAGGAAATGATCAAGACCGGCGGCGAGAACGTGTACGCCGCCGAGGTCGAACAGGCGATGCACCTGCACCCGGCGATCCTCGAGGCCGCAGTGGTCGGCGTACCAGACCCGAAGTGGGACGAGGAGGTGCGCGCCGCCGTCGTGCTGCGCCACGAGGCCACCGCCACCGAGGACGAGATCCGCACCTTCCTGCGTCAGCACCTCGCCGGCTACAAGATCCCGAAGGTGATGGCCTTCGTCCAGCCCGAAGAACTCCCCCGTTCCGCCGCAGGCAAGCTGCAGAAGCACGTCCTGAAGGTCCAGCTCGGCTGGAACGCCCAATGAACCCGACACCGATGCAGGAGGAAGCCGTGGACCGGCCCGTGTTCGACAAGTTGCTCATCGCCAACCGCGGCGAGATCGCCGTGCGCATAATGCGCACCTGCAACGAGATGGGGATCGACACCGTGGCGATCCACTCCGCCGCCGATGCTGGCGCGCTCCACGTCCGCACCGCCGACGAGGCGGTCGACCTCGGCGACGGCCCGGCGTCCGAGAACTACCTCAACGTCGACGCGATCGTGGCGGCAGCGGTGAAGACGGGCGCTCAAGCGGTGCACCCCGGCTACGGCTTCCTGGCCGAGAACGCCACCTTCGCGCAGGCGGTGGTGGACGCTGGTCTCGTCTTCATCGGCCCGCCCCCGTCGGCGATCACTGCGATGGGTGAGAAGGTCGCCGCTCGATCGCTGGCGATCCAGGCCGGAGTGCCGTTGGCGCCCGGATCTGAGGGTGTCGTCGAGTCGGCCGACGAGGTGGCCGCCTTCGGCGCCGAGCATGGTTACCCCTTGCTGGTGAAGGCATCCGCGGGTGGCGGCGGAAGGGGCATGCGCCGCATCAACGCTCCCGGCGAGGTCGCAGCGGCGTTCGACTCGGCGAGCCGCGAGGCGGTGAAGGCGTTCGGCAACGGCGACCTCTACGTCGAGCGCTACGTCGTGGACGCCCGACACGTCGAGGTCCAGGTCTTCGCGGACGCCCACGGCAACTCCGTCTGGGTCGGCGACCGCGACTGCTCAGTGCAGCGACGCCACCAGAAGGTCATTGAGGAGGCACCCGCCCCCGGCCTGTCAGACGAGGTGCGCCGCAGCATGGGCGAGGCGTCGGCGCGCCTGGCGTCCGAGGTGGGCTACCGCGGCGCCGGGACCGTCGAGTTCCTGGTCGATGGCGACAAGTTCTACTTCCTGGAGATGAACACCCGTATCCAAGTCGAGCATCCCGTCACCGAGCTGGTGCAGGGCGTTGATCTGGTTGCCGAGCAGATCCGCGTGGCCGCAGGCCACCCGCTGACCCTGATCTCAGGCGCGACGCCCAACGGCGTGGCGATCGAGGCCCGCATCAACGCCGAGTCGGTCGCCGACGGTGCGTTCCTGCCGAATCCTGGCCCGATCACGGCGCTCGACGCGCCCACCGGCGAGGGCTTGCGTTGGGACGCCGGCTACGAGGCCGGCGACACGGTCCAGCCGTTCTACGACAACCTGATGGGCAAGCTCATCGCGTGGGCGCCGACCCGAGACGAGGCCATCGAGCGCTTGGACAAGGCGTTGGGTGAGGTGGTCGTCGGGGGTGTGGAGACTGCGATCCCGGCCGTGCGAGCAGTCCTGCGCCACGCCGACTTCCGGGGCGTCACCCACCACACAGGATGGCTCGAGTCGGGGGCGATCGATTTCGCATCGCTGGGCGCGGAGCCGGTCTCGCGCCAGGAGGTCGTCGTCGGCGGTCGCTACTACACGATCCCGGTGTTCACCGAAGGCGTCGTGTCCGTGCCAGGCCCGGCGGTGCCTGCGGTGTCCGCGGCGGACAGCAACGGATTCGAGGGTAATGGGCGGCCACGCCAGGCACGCGCCAAGCGCGCCGCGGCGTTCGACGGCACGCTCAAGGCCCCGATGCAGGGTACGGTCGTGCGGGTCGAGGTGGCCGACGGGCAGTCCGTGAACGCGGGCGACATCCTGTTCGTGGTCGAAGCCATGAAGATGGAGAACCCGGTGACCGCGCCCATCCCCGGGGTTGTCAACGGGGTGAGTGTCGCGGTTGGCGACACGGTCGCCGCCGGCACCGCGCTGGCCACCCTTGCGGAAGCGGCGTGATGAAGCCCTACCGCTCACTGCTGTTCGTCCCCGGCCACAAGCGGGACTGGATCGACAAGGCGCTCGCCTCCCCCGCGCAGGCGATCATCATCGACCTCGAGGACTCGGTGCCAGCCGACGCGAAGGAGCATGCCCGTGCGAACGTCGTCGACGTGTTGGCGACCGCGCCCGGGAAGGGCGTGCTGGTGCGGGTCAACGCGCTCGATACCGCGTGGTTCGGCGAGGACGTGGCCGCCGTCGTCCGACCGGGCCTGACCGGGCTGCTGCTGCCGAAGTTGTTCTCCCGCGACGACGTGGTGCGCTTCGACGGGGTCATCACCGCCGCCGAACTGGCCAACGGCGTCGAGCGCGGCTCGACGGAAGTGATGCCCTCCCTGGAGACCGCGGCGTCCATCGCGAAGGTCGACGAGATCCTCGCCGGCCCGCGGGTCGGCGCCGTGATGGCCGCTGCGGCCAAGGACGCGGACGTCTCCCGCGAGGTGGGTTTCACGTGGAGTGCCGAGGGCCTCGAGACGCTCTACCTGCGGAGCAAGGCGGTCGTGGCCGCCCGTGCGGCCGACGTCCGATGCATCGTGCTCGGGTTGTGGCAGGACGTGCGGAACCTCGATGGGATGCGGGGCTTCGCCCAGGCCAACCGAGCGCTCGGCTACACGGGCCAGGTGATCATCCACCCCAGCCACGCGTCAATCGCCAACGAGGAGTACGAGCTCACCGAAACGCAGGTGGACTACCTCACCGGCTTGGTGCACGCCTTCCGCGCGGGCGAGGCATCCGGGCACGGAGCCGTCATGTACCGCGGCGACCACATCGACCTCGCCCACGCGCGCAACGCCGAGGAACAGCTGCGGCTGGCGGGCATCAACATCGACCAAGAGGACTGACATGGCCATGTACTACGAGGACTTCGTCATCGGCGAGGTCATCAAGCACCCGGTGACCCGCACGGTCACCGAGACCGACAACCTCATGTTCACCGCACTCACGATGAACGTGCAGCCACTGCACCTCGACACCGAGTTCGCAGCGCAGAGCATGTACGGCCAACGGATCGTGAACAGCATCTTCACCCTGGGACTTGTCACCGGCATCCCGGTGCAGGAGACCACCTTGGGCACGACGCTGGGAAACCTCGGATTCTCCGACATCACGTTCCCCAAGCCGGTCTTCATCGGCGACACCCTGCGGGTCGAGACCGAGGCCTACGAGACCCGCATCTCGGAGAAGCGCCCCACCACCGGCATCGTCAGCATCGAGCACCGCGGCATCAACCAACGCGACGAGGTCGTGTGCATCGTCCGCCGTGCCGCCTTGATGATGCGCCGCCCCACCGAAGACCTCACCTAGAACACCGACCCAGAAAGGAAACCCACCATGTCCGACGCCCCACTCACCCGCAACGAGGAGCAGCTGAAGGTCACCCGCGCCGACGAGCTCCAGCCCGAAACCGGCCAGACCAGCAACGCCCGCCGCTACAACGGCGTGGCCAAGGAGAACACGGCCGCCACAAAGATCTGGTTCGGCAAGGTCTACACCGGCCCCGGCGAGGTCTCGGGCGCACACCACCACGGCGAGGCCCAGACCGGTGGCTATGTGTTCAAGGGTCGCGGCTACATCCGCTACGGCCACCGCTACGAGAAGATCATCTACATGAACGAGGGCGACTTCGTCTTCGTGCCGCCCTTCATGCCCCACATCGAGGGCAACTGCTCCCATACCGAGGAGCTCATCTGGATGACCACGCGCACCCCCGACAACATCGTCGTCAACCTCGAGGACGAGGACGTCGCCGACATCGAGATCGAGTACGTCGACTGATAGGTGACCCCTCCCCACCAAGTGGGGTCCATCGCGGGCCGGCGGCGTTCACCATGAGGAGCCACCGATCCTGCGTCCGCCGTCGGATCCGCCGATGTTGTCGGCGGCGGACAGGGAGGTGATGCGCGGCCCGGCCCACGCGGTGCGACACCCAGGGAACCCCCGTTGGCCGCTCGACACCGCGTTCAGGCGCGTGGCTTGCGTCGCGGGACGTCGAGGGTGCTGCCACTGATGGGGATGCCCTGCTGGAGTTCGTGCTTCGGGCTCACCTGTCCGGGCGAGTTGATCATCTCGTGCATGACCTCCGCGGCACGCCGGGCGACCGACTCGACCGGCAGGCGAAGGGTCGCCAGTGAAACGAAGCCCAAGCCGGGGAGGATGCCGTCGCAGCCGGTGACCGACACGTCCTCGGGGACGCGCAGGCCAGCGGCGTGGGCGAGGTCGAGGAAGTGCAGTGCCCGGCGGTCGGAGGTGAACATCGCGGCGGTGACCTTCCGCTTGCGGACGATGTCGATCACGGTGCTGCTGTGCTCGCCGATCCACCCGAAGGTGGGTGCGGGGATCTCCTCCACGTCGACGTCCCGATCCCGCAGGCGTGCCGCGATCATGGTGCCACGCACGTGCTCGGCGGTGGAGACGTCGGGACCCGGGATCACCACGGACACCCGGCGGTGGCCACGTTCGGCGACCATCGCGGCGAGCATGCCGGCGTGGGCCTCCTCGTCGTAGCTGACACCGTAGATCTGGGGGTTCCACTCCATGCGCCCGACCGAGATCACCGGAACCACCGACATGAAGGGCGTCAGCTCCTCGGGGCGCACGACCCCGGTGGCCACGAACAGGCCGCTCACCCGCAGGCCGAGCAGGCGCTCCAGGGCGCGGCGCTCGAACGACGCGCCCTGCCCGGCCGAGGGCACCATCGTGACCAGTTGCAGCCCGGCTTGATCGGTGGCCGCCTGCAACTCGCTGTGCAGGTGTCCGTAAGCGGGCGTCCGGGGGTCGCGCAAGAGGAGACCGACCAGGCCGGACCCGAGGCGTCCACCACTCCCGGCGAGGGCGGACGCCGCCAGGTTGGGCACGTACCCGAGCTCGTTCACCGCGCGCAGCACCTTCTCGCGGGTCTCGTCGGAGACCGGGACGCGGCCGGCCAGGGTCCGTGAGACCGTGGCCCGGGACACGCCGGCACGCTCGGCCACCGCGTCCATCGTGGCCCCCGCGGTGCGCGAGGGAGCCGGGAGCGGCGCTTCGGTCATGGCGTCAGGTTAGCCGTTCGAGGTAGCGGTCGAGGAGGCCGGGCCAGTCGGTCTGGATGATGTCGGCGCCCCGGGCGATCATCTCGCCCCACCCGCGATCAGGGTCCACCAGCAGGGACACCTCGTCGTCGAACCCTGCGTACAGCGGAATCCGGTTGGCGAGGTTGAGGCCGTTCATGAGGGCCACCAAGCCGCGCTCGCGGATCGACGCGACGTAGTCCGCGTCGCAGAACGGGTGGTCGGGGTCGCTGGCAACCAGCTCCACTCCGACCATGTTGATCGCCTCGTCGGCCCACACTCGCTCCACCTCCTCGACCGTCTTCACGATCGGGATGTAGGGGAACTTGGTCGGGTGGGTCGACAACGCCTCCAAGGCGTCGTCCTGCACCGGCGACTTGAGCAACAGGTGCGACGGGACGCCGTGCTCGGCGAGTTCGTCCAGCAGCCCCGGCCACCACCACCAGGACCGGTCGACGTTGAAGAACACGTCGGGGCAGGCGTCCAGCACGGTGCGGAGCCGCTCGACGGGGTACAGCGCCGCGTCGGAGATGCACCAGCGGTAGCCGAGTTGCTCGATCTCGGCGGTGCTGAGGGTGCGGATGTTGGCCTCGATGCCGAGGTGCATCGGTTCGTAGCCGTCGTGGAACAGGAAGTGGTCCCCGTCGGTGGAGCGGACGATGTCGATCTCGACGATCGCGGCGCCCTCGGCGATGGCGGCGCGGATGCCCTTGAGGGTGTTCTCGGCGATGCTGCCGCGGCCCGAGCCACGGTGCACCGCGATGAGCGGACGCCGCGTGGCCAGCAGGTCGGCGAACGGCTGGTTGACGGCTGCGTACTGTGGGTGTCCGATCACTGGGTGGCCTCCTGCTTGACGGTGTCTTCGGCGATGGTGCGTCGGCGGATGTGCCGCTTCTTGCCGGACGCGCTGCGTCCGTAGACCAGGTACATGGTCAGGCCCGAGATGATCATGAGGATCACGGCGTACACGAAGGTGATGGCGGTGGTGTCGCCCCGGGTCTCGCCCTCGGTGGCGTTCTTGATGAAGATGCCCAAGGGTTGGTAGAAGGGGTGGGCCAGGAACACGGCGGTGTCGTAGTCGTCGAGCATCGAGTTGAAGTTCAACGCGGTGATGGCCGTGGCCGCCGGGATGACCAGCGGCAGCAGCACCCGCCGGAACGTGTAGAACTGGCTGGCCCCCAGCATGGACGCCGCCTCCTCGAGATTCTGGTTGATGCCGGTGAAGGACGCCTTCATGAGCCGCAGCGTGAACGGGACCTTCCCGATGACGTAGGCGATGCCCAGGATCAGCACCGTGCCGGTGAGCACGAACCCGCCGACGAGGGGGTTGGCGTGGTCGTAGGCGATGATCAGGCCGAGCGCGGTCATGATTCCGGGCATGATCCACGGGATGTGCAGCAGGTACTCGGTCGCGGCGGTGATCTTGTTCCGGTACCTGGTGATGATGCGGGCCACGAACAGGATGAACACGATCACGATGGTGGCCGCGGCGGCCGAATAGCCGACCGAGACCACGAACGGCCAGGAGGCTGCCGGGTCGGTCAGGACCGTGGCGTAGTTCTCAAGCGTGAACGCGCCGAGGGAAAGGCGAGCGAAGGCGATCGACTCGGCGTCGGTGAAGGAGAAGATCACGATCAGCACCGGGGGGAGCACGTAGATCAGGAACAGCAGGTAGGCCACGGCGTGCACCACCACATTGCCCACCGGGTTGGTGATCTTCTGCTTGACCAGGGCGACCGGCACCTTCGACACCGAGAAGTAGGTGCCGCCCTTCTCGAGCCGGTTGAGGAGGAACAGCAGCAGCATCGTGACGGTGGCGAGGATGAGGGCGAGCGCGGCCGCGAGGTCGCGTGAGCCGGGCGCGTTGGCGAACGTCAGGATCATCGGGCTGATGGTCTGGAAGTCGCGCCCGCCCAGGATCTGCGGCGCAGCCAGGGCGCCCAGGCCACCCAGGAAGGTCAGGATCGTGATCGCGAACAGGGTCGGCTTGAGCACCGGCAGGACGATGTTCCACAAGATCGACCAGTTGGACGCCCCCATCTGCTGGGCGGCCTCCACGGTCTGGTAGTCGACCTTGGCCATGGACGCCGTGAGGAACAGCAGGTGGTTTCCCGTCGTGGCGAACGTCATCACGAAGATGACCGCGGCCGCCCCCGAGAACCACTCCCGATCGAGGACCGGGACGATCGTGGTCAGCGCCGAGGTGAGCATGCCGTGGGGGCCGTACAGGAACTTGTAGCCCGACACGAGGACGATGCCGCCGTAGACCAGCGTCGTGGCATAGCCCAGCCAGAGGTACCTCGCGCCCTTGATGTCGTAGTAGCGGGTCACGAGCACGATGAAGACGCCCACGGCGTTGACCGTGACGGACAACACCACCGCGAGGATCAGGCTGTTCACCAGCGAGCGCTGCGCGGGGCGCGACATGGCCAGCTTCTCCCAGGGCGACAGCCCTTCCTTGGGGGCGAACACCGTCTGGAGCAGCTCGACGTTGGGAACGATGAGGAAGGCCACGATGAACCACGCGGTGACCAGGCCGACGGTGAGCACCATCGGCGAGCGCACCATCCTCCCCAGCTCCGACCTCATGCCGCACGCCCTGTGGGTGCGGCGTCCGGGTACTGCAGGACGTGGACGGCGTCGGTGATGACCGTGACCTCGTCGCCGAGGTCGAAGTGGCGGGCCAGCCCGTCCTCGGGGACGACGGCCTTGACGCGGGTGTCACCGAGCTGGACCTCGTAGGAGTGGTTGATGCCGTGGTACTGCTTGCCGACGACGACTCCGTCGACCGGGATCAGGCCGGCGGGTGCGGACGTCCCCCGCGGGGTCACTCGGATCTTCTCGATCCGCAGGTAGCTGGGCAGCGTGGGGTCGAGGTGGCGGGCGCCGGCGTCCACGAGGCGCTGGGAGACGCGGGGTTCGAACCGGTTGACGTCGCCGATGAAGGTGCAGACGAACTCGGTGGCCGAGGCCTGGTAGACGTCCTGGGGCCGGCCGACCTGTTCGATCCGGCCGGCGTTCACCACGGCGATGCGGTCGGACATGGCCAAGGCCTCGTCCTGGTCGTGGGTCACGTAGACGCTGGTGATGCCGAAGTGCTTCTGGAGGTCCTTCAGCTGGACGCGCATCTGGTGGCGCAGCTTGGCGTCCAGGTTCGACAGCGGCTCGTCGAGCAGCATGATGCGCGGCCGCATGACCATGGCGCGTGCGATGGCGACGCGCTGTTGCTGGCCGCCGGAGAGTTCGGCGATGCTGCGGGAGAGTTGGGTATCCGTGAGCTCGACCTCGCGCGCGATGTCGGAGACGCGCTGTTCGAGCTCGTCGCGGCTGACCTTGGCCACCTTGAGGCCGAAGGCGATGTTCTCGCGCACGGTCATGGACGGGAACAGCGCGTAGTTCTGGAACACCATGCCGATGTCGCGCTTGTCGCTGGGCAGGTGGGTGACGTCCTTCTCACCGATGGTGATCCGGCCCTTGCTGGGCGCGACGAAGCCGGCCAAGGCGCGCAGGATCGTGGTCTTCCCACACCCGGACGGGCCGAGCAGGGTGAAGAACTCGCCCTCGTTGATCGTGAGGTTCAGGTTCGGGATCGCCACGAAGTCCCCGAAGCGGACCTCGACATCTGAGTACGTGATCACCGGGTGGTGCCTTTCTGGGTGTGGATGCAGTCTGGAGGGAGGGCGCGGCAGACCCGGGCCGGGTGTGCCGCGCCCTCGTGGGACCGGTCGGTCAGCCCATGTACTGGAGCTGGATGCGCTCGATCCAGGAGTCGATGTTCTTGGCGACGAACTCCCAGTTGATGTCCTGCCGGGTGAACGCGTCAGTGGCGTCGACCGCGGCCTTGTTCGCAGTTGCGGCGGCCTTGGTGTTGGTCGGCGCGGTGAAGAACTGGTTGCTCCACTTGGCCTGCAGCTCGGCCGAGCCGAACCAGTCGATGAACTTCTTCGCCTGGTCGGCCTGCTTGCTGCCCTTCACCAGGGCGACGTGCTGCACCGCGAAGGGGACGCCGACGCTCGGCTTGACGGCCGTGGTCTTGATCTCGTACTGCTTCTCGCGGGTCGCCTTGCCTGCGAGCCACATCTGGCCCGCGTTGACCTTGCCGGCCTTCATGCGGGCGTAGAGGTCCTCGCCCTTGACGGCCGAGGAGCCGTTGCCGAAGTAGGCCTCGATGGCCTTCCAGCCGTCATCGGAGACACCGAGCTCGCCGGAGGGGTCGGCGTAGCGGGTGAGGATGCCCGAGAGCACCATCTGCGTGGTCGCGCCACCGAGGCTGGTCGGGGTCTCGTACTTCGCCTTGAACTCCGGCTCGGTCCACAGGTCGGGCCAATCGGTGGGCGCGCCGACACCGCCGGGGTAGGCACCGTCGTTGTAGACGAGCATGATCGGCTCGCGCACGATCGGCCAGAACTGCGCGCCGTCGCCCAACTTGGCGTCGACATCACCGGACCAGCTCGGGGTGTAGGCCTCGAGGACGCCCGCGGCCTTGAGCTTCTCGAAGAAGACGTTGTTCAGACCGAAGGTGACATCGGCGATGGGATTGTTCTTCTCGGCCAGCAGGCGGTTCTGGATGTCGCCGCCCCCGAGGTCGACGAACTGCAGCTTGAAGCCGGCCGCCTCGGCCTCCTTGGCGAGCCATTCGCCACGACCATCGGACACGGAGTTGGAGTAGACGACGAGGGTGCCGGCGGAAGCCGGGGCCCCACTGGCTCCCGGCGTGCTGCCGGTGGCCGGGGTGCCGCCCGGAGCGCCAGCGGGCGGGGTGCAGCCGGTCAGCACCAGCGCAGCCGAGGCGACGAGCGCGCCGGCACCGGCGAGAAAGGAACGGCGAGGCAACATGGGCATTTCTCCTGGTGGAAGTGGGTCGGTCACGACAGGACGCGCTCCTCCCGGCCCAACGAGGGTCCGTGAAAGCGCGTTCATGTGAAGTGTGACACCTCTTCGTTGCACTTGCCCCTCAGTTGCGTGAACACCCGATGAACGCGCGTTCACGGCCCTCGGTGAAGCATGATGACCTACCCGGGCGTTGCCACCGTGGCGACACGAGAAAAAACAGAAGGGCGTCCTGACCGGTGTTTCACCTTGTCAGAACGCCCTTCTCGGAAGCTCCCCCGACTGGACTCGAACCAGTAACCCTCTGGTCCTCCCCCAACTGGTCGTTGCCCCTAGAACTAAGCGCTTTGACTAGGTGTTGAGAGGTACAGTAACGCCACATTGGCAGTGAGCGCAAGAGAGCGTGACCGAGCACCAAGAAGCTGTTATGTTGCCCGTATGTTGCCCAAATGGGCCACGGGAGAGGGGTAAACAATGGCCGGTCGCCGCGGATTCGGGCGCCTACGCAAGCGCGATTCGGGACGGTGGCAAGCGGGCTACGTCGGTCCCGACGACAAGGTGCACAACGCTCCCGAGACCTTCACGGCCAAGCTCGACGCCGAGGCCTGGCTGTTGCAGGAACGCCGCCTGATCGAGCGCGACGAATGGACCGCCCCAGCGACCCGGGCCGCGGCCAAGCACGCGCGCGGCTCGACCCTCGACGACTACGCGCGGGCGTGGGTCGAAAACCACCGACGGGGCGACGGCCAACCGTTGAAGCCGCGCACGCGCGCGCACTACCTGAGCCTGCTCGAGTCGCGCATCCTGCCCCAGCTCGGCGACCGGCCCCTGCACACACTCGACGAGGACGCCCTGAACCACTGGCGCGACAACCTGCCCAAGACGCCCGTTGCGAACGCGCACGCCTACGCCCTGCTGCGCTCGATCCTCAAGGACGCCGCGAAGAAGGACGCCCGCATCAAGCCCCCGAGCCTGCCCGGGGCGTCCAAGGCCAAGACAACCCACAAGGCCGAACCGGCGTCCCTGGAGGAACTCGCGGTGATCGTGGCGAACATGCCCGAGCGTCACAAGCTGGCAATCCTGCTCATGTCGTGGTGCGCCCTCAGGTTCGGCGAAGTGACCGAGCTGCGCCGCCGCGACGTCGACGTGGCCAACTCGCGGTTGCGCATCCGGCGCGCTGTCGTCCTGGTCAACAAACAACGGATCGTCGACACGCCGAAGTCGGACGCCGGCATCCGAGACGTCGCGATCCCGCCCCACCTACTGCCCATCGTCAAGGACCACATCAAGACGCACGCCCAGCCGGGGCCCAACGGCCTGTTGTTCCCCGCGGCGTCCGGCGGGCACCTGTCACAGTCGACGTTGAACGGCAAGGAGGCACGCAAGCGGCGCATCAAGGGCCGCATGGTCAACGAGTCCGCGAGCGGGTTCTGTGCGGCCCGGGAGGCCGCAGGGCGCCCCGACCTGAGGTTGCACGACCTGAGGCACACGGGCGCTGTCCTGGCCGCCCAGACGGGCGCGACGCTCGCCGAACTCATGGCCCGGCTCGGACACTCGACCCCGGCCGCCGCCATGCGTTACCAGCACGCCGCCCGCGACCGAGACAAGGCCATCGCGGCCGCCCTGTCGGCAATGGTCGACCACGGCAACGCCCGCCCTGAACCGAACTAGGGTCACCCGTGACCCCAGTCGAGTCGCAAACTCCGGTCACCCGTGACCCCAGTTAGGCGCCAGCACCGGGACCGCTCGTGTACGCCAGACAGAAGATCGGCCACATCGGCTTTGATAGACACCTGCGGGGCGGGTCAGAAGAAGATGCACGACCAAACCCGTTCCGACTAGGTGAAAGCGCGTGGCAGCGACCGGTAGCGTGCCGGAGGGTCGCGGCTACTAACCGAGCACGACGCCCCGGAACTGTCGAACCCGATTCATAGCGTCTTGCCCATGACAGCACGACGTAGCACCACAACCAAGAACGCCCCGGAGCCCCGCCAGTTCGTCAGCCGCGAGGTTGCCGCCCAGCGCTGGGACGTCTCCATTTTCACCATCCGCCGCATGATCGCGGACGGACACATCACCGGCTATCGCCTGCCCGGCGGCCGGCACATCCGCGTTGACCTGGCAGAGGTCGACGCCGCGTTCCGCCCGATACCGACCGCCGGGTCCCACTGATGTCGGGCCCGCGCCCCAAGGGGGCGTCGGGCGCGAGCGGGCGCCGCAGCTTCGACAAGTTCGAGTACCTGAAGCAGATCCACAACCTGCCGCACAGTCGGAACCTCACGAACGCCGAGTCGCGCGTCCTGGTCGCGGTATTCAACTTCACAGACGGCCACGGGCGCCGCGCCCACCCGGGCGTCGAGCTGCTGGCCCGCCGACTCGACTACGCGAAGCCTCGCAACGTCGAGAAGCTCCTAGCGATCCTGACGGCCAAGGGTTACCTCGTCGTCGAGTCCGTTGGTGGCGGGCAGGGGCGGGCGACGTCCTACGCCTTGGCGCTCCCCGCCGACCCGGCCGAACCCGATCCTTGGGCCGACCTCGACAACCCCGTCCGCCATGGACGGCCCATCAGATCAAGAACAAACCACAAACCAAAGCGCGCCCCCCGAGACCTCGACCAGCGCGCAGACCAGCGCGGGCCCGGACGCCGCCGTTTGGGTTGACGGGATCACGAAAAGCAAGGCGCTCGACGCCGCGACGCCGGATCAACTCGAAGCCGAACGCGCGCGCCAACTCGAAGCGCTCCGACTCCGAAGCCTGACCGCGGAAGGAACGACTCATGCCGACCCCTGACGAGGCCCGCGCGATCGGCCACGCGATCAGCGCCCTTCGACCTGCCTGGCTCGCGACGTCCGTCGCCACGTGGATCAACAACAACGTTCCGACCAGACCAGCCCGCGACGTCATGCTCGCCCTGGTCGTGGCCGCCTACGACCCGAAGGTCGAGAGCCCCGGGGCCCTCAACCGGCCCGGCCCGTGGTGGGACACCGCCAGCCACGCCGGCCAACTCCCGCGAGAGTCCGGGCTTGTCACCTACTGCGAACACGGACGCCCGGGCGCCTTGCACTGCCCAGACTGCCGACCGCCTTCCCAACGCGTCGGGCCGACGTCGGAACAGCGGGCAGCGATCCGCACCGCGCTCCGCGAGGGCCACGCCGCGACCGCCCAGCGGCACAACCCCGGCGTCATCCCGGGCAAGGTCGCCTGATGGCGGCCGATGCCGCTCGAGAAGCGCTCGCCCGGGCCCTGGCGGCCGCCCTGGACGCCGGGCACGTCCCACCCTGCGCGGGTGACGAGCGATTCACGGACAAGCGCGAGAACGTGCGCGCGTCCGTCGCGAACCGCTGCGACGGCTGCCCCGTGCGCGCCGAATGCCGCAGGGCCGGCGAGCACGAAACCCACGGCGTTTGGGGTGGCGTCGACGTCACCGTCAAGGCGCCACCGCGCCCCAAGAACCCCCGCAACAACGAACACCGGAAGGAACCATGACCGAGCACCACGCCCGCAACCGCACCCGCACCCGGGGAGCGACCCGCGATACCACGTCAGCGGACGCAGTCGCCCGCCAGACGGCCGCGCAGCCCCAGACCCGACCCACGGGCCGCAACCCGCGGGCGGCCGACCAGGGCCCGCAGAGGGCCGGCCGTCCCGTCACGGTCGGACGCTACCGCGGACGCACGGCACCGAACGCCACGCAGGACGCCGCAGGGGTCCGCAGGATCGGCATGGACGGCCCGGCCCGTATTGACTCCCGGGGCGGGGGTCGCGCCCCACAAGTCGCGCAGGGCCCGGCACGGCCTCCGATGCCGCGTCCCGCGCCCCGCAACACCGGGCCCGCGCGCAAACCCGAGCCGCTCACCCTGGACGCCCGAATCAGGCAGGCGCTCGGGCACGCCGAGCCCGCACCCGCACGCACCGGCGACAGGTGGCCCACGCACCGAGCGCGCCGCGCCCGCCGCCGCGGCCGGAACGGGAAGACCCGATGAGCCGCCGGCCCGGCCCCGGCGCCACATCGGCCGAAGTGCAACGCGCCCGCATGCGCAGCGACAACACCGTCGGCTGGAAGGGCGTGCAGAAGCACGGCACCCGGTGGCGCGCCCGGATCGCCCGCGTCCATCTCGGCATGTTCGACACCCCGGAAGACGCGGCACGCGCCTATGACGCCGCCGCCCTCGACATGTACGGCCCCCTCGCCTGGACCAACGCCAAGCACGCCGCCGAGTTCGACCCGTTCGCAGGGTTCGACAACCTCACGGACGCCGATTGGCGCGGCATCCTCGACGCGCTCGACAACGAGGGCCCCCGGTGACCCCGGCCGCCCGCGTCCGTGACGCCCTCGTTGTGTCTGGGCGGGACCTCGACGTCCTCGCGTACGCCGTGCACACCGCACGGCGTACGCGCCGACTTGAAGGCCACCCCGCACACCCGGACCTAGAACGGTTGGCCCACACGCTCGAGCCGGCCGTGTCCGCGCCCGTGTCCCCACGACCGCACGCGGACACCACCGAGGAACCGGCCCGACACGATGAACACATGACCACCAGCGAGGCCGCCGAGCTTCTCGGCGTCACCCCCCGCACCGTCCGCCGCATGGCCGCCAAGCTCAGCGGCCGGAACGTAGGCGGCCGGTGGCTCGTCTCCGCTCGATCCGTCCGCGAACACCTCGCCGGACTCCACAACGCCTAGAAGGGACACCCCATGTCCGACAGCGACAGCACCCCCGACACCAACACCACACCCGAGCCGACCGCCGCGCAGATCGTCGCCGACGTCCTCATGCGTCCCGCCCCGGAGCGGGACAACCCCGCCGAGCCAACCCCGCGCGACATTGTCCGCGACGCTTGGGGGTGGTGACACCGTGACCGCCCCCACCCGCACACAATCCCGGTTCGCCACGATGGGCGCCGACGCGATCCGGCGCGAGCTCTCGCCCATCTCGCACAGCGCAGCCGGCGCCGACCGGTTCGACCTGCACAGCCAGACAGGCCAGTTCCTGGACGTCCTGCTAGACGTGTTCGGCCTCGACCCCGAGCCGTACGCGAACGTTGTCGACGCCCTCAAGCGTGCCGACCGGATCGAAGCATGGGCCGCCGCGTGGAAGACGTCCGCCACCCTCGACGAAGTCGCAGCCGCTCGCATGATCGGCAACGCCACCAACTACGACGACGCCGCCGGAACCGTGTCCGCGTCCGTCCGTGCGACGAACGACACCGAACGCGCCGCCGGCGGTCGAATCTGGGGGCGTGCTCACCTCGCGGCCGCAGCCGGCGCCCTGGCCGCCCTCCGCGGACACGCCGCCCACACGTTCACCGAGCTCCAACGCGTCTACGCTGACAGCGTCGCCGCCTACCTCGACGCCGCCGAAAAGCTGACCAAGGCTACCGGCCGCGCGCGAACCCTCGACGACGCCACCCGCGCCGGCTGCGCGGACCTGTGGCTCACGCTCGAAGCCGACGCCGCCCGCCTCGACCTCGTCGCCGGGTTCGTGCGGCACGCCACCCCCTGGGGCGTCCTGCCGGGAGACGACGTCACCAACGCCCAGCGAGGGCCCGGCTACGGTGCACGCCGCTGGTACACCAACCCGCAGAAGGCCGAGACGCTGAACCAGTACGCGCACGTCTACCGGGGCATGCCACCCTGGCAGTTCCGGGCACACGTCATGCGACAGGCCGGTGCCGCCCTCCGCAGTATCGAAGATGCCCGCCGCACCCCCGAACCGCAGCCGGTCAAGCTCCCGCGGGGCAGCAGCATCGCCAAGCGTGCCGCCGTCGGCGCCCTCACCGCCGCCGACGTCGACAACCTGTGAGACACGCGGACGCCCCCCAAAATGGGTGGGTAGGGGCGTCCGCCGTCCGGGGGCTGAGAGTCCGCACCGCGCGCCGTTCGCGTGGTGACCGTCGACCCGACCCGGACCGGGCCCGGCCGCCACGAGTAGCGGGCGCTGCTCGCCAGGCGGCCGGCCCGACCCATGCCCCCGCGCTGGGGGGGGGTGGGGACCCCCCGCCCCGGGGGGCAATCCCCCTCGGGGAGTAGCTGCAGAAAAGGCCGGCTCCACAACCCCGACCCCCTGCGACGCCTGCGACACTTCGGCCGCCGACCTTCTACACCGGCACCGGTCTCTCGCACAGCAACTTCCCGCGCGACGTCCCGGTCATACTGACGACCCTTACCCGCGCGCGTGGCACGCTTCGGCGGCTGCGCGCGCGGCTGGCCCGTCGGCAAGCTGCACGTCAAGCGCATAGTAGCCGCCACCCCACCCCGGGCCGACGTCCGCAAACCGTGTGCCGTTCGTCACAACCTGCCGCGGATACAGTTCCCCGCGCACGCCGTACACGATCACCCGCCACGGCTCGCCGAAGTCGACGGCGACGGCGCGCTCGATCGCCCCGGCGTCGACGAATAGCGCACGCTCGCGGGGCGTAATCGGCCGACACTCCAACTTCAACCCAAGCACCGGGCCAACCGTTGTCGAGTAGCGCGTCGTCCCCGGGCTGGGCGTCGCCGAGGCCGAGGGCGTCGGTTCGGGCGTGCGCGACGGCTCGGGCACCGGGCCCACGGAACGGGGCGCGACGGTCGGCTCGGGTTCGGGCGCGGCCGGTGTGCATCCGACCAGGACAAGAGCCGCGGCCAGCGCAGCGACACGGGCTGGGGCGGTCACCACTTGACCCCCCCGCCTAGGCATTCGCGAGCGGCCCTAAGCGCTTTGGGGCCGTCCGCGAATGCGGCGCCGCCGTACGTGTGGGTGCCCGCCCACGCCGTACCGACGCCCGAAACCTTGCCGCCGCCACGCACGGCGGCGTTCACGTCCGTTTCGCCGCTCCCCCAGCGGTCCCAATAGGCGACTACCCACCACCCCGGCTCGGGCAGGTCAACTACCAGGGGCGCACCCTTCGCGTAGTTGACGCCGTCCGACGTTGTGTTGTTGCGCACGTGCCATTCGAGCGCGGCGCGTTCCTCGCTCGTCGCGGGCCGGCACTTCGGCGACCATGCCGGGTCGGCGGGCACGTAGCGCAGAAGGGCGCCTGTTGGGCCGACCACCATCCCCTCTTGGGAGCTCGCCGTTAGGCCGGTTCCCGGGATGAGGTGCGACGGCGACGGCCACGCCGCCGAGGGCGTCGCCGAGGCCGAGGGCGCCGGCGTCCGGTATCGCTCCGGGGCCACCCCCGCGGACGCCGGCGCGGCCGTCGGCTCAGGCTCCGCCGAGCATCCGGACAGCACAACGACGGCCGCCAGTGCGACAGCCAGAATGGGGGCGGCATGCATGCGGCCCACGGTAACCCGGAGGGACGCGAGTTCCCGCCCGAACCGCCCGGTGGCCGGTGGCCACCCGCCCCCAACGTCCCGTCATCGCGCCGCCGCCTCGAGCTTGTGAGCGGCCGCGAGCGTGTCGTCGACTTCGCGAAGCCACACCGACGCTCTGACGCCGCACGCGTCCGCGAGGGCGCCCAACTCGGCGATGGTGAAGGTTTCCCTGGTCATGCGGCGGGCGAACGTCACAGGGTCGATTCCGGCCCGTCGTGCGGCTTCCAGTCGGGAGAGGCCGGCGCGGTCTAGCGCGCCGCTGACCTGCTGCACCAACAGCGCGTCATAGGTGAGCCGCAGGAGTTCGCCGGCTGGCCCGGCCTCGACGTCGCCGCCCCCGCAGTCGCACACCACGCACTCGGCGCGGCCGTTCAGGTGCTCATCCACGTCGTGCCCGCACCCAGCGCACCGGGTGACCGCCTCGACTCCGCCGGTTTCGGGCGCCAGCTCGCGGGCCAGCTCCCAGGCGCCCACGACCTCACAGAACTCGGCCTCGAGCGGCTGCCCGTCACGGGCCCGAGCGGCCGACGGGCCGACGTACCAGACCCGGACGGCACCCGCCTCGCCGACGGGTTCGGCGCCGGTGAACCGGAACACGGTGCGCCAGCGAGCCACATAGGCGCGGGCCGCGTCGAGGAGGGCGTCACCCTCGACGACCGGCCGGGCGTCCGCCTCGACGCCGGGCAGGTCGGTCATGGTCGCCCCGAGCTGCTCAACGTTGCGCCGGGCGTGCGTCTCGCACTGCAACCGGGTGAACGGCGTCGGGTCAATCGGAGACGAGCGCAGGAACTCGACGGCGTGCGTGGCCGGTCGGTCGCAGCGGGTGTTCGTGCAGGTGTTGGTGGGCATCGTGTGCGGTTCCTCTCAGTGGAGGACGCCCGGTTTCTTGTTGCCCGCATGTTGCCCACGGGGAAAAGCGAAGGGCGTCCGACTCGGTGTTTCACCTTGTCAGACGCCCGTTTTGAATGGCTCCCCCGACTGGACTCGAACCAGTAACCCTCTGATTAACAGTCAGATGCTCTGCCAATTGAGCTACAGGGGATCGCTGCGCGCGAGAAGAGACTCTAGCAAACAGTTGGTCAGAACGCATATTCGGCGCGGAAGCGCCCGAGTTCGGCCTCGGTGAAGGCCAGCACCTCGGCGTCCATGACCGTGCCGCGCGCCGGGTGGGCGGTCCAGAGGACCGGCGCCTCCCCGTCCATCAGGTTGCGGCGCGCGCTGATGGTGACGGTCTTGTTGGACGCCGGGTGGATGGACGTCTGGAAGAGGAACGTCGTCTCGACGCGCTCCTTGAAGACCTCGGGGAACCGGCGGGGTTCCACGAGCGGCACGGAGACCTGCTGGCCGGTCGACATGATGGTCCACCGCATCGTCTTGTTCTCGTCGTCCCAGCCACCGCGCAAGATGTCGTGCCAGCCCACCTGGGTCACCTCCTCGGACGCGATCCGCACCAGGCGGTCGTGCAGCGCGATCAGGTGGCCGTCCTCGGTCCGCCCCCAGGCCAGCAGGTGGAGCCGCCGTCCGACCTCTGCGTCCAGCAGTGCTCGGGCGTCGGCGGGCAGCGACCTGAGGGAGAAGATGTTCACTCCCCCATTGTGCCAACCTCACGCGGCGAGCCCGGCGGCGTCTCCCGCGCGCATGAGTGCGAGCGCCCGGCGTTCGCGGCGCCGGATCGTCGACTCACTCCTGCCCGTGAGTGCGGCCACCTCCGCATGGGTGCGCGGCGGACCGTCCAGGCCGTACAGCAGGACGACGAGCGTCCGGTCGAGGACGTCCAGGCGTCCGAGCAGGGCCCACACCGTGTCCGGGTCGACGCGATCGTGGCCGCATCCGGGGACGGCGTGGACCTGGAGCCACCGCGGGTCCTCCCGGTCCAACGGCACCACCGGCGTGAATGCCAGCAGCGACCGGACGACGCGTGGCGTCTCCCCCGTCGCCTCGGCGACCTCCTCGACCCGCGGCGTCCGTGCCAGCGAGACGGTGAGCGCCGTCACCGCCGAGCGCGTCCGCCGCCACTGGCGGGCACGGCGGGCCGGCAGCCCCAGCGCCCCCTGTGCGGTCGTGGCGGCGTCCCCCACCCGCATCCGGATCCACGGGATCGCACACGTGGCGAAGTTCCCCTTCTCGGGTGTGAAGCGGTCCACGGCCTCGAGCAATCCGATGTACCCCTCCTGGAAGAGGTCGTCGCGGGGCTGGCCGGTCCGTTCGGCCACGGGCCGGACGACGTACCAGACCAGCCCGGTGTTGGCCCGGACCAGGTGCGCCCGCGCCTGCTGTCCGTCCCGGGCCAGCAGGTCGAGTTCGGCCTCGCTCGCCGGGACGGGTGGGGGCACCTGGCCGGTCAGGACGGCCGCAGCGAGGGTGCCGGCGTCGATGCGCCGCAGCAGGGCGACTTCTTCGGCGTGGGTGAGGCGGGTCTTGGGGGTGGGCTCGATGTCCATGCCTCGAGCCTCGTCCCGTCGCCACCCGCCCGAGCCCGCGGCGAGGGTTGCCCACAGGCAACATTCGGACAACACCGGTGTGCGTCCGGGGCTTGCTTTTCAGCCGCCGATGGCCAACTGCTCCAGGCCGCGACGCCGGGTCTCCAGCTCCAACAGCTGGGCGAACATGCGGTTGTAGGCGGTCTGCTCGTCGACGGGGTTGGTGCGCTGCAGCCGCGACTTGAGGTCGTTGATCTCGCGGACCACGCGGCCGAGGCGGAGCCGCGCCGCGTACTCACGCGCGTAGGCGCCAGTCGGTTCCGCCAGCAGCGGCTCGACCGAGAGGGCCACCACCAATTGCCTGCCGACAGGATCGTCCACGGCGTCGACGACGGCCTGGGCGAACCCGCCGGCGTGCCGGTCGGTCGCCGAGAGCACCTCGAAGACGTGCCGGTAGCTCGGGTGCTGGAAGTCGTCGGGGGTGACGCCGCCCCAGTCCTGCGGGAACAGGTTCGGGTGCTGCACCATCACCTTCAGGACGCCTCGCTCGGTGGCGATGCGGCGATCGGACGGGTCGGGCAGCACCAGCATCGCGGCCTGGCTCGGGGCGTCCGGCGCGACGACGGTGACGGGCGAGGTCTCCGGCGTCTCCTGCGGCACCTTCCGCTGGTTGGCGCGCTGCACCTCCGCCCGGACGGTGTCGGTGTCCATGCCGACCATGCCGGCGAGCTCGCGCAGGTACTCCGAGATGAGCGAGCGATCCCGGACGGACGCCACCAGCGGCGCCGCGGCACGGACGGCGGCGATGCGGCCGTCGGCCCGGTCGAGGTCGAACTTCTCGAGCGTGTTCTTCATCACGTACCGGTACAGGGGGACACGACGGGCCACCAGCTCGCGGACCGCGGCGTCCCCGCCCTGGATGCGCAGGTCGCAGGGGTCGAGCCCGCTGGGCTCGATGGCGACGTACGTCTGCGAACTGAAGGTGGTGTCCGAGCTGAACACCTTGAGCGCGGCCGCCTGTCCGGCGGCGTCCCCGTCGAAGGTGAAGACCACCTCGCCGGCCAGCGCGTCCGACGTCATGAGGCGGGAGAGCATGCGGGAGTGGTCCGCGCCGAAGGCCGTGCCGCAGGACGCCACCGCGGTGTCGACCCCCGCGATGTGGCAGGCCATGACGTCGGTGTAGCCCTCGACGACGACCGCTTGGTTCTTCTTGCCGATGTGGGTGCGGGCGAGGTCCAGCCCGTACAGGACATGGGACTTCTTGTACACGAGCGTCTCGGGGGTGTTGAGGTACTTCGCCGGCATGCGGTCGTCGTCGAAGAGGCGGCGTGCGCCGAACCCCAGCGTCGAACGGCCGGCGTCGCGGATCGGCCAGACCAGGCGTCCCTGGAAGAAGTCCCACCCCGACTCGCGGACCAGCCCGGCCTTGACCAGGTCGTCCTTGCTGAACTTCTTGCCCAGCAGGTGGTTGAGCAGGTCGCGTCCACCCCGGGGTGCGAAGCCGATGCCGAAGTGCTCGGCGTGCTCGCGCGTGAACCCACGTCCGTCGAGGAACACGCGGCCCGTCACCGCGTCCGGGCTGGCGAGCTGCCGGGCGAAGAACTCGGCGGCGAGCTGGTTGGCCTCCAGCACCCGCATGCGCAGGCCCGGCTCGTGCCGCGCACCGCCGTCCCCGTCGGTGTAGCGGAGTTGGATCCCCACCCGGTCGGCGAGAAACTCCACGGCTTCGGTGAAGCCCATGTTGTTGATCTTCTGGACGAACGAGATGACGTCCCCGCCCTCACCGCACCCGAAGCAGTAGTAGAACCCCTTGCTGGGCGTGACGCGGAAGCTCGGCGTCTTCTCGTCGTGGAACGGGCACAGCCCGACGAGCGCTCCTCCCCCGGCCGGCTTCAGCTGGACGAAGGCGCTGACGACGTCGTCGATCCGGGACCGCTCGCGGACCGTCTCCAAGTCCTCGGGGTGGATCAAGCCGGCCATGCGCGCAGTCTAGCCGCGGACCCGGGGGCGCCGCCCCGCGCTAGTCTCGTGCCGTGACCGTGGTTGTCGGCTGGGGACTCGCCCTCGCGTTGGTGCTGCTGGTGGCCCTGGCGGTCGTGGCGTCCCTCGCCGGGCGGACCCCCTTGGCCCGCCAGCAGGTGGTCGCCGCGGTCCGCGCGGTGCTCCAACTGGCGGCGGTGTCGCTGGTCATCACCGCCGCGGTGCAGACCGTGTGGGGCGCGTTCGCCTTCCTGGGGCTGATGTTCGGGGTCGCCCTGTGGACCACCACCGGTCGGGTGGGCGTCCGGGACTGCTGGCCGTGGAGCGCCCTCAGCCTGCTCGCCGGGCTCGTCCCGGTGCTCCTCATCGTGTTCCTGAGCGGGGCCTCCCCGTTCAACGGCATCACCATCGTCGCGCTCGGCGGCATCGTGACCGGCAACATGATGAGCGGTCACACCCTGGCCGGACGCCGCATCTTCGACGAGCTGCGGGCCACGCGCGGCGAGTACGAGGCCGCGCTCGCCCTCGGGCTGACGCGCCGGGACGCCGTGGGCCTGGTCATCGACCGGGTCGTGCCCGAGGCGCTGATCCCCAACCTGGACCAGACGCGCACGGTGGGTCTGGTGACCCTGCCCGGCGCGTTCATCGGCGTGTTGCTGGGCGGCGGCTCCCCGGTGCAGGCCGGCGCGGCCCAAGTGCTGGTGCTCGTGGCCATCATGGCCGGCCAGGCCTGCACCGTGGCGGTCATGGCCGAGCTCGTCCGGCGGGGCCGGATCGTCCCGGCCACCCTGCGTGCACTCGTGCACCCCTGACGCCAAGGATGGATCGCACGGCGCAGTAGGGTCCCGCCATGGATCACCGTCGGATGGCACGACTGGCCTCGGTGGCGCTGTTGCTACCGCTGGCCGGCTGCTCCCTGCGCGGGGAGGTCTGGCTCGAGCCGGACGCCACCGCTCGGGTCGACCTCGTCCTGGCCTACGAATCGGGGTCGGAGTTCGCCTCCGTGGCCCCCTGCTCGCAGGATCCGGGCCGATCGACGCTGGCCAGCCCGCCGGTACCGGCCGCCCCCGGGTACGTGGCGTGCCACCTCACCGGCCGCACGACGCTCGACGGTGACACCCTGGAGCAGTGGGGCATCGCGGTCGCATCCCCGGACCACCTCTTCGTCCGCACCACCCGGCCGTGGTACCTGAGGAACGCCGGGGAGGTGAGCGACCTCGACGTCCTGTTGCACTTCCCCGGTGACGTCATCGCCGCCTCCCGCGGGGTGGAGGTGACGGGCAGCACCGCGCGACTCAACGACCCGGTCGCGGCGGGCGACGGGATCGCCGTCACGGCGCGCTCGCGACTCACCCTGCCGTCCTGGCTCGTGCCCCTCCTCGCCGGGCTCGGGTGGGGCATCGCCCTGGCGCTGGGTGCCTCCTGGTGGAGCGGGTGGTTGGGTGACGACGAGGACCCGGCCCCCGCCCTGCCTGACGACAGGGAGGGGCCGGCCCCGGACGAGGTGCCGCCATCCGAAGGGGCACCGGCCGACCGGCAGGACCCCAGCATCTGGGCCCCGGAATGAGCGTGCGACGGAAGACCCCTCGTGTCATGGTCGCGCTCGCCGTGGCTGCCGGGGCCTTGGCCCTGGCCGGCTATTCGGTGACCGGCGAGATCGTCTTCGACCCTGACGCGACCCACCTCGACCTCCGCATCAGCCAACCGATGGTTCCCGGGGACAGCTCTCCCTGTGACGGGTCGCCGTCCGCCTCGATCTCCGTCACGGAACGTTCGGTGACGCACGGGGTCCTCTCCTGCCGCCTGACGGGATCCTTGCCGCGGGGAACCGACTCGGACCCGGGGCTCGCCACCCACTCGAACGGACACGTGTTCTTCTCGATCCCGACCGGGTACCTCACCGAGTTGGATCCCACCACGGTGACGCTCGATGTCACCACGGTCTTCCCCGGCGGCACCGTGGTCGCCAGTTCCGGGGGTGGGGTCGGCACCGACCGCGTGCGCTGGCACGACCTGCGGGCGCTGCAGAACAGCGGTGTCGCGGCCACGGCGCGGACGGGCGTGGACACCGACTGGATCCTGCCCGCCACCCTCGGCCTGCTGGGTGGGGCCGCCTTCGTCGGTCTCGTCCGCGGCATCGCGCTGGCCCTCGTGGGACCCCGGGACGAACCGTCCGGCCCACCACGCGTCCGCCGCCGGCTCCACTGGGGCGACATCGTGGCGGCGCCGCTCCCCACCACGGCTCAGCCGTCACGACGAGTCAGGGACGCCGAGAGCCGGCCCGCCGCGCGGCCGCCCAAGCACCAGCCGGAGGACCCGGAGGCCTGGGCTCCGGAAGGGCGCTGAGGTCAGGCCCCGAGACCGATGCCCCGTGGCAGCCGGTCGGGGTCCCAACCGAGCAACTCCTCCGCCGTGCCGAACGCGAACCGGTCGGTCATGCCGCCCACGTACGTGACGGCGGTCTTGACGCGATCGGCCTCGGCCGCCCCGTGGTAGTCGGACGGCATCGCCCAGGGGTGGTCGCAGTAGTACTCCACGAGTCCGTGCAGCACCTCGATCACCGCGTTCGACTGCGCGACCGAGTCGGGACGGGTGTAGATGCGCTCGTAGTTGAAGGCCCGCAACGACGCCAGCGCGCCGGCCGCCTCGGCGTCCATCCCCACGACGCCGGTCTCGGCCACCGTCTCGATGATGGACCGGATGAACACCGCCAGTTGCTCGCGCCGCGTCCGGCCCGCGATGGCGGTGACATCGCGGGGCACGTCGTCGAGCGAGACGATGCCGGCGTGCACGGCGTCCTCGAGGTCGTGCGCGCAGTAGGCGATCCGGTCGGCCCAGCTGACGAGTTCCCCCTCGATGGTCATCGGAGCGGGACGTGACCATGAGTGGTTGCGGATCCCGTCGAGGGTCTCGGCGCACAGGTTCAACGGCACCAGGACGACGTCGGCACCCCACGGGCCGTGGTCGTAGCCGCCGGGGAGGAACGCGTCGAAGGCATCCTCCGAGGCGTGGCCGCCGGGGCCATGGCCACAGTCGTGGCCCAGGGCCATGGCGTCCGCCAGCGCCGCGTTGACGCCGATGCCCCGCGCGAGGGAGGTGGCGACCTGGGCGACCTCGATGGCGTGGGTGAGGCGGGTCCGCTGGTGGTCGGTCGGGTAGACGACCACCTGCGTCTTGCCCGCCAGGCGGCGGAAGGCCGTCGAGTGGACGATACGGTCGCGGTCCCGTTCGAAACAGGTGCGCTCGACGTCGGGCGCCTCCTCCCGCCTCCGGTTGCCGGCCCCCGAGCTGAACGTCGCCCCGGGGCGCAGCATCAGTCGCTCGCGCTCCTCGCGAGCCTCGCGTCCGATCGGTGCGGGTAGGTCGAGCCGGACGCGCGAGTCGGCGTGGGCTCGGACGACGTCCCCCTGTGCGTGGCCGGCCATGGTGCGGGCCCAGGCGAGCGTGCGGGGGTTCAGCGCGTCCGACATGGGCCCATCTTCCCGCGCTTCGTAGAATGGGGCCACCCGAGACCATGAGGATGGCCATGAGCGACCAGACACCCCACCCCGACTCCTCGCGTCGCCCCGACGAGGGTGACGGCTACGAGCCGCCCCGCTACGAGCGCGAGTCGCAGGCCCCGGCCGAGGGTGGGTACTCCACTCCTCAGTACGACCAGGGCCAGGACCCACGGGCCTACGGGCAACCCCCGTACGGATACCCCCAGGATCCTCAGCAGTACGGCCAGCAGGCGTACGGTCAGCAGGCCCCCTACGGCCAGCAACCGCCTCCCCAGGCCTACGGACAGCCCCAGTACGGACAACCCCCGTACGAGCAGCAGGCCTACGGGCAACAGCCTGCCCCGTACGGGGCACCGCAGTACGGCCAGCAACAGTACGGCCAGCAGCAGTACGCGCCGTACCCGCAGGACCCCTACCAGCAGCCGTGGCGGCAGCAGCCGAAGAGCAACAGACTGGGCATCGTCGGCCTGGCCACCGTTGCGGTCTGCGCCGTCGTGTTGACGGTGGTCTCCTACCTCATGGGTCAGCAGAGCGGGCAGTTCATGGTGGATTACGGCATGGATCCCGCCTCCATGCAGAATCCCGACCCGACGGATCCGATGATCATCGCGTTCAGCCAGAAGATCCAAGGGCTCTACAGCGCCGGCATCGTCGCCACCCTGGCAGGCATCGGGGGCTGGATCATCAGCATCGTCGCCGCCGTCCAACGCAAGGGTCGCACGTTCGGCATCTGGGGCATCATCCTGGGCGTCACCGCACCGGTCATCGCCCTGATCGCGCTCGTGGCGGGGATGATGCCCTACCTGCAGGCCGTCGCCGGCTGACTCAGCCCCCCGAGACGTCGGACTCGGCGGCGGAGAGGTCCTCGTCGCCGAGCGTCCGGCTGTCCAACCAGCCATAGGGCACCGTGACGCGCTCCCGCGGTGTCCCTTGGCGGCCCCGCGGGGTGCCGAGCTCGTGCTCCGGGTAGGTGGCCTCCGGATCGAGTTCTGCGATCAGATCGTCGAGCTCGGCGAAGCTCGAGACCATCGCGAACGCGCGCCGCAGGTCGCCGCCCACCGGGAATCCCTTGAAGTACCAGGCCATGTGCTTGCGCAGGTCGACCAGCCCCCAGCGCTCGCCGTGGATCTCGGCGAGCAGGACGGCGTGGCGCCGCAGCATCGCGGTGACCTGACCCAGCGTGGGGTAGGGCTGCACCGGGCGGCCCGCGAAGGCGTCCGCCAGGTCGCGGAACAGCCACGGACGCCCGAGGCACCCGCGTCCCACCACCACCCCGGCCGCGCCGGTCCGCTCCACCATGCGGAGGGCATCGACACCCTCCCAGATGTCGCCGTTGCCCAGAACCGGGATGTCGACGAGGTCGACGAGTGAGGCGATGGCCTCCCAGCGGGCCTCGCCGGAGTACGACTGGGCCACCGTGCGCGCGTGCAGCGCGATCGCGGCCACCCCGGCCTCCTGCGCGATGCGGCCGGCGTCGAGATAGGTGAGGTGGTCCTCGTCGATGCCCATGCGGGTCTTCACCGTCACCGGGACGCCGTGGGCATCGGCCGCACGCACCGTCCTGGTGAGGATCTCCGCGAGGCGATCGGTCTTCCACGGCAGGGCTCCCCCGCCGCCGCGGCGCGTCACCTTCGGGACCGGGCACCCCATGTTGATGTCGATGTGGTGGACGCCGAAGTCCTCGCACAGGATGTGCGCCGCCCTCGCCATCACGTCGGCATCGACGCCGTAGAGCTGCACCGAGCGGATGGTCTCCCCCGGCGCGAACTTCAACATGTCGAACGTCTTGGGGTTCTTCTCGACGATGCCACGGCTGGTGATCATCTCGCACACGTACAGCCCCGCACCCTGTTCGAGGCAGAGCTGCCGATAGGCCGGGTTCGTGATGCCGGCCATGGGCGCGAGCACGACCGGGGTCGCCACCTCGACCGTCCCCCCGGAGGGAGCGGTCAGGCGGAGCGGTTCGTAGGTTGGCACGGGGGGCGATTCTACCGTGCTGCATTTTGTGTCGGCGAAATGGGGTGGTGATGACCAGCTTCGTCTACACAAAATGCAGCACGGGTCAGCGGCGCCAGTCCCCGAGCGCTCCCTGGAGCGCGCCGAGCGCCGCCTCGACCAACGCGTGCCGATCATCATCCGGGGATCCGTCCGACGCCCACGCCTGGCCCACGGCGTCGAGAAAGCCGAGGAATCCGAGCAACGCGAAGCGGTCCCGGGCGGCGCCTGTCGGTTGGAGCACGGAGGCGAGGAACTCGCGGTCGTTCGCGCGTGCGCGCTCCCGTACCCCCGCTGCCGCAGCCGGTTCCTCGCTGGGGAGGGTGGCCGTCGGCCGGGCGGCCAGGTGATCGAGGTGCGCGAGCGCCCATGTCCGCACCCGGTCGCGCGCGGAAGTGTTCGGGGGCAGTGCTGCGTCAGCCTCGGCCTGACGCGTGGCCAGCGCGGCCAAGTCGTCCTCCAGCACGGCGGCGTACAGGCCCTCCTTGGACCCGAAGTAGTGGAACACGATGGCCGGGGAGCCACCCGAGGCCCGTGCCACGTCGGGGACCGCAACCTCGGAGTAGGACGCCGAGGCGAAGGCCTGGCGCGCCGCCGCGAGGATGGCGGCCCGGCGCTCCTGCGGGCCAAGACGTCGTCTGCGGATCGGGTCGGTTGCCACAGCATTGCATCCTAGCCTTCATTGAGTTACCGTCAATAGTGTTATTGAGTCACCCTCAACAAGGAGCGCCATGAGCCTGGCCGACCATGCGATCTGGTACCACCTCTATCCGCTGGGAGCACTCGGTGCGCCCGTGCACGAGCGGACGGACGTGGTCACCCACCGGCTCCCCGCGCTGGAACCATGGCTGAACCATGCCGTGGGGCTCGGCTGCTCCGGCCTGCTGCTGGGGCCCATCTTCTCGTCCGTCTCGCACGGTTACGACACCCTGGACCACCACACGATCGACCCCCGCTTGGGAGACGACGCCGACTTCGACCGCCTCGTCCAGGCGTGTCGCGATCGGGGGCTGAGCCTGGTGCTGGACGGCGTGTTCAACCATGTGAGCACCCAGCACGGCCTCGTGGGGGAGGACTCCCCCATGCTGCGTCGCTCGAACGGCTTCCTCTACACATGGGAGGGCCACGACAATCTGGTCGAACTCGACCACACCCGCGAGGACGTCGCCGACTGGATCACCGGCATCATGCTCCACTGGCTCCGTCGCGGCATCAGCGGCTGGCGCCTCGACGTCGCCTACGCCGTGTCCCCCGAGTTCTGGCGCAAGGTGATCGGACGCGTGCGTCACGAGTTCCCGGAGGCGCTGTTCCTCGGCGAGGTCATCCATGGCGACCACGCCGCCATCGCGGACGCCGGCACGCTCGACTCGGTCACCGCCTACGAACTGTGGAAGGCCACCTGGAGCTCCATCAAGGACGCCAACTTCTGGGAACTGGCCCACGCGCTCGAGCGTCACGACGCCTACTCGGCGAACCACATCCTGAACACCTTCGTCGGCAACCACGACGTCGATCGGGTCGCGTCGCTGGTGGGCCCGGAGGGAGCCGTTCTCGCGGCGTCCGTGCTGTTCACCGTTCCCGGGATGCCGAGCGTGTACTACGGCGACGAGCAGGGCTTCATGGGGGTGCGCGGCACCGGGGACCACGCCGACGACGCGGTGCGTCCTCCCCTGCCGACCTCCCCGTCCGATCTGCTGCCGGACGGCGCCTGGCTGCAGCAGGTGTACACGGATCTGATCGGGTTCCGCCGGCGGCACTCGTGGTTGTCCCGAGCGCGGGTCACGGTGACGGCCAAGGCCAACGAGTGGATCGAGTACGCCTCCTCCGACGACGGCGAACGCGTCGATGTCCGGCTCGACCTGAGCCCCACCCCGCGGGTCTCCGTGCGGGCCTCGGACGGCGAGACGTGGGAGTGGACGGGCGGCACCCACTGACCGAATGCCCCCGAGTCGGACTCGGGGGCATTCTCACGTCGTGCCGGTTCAGCAGCCGATCAGGCGGGCACCCAGGTAGCTGACGACCTGGTCGAGCGGGATGCGCTCCTGGGCCATGGAGTCACGCTCGCGGATGGTGACCGCGCCGTCCTCGAGGGTGTCGAAGTCGACGGTCACGCAGTACGGGGTGCCGATCTCGTCCTGGCGGCGGTAGCGGCGGCCGATCGCCTGGGCGTCGTCGAACTCGACGTTCCAGTACTTCCGCAGCTCCGCGGCCAGGTCCTTGGCCTTGGGCGAGAGGCTCTCGTTGCGGGACAGCGGCAGCACGGCGACCTTGACCGGCGAGAGGCGCGGGTCGAGCTTGAGGACGGTGCGCGTGTCGGTGCCGCCCTTCGCGTTCGGCACCTCCTCCTCGGTGTAGGCCTCGACGAGGAACGCCATGAGCGAGCGGGTCAGGCCCGCGGCCGGCTCGATCACGTACGGCAGGTACCGGCGGTTCTGGGCCTGGTCGAAGTAGCTGAGGTCCTGACCGGAGTGCTCGGAGTGAGTCCCGAGGTCGAAGTCCGTGCGGTTCGCGACGCCCTCGAGCTCGCCCCAGCCGTCGCCACCGGTGAAGCCGAAGTCGTACTCGATGTCGACGGTGCGCTTCGAGTAGTGGGACAGCTTCTCCTGCGGGTGCTCGTACAGGCGCAGGTGCTCGGGGTTGATCCCCAGGTCGACGTACCACGCGTGGCGGGCATCGATCCAGTGCTGGTGCCATTCCTCGTCCGTGCCCGGCTCGACGAAGAACTCCATCTCCATCTGCTCGAACTCGCGGGTGCGGAAGATGAAGTTGCCGGGCGTGATCTCGTTGCGGAAGCTCTTGCCGACCTGGCCGATGCCGAAGGGCACCTTCATCCGGCTGGTCGTCTGGACGTTCGCGAAGTTCACGAAGATGCCCTGCGCCGTCTCCGGGCGGAGGTAGTGCAGGCCGGACTCGTCCTCGATGACGCCCAGGTAGGTCTTGAGCATCATGTTGAAGTCGCGCGGCTCGGTGAACTGACCGAGGTTGCCGCACTCGGGGCAGTTGATCTCGTGCAGGCCCTCGGGAGCGCGGCCCTTCTTGAACTCGAAGGCCTCCTCGAGTTGGTCCGCCCGGAAGCGCTTGTGGCAGCTCATGCACTCGGTCAGCGGGTCGGAGAACACCCCGACGTGACCCGACGCGACCCAGACCTGCCGGGGCAGGATGATCGAGGAGTCCAGGCCCACCACGTCGGAACGGCTCTGGACGACCGCCTTCCACCACTGGCGCTTGATGTTCTCCTTGAGTTCCACGCCGTAGGGGCCGTAGTCCCACGCCGCTCGGGTACCGCCATAGATCTCGCCACACGGATACACGAAGCCGCGACGCTTCGTGAGGCTGATGACGTTGTCGAGCTTGCTGGCCATGTGACCTGTGCCTCCTTGTCGGCTGGGGGTGCCCGGCCGGCATCCCCATGTGCGGGGCAACCCTATCCGTCCCCACCGACACCGCGGAAAACCGTTCCGCCGGAGTCCCCCGTCAGCGCGTGCGCGGGATGTTGTCCCCGACCGCGTCGGGCGCGTCGTAAGCGGACGGCTCGTCGATCGCCTCGCTCATGAGCGTCACCAAGACCATCTTGGCCTCGTAGCCGTTGTAGGCCCGCCGGTAGGATCCGACGTTCTCCCACGTGGTCTGGATGGCCCACAGGTCGGGCTCATCGAGGTTGCGCACGAGATCGGCCGAGAGGTTGCCCGGACGGGTCCGGAAGAACGACGCGGCAGCCTCGGCGCGTTCCACGAATGAGGTCTCGGTGTCCGGTGGGACGCGGAACCGGCTGAAGGCGAGCATGCGGCTCAGGGTAGTGGGCCGCGGGTAGGCTGGGACGGACGAGGAGGAACGAACCGACATGACCACCACACCCCAGCGACGCACGCGCCAACGCGTCACGATCGCCGAGGTCCTGGGTGCGCTCGAGGAGTTCCGGACGGCCCAGGACATCCACGACCTCCTGCGCCGTCGCGGCGATGCGGTCGGCCTGGCGACGGTGTACCGGACCCTCCAGTCCATGGCCGAGGCCGGCGAGGTCGACGTCGTCCGCCTCCCCGACGGGCAGGCGTCCTACCGCGCCTGCGGCGAGGCCACCCACGACCACCACCACCACCTCATCTGCCGCAGCTGCGGGCGGGCGGTCGAGGTGGAGTTCGCCGGGGTGGAGGAACTCATCACCAAGCTGGCGAAGCAGCACGGGTTCACGGGCGTGGACCACTCCATCGAACTGCACGGGCTGTGCGCGGACTGCACGGCGACCGGCGCCTGACTCCGCCATGCCCACCTACCGTGACGAGGGGGTCGTCCTCCGCACCCACAAGCTGGGCGAGGCCGACCGCATCATCACGGTGCTGTCCCGCCGCCACGGCAAGGTGCGAGCGGTCGCACGCGGCGTCCGACGCACGTCCAGCAAGTTCGGCGCCCGGCTCGAGCCGTTCAGCCACGTCGACCTGCAGTTCGCCACGGGCCGCACGCTGGACGTGATCACCGAGGCCGTCACCCTGCACGCGTGGTCCGAGCCGCTGTGCACGGACTATCCGCGCTACACCGTCGGCCAGGTGATGCTGGAGACCGCCGACCGGCTGGTCAGCGTCGAGAACGAGCCGTCGCTGCAACAGTACCAACTGCTCGCCGGCGCGCTGCACGCGCTGTGCGTCGGGACGTCCGACGGCCCCCGTCCGTCCACGCTCATCATGGATTCCTACCTGCTGCGCGCCGTCGCCACCGCGGGGTTCGCCCCCAGCCTCGAGGACTGTGCCTCCTGTGGCACGGCCGGCCCGCACCAGGCCTTCTCCCCGTCGGTCGGCGGCTTGGTGTGCCCGCGCTGCCGCCCACCGGGGACGCCGCAGGTCCGGCCGGAGGCTCTCAGGCTCCTGTCCGCCCTGATCTCGGGCGATTGGCCGGCAACGCGCGACGCGGATGACCAGGTGCAGCGTCAGGCGTCCGGGTTGATCGCGGCGTTCGTGACCTGGCACCTGGAGCGCGGCCTGCGCACGATCGACCACGTGGCGCGCTGATCGCCCAGGAGCGGGGTCAGGCCTCGACGACGAACGTGCGGGTGTCCGTGTCGGGGCGGTACCCCTCACCGTCGCCGATGGCGTCCCCCGTCACCTCGATCTCGTAGGTGCCGGGCAGGAGGTCGACCTCGACCGTGTAGGGGGCGAACGGCGTGGATCCGGTGAGGGTCTCCCGGCCCTCGGCGATGGTGGCGCCCGCCCCGTCTCGGACGACCCACAGCACGCTTCCGTCGGCGAACGCCGACTCGCCGGCGATCTTGACCGGCGAGCGCAGCACTTCCCCCTCCGCCGGCGCGTCGATGGACACGTGCACACGAACGCCCAGCGGGTCCTCGCGGCCACGCGGGGTGTCCCACCGAGTGACTCCCCACAGCTCCCCGGGCGGCTCCCCCTCGATGGTGAGGGCGACCAAGCTGTCCGCACCGGTCTGCTCGGTGACCGTCCAGACGAGTTGGTCGATCGCGGCCAGGGCACGGCCGGAGCCGAACTTGCTGCTGCGCAGCGCGTCGGCCGACAGGTCGACGGTCGTGACGTCGCCACTGGTCGTGACCGACAGGACGCGGGTCTCGTGCGACCAGCCGCTCCGGTAGTCCGGGTCGATCGGGCCCTGGATCATCACCTCCAGGGCACCCCGCAGGGGGTCCGCCTGGGGAACCTGCCGCAGTTCACGCCCCAGCCGGAGCCCATTGTTCGATTCGCGTGGGTGGTAGACCAACACCGCGACCATCGGGACGCCAGGGGGGTCGGTCGTGACCACGGTCGGGCTCGCTACGGGGCTGGTGTCCCCAAGCCGGGGCGGGGTGATCGCGCACCCGGCCAGCGCCATCGCCCCTGCCAGGACCGCGGCTGCGAAGCGGACTGCAGTGCGCATGGGGCCTCCCTGCGTCAGGCTCGGGGCGCCGCGATCTGGGCGGCGAGGTGTCCCCCACCGTAGCCGTTGTCGATGTTCACCACACCCACGCCGGGCGCACAGGCGTTCAGCATGGTCAACAGGGGGGCCAACCCTCCGAACGCCGCGCCGTACCCCACGGAGGTGGGGACGGCCACCACCGGACAGGACACCAGGCCGGCGATGAGGCCCGGCAGTGCACCGTCCATGCCCGCGACGACCACGATCGCGCCGGCCTGCCGGAGCAGGTCGACCTTGGCCAACGTCCGGTGGACACCGGCGATGCCCACGTCGACGACGAGCTCGGCACGACGGCCGAGGTGGCGGGCGGTGAGCAGGGCCTCGCGTGCCACGGGCAGGTCGGACGTGCCCGCGCAGGCGACCACGACGAGTTCCCCGGTCGGTGCGGGCATCCGCGGCGGCCACACCAGCAGGCGGGCGACCGGGTCGTGGAAGACCTCCGGGAGCGCCTCCTTGATGGCGGCGGCGCGTGCCTCGTCCGCGCGCGTGAAGATCGTGACCACGTCGGGACGCTCCCCCACCCGCTGGGCGATCGCCCGGCACTGGTCGGGCGACTTGCCCTCGCAATAGACGGCTTCGGGGAACCCGCCCCGGCGGACGCCCCGGTCGAGGTCGAGGTCGGCGATGTCGTCGTCAGCCATGACGGCGCAGCACCTGCAGGGTGAAGGCTCCGGACTGCAGGCCGGCGAGGTCGAGGGCGACGTACCCGAACCCGGCGGCGCGGACATCGGCCAGCACGGCCTCGCGGACACCGTCCTCGGCGAAGCGGGCGAGGTCGGTGACCGGCACCTCGATCCGGGCGATGTCGCCATGGTGCCGGACGCGGGCGTCGCCGAACCCGTGGCGGCGCAGCGCCGACTCGGCGTCGTCGACCTGGCGGAGCTTCTCGGGGGTGACCTCCTGCCCGTGGGGGATGCGGGAGGCCAGACAGGGTGCAGCGGGCTTGTCGGCGACCGACAACCCGAGCGCACGGGCCAGTTCGCGCACGCGCGGCTTGGTCAGCCCGGCGTCGGCGAGGGGACGCAGCACGGCGTGGTCGGTGGCCGCTCGCGCACCCGGCCGGTCGATCCGGACCGCGTCATCGGCGTTCTCGCCATAGGCGACCGCCTCGAGGCCCAGTTCCGCGACCAACTGCTGGTCGATGACCGTGAACATCTCGTCCTTGCAGTGGAAGCAACGGTCGGCACCATTGGCGCGGTAGTCCGGGTTCTGGTCCTCGTGGGTCTCGAACTCGACGAGTTCGGCGTCCATCTCGGCGACCGTCCGGCGCGCGAGGGTCAGCTCATCGGCGGCCAGCGAGGAGGACACGGCCAGCAGCCCGACCGCGTTCTCCCGGCCCAGGGCCGCCGTCGCCACGGCCAGCAGGACAGCCGAGTCGACACCCCCCGAGTAGGCGACGCCGAGGCGTCCGGTTCGGGGCAGGCGCTCGGCCACAGCGAGCGCATCCGCACGCTCGGCAACGGGCAGGTCGGCGAAGAGTGTCACGGGGCGTGAGTCTAGTCGCGACGCGCGAGCCGCTTCCCGGGGACCAGACCGGACGCCACCGCCGCGGCCTGCGCGCGCAGCGCCACGTCGGCCTCGGTCAGGGCCAGCGCCCGGGCGGCCTGGACGACCGACGAGAACTCCGGGGTCGCGTGCAGGACGACGCCGGCGCGGGACCCGACCTTGACCTGGACCGACCTCCCGAGGACGTCGACCTCCACCCACGTGCGGTCGAGCACCGTCCGCGTGACGCTCGATTCCCGGACGCCGAGGGTCGTGGTGTGCGCCAGCATGGCGTCGACGACCGCGTCGTGGGCGGCCCCGTCCGCCAACGCGTGCAGCGTGAACGCCGGACGCCCCTTCTTCATCTGGATCGGGACGAGCCAGGCGTCCACGGCACCGGCGGCCAGGACCGCGTCCAGGACCCCGGGCCACAGGCGGGGGTCCAGGTCGTCCACATTGGCGCGCAGTTCGGCGAGCTCGGTGGCCGGCCGGTCCGGCCCGGAGCCAGCCCTCCCCTCGTCCGAAGTCTCACCCAGCACCACCCGGACGACATTGGGCCACCCGGAGAACTCCTTGCCTCCTGCGCCGATCCCGACCGCCGAGACCACCATCCCGGGCAGCGGTTCGCACGTGTCCGCGAGCGCCCGCACCAAGGCCATGCCGGTGGGCGTGGCGAGTTCCCCGACGGCGCGCGGGGTCGTCGGGACGGCCGGGCCATCGTGGTGGGCGTGGTCGTGCGCGTGGGCGTGGTCGTGCGCGTGGGCGTGGTCGTGGGCGTGGGCGTGGTCGTCCTGGCCCCCGGCCCCGTCCGTCGCCGGTGTCGGATGGACCTGCCACCCGATGCTCAACTCGGCCACAGCCGGCACCGGCACCGGAATGTCGCCGTGGGCAGCCCTGATGCGTCCCGAGCCCAACCGCACCGGGGACGCCGACACGGAGGTCACACCGAGGCCGCGCAAGGCCTCGCAGGTCCCGACGATGTCGGCGACGGAGTCCAGCGCGCCCACCTCGTGGAAGTGCACCAGGTCTGGATCGAGGCCGTGGACGCGCCCCTCGGCGTCCGCCAGGCCGCCGAAGGCAGCGAGGGCCCACACCTTGGTCTCCTGCGCCAGGTCGGCCTGGACGAGGACGGAGCGGATCGACGACCACGTCCGGTGTGGCGGGTCGTCGACCAGGACGCGCACGCGCGCCTTGGTCGCCCGCTGGCCGCCGCGAGTGACGGGCTCCATCTCGAGACGCACCGACCCGGGAGCGACGGCGTCGATGGCCGCCTGGACCGGCCCGGGGTCGGCGCCCGCGTCCAGGAGTGCCCCGAGGAGCATGTCGCCGGCTACCCCGGCCGAGATGTCGAACCACGCATGCATGGCTGCCATTGTGGCCGACTGCGGGGTACTAGGGTCACGGTGTGAGCCCGATCCCGCCGAGACCGCACCCCAGCGGAGCACGCCCGCCCGCGATCCCGAAGAAGTTCGTCCCGAACCACGTGGCCATCGTCATGGACGGCAACGGGCGCTGGGCCAAGCAGCGCAACCTGCCCCGCACGGACGGCCACGCGCGTGGTGAGGCGTCGCTGCTGGACGTCCTCCACGGCGCCGTCGAGATCGGTGTCAGGTACGTCAGCGCGTACGCGTTCTCCACCGAGAACTGGAAGCGCTCCCCCGACGAGGTGCGTTGGCTGATGGGCTTCAACCGCGACGTCATCCGCCGCCGCCGGGACGAACTCAACGACCTCGGCGTGCGGATCATCTGGGCCGGGCGAGAGCCCCGGCTGTGGAGGTCGGTGATCAACGAACTCCGCGCCGCCGAGCAGGAGAGCCGGAACAACACGACGCTCACCCTCCAGTTCTGCGTCAACTATGGGGGACGCGCCGAGATCGTGGATGCCGTGCGTGCCCTGGCCGCGGACGCCCGCGCCGGACGCGTCGACCCCGACCGCATCACCGAGAAGTCCATCAGCGGCCGGCTCTACGCCCCTGAGGTGCCCGACGTGGACCTGTTCATCCGGTCCTCGGGCGAGCAGCGCACGAGCAACTTCCTGCTCTGGCAGTCCGCCTACGCCGAGATGGTGTTCCTGGACCGGCTGTGGCCCGACTTCGACCGCCGCGACCTGTGGCATGCCATCGAGCTGTACGCGCAACGCGATCGCCGCTACGGCGGGGCGGTCCCCAACGAGGTCTCCTGACCGACGGACGATGGCCCGGACCTCGCCGCACGAGGCCCGGGCCGACCCTGGCGCGAACGGCCTACAGCCGGACCCCGCCGAACACAGCCATGGCCACGACGAAGATCACGAAGGTCCCCGTGGCCCAGAACGCGGACTTGCGCTGCCAGGTGCCCATGTCGACGCCCGTCAGGTGCAGGAGCAGGTAGATGAACCCGACCAGCGGGGACAGCAGGTGGAACGCTTGCCCGGCCGTCGAGGCCACCCCGATCTCCATCGCGCTGAAACCGTAACCTGCTCCGGTCTGGGCGAGGATGGGCAGCACCCCGAGGTAGAACGCGTCGTTGCTGAGCAGGAAGGTGCCCGGGGCCGACGCGATGGCGGTCACGAGGGCCCAGTGGCTGCCCAGAGACGTGGGCACCACGTTGGCGAGCCACTGGCCCATCGCCTCGGACATGCCTGAGCCGTTGAGGATGCCCATGAAGATGCCGGCGGCGAGCACCATCGTGATGACGTGCATGGCGTTCGCGCCGTGCTCCTCGATGATCTTGCGCTGGTCCTTCAGGCGGGGGTAATTCGCGATCAGGGCGATGGCGAAGGCCACCTCGAAGATGATCGAGGCGTGCACCTTGGGGATGGCCCCCATGCCGCCGAAGACGAGGAACGTCATGGTGAGCACGGTCAGGGCCAAGTTGAACCACAGCAGGCCCGGACGCTTGAGCGTCGGGTCGGCACCGGGGACGGCGCCGGCCGCGTCGTGGTGCACGGCCTCCAAGACGCCCACGCCGCCCGCCGACGCTTCGGAGGCCGACCCGGAACCCACACCCGCACCGGCCACCGCGGCGGTGGCGTGGCCACCGCGCGAGCCGCCCAGGACCATGGTGTGGAGTTCCTCGTCCGAGATGGTCACGATGCCGAGGCGCTTGCGCTCGGCGAGGCCGCGGATGACCGACACCACGACGACCCACGCCACCGCGATGATCATGCCGGGCAGAATGCGCCGCAGTAGTTCGCCGGAGTCCAGGTCGAGCGCGGCGATGATGCGCGCGGTCGGGCCCCCCCAGGGCAACAGGTTCATGATCGAGTTGGCCAGGATGACGAGGACGGCCAAGTCCATCATCTTCATGTTCAGCCGCTTGTACACGGGGATCAGGGCCGAGCAGACGATCATCGTCGTGGTCGACCCGTCCCCGTCGATCGAGACGACCGACGCCAGGAGCGCGGTGCCCACCAGCACCTTCAGCGGGTCGCCCTTGACCACGCGCAGGATGAGGTTGACCAGCGGTTCGAACAGGCCAGCGGTGATCATGAGCCCGAAGTACAGGATGGCGAACAGCAGCATGGCGACGGTCGGCGCAACGCCCTTGATCCCGTCCAGCGAGAAGCCGGCGATCTTGTCCGGGAAACCGGCGACCAGACCGATGGCGATGGGTGAGACGACCAGCGCCGTGAACGGCGTCGCCCTCTTGGTCATGATCAGCACCATGAAGCTGACCACGATGAGCAGGCCCCACAAGGCAAGCATCAGCATTCTCCTTTGAATCATGGACGGCGCCAGAGGCGCCTCGAGGGACCATATGGTCGTGTGGGAGGCGGGCGTAACCCTTTTATGCACACCTCCCACAAGCCGCGTAGTACCCGTTGTGCGCATTCTGCGCAGAAGGCGCTGGACCGGCGTACGCTGCCGCCATGCCGGCTCCGACCCTGCCCCGCACGCGACGTCCCGCGCCGTGGCGGGTGCGGATCATGGTCACCGTCCTGGGCCTGGTGACCCTGGTCGTGGTGACCTCCCTCGCGATCACGCTGTGGGCCGCCCGGGCGGGAAACGAGGAGCAGGGCGAGCAACGCGCCTTGGCGATCGCGCGGTCGGCGGCCTCCGACCCCCGGTACGCCGCGTGGGTCACGGCCGGCCCACCGGACACCGCGGGCCCGACCCAGACGGCCGCCGAGGAACTGCGCCGCCGGACCGAGGCGCTCTACGTCGTGATCACCGACGACGCCGGGATCCGCTACAGCCACCCCGAGGCCTCGCTCATCGGCGAGCGCGTCAGCACCGATCCCACAGTGCCGCTGGCGGGAGGCGAGGTCATCGCGATCGAGCGCGGGACGCTGGGCCTGTCGGCGCGGGGCAAGGTGCCGCTGCTGGACGCCGAGGGGCGCATCGTCGGCACCGTGTCGGTGGGGATCGCCCTGAGCGAGGTCGACCGGCTCCAGCAGCGCGCCACCCTCCTGATCGCCGGGATCGGGGTGGGTGCGCTCGTCGTCAGCCTGGTGGGCGTCTGGCTGCTGTCGCGTCAGGTGGGACGCGCCACCCACGGGCTGGAGCCCGACGAGATGGCCGACCTGCTACGGGAGCACGCAGCCGTCCTCGGGGGCGCCCTCGACGGCGTCGTCGCCGTGGACGCCGGCGGCCGGGTGCGCCTGGCGAACGACGCCGCCCGGCGCTACACCGGCGCTGAGTTCCGGGTCGGCCAGCCAGTGGAGGAGACCGGGCTCCCGCCTGCGGTCGTCGATCTCCTGCGCGAGCCCTCCGCTCCGGGTGGGGAGGGGGGCCTCGTCGTGGTGGGCGACCATCTCCTCCAAGTGAAGCGGGCCAACGTCGAACGGGAAGGGCGCAACCTCGGTGCGGTGGCCATCCTGAGCGACCGCACCGACCTCGACGGCCTCGCCCGCGAACTCGAGGCGACCCGCGCGCTCACGGACGCGCTGAGGGCCCAGGCCCACGAGTACACCAACCGGCTCCATGCCCTCTCGGGCATGCTCCAGCTCGGCCACCACGAGGACGCCCTGGAGTACCTGCACAACCTGACGGGCGCGGCGGCCTGGGCCCACGGGGTCGCCGACCCCTACCTGGAGGGCATCCTCGCCGCCAAGACGGCGGCGGCGTCGGAGCACGGCGTCGACCTGCGCATCAGCGACGCGACGTGGGTCGCGGGTCGCCTCTCCCGGCCCCTCGACGCCGTCACGGTCGTGGGCAACCTGGTGGACAACGCGACGCGCGCTGCCGCGGCCGGCCAGCGGCGACCGGCGTGGGTTGAGGTGTCCCTGCTGTCGGACACCGAGGACCTCCTCGTCCACGTGGCGGACAGCGGCGACGGCGTCCCGCCGGGCCGGGAGGACGCGGTGTTCGCTGGCGGCTGGACCACGAAGATCGAGGACGGGTCGGCCCACGGCATCGGCCTCGCCCTCGCCCGCGTGGTCGCGCGGCGGCACGGCGGCGACGTGGAACTCCTGCACGGCCGCGGCACAGGGCACGGCGCCGTGTTCGCCGCCAGGCTGCCGGGCGCGATGGACCGCGACCCCCGGCGCCATCCCCGCACCTCCCCGTCGGCAGAAGGGCGTTGAACCGTGACCAGGATCCTGCGCGTGCTCGTGGTGGACGACGACTTCAGGGTCGCGGCCGTCCACGCCGGCGCACTCGAACGCCTGCCCTGGTGCGAGGTCGTCGGCACCGCCACCACGCTGGCACAGGCGCGGCAGCGCCTGACCGACGGACCGGTCGACCTCGTCCTCGCCGACCAGTACCTCCCCGACGGCAGCGGCGTGGACCTCATCGGCGCGGCGGACGCGTCGGTGATCCTCGTGACTGCCGACGACGCCCTCGACACGGTGCGTCGGGCGCTGGTGCGGGGGGTCGTCGGCTACATGCTCAAGCCCTTCCCCATGCAGTCGCTGGTGGAGCGTGTTGCGGCGTATGCCCGGTTCCGCGACCAAGTGGAGGCCACCACGTCGCCGGACCAGGCCGCCGTGGACGCTCTGCTGGGCCAACTGCGCCACCGGCCGTCGCGCACGAGCGTGCCGAAGGGCCGGTCGTCGGTGACGGCCACCTCCGTGTCACGTCTGCTGCGCGACAGCCCGGACCCGCTGACGGCCGTCGCCGTGGCGGACGCCCTCGGCGTCTCCCGGGCAACGGCCCAGCGCTACCTGTCCGACCTCGTCGCAGAGGGGTCCGTCACCCTGTCGCTGCGCTACGGGACGACGGGGCGTCCCGAGCACAGCTACCAGTGGGCCGGCTGACCGGTGTCAGTGACCCCGGTGGTCCTCCGCTGCGCGGATCACGATCACGGGGCTCTCCGCGTCCCGGAGGACCTCCTTCGACGTGGACCCGAGCAACAGGCCGGTGAACCCACCCAGGCCACGCGAACCGAGCACGACCAGGCTCGCGCCGATCGAGGCCTCGACCAGGGCCGTCGAGGGTCGTCCCTCGATGACGCGCACGTCGACGTCCAGGCCGGGGTGCGTCTCGCGCACCGGTTCGACGAAGACCTCCACGCCGTTGCGCAACGTCTCGATCGGGGGCAGCGACTGCAGGGCGGTGACGCCCATCGGGCCCATCATCCAGGGCGCGACGTCCCACGCGTGGATCACGCGCAACCCGACGCCGCGGGCCTGGGCCTCGTCCGCCGCGAGCTTCAGGGCGGCGTCGGCCTCCGGGGAGTCGTCCACGCCCACGACGACCGGACCACCCGGGGTCGGGATGCCGTGGTCGGTGATGACGGCGACCGGACCATGGGCGTGCGCGACCACGGCGTCCGCCGTGCCACCGAGCGCCCGTACCTTCATCGGCGCGTGCTCTCCGCGTGCACCGACGACGACCAGGTCGGCCGTCCTGGACGCCTGAGCGAGGACGTACGACGCAACACCCACGACGACCTGGGTTTCCACCTCGACCTCGGGATGGGCGTCCGCCACCTGCTTCTTCAGGGCTGCGAGCTTGTCCTCGGCCATCTCCGTGAGCCGGTTGGGCCAGTCCCCGGTCGCCAACGCATCGAACATCCGGCTCCGGCGCGGGATCGGGACCTCGGGAACCGCCATCACGATCAGGAGGGGCTGCTTCCGCATGGCAGCTCGTTCCGCCGCCCAGTCGACGGCGACGCCCGCCCGACTCGAAAAGTCGGTTCCGACAACGATCTTTCCTCTGGCCTCCAACGTGCTGCCCATGGCCTCCTCCTCGATGAGTGACCCCACCGCATCGTGTTCAGTGGTTTCGTCCAGCCTATCCCAAGCCCTCTCGCCAAGAGGATCAGACGCCGAGTCGCAGCCAGCCGTCCGACCGGGCGCGCAGGCCCAGGACGATCCCCCGCGAGGCGAGCCACGCGCCGTACCCCACCCACAGCCACACCAGCCCGGACCCGGTCGCCTGGACGGCCAGGGCCAGGGGCGCGTACACGGTCGTGGTGAACAGGCCGGCCAGGGCCAGGAACCGGGCGTCTCCGGCGCCGATCAGGACGCCGTCCAACTGGTAGGCGATCGCGCCGATCGGGGCCAGGACCGCCAGCACGAGCAGGGCCGCGCCCGCGGCGTCCTGCACGGCCGGGTCCGGGCTGAACACCCCGGGCAGCGGATCGTGGGCCACCACCAGGAGGAGGCCGATCAGCCCGCCGAAGCCCACACCCCACACCAGCACCCGGCCGAGGACGCCACGGGCCCCGGTCCGGTCGCCGGCGCCGAGACGGAGCCCCACCATCGCCTGTGCGGCGATGGCGAAGGCGTCCAGGGCGAAGGCGACCGTCGACCAGACCGTGGCGACGACCTGGTGGGCCGCCAGCTGCGTCGTCCCGAGGCCGGCGGCGGTGAAGGTGGTCAGCAGCAGGGCCGCCTGCAGCGCCGCGTTGCGCAGCACGAGCCACGAACCGAGCCGCGCCGCGGCGAGCACACCCGCAGGGGCGAACCCCAGCCGGACGCCCGCGCGCCGCGCCGCGCGCAGCACCACCCCGCCCATGATCGAGGCCCCCACCCACTGGGACAGCACCGTGCCCAGCGCCGCGCCGACGATGCCCAGACCCACGCCGTGGACGAGCGCGACGTTCAACCCGATGTTGAGCAGGTTGATCGTGACGACCACGAGCAGGGGCGTCCGGGTGTCCTGGAGACCGCGCAGCACGCCGGTGGCGGCGAGCATCAGCAACTGCGCGGGGAGGCCGAGCGCCACGACCCGCAGGTAGGACGCCCCGAGCGCGGTCGGCTCGGGCGCTGCGCCGTAGAGCGACACCACCCATCCGGCCCCCGGCACCAGCACCGAAGCGATGGCCAGCCCGATCAGGAGGCCGAGCCCCAACCCGTCGATCCCACCGGACAGCGCGCCGGCCCGGTCGCCCGCTCCCAGCCGCCGCGAGACCGTCGCGGTGGTGCCGTACGCGAGGAAGACCGACAGTCCGACCGCGAGGGTCAGCACGCTGGACGCCAGCGTCAGGCCTCCCAGGTGCGGCGTGCCGAGGTGCCCGATGATCCAGGTGTCGGCGAGCACCAGCAGTGGTTCGGCGATCAGGGTCGCGAAGGCCGGCACCGCCAAGGAGAGGATCTCCCGGTCCAGCGACCGCCCGCGATCACGCTCGGGCACGCAGCCACTCCAGCGACGCCTCCGCCCACGCGGGGGTCGCGTCCGCCTGGCTGGCCAGGATGAGCGCGGCCAGGTGGCCGAGGGCCTCGTCCAACTCGACGGCCCCGGCATCCAGCCGGACGCCGCGGGCCGCGGCCAGCCGCTCGTACTCCGCGCGGAACGCGGACGCCGCGGCGTCCGACATCGCCACGGTGACGTTGCGGACGTCGCCGACGCGCAACCCGGCCCCGAGGAGGCCGTGGTTGTGCATGAGGGCCGAGGAACCATCCCAGGAGACGGCGAGGTTGGTGTACCAGAAGTCGTTGTACGTGAGCGTGCGCGGCAGGTCGGCCAGCACGCGGCGCCACTCGGGCAGGCGATCCTGCGCCCAGGCGACCTGGAGCGCGAGCTCCGGCCACCGCGCCGCCACGCCGGCGAGGCCGTCGGCGTCCACGACGTCGAGTTCGGTCCACAAGCCGGCGAGGGCGGCGTCCGGCACCGATTCCCCCGCCGCGTGCAGTTGGTCGTACCAGCGGGCCAGCAGGCGCGCGATCCGCGGGTCGAACAGGTCGTCCGGGGTCCCGTGCCGGTACCCGGCATCGACCAGGTCGGCCAGCACGAGCCAGTCCTCCCCCGCACCGAGCACGGGCAGCGTCGGGACCCCGAGCAACTCCAACAACTGGTGGTTGGCGATCTCGCGCGCCAGCCGGGGCTCGGCGTAGCGCTTCACGACGACCGGGTCGTCGCCGACGTGACCGCGCACGACCAGGACACCGTCGTCGTCGGAGACCACGTCGCCCCAGGCGACGTCGCCCAGCTCCACGTCAGTCAGTGCCGGCTTCCATGCCGGAGACGAACTGGGCGTCGTCGATCGCGGAGGGCGCCCCTTCGGCGCCAGCCGTGATCGCGGCGGCCTCACCCGTCCCGAGTTCGCCGACGAGCTCCGAGATGGCGCCCCCGACCAGGCCCAGCTGCGAGTACTGCTCCAGGCGGGTGCGGGTGTCGGCGATGTCGAGGTTGCGCATGGTCAGCTGGCCGATGCGGTCGACGGGGCCGAAGGCGGCGTCCTCGACTCGCTCCATCGACAACTTCTCCGGGTGGTAGGACAGCGCGGGGCCGGTGGTGTCCACGATCGTGTAGTCCCAGCCCCGGCGCAGGCGCACCGTGACCTCTCCGGTGATGGCGGAGGCGACCCACTGCTGCAGCGAGGTGCGCAGCATGAGCGACTGCGGGTCGAGCCAGCGACCCTCGTACAGCAGGCGGCCGAGCTTGCGTCCCTCGTTGTGGTAGCTGGCGACGGTGTCCTCGTTGTGGATCGCGTTCACCAGGCGTTCGTAGGCGATGTGCAGCAGCGCCATGCCCGGAGCCTCGTAGATGCCGCGGCTCTTGGCCTCGATGATGCGGTTCTCGATCTGGTCGGACATGCCCAGGCCGTGGCGTCCGCCGATCCGGTTGGCCTCGTCCACGAGGGCGACCGCGTCGGGGAAGGTCCGACCGTTGATGCGCACCGGCATGCCCTGCTCGAAGGCGACCGACACCTCCTCGGTGGCGATCTCGACGTCGGAGCGGTAGTGGGCCACGCCCATGATCGGCTCGACGATGTCCATGCCAGTGCCGAGGTACTCCAGCTTCTTGGCCTCGTGGGTGGCGCCCCAGATGTTGGCGTCGGTGGAGTAGGCCTTCTCCTGGGAGTCGCGGTAGGGCAGCTGGCGCGCCGAGAGCCACGCGCTCATCTCGTCGCGCCCACCGAGCTCATTGACGAAGTCCTCGTCCAGCCACGGCTTGTAGATGCGCAGCTGCGGGTTGGCCAGCAGGCCGTAGCGGTAGAACCGCTCGATGTCGTTGCCCTTGTAGGTGGAGCCGTCGCCCCACACGTGGACGTCGTCCGCGCGCATGGCGCGGACCAGCATGGTGCCGGTCACGGCGCGGCCCAGCGGCGTGGTGTTGAAGTACGGGACGCCCGCGTTGCGGATGTGGAAGGCGCCGCACATCAGCGCGACGAGACCCTCGTTGACCAGCTCGGACTTGCAGTCCACCAGGCGTGCGCCCTCGGCGCCGTACTGGGCGGCACGCCCGGGCACCGACGCGATGTCCGGCTCGTCGTACTGGCCGATGTCGGCGGTGTAGGTGTACGGGATCGCCCCCTTCTCGCGCATCCACGCGACGGCGACCGACGTGTCGAGACCACCGGAGAAGGCCAGACCGACCTTCTCCCCCACCGGGAGCTTCATGAGGACCTTGGACATGGGTGCGATCCTATCGGCGTCCGCGGCTCCAGCACCTTCTCCGGGGCTACGGTGGACCGGAACACCGAGAGAGGGCGCGATGAAGTCCACACGTGTCAGTACCGGCATCGGCGGCCTGGACGCCGCGATCGACAGTCTCCGCATCGGCGACAACGTCGTGTGGCACTGCGATGACATGGCGGACTTCCAGCGCGTGCTGGCCCCCTACGTGGAGAGCGCCCGCCTGGAGGGGCGCCAGCTGGTGTACGTCCGGTTCGCCGACCATCCCCCGCTGCTGCACGGACGGGACGTCGAGGTCCACCGTCTCGACCCCACCGAGGGATTCGAACCGTTCGCGATCGCCGTCCACGACCTCATCTGGAAGGCCGGGCCGCTGGCGTTCTACGTGTTCGACTCGTTGGCGTCCCTGTTGGACGCCTGGCACTCCGACCTGCTGCTGACGAGCTTCTTCAAGGTCACCTGCCCGGTGCTCTACGACATGGACACCGTCGCCTACTTCCCACTGCTGCGCGACGAGGTGAGCGCCGCCACCGTGGCCGGCATCCGGGAGACGACGCAGGTGCTGTTCGACCTGCAGGTCGTCGGCGAGGACACCTATGTCCACCCGCTCAAGGTCGAGGGACGCAGTTCGGCGACCATGTTCTTCCCCCACCGCATCGCGGGGCCGAAGGCGATCCCGGTGACGTCGTCGGCCAACTCGGCGCGTCTGGCCTCGACGCGCGGACGGATGCGCCGGCGTCCGGACCACTGGACGCGCCTGGTCGACGAGGCGTTCGAGGCCCTGGACGGCGGCTTCGCCGAGCAGCGGGACGCCCACGCCGTCCTCGCGGACGCGCTGCTGGGCCGCGACGACGGCCGGATGGCGGGGCTGGCCCGCCGGCACCTGTCCCTGGACGACCTGCTGGTGATGGCGACCCGCCTGATCGGGACCGGGCACATCGGCGGCAAGGCGGTCGGCATGCTGACCGCGCGCGCGATCCTGATGGACGACATCGACGACCGGTTCGCCGAGCACCTCGAGCCGCACGACTCCTTCCACATCGGCGCGGACGTGTTCTACCACTACCTCGTCAGCAACGGGTGGTGGGAGCACCGCCTCGAGCAGAGCCACCCCGAGACGTTCCTCTCGGCCGGCGCGGCCCTGCACGACCTGATGCCGACCGGACGGTTCCCGGTGTCGATCCGCGAGCAGCTGCTGGACATGCTCGAGCACTTCGGGCAGGCACCGATCATCGTCCGGTCCTCCTCGCTGCTGGAGGACAACTTCGGCAACGCCTTCGCCGGCAAGTACGACAGCTTCTTCCTCACCAACCAGGGTTCACCGGAGGAACGGCTCCACGCCCTGCTGGACGCCGTCCGCGCCGTGTACGCCTCCGCCATGAGCGAGGAGGCGCTGCGCTACCGGGTGACCCGTGGCCTGGCGGAGGTGGACGAGCAGATGGCGATCCTGGTGCAGCGCGTGTCCGGCGACCATCGCGGCCACCTGTTCTTCCCGCACGCGGCAGGGGTGGCGAACTCGTCCAACCTGTACACCTGGGATGCCAACGTCGACGCGGACGCCGGCATGCTGCGCCTGGTGATGGGGCTCGGCACCCGGGCCGTGGACCGCACCAACAGCGACCACGCCCGCATCGTCGCGCTCGCCGACCCGCTGAACGGACGCCTGTCCGACCCCGAGGACCTCTCGTCCTTCAGCCAGCGCCGCGTGGACGTGCTCGACCTCGCCGCCGGCCGGAAGGCGGCCGTCCCCCTCGACGAACTGGTGAAGACCGACATCGGAGCCGACTGGTCGCTCTTCACCAGCCCCGACACGGCCGTGCTGCGCGCGATGGCCGAGCGCGGACGCCAGCTCAGGACGACGCCGGTGCTCGCCGATTTCCGCGGGCTGCTCGGTGAGACCGCGTTCCCCGGCCTCATGCGGGACGCCCTGGCGATGCTGTCGCAGGCCTACGACTACCCCGTGGACGTCGAGTTCACCGTCAACGTGATGAACGGCGACCCGCGCGTCGGCATCGTCCAGTGCCGCCCTCTGCAGACGCGCGGGCCGGGCCAACCGGTCGCCCTCCCGGAGGTGTCGGACGAGGCGGGCGTGCTCTTCTCCTCACGGGAGTTCATGGGCGGCAACGTCTGCCTGCCCGTGGACTGGGTGGTCATGGTCCGCGCACAGGCCTACCTCCGCCTCGGCTCCCCCCAGCGGCACGCCGTCGCGCGCCTGGTCGGCGAGTTGAACCGAACCCTGAAGGACTCCTCCTTCATGCTCCTGGGGCCGGGCCGATGGGGCACGACCACGGAGTCGCTCGGCGTCCCGGTGAGGTTCGCCGAGATCAACCACGCGAACGCCCTGGTCGAGGCCACGGACGCGGCCGGGAGCTTCCGCCCCGAACTCTCCTACGGGTCGCACTTCTTCCAGGACCTGGTGGAGACCGGCATCTTCTACGCGGCCGTGTTCGACGACCGCCCGGGTGTCGTCTTCAACCCGGGCTTGGTCCCGGGGCGCCCGAACGAGTTGCTCGACCTGGTCCCCGACGCGGACCCCGACCTGACCGACGTGGTGCACGTGGCGCGCTTCGACGACCTGTGCCTGTGGTCGGACATCGTCACCCAGCGCGTCCTGTGCGTCACCACGGGTGCGGTGCGTAGTCCTTGAGGAACACGCCGTACAGGTCCTCGCCCGCCTCGCCGCGGACGATCGGGTCGTAGACCCGCGCCGCCCCGTCGACGAGGTCGAGCGGCGCGTGCCATCCCTCGGCGGCGATGTCGAGCTTCGTCTGGTGCGGGCGCTCGTCGGTGATCCAGCCGGTGTCCACCGCCGTCATCAGGATCCGGTCGGTGGAGAACATCTCGGACGCCGAGGTCCGGGTGAGCATGTTCAGGGCTGCCTTGGCCATGTTCGTGTGCGGGTGGCCGGGGCCCTTGTAGCGGCGGGAGAACTGCCCCTCCATCGCGGACACGTTGACCACGTAGGCGCGACGGGCTCCGCGCTGCACCGCTGCACGCATCGACGGGCGCAGGCGGCTGACCAGGAGGAACGGTGCGATCTGGTTGCAGAGTTGGACCTCCAGCATCTCCAGCGCGTCCACCTCGTCGACCAGCGCCGTCCAGCTGTTCGTCGTCGCACGGTCGGGCAACAGCCCGCCGGCGTCGACGGCGGTACCGGCACGGTGTGCCGCGAGCGAGGCCGACCCCGCGCTGAGCGCCAGGGCCGCCACGTCGAGGGTCGTGGCGTCGAGCGCGTGCGGGTACTCGCCCGAGCGCAGGGTGCCCGCCAGCGCGGCGGGGTGGGCCTCACTGACCCGGTCGAACGTGATCATCCTCGGCGTGGGGCCGGCAGCCAGGGGCGTCCGCTCCCCCATGACGAGGTGGGCGTACGCCCCCGGCGAGCGCCGTACCGTCTGGCAGGCGTTGTTGATGAGGATGTCGAGCGGTCCGCGCGCGGCGACCTCGTCGGCCAGGGCGACGACCTGGGTGGGGTCGCGCAGGTCGATGCCGACCACCGTCAGGCGGTCGAGCCATTCGGGTGAATCCGACAACTCGGCGAAGCGGCGGGCCGCGTCCTTCGGGAACCGCGTGGTGATCGTCAGGTCGGCACCGTCGCGCAGCAGGCGCAGGGCGATGTACATGCCGATCTTGGCCCGTCCCCCCGTCAGCAGCGCCCGGCGTCCGGTGAGGTCGGTGCCTTGGTCGCGCTTGGCATGGGAGGAGGCCGCGCAGTCCGGGCACAACCAGTGGTAGAAGGCGTCCACGGTCGTGTACTTGGCGTGACAGATGTAGCAGCCGCGGGAGATCCGGAGTTCACCGGCGATGGCGCCGGGGGCGGACGAGGTGAGCGGGATGCCGCGGGTCTCGTCGTCGATGCGCTGCGGGTTCCCGGTCGCCGTGGCGTCCAGCACCGCTTGGTCATGGGCCAGCAGCGGCGCCCTGGCCGCTCGCTTGGCAGCGCTTCGGCGCTGTTTGCGGATCAGCTTGTGCAGGCGGCCCGAGGCGTGCTGGACGGCCACCAGGTCAGGGTGGTCCTCGGGCACCTGGTGGAGCATGCCGAGCACCCGGAGGGTGGTGGCGAGGTCAGCGGGGTCGATGCGTCCGTCAGGCTCTGTCACGGCGTCCGATGGTACCCGGGTACCTCGCACGTCCCCCCGTTGGGTCTCGTGGCGGGCCGGGACCGTGGGCCAGTCCCTCATGCGCGTGGGGAGGGGCTGACGGCTTCCGCCGCCCGCCCCTCCCCACCAGAGCGCGTCAGATGACGCCGAGGGCCATCATCGCGTCGGCGACACGGGTGAAGCCTGCGATGTTGGCGCCCAGGACGTAGTCGCCGGGCTTGCCGTACTCCTCGGCGGTCTCGGCGCACCGCTCGTGAATGCCCACCATGATTTCCTTGAGGCGGGCCTCGGTGTGCTCGAAGCTCCAGGAATCACGCGAGGCGTTCTGCTGCATCTCCAGCGCGGAGGTGGCCACGCCACCGGCGTTGGCCGCCTTGCCCGGCGCGAAGCGGATGCCGGCATCCTTGAACGCGCGGATCGCGTCGGGCGTCGAGGGCATGTTGGCGCCTTCGGCGACCAGCGTGGTGCCGTTCTTGATGAGCGCGCGGGCGCCACCGATGGACAGCTCGTTCTGGGTGGCACACGGGAGGGCGATGTCGCAGGGGACCTCCCAGATCATGCCATTGGGGACGAAGCGTGCCGACGGGTTGGCCTCCGCGTACTCGCCGATGCGGCCCCGTCGAACCTCCTTGAGCTCCTGCATCTGGGCCAGGTCGATGCCGTTCTCGTCGGCGATGTAGCCGCTGGAGTCGGACATCGCCACGACCGTGGCGCCCAGCTGCTGGGCCTTCTCCATCGCGTAGATGGCGACGTTGCCGGAGCCCGAGATGACGACCTTCTTGCCGTCGAAGCTCTCGTTGCTCAGCTTGAGCATCTCGTCGGCGAAGAAGACGGTGCCGTAGCCGGTCGCCTCGGTGCGTGCCCGCGACCCGCCCCACGTGAGGCCCTTGCCGGTCAGCACGCCCGACTCGTAGCGGCCGGTCATGCGCTTGTACTGGCCGAACATGAAGCCGATCTCACGGCCACCCACGCCGATGTCGCCGGCGGGCACATCGATGTCGTGGCCGATGTGGCCCGAGAGCTCGGTCATGAAGGCCTGGCAGAAGCGCATGATCTCGTGGTCGGACTTGCCCTTGGGGTCGAAGTCCGAGCCGCCCTTGGCGCCGCCGATGGGCATGCCGGTGAGGGCGTTCTTGAAGATCTGCTCGAAGCCCAGGAACTTGATGATGCCGAGGTAGACACTGGGGTGGAACCGCAGGCCGCCCTTGTACGGACCGAGCGCCGAGTTGAACTGGACGCGGAAGCCGCGGTTGGTGATCACGCGCCCCTTGTCGTCCTGCCAGTTCACCTTGAAGATGATCTGGCGGTTGGGCTCGCAGACACGCGGGATGATGCCGTACTCGACATACTCCGGCCGCTTCTTGACGACGAGGTCGAGCGACTCCAGCACCTCCCGGACCGCTTGGTGGAACTCCGCCTCGCCTGGGTTGCGGCGGACCACGATGTCGAACTCCTCCTGCAGGGTGGGGCTGAGTTCCATGGATTCTCCTTCGGTGTGGTGCACATGCGCGGACGATGGCCCGAGCGTCTGAAGTCTAGGGACGCCCCGCCCTGGTCGGCGGGGCGTCCCATGGATGAAACACCGGAGCGGGTCCTCAGTCGGGACGGTCCGAACGGTTGATCGCGCTCACCACGGCCCTCAGGGACGCGGTCACGATCGAGCTGTGCCGCCCGACGCCCCACAGGACGCGGGTGTCGTCACCCTGCCCGACCTCGACCTCGACGTAGGCCGCCGCCAGCGCGTCGCCGCCCTCGCTCAGCGCGTGCTCGGAGTAGTCCAGGACCCGGACGGGGTGCCCCGCCAGCACGAGGGCGTCCACGAACGCCGACAGCGGTCCGTTGCCCTCACCGGTCACCGTCTTCTCCCGGCCGTCGCGCCGCAGGACGGCCTCGATGGAGTAGGAGCCGTTGTCGGCGGACGACTTGTAGGAGATGAGTTCGATCGGCGTCAGGTCACCGAAGTACTCGGCCTCGAAGATGGACCACATCTGGTCGGGCGTGACCTCGGTGCCGGAGGCGTCCGTGTGGCGCTGGACGACGCGGCTGAACTCGATCTGCAGACGGCGCGGCAGGTCCATCTTGTGGTCGTTCTTCATGATGTACGCCATGCCGCCCTTGCCGGACTGGCTGTTCACCCGGATGACGGCCTCGTAGGTGCGGCCCACGTCGTGAGGATCGATGGGCAGGTAGGGCGCCTCCCACGGGATCTCGTGGATCGTCTTCCCCTGCTCCGCGGCCTTCTTCTCCAGCGACTCCAGGCCCTTCTTGATGGCGTCCTGGTGCGAGCCGGAGAAGGCCGTGTAGACGAGGTCGCCGGCATAGGGGTGGCGCGGGTGGACGGGCAGCCCCGTGCAGTACTCGACGGTGCGACGGATCTCGTCGATGTCGGAGAAGTCGATCTTCGGATCGACGCCCTGGCTGAACAGGTTCATGCCCAGGGTGACCAGGTCGACGTTGCCCGTCCGCTCACCGTGGCCGAACAGGCAGCCCTCGACGCGGTCCGCGCCGGCCATCATGCCGAGTTCGGACGCGGCGACGGCCGTCCCGCGGTCGTTGTGCGGGTGCAGGGAGATGGCGACGTGCTCGCGGTTGCGGATGTGCCGGCCGAAGTACTCGATCTGGTCGGCGTACGTGTTGGGCGTGCTCATCTCCACCGTGGCGGGCAGGTTGAAGATGATCTCGCGGTCGGGGCCGGGCTGCCAGACGTCGGCGACGGCGTTGCACACCTCGACGGCGAAGTCGGTCGGGGTCTGGGTGAAGATCTCCGGGGAGTACTGGTAGCCGAACTCGACGTCGCCCAGGAACTGCTCGGCATACTTCATGACCATCTCGGTGCCGCGGGTCGCCATCGCGATGGTCTGCTTCTCGTCGATACCGAACACGACGCGCCGGAACAGTTCGGCCGTGGCGTTGTACAGGTGGATGTTGGCCCGCTTGACGCCGACCAGTGACTCGGCGGTGCGGGAGATGAGGTCTTCCCGCGCTTGGGTCAGCACGGAGATCTGGACATCGTCGGGGATGCGATCCTCGTCGACCAGGCGGCGGACGAAGTCGAAGTCCGTCTGGGACGCGGACGGGAAGCCCACCTCGATCTCCTTGTACCCCATCCCCACCAGCAGATCGAACATCTTGAGCTTGCGGGAGACGGTCATCGGGTCGATCAGGGCCTGGTTGCCGTCACGCAGGTCCGTGGACAGCCAGCGCGGGGCCTGGGTGATCTTCCTGCTCGGCCAGGTGCGATCGGGGACGTCGACCGGCTCGAAGGCGGTGTAGCGGTGGAAGGGCATGGGGCTGGGCTGCTGGACCGGGGCCCCCGTCTGGACCCGGGTGCCGAAGGTGTTGCTCGTCATCGATTTTCCTCACATTGGAAGGCCGTGATGGGGATGCCAGGCGCGTGGAGACTCTCCGCAACGAGGAAGCCCGACCGGCTCGACCTCGCCGACGTCGGTGAGGAGCCCTAGGCCTCGCTGCGGCGACCAAGAAGCAGGTTCGCCCAAGCCATGGCGGTACCTTACACCCCGACGAGAAGTCGCCCTCGGCGTCCGACACGCGGACGTCGCGGGAACGGCGCGCTCGCACACCCCTCAGCCCCACACCGGTGAGGCGTCGTCGTCACCCCGGCCCGGGGGGAGTTCGGCGTCCGTGCCGCCGAAGGGGCGTCCCCAGGTGTCGGTCAGGGAGTCGCGCGCCTCGTCCCGGGACAACCCGGTCATCTGGAGCAGGTCGACGACGATCGCACGCATGAGCGACATCAGCGCGACCGGGCGCCAGTCCTCACCCTCGACCGCGGACGGCGCTGCCCGGCTCGCGATGTCGAGCAGCAGGGCGCGCGCCCGCTGGGGACGCTGCCAGTGGCCCACCGAGCCGGCGAGGGCGTGGACCGCCGTGGAGATGTCGAGCAGCATCGTGCCGATGTCCCGCATCGCGCCCACCTCCTCCGCCATCGCCTGCCCCTGGCGGGCCAGCATGTAGGACGACCGCTGCGATCGCTGCATCAGCCGGAACAACCGGCTCAGTTCCGCCACCTCGACCCGGTGCCGCCACAGGCTGGGGTTCAGCGCGACGACGCCGCGGGCGGTGGCCAGGGTCTCCTCCCACGCGAGCACCACCTGGGCCAGGGCGTGGCGCTGGGCGTGCGCGTCCCTCAACAGTTCCGGGTCGGCGGATCGCAGCCCGCGGCCGACCAGGTTCAGCAGGGTGGCGTACTCACTCAACGCCGATCGTGCGTAGCGGCGGGGTCGTGAGCTGGGGTGGCGCGGGAGCAGGACGGCCACGACGAAGGCGATCCCGGCGCCGACCAGCGCGTCGATCCAGCGTCCGGTGACCCCGCCCAGTGTCGCTTCCCACCACGACATCGCCACGACCACGACCGCGTTCACGCCCGCCTGGATGGTGGTGAGGTCGCCGCGGTCCAGCAGGCGGCCGACCAGGGCCGCGACGGACAGCGTGAGACCGATCTGCCACCAGCCGACCTGGAGGTACATCGCCGCCGCCTCACCGATGAGCACGCCGACGGTCGCACCGATACCCAGCTCGGCCACCTTGCGGGGCACCCGGTCGGCCTTGAAACCGAGGCAGACCCAGGCCGCGATCGGTGCGAAGAGGGGGTTGGTCCGGCCGAAGAGCTGCTCGGCGACCAGGTACGCGACCGCGGCCCCGATCGCCGCCTGGAGGATCGGGACGAACGAGCCGCCCACCCGGCGTCCGCCCTGGCGCACCTGCACGGCGAGGGCGACACCGACACGCCGCAGGTCGAACCGCCTGTCGGTCGTGTTCATCGGCCCCCTCCCGACGCCATCGTAAAGCGGGAAGGAGGGGTCAGAAGCCGAGCCGGTTGAGGTACTTGGGGTCCCGCTGCCAGTCCGGTAGGACCTTGACGTGCAGGGACAGGTGGACGGGCATGCCCAACAGCTCGCGGGCCTGGAGTCGGGCATCCTGGCCGACCTGCTTGAGGCGCTGCCCACGGTGGCCGATGATGATGCCCTTCTGGGACTCCCGCTCCACCACGATGCTGGCGAAGACGTCCATGAGCGGCTTGTCCTCGGGGCGGTCCTCCCGGAGCTTCATCTCGTCGATGACGACCGCGATGGAGTGCGGCAACTCCTCGCTGACGCCCTCGAGGGCGGCCTCGCGGATGAACTCGGCGATGCGGGTCTCGACGGGCTCGTCGGTCACCTCTCCCTCGGGGAACAGCGGGGGTCCGGGGGGCAGGTGCGTCATGAGCTCGTCCACCACGATCTGCACCTGGTCGCCGGTCAGGGCGCTCACCGGGATGATGCTCTCCCACCGGATGCCGAGCTCCTCCTCCAGCGAGGCGATCCTGACCAGGTGCTGTGCGATCCGCTCGCGGCTCACGAGGTCGGTCTTGGTGGCGAGAGCCACGAGCTTGGGGCGCCTGGGCAGCGCTGCGATCTCCTTGAGCAGGTACTCGTCACCGGGGCCGACGCGCTGGCTGCACGGCAGGCAGACGCCGATCACGTCGACCGTGGCCCAGGTCTCGTGGACGAGGTCGTTGAGGCGCTCACCGAGCAGCGTGCGGGGACGGTGCAGGCCGGGCGTGTCGACCAGGACGAGTTGCGCGTCGTCCGTGGTGAGGACGCCACGGATGATCCGGCGGGTCGTCTGCGGCTTGGACGACGTGATCGCGATCTTCTCCCCCACGATCGCGTTCGTCAGCGTCGACTTGCCGGCGTTGGGGCGACCGACGAAGCAGGCGAAGCCCGAGCGGTGGCCCTTCTTGTACGGGATCGGCCCCGGTGCCGGCGCGCCGGCCTGCTTCAGCAGGGCCAGCTCGGCGGCGTCCAGCCCCTCGGTGTCGAAGCCCTCCTCGAGGGGGCTCTCGTCGTCCGTCATGCGTCCTCCTTCGAAGGCGTGACCGGGGAGCGCACCTCGAGTCGGCGGCCTCCGGATTCGTTGGCGGACGCGGCGGCCAGTTCGACCATCCTGTCCACGGCGACCTCGGAGTCGGCGGACTCGTCGATCAGGCCGGCGACCACGGTCCGGACGGAGTGGCGGCGTCCGGAGGCGCGCTCGGCGACCAGCTCGATGCCCTCCCAGACGACGACCGAGCCCGGGATCGGGATCTTGTTCAGTTCCTTGGCCATCAGGCCGAGCACCGTGTCCACGTCGTCGTCGTCCACACGGAGGCCGAACAACTCGCCGAGCTCGTCGACGGGCAGGCGGCTGGACACGCGGAAGCGCCCGTCGGCCAACTGGACGAAGGGCGGGATCTCCTCGTCGTACTCGTCCACGATCTCGCCGACGATCTCCTCCAGGATGTCCTCGATGGTGGCCAGGCCTGCGGTCCCGCCGAACTCGTCGACCACGATCACCACGTGGCTGCGGGTCAGCTGCATCTCCTTGAGGAGGGTGTCGATCGGCTTGGAATCCGGGCAGAACGTCGGCGGGCGCATGAGCGAGTCGACGGTCTCGGCGCTCTGGGAGTTCGGGTTGTCGTAGCTGCGGCGGATGAGGTCCTTGAGGTACAGGATGCCGAGCACGTCGTCGACGTCGTCGCCGATCACCGGGATGCGGGAGTAGCCCGAGCGCAGCGCCAGCGACAGACCCTGCCGCAGCGTCTTGCCGCCCTCGATCCACACCATCTCGGTGCGCGGCACCATCACCTCCTTGACGATGGTGTCGCCCAGCTCGAACACCTGGTGGATCATCCGGCGCTCGCCGGCCTCGATCAGGTCGGACGCCTCGGCCATGTCGACGAGCTCGCGGAGCTCTGCCTCGGAGGTGAACGGGCCGTCGATGAAGCCCTTGCCGGGCGTCACGAGGTTGCCGAGGATGATCAGCAGCTGCGGGACGGGACCGATCACCGTGGTGAGGATCGAGATGAGGCCGACCGAACGCAGGGCGATGGAGTCGGCGTGCTGGCGCCCCAGCGTGCGTGCGGCGACGCCGAGCAGCACGAACGACACGATCGTCATCGGCAGGACCGTCCACAGGATGCGCTGCCAGAGGGGGTCGAAGCGTCCGAAGACCACCACCCCGACGAGAACGATCGCGCTGATCTCGAACACCAGGCGCAGGAACAGGGCCGTGTTGAGATAGGGCGCCGGATCCTGCATGACCTGCAGCAGACGCTCCGCGTTGCGCGCCCCGTCCTTGACGTGCCCCTCCGCCCGCGACTTGCTGAACGACTGCAGTGCGCTCTCAACCGTCGTGACGAACCCCGCGATGAGGACGCAGGCGAGGGCGATCCCGAGCAGGATCCACTCAGTTTCTGACAAGGCTTGTGTTCACGACTCCTCGTAGGCGACGCACGTCAGTCTAGCTGGCGGGCCGTCCGGACGCCCCGTCAGGCGCGGGAGGCGTCCCAGGCGGCGATGATGCGGTCGTTCAGGCCGAACATCACCTGGTGTTCCTCCGGTTCGGCGTGGTCGAAGCCGAGCAGGTGGAGGAGCCCGTGGACGAGCAGGTAGTCGGCCTCGGAGTCCGGCGTCCGGCCGTTCTCGGCCGCCTGCGCGGCGGTCACGGTCGGGCAGAGCACGATGTCACCGAGCAGGCCCAGCGGGGGCTCCTCGTCGTCGGCCGGTGGACGCAGTTCGTCCATCGGGAAGCTGAGGACGTCGGTGGGGCCGGGCAGGTCCATGAAGCGCAGGTGGTAGTCGGCCATGGTCTTCTCGTCCACCAGCAGGATCGACAGCTCCGCCTGCGGGTGGATCCGGAGCTCCTCCATGGCGAACAGTGCGAGCTGGACGAGGCGCTTCTCGTCGACCTCGACGCCGGACTCGTTGTTGAGGTCGATCATGCGCGATCCTTCCGGGGTCGGTGCGGCGCTTGCGGCAGCGTGGCGTCGTAGCGGTCGTAGGCGGCGACGATCCTGCCGACGAGGCGGTGCCGGACGACGTCGTGGTTCGTGAGCTGGCAGAACGCGATGTCCTCCACGCCGTCCAGGATGGACTGGACCTCGCGCAGACCGGACTTCATCCCCCCGGGCAGGTCGACCTGGGTGACGTCGCCCGTGACCACGATCTTGCTGTTGAAGCCCAGGCGTGTCAGGAACATCTTCATCTGCTCCATCGACGTGTTCTGCGCCTCGTCGAGGATGATGAACGCGTCGTTGAGGGTCCGGCCGCGCATGTACGCCAGCGGGGCGACCTCGATCGTCCCGGCCGTGAGCAGCTTCGGGACGGACTCGGCGTCCACCATGTCGTGCAGCGCGTCGTACAACGGACGGAGGTAGGGGTCGATCTTGTCGTTGAGCGTGCCCGGCAGGAAGCCGAGGCGCTCGCCGGCCTCGATCGCGGGCCGGGTCAGGATGATGCGGTTGACCTCCTTGGCCTGCAGGGCCTGGACGGCCTTGGCCATGGCCAGGTAGGTCTTGCCGGTGCCGGCCGGGCCGATGCCGAACACGACGGTGTGGGCGTCGATGGCGTCCACGTACCGCTTCTGGTTCAGCGTCTTGGGCCGGATGGTCCTGCCCCGGGAGGACAGGATGCTCTGGGTGAGCACCTCGGCCGGGTGCAGCTCGCCGGTCATGCCCGTCATGGTGATGATCCGCTCGACGGCGTCCTCCGTGAGGCCCTGTCCGGTGCGGACGACGGTCACCATCTCGGTCAGCACCTCGGCGCCCTGGGTGACCCCCGCGGGGGTGCCGGACAGGGTGACCTCGTTGCCGCGCACGTGGACGTCCGCATCCAGCATGCGCTCCAGGAGGCGCAGGAAGGCGTCACGTGGGCCGACGATGTTCACCATCGGGATGGACGCGGGGATCGTCACGCGCCGGGTCGCGGTGGGAAACGTGCTGGACTCGGTCGACAGGGTGGTGCCTCCAGTGTCAGGGACGGCCGCGTCTCGACCGCCGTGCGTTCTCGCCAGTGTACGCCGCGGGCGTCATTCGACGTCGTCGTCGTCCTCGGGCTCGATGATGTGCATCGCCGCCTCCTCTGCGGAGGCCGCTCCCCCGTCAATGCCCACGGCGGCGGCCACCATCTCGTGGGTGGTGTCCGCGCCACTGACGCCGTGGTTGGCGTCCACGAGGCGTCCGGCGCGCACCGAGCCGACCTCGCGGGATTCACCGTCGGGGTTCCAGGGGGAGTCGTCCGGCGCCGTGGCCTCCGGCTCCTCCTGCCTGACCCGCATCTCCAGCGTCTCCCCCTGGCGCATCTCCTCGGGCGTGTTGCCGAAGCCCTGCGCGGGCGACCAGTGGTCCGGGGCGATGTAACCCTCGTCCAACACGTCGTCGACCCCGCGGTCGATGAGCGTGTCGGACTGCTGGAGCTGTTCCAGGTTGTCCTCGCCGCCGGAGGGCTGGTCCGTGTATGCGTTCTCGCTCATGCACCGATCCTGCCACCTGAAGTTCACCTGCGCGAGGGAACACGGCAGGGACCACTAGCATCTCTGCCCGTGACCAGATCCGATCTCCGGCACGTCGCGCCGGCCCATGCCTCCGGTGGCCGTGGCCACTACGACATCGTGGTGGCCGTGTTCGTGGCGCTGCTGCTCATCTCCAACATCGGCGCGACCAAGCTCATCGAGTTCGGCCCGTCGGTCGAGGTGGCCGGGTTCCCCGTGCTGCCGATCATCACCGACGGTGGCGCCTTCCTGTTCCCGCTGACCTACGTGCTGGGTGACGTCCTGGCGGAGGTGTACGGCCTGCGCCGGGCGAGGCGCGCCATCGTGGTGGGGTTCGTGATGTCCGCCCTGATGAGCGTGACCTTCCTGGTCGTGGGAGCCGCGCCGCCGGCGTCCGACTGGCCGAACCAGGAGTCGTGGGTGCTGGTCCTGGGCTTCGTCCCGCGGATCGTGCTGGCCAGCCTGCTGGGGTACGTCGCGGGGCAGCTGCTGAACGCGTGGGTGCTCGTCCGCCTGAAGGCGCACTTCGGCGAGCGGAGCCTGTGGGTGCGGCTGGTCACCTCGACGGTCGTCGGCGAGTTCGTCGACACGCTCATCTTCTGCACCATCGCCTTCGGCCCCCTGGGCGCCTTCATGGGCGGCGGCTCGATCCCGCTCCCCTCGTTGGTGAACTACATCGTGGTCGGGTTCGTCTACAAGGTGCTCGTCGAGGTGTTGCTGTTGCCGGTCACCTACCGTGTCATCAAGGCCGTGAAGGGCCGCGAACCCGACTACGCCTGACCCTGCCCCACCTCGCCGACGTCGAGGACGACGGCGGTGACGTTGTCGCGCCCCCCGGCCTCGACCGCCGCGTTGACCAGGGCGGATGCCGCCTCGGCGGGATCCGCGTGGGCGGAGAGGATCGCTTCGATCTCGGGGTCGGTGAGCTCACCGTTCAGCCCGTCGGAGCAGAGAAGGAACCGGTCCCCCGGCACTTGGGGCAACAGCCACAGGTCGACGTCGGGGGTGTCCGGCTGGCCGAGGCTGCGGGTCACGATGTTGCGGGAGCGGTGGGTGCGCGCCTGCTCGGCGGTGATGACCCCCTCCAGGATGAGCTCCTCGGCCTCACTGTGGTCGACCGTGGCTCGGGCCAGCTCGCCGCCGGACAGCCGGTAGACGCGGCTGTCGCCGACGTTGAAGACGGCCCAGTGCGCCTCACCTCCGACCGCCACCACCGCCAGCCCGGTGACCGTGCTGCCCATGCCGCGGGCCGACGGGTGCTCCTGGCCGTGGGCGAGGATGCGGTCGTTCACAGCGTGCAGCGCGGCGACGAGGCCGGCGGGGTCGAGGTCGTCCCTGCGTGCCAGCGGAACCAGGCCGTCGATGACCATCGCGCTGGCGACGTCCCCGGCCGCGTGGCCGCCCATGCCGTCGGCCACGGCCCACAGCCGCTCACCGAGCAGGACGCTGTCCTCGTTGTGGTGGCGCACGCGCCCCACGTCACTGCGGTGGCCGCTGGTGACGGTCAGCATGGGCTCGTGTCCTCCTCGCGCCACAGGGTGTGGGCTCCGGCGAAATAGTAGTGCTCGGGGACGCTCAACGCCGGGCGTAGAAGCGCCCGAGGAACTCGGCCCGGAAGGTGTCGAACCGTCCCTGCTCGATCGAGGCACGGATGTCGTCGACCAGGCGCACCGTGAAGCGCTCGTTGTGGATGGTCGCGAGGGTCGCCGACAGCATCTCCTTGGCCTTGAACAGGTGGTGCAGGTAGGCGCGGGAGTAGTGGGTGCAGGTGTGGCAGTCGCACCCCTCCTCGATGGGGCCGAGGTGGCGTCGGTTGACGGAGGCCAGCAGGTTGTACCGGCCGTCCGCGGTGTAGACCGCCGAGTTGCGCGCCACGCGTGACGGGTTCACGCAGTCGAAGGTGTCGGCGCCGTTCTCGACGGCGGCGAAGAAGTCGTCCGGCTCGGAGATGCCGAGCAGGTGGCGCGGCTTGTCGAACGGCAATTCGTCCGCCACCCAGCCCACGATCGTGCCGAGGTTCTCCTTCTCCAGCGCCCCGCCGATGCCGAAGCCGTCGAATCGCCGGCCGTCCACCTCGAGATCGGCCAGACCGCGGGCCGCCTGTCGGCGGAGGTCCTCGTACTGCGCGCCCTGGACCACCCCGAACAACGCCTGGTAGGGCTTGCCCACCCGGGAGTCGGTCAGCTCGCGGTGTGCCCGGAGACAGCGCGCGGCCCATCGGTGCGTCCGCGCGACGGACTCCTCCTGGTAGCCGCGCGTGTTCATCAGGGTGGTCAACTCGTCGAAGGCGAACATGATGTCCGCCCCGATCTCGTGCTGCACCCGCATGCTGACCTCCGGCGTGAACCGGTGGAGGTCCCCGTTGAGGTGGCTCTTGAACGTCACCCCGTCCTCGTCGACGTGGGCGAGGCGTTCCTTCCCCTCAGCGATCACCTCGTCGTCGGCCAGACCCGAGGCGTCCATGGCCAGGACCTTGCGGAACCCGACGCCCAGGCTCATCACCTGGAAGCCGCCCGAGTCGGTGAAGGTGGGGCCGGGCCAGTTCATGAAGCGGCCCAGTCCCCCGGCCTCGTCGATCAGGTCGGATCCGGGCTGCAGGTAGAGGTGGTAGGCGTTCGCCAGCACCGCCTGGGCACCCAGGTCGGCGACGGCCTCGGGCGTGACCGCCTTGACCGTGGCCTTCGTGCCGACCGCGACGAAGGCGGGGGTGGCGATGTCACCGTGCGGCGTGCTGATGACACCGGTGCGACCGCGCCCGTTCGGGAGGGTCGCGCCGGTGGAGAAGCCGAAGGTCACTTGGCCTTGCTGACGCGCTGCTGGAAGGCCTGGAGCTGCGCGAGCGCGACGACACCGGCGGTGGAGGTGCGCAGGACGCCGTCGCTGACGAGCAACGGGCGGGCGCCGGCCGCGACGAAGTCCCTCACCTCCTCGTCGGTGAGGCCCCCTTCGGGGCCGATGATGATGAGCACGTCGCCCTCGGTCGGCAGGTCGAAATGGCGCAGCGTCAACTCGGAACCCTCGTGGAGCACGAACGCGATCGACATCTCGGGGATGAGTTCGAGCAGCTCCGAGGTGCGCATGGCCGCCGTGACGATCGGGACGCGCAGGCGACGGCTCTGCTTGGTGGCCTCGCGCGCGGTTGCGCGCCAGCGGCCGAGTTGGCGCTCCTGCCGGTCGTGCGTCCAGCGGACGACCGAACGGCTCGACTGCCACGGGATGATCCGGTCGACCCCGATCTCGGTGAGGACCTCGACGGCCAGCTCCGAGCGATCGCCCTTCGCGAGCGCCTGCACGGCGTGGTAGCGGATCGACGGGATGCCCGCGGTGAGCACCTCGGCCACCTCCAGGCTCACCGATGCCTTGTCGACCGCCACGACGGGGCCCCGGACGCCGGTGCCGGCGCCGTCGGCCACCGTGATGGTCTCCCCCACCCGGATCCGGCGCACGGTGGCCGCATGGCGACCCTCCTCGCCGGACAGGGTGACGGTGTCCCCGACCTGCGGGGAATGCAGGTCGGTCAGGAACAGGGCTTCGGTCATGACTCCTCGCCTGGGTCGTCGCGTCGGGTGTGGGTCACTCGGTGAAGGCGTCCTTCAGTTTGCTGAAGAACCCCCGGTGCGACTGACCGCGCGACACCGTGGCCTCCGGACGGGTCTCCCCACGCGCCTCCGCCAACTTGCGGAGGAGTTCGCGCTGCGAGTCGTCCAGGGACTGTGGTGTCTGCACCAACAGGGTAACGCCGAGGTCGCCCCGTCCGGTGCCACGGAGGCGCGGCACGCCGCGCCCCGCGATGACCAGGCGTGTCCCCGACTGCGTGCCGGCGGGCACGTCGAGCTTCACCCGGCTCTCTTCGGGCAGGTTGCCCTCGAGGTCGGCCTCCAGCGTCTCGATCCACACCTCGGTCCCCAGCGCGGCAGCGGTCATGGGCAGCCTGGCCACCATCTCGAGGTTGTCGCCGTCCCGCTTGAACACGTCGTGCGGGGAGACCGACAGTTCGACGTACAGGTCGCCGGAGGGGCCCCCGCCCGGACCGACCTCGCCCTGGGAGTCGAGGTGGACCCGGTTGCCGGTGCTCACACCGGCGGGGATCTTGACGTTGATCGTGCGGGTCGAGCGGACGCGCCCCTCACCTGAGCACTCACCACAGGGGTGCTCGATGACCGTCCCGTAGCCACGACAGGTGGGGCACGGCTGGACGGTGCGAATGTCGCCCAGGAACGAGCGCTGAACCGTCTGGACGTCGCCCGCCCCATGGCACGTGGTGCAGGTCACCGGTTCGGTGCCGTCCGCGGCTCCCCTGCCCGAGCAGGTGGGGCAGATGACGGCGGTGTCCACGCGGATGGGCTTGGTGACGCCGAAGGCCGCCTCCGACAGGGTGAGGTTGAGCCGGACGAGCGCGTCCTGCCCCTTGCGGACCCGGCTGCGCGGCCCCCGGGAACCCTGGGCGCCGAACATCGCGTCGAACAGGCCGCCGACGTCGAAGCCCTGCGCGCCGCCGGGGAAGCCGCCGAAGCCGCCCGGCCCGAAACCGCCGGCCCCACCCCGCATGGGGTTGCCGCCGAGGTCGTACATCTGGCGCTTCTTGTCGTCGCTCAGGACGGCGTAGGCCTCGCCGATCTCCTTGAACTTGTCGGCCGAGGCGGGGTCGTCCGCCACGTCCGGGTGGTACTTCATCGCCAGCTTGCGGTACGCCTTCTTGATCTGGTCGCCCGTCGCGTCCCGGGGAACACCCAAGACCTCGTAGTAGTCGCTCAACTCATTCCTTCTGTGCGGTCAGCCTTCAGCGAGGAATCGACCCACGTAGCGTGCGACAGCGCGCACGGATGCGATGGCCGAGGGGTAGTCCATGCGCGTGGGACCCAGGATGCCGAGGGTGGCCCATGCGCGTTCGTCCGAACCGTAGCCCGATGCCACGACGGACGTCGACTGCAGCGGTTCGTATGCGTTCTCGTGCCCGATCCGGACGGTGACGTCCGCCGTCGAGGTGGCCTCGCCGAGCAGGTGCAGCAGCACCACCTGCTCCTCGAGCGCCTCGAGGACGGGCTTCACCGTCGTCTCGTACTGGTCGCCGAACCGGGTGAGGTTCGGCACGCCGGCGACGGCCACCCGCGCCCCGGGGTCGTCGGAGACGATGTCCAGCATCGCCGAGACCACGGTCGCGGCGAGGGCGGACGCCGAGGGCGGCAGGGGGTCGGCGAACGAGGCCAGTCGGTCGACCGCCTCACGGGCGCTCGCGCCGATGAGCAGGTCGGCCAGACGTTCGCGGACGAGGTTGAGGTCGACGTCGCCGTCGGCCTCCGGCGGCAGCGCGACCAGGCGCTGCTCGACCGTCCCGGTCGTCGAGACGCACATCACCAGGCCGCGATCGGGGCCCAGGCGCAGCACCTCCACGTGGCGGACCGCGAGCGAGGACAGCACCGGGTACTGGACGATCGCCACCTGGCGGGTGATCTGGGCGAGGAGTTGGACCGTGCGGCGGACGACGTCGTCCACGTCCAGCGCGCCTGCCATGAAGGCGGTGATGGCCCGCTTCTCCGCCATCGAGAGGGGCTTGACCGTGGAGAGTCGATCGACGAACAGGCGGTAGCCCTTGTCGGTGGGGATGCGGCCGGCGGAGGTGTGGGGCTGGGTGATGTAGCCCTCCTCCTCCAGCGCCGCCATGTCGTTGCGGACCGTCGCCGGCGAGACGTTGAGATTGTGCCGCTCGACCAGCGCGCGCGAGCCGACGGGTTCCTGGCTGGAGACGTAGTCCGTGACGATCGCACGCAGGATCGCGAGCTTGCGGTCGTCCAGCACTCCCATCACCTCCTTGGCACTCACCATGACGGAGTGCCAGTCTACGCCATGCCTCCCTGCGGGTCTGAACCGGGCGCGCCCCCGGGGCCCCGGTAGGGTGGCCGGGTGGAGTTCAGCCTGTCCGAGTTCAAGCCCGTCGCCGATCGCGTCTACGTGGCGGTCGCCGAGCCGGACTCGGTCAACATCGGCCTCGTGGTCGGAACCACCGGCGCCGTGGTCATCGACACCGGCAGCTCTCCCACCCAGGGACGCGCGATCCTCGCCGCGGCACGCGTCCTGGCGGGCGAAGTGCCCATCACCCATGTACTGGTCACCCACGCCCACCACGACCACCTCTTCGGGCTGGCGGGGTTCGAGGGCGTCGCGTCGATCGGCCACGAAGGGCTCCGCGCGCTGCTCGAGGAGCGCCGTCCGGACGCCGGGGAACTGGCCCGGTTCGGCATGACGGACGCCGATCTGGCCGCACCCTCGACCACGTTCAACATGGCCTCAGCGGTCAACCTCGGCGACTGCCACGTCGAGTTCGCCCACTTCGGACGCGGGCACACCGACCACGACGCCGTCGCCGTGGTCCCGGCGCGCAAGGTGGCGTTCCTCGGTGACCTGCTGGAGACCTCGGCAGAGCCGTGGGCGGGGCCCGACTCCCATCCCGGTGAGTGGGGTGCCAGCCTCGACTGGATCGCGGGCATGATGCCGCGGGACTGCACCATCATCCCCGGCCACGGGCCCGCGCTGAACATGGATTCGGCCGGCACGCAGCGCGGCGAGATGCAGTGGCTGCACGAGCGTGCCGAGGCGCTGTACGACGCCGGCAAGCCTGCCGAGGGTGCCTGGGCCGCGGACTGGCCGTGGCCGCAGGAACCCGCCGAGCGGTTCGTGGCGCAGGCGCTCGTGCGCATGCGCGAGGCGGGGCGTCCGCGCCGGCGTCCGACGCTTCCGCTGCTCAACGGCTGAATCAGGCGAGCGCCGTCCCCATCTGAGCGACGACGGCGTCCGACCGCCCCACCGACAGCATGCGCCCGCCGATGCCGGGCGCGTAGGGGCGACCGTCGACCCGCGCCGCCCCGCCCAGTTCACCGACCAGCAGCGTGCCCGCCAAGTGGTCCCACGGGTGGATCGACCGGTAGGCGAGCCCGTCCAGTTCACCGCGGGCGAGCGCCGGGTAGTCGATCGCGCAGGAGCCGCGGGTGGGGCGCAGACGCAGACCCTCGGCGCTCTCCCTGGCCAGGCGGGGCCAGACCGCGACCCGCCACGGGCTCGGCGTGGGTCCCAACGGGGTGAGGGGCGTGCCGTTGCACGCGGCACCGGCGCCGCGCTCGGCGACGTAGAGCGCGTCGTGGAGGGGCTGCCAGATCCAGCCGCGGATGGCGACCCCTTGGCGCACCTCGGCGACCATGACGCCGAAGTCGATGCTGCCGGAGGCGAAGTTGCGGGTGCCGTCCACGGGGTCGATGACCCAGGCGTGCTCGGCGGTCGAGAGGCCCTCGACGAGCCGGGGGTCGACGAAGCTGGCCTCCTCCCCCACCACCAGCACCCCGGGCATGGCCCGCCGGAAGGCCTCGGTGAGTTCCGCCTCGGCCTCCCGGTCGGCGACGGTCACCAGGTCGCCCGGACGCTTCTGCTCCACCTCGTGGCGCGCCAGTGCGCGGAACCTGGGCAGGACCACCCGCGCGCAGACGTCCTTGATGAGGTCGCTGACGTCCTCGGTCCGCATCAGGACTCCCTGTCCAGGTGGTCGTCGGTGACGAAGTCGATGAGCCTCTCGACCTCGGTGAGGAGCCTGGGGTCGAGGTCCTTCCACCCGGTGACCTGACCGAGGATCCGCTTCCAGCCCCGCGCGACGTCCGTCTGGTCGGCGTGCGGCCAATCCAGCGCCGCCAGGATCCCCTTCTTCCAGTCGGTGCCGCGCGGGATGTCCGGCCAGCGTGTCAGCCCGACACGGGCGGGCTTGATGGCGGCCCAGATGTCGATGTACTCGTGACCCGTCACGAGCACGTGCTCTCCGCTGACCTGCTCGACGATGCGCCACTCCTTGGTGCCGGGCACCAGGTGGTCGACCAGGACGCCCAGCCGTCGTCCCTCGACCGGCGCGAACTCGCGCACGATGGCGGGCAGGTCGTCGATGCCACCCAAGTACTCCACCACCACGCCGACGTGGCGCAGGTCGGCGCCCCAGACCTTCTCGACCAGTTCGGCGTCGTGGCGCCCCTCGACGTAGATGCGGCTGGGCAGCGCCACCTTCGCCTTTTCAGCGGGCCCGACGCGGGAGCCGGACGCCGTGTGCGTCCGGTTGTAGTGCTGGGCCCTGTCACGGGCGGACGCCGCGGGTCGCGTCGGTGGCACCAGATCGACGGGCGAGCCGTCGAGCCAGAAGTTGGGCCCGAACGGGAAGCTGCGGCGCTTGCCCCTGCGGTCCTCCAGGACGACGACGCCGTTCTCCCAGCCCACGACCGCGCCCACGAAGCCGGACGAGGGCTCCTCGAGCACCATGTCCCGCTCGACGGGGGTCTTCGTCGCGACCTTCCTGCCCTGCTGCTGCCAGCCCTTCGCGAGTACATCGCCGCTGTACCGATCCACCCCACGGACCCTACCCGCCCGCCGCGCTCCCCGCCGGTCCCCTTCTGCTCCGCCGGACGCGCCGCTAACCTGACCCCGAAAAGGCACGCGTGGCAAGGAGGCCCACATGTCGGAGCAACAGATCTACGAGCCCGATCCGGACGTGGTGGAGCACGCGCGCATCAAGGACTGGCGCCAGGCCGAGGCCCGGGCGCTGGCCGACCCGGAGGCCTACTGGGCGGCCGAGGCGTCCGAGTTGGAGTGCTCGCAGCCGTGGACCGAGGTGCTGGACGACTCCCACGCTCCGTTCCACCGGTGGTTCGTGGGCGGCCGCACCAACATCGTCACCAACTGTGTCGACCGGCACCAGGAGGGCCCCCGCAAGAACAAGCTCGCCCTGATCTGGGTGGGCGAGGACACCTCGGAGGTGCGCACCTTCTCGTACTACAGCCTGAACCGTGAGGTGAACCAGTTCGCCAACGTGCTCAAGGCGATGGGGGTCACCGAGGGCGACAAGGTGACCATCTACCTCCCGCGCATCCCCGAGGCCGTGTTCGCGATGCTCGCCTGCGCCAAGCTCGGTGCCGTGCACTCGGTGGTGTTCGCCGGTTTCGCGTCCGACGCGCTCGCCAGCCGCATCGACGACTCGGAGTCCAAGGTGGTCATCACGGCCGACGGGTCGCGGGTCAACGGCCGCATCCTCGACCTCAAGGAGATCGTCGACGAGGGCATCCGGTTCTCGCCGTCCGTCGAGAACGTGATCGTCGTGCGCAACACCCGCAATGAGATCGCCATGGATCCGCTGCGCGACCACTGGTACCACGACCTGTGTGCCCTGCCGATCGCCCGCGGTCATTGCGACACGGTGCAGGTCGAGTCCGAGCACCCCTTGTACATCCTCTACACCTCGGGGAGCACCGGGAAGCCGAAGGCCATCCTGCACACCCACGGCGGGTACATGGTGGGGATCCACACCACCCTCAAGAACACCTTCGACCTGCGCGACGAGGACCGCTGGTGGTGCACGGCCGACATCGGCTGGGTGACCGGCCACTCCTACATGGTCTACGGCCCCCTGCTCAACGGAGCGACGACCTTCATGTACGAGGGGAACCCGACCTACCCCTACCCCAACCGGTGGTGGCAGCTCATCGAGTACTACGGCCTCACCCACTTCTACACCGCCCCCACGGCGATCCGGTCCCTCATGCGGTTCGGGGACGCCTGGGTCAAGCGGCACGACCTGTCGTCGCTGCGGCTGCTGGGCTCCGTCGGGGAACCCATCAACCCCGAGGCCTGGCGCTGGCTCCACGACGTCGTCGGTGGCGGCCGGTGCCCGATCATGGACACCTGGTGGCAGACCGAGACGGGGATGTTCCAGATCACCTCCGTGCCCGCGATGCCCCTCAAGCCGGGCGCGGCCGGGCGACCGGTGTTCGGCCAGGAGGCCGAGGTGGTCGACGAGCACGGGGAGCCGGTGCCCGACGGCACCGAGGGACTGCTCGTGCTCAAGCACCCGGCACCGGCGATGTTCGCCACCCTCTACAAGGACGACCAGCGCTACGTCGACACCTACTGGTCGAAGTTCCCGGGGCGCTACCTGACCGGTGACGCGGCCAAGCGCGACCCCGACGGGTGGTTCTGGATCATCGGCCGCACCGACGACGTGATCAAGGTCTCGGGCCACCGCCTCGGCACGGCGGAGGTGGAGTCCGCCCTGGCCGGCCACCCCGCGGTCGTCGAGGCCGCCGCCATCGGCCTGCCGCACGAGGTGAAGGGCAACGCGATCCATGCGTTCGTCGTGCTCAACATGACCGCCGAACCTTGCAAGGAGGTGGAGGAGGAACTCCGCCAGTACGTGGCCCGGCACCTCACCCCCATCGCCAAGCCGGACCACATCGAGTTCGTGGACTCCCTGCCGAAGACCCGCTCGGGCAAGATCATGCGGCGCGTGCTTCGGGCCCGGGCCCTCGGCCAGGACGAGGGGGACCTGTCGACGCTCGAGGAGTGAGCGGTCGAAGCGCCGCGCTCAGGTGGCGCCGGCGGACCGGTCCCGGTGGGACCCGGCTCGAACGGGCCCACCACGGCGGACCCGGCTCGGTCGGGCCGACCCCGGACGGCTGGCGTGCCGCCCGTTCCAACTGACGGTGCTACCGAGTCCCAGTCCGATGGCGGCTCCGATCAAGAGGACTGGCCTGTCCAGCCCACAACAAGCTGGGGAACTCCTACGTGCCCGGGCAGGCGATTTCGATCCCGCATGGGACCATGGAGCGGTGAGCGACATCGTGGACATCGAGGTGGGCGGAGCGATCCGGTTGGGTCAGTTCCTCAAGTTGGCCAACATCGCCGACACCGGCGGCATGGCCCGCGAACTCATCGCCGATGGGCTCGTCAGCGTCAACGGTGAGGTCGACCTGCGTCGGGGACGCCAGCTCGCCGCCGGTGATGTGGTGCGCATCGACACCGGCGAGCAGGTGTTTGAACTGCGCGTCGCCTGAGGCGCTTGCGAGGGGACCGAACCGGTGCGCCTCAGTCGAGCAGCGCGCGGATCGCCGCGTCCGCCAGCAGGCGCCCGTGCGCGCTGACCGCCACGCGGGCGTCCGACGCGACGAGCCAGTCGCGGGCGACCAGCTCCGGGACCTTGGCCCGTTCGTGCTCGGTGAGCACCTCGAGGGGCATCCCCTCCCGGAGGCGCAGTTCGAGCAGGACGCGCTCGACACGGCGGTCCTCGGGGCCCAGGACCTCCCGGCCCGCGGCCGGGGACAGGCCCTCGGCGAGGCGTCCGGAGTACGTGCGCGGGTGCTTGACGTTCCAGAACCGGACGCCGCCGACATGGCTGTGCGCCCCGGGGCCGAACCCCCACCAGTCGTCGCCGCGCCAATAGGCCAGGTTGTGGCGGCACTCGTGACCGGGCTGGGCCCAGTTGGACACCTCGTACCACTCCAGGCCGGCCCCCCGGAACAGGTCGTCGGCGACCTCGTACTTGTCGGCGAGGTCATCCTCGTTCGGGAGTGGGACCTCACCGCGCCGGACCCGCGCGGCGAAGCGTGTGCCGTCCTCGACGATGAGCGAGTAGGCGCTGAGGTGATCGGGTTCGGCGCTCAGTGCGTCCTCCACGCTGGCTCGCCAGTCATCGACCGTCTCGGTGGGGGTGCCGTAGATCAGGTCGAGGCTCACGGAGCCGAAGCCCGCCTCCCTCGCCCAGCGGACGGCGTCCAGTGCGCGTCCCGGGGTGTGGGTGCGTTCCAACATACGCAGGACGTGCGGGGCCGAGCTCTGCATGCCGAACGAGATGCGGTTGAAACCCGCCGCGACCAAGGCCTCCAGGGAGGCGGGGGTGACCGAGTCGGGGTTCGCCTCGGTCGTGACCTCGGCGTCCGCGGCGAGGCCGAAGGTGTCGCGCAGCCCGGCGAGGATGCCGGCCTGCTCGAACGGTTCCAGGAGCGTCGGGGTGCCGCCGCCGAAGAACACGGTGCGCAACGGCCGGGCCTCCCCCAGGACGCGCTGCGCCAGGGCCGTCTCGTCTGCGACCGCCTTGAGGTAGTCCGACCTGGACGCCCCGGGCGCGGCACCCAGTTCGGCGGCGGTGTAGGTGTTGAAGTCGCAGTAACCGCAGCGCGTGGCGCAGAACGGCACGTGGACGTAGGCCGACAGGCGGCGCTCGGCGATGCCGTCCAGCGCGGACGCAGGCAGGCTCCCGTCATCGGGTGCGGGTTCGCCCTCGGGCAGCGCGGATGGTGTCACGTCGATCCACTCTAGGTCAGGGTGCGCGCCGCTCAGCCGGCCACCACCCGGACCCCGGCGCCCACGTCCGGCAGCGGGAACGGAAGGGGCATTCCATCCAGGACGCGTCGGCACGGGCAGTCGCCCGTGGGCAGGTGCTGGATCGTCCGCAGCAGCAGTGCCTTGAGACGTTCGACGTTCCCCGCGAACACCTCCAGGACGTCGGCATGGCTGACGCCCTCCTCACCCTCGAGGCCGGCGTCCATGTCGGTCACGCACGCCACCGAGGTGAAGCACATCGCCAACTCGCGCGCGCACGAAGCCTCGGGCATCCCCGTCATGCCGACCACGGACCAGCCCGCCGCGGAGTGCCACCGGGACTCGGCCCGCGACGAGAACCGTGGTCCGTTGATGACCACGAGCGTCCCCCCGTCGACGAGCGGGGTGTCGTCGGTCGCCTGCCCCAGCACGGCGGCACGCCCCCGCGCGCAGTAGGGGTCGGCGAACGGCACGTGGACGACGGGCCCCTCGGCCTCCCACACGGTGTGGCCGGACCGGTACGTCCGGTCGACGACCTGGTCGGGCACCACGAAGGTCCCGGGCGTGAGGTGGGGTTGCAGCGATCCGACCGCACAGGGGCCGAGCACCTGGGTGACGCCGAGTGCCTTGAGCGCCCACAGGTTGGCGCGGTAGTTGACCCGGTGCGGGGTGTACTGGTGACGCTCGCCGTGACGGGGCAGGAACGCGACCCGCCGGCCGGCCACCTCACCGACCGTCACCGCACCGGACGGTGGGCCGAACGGGGTGTCCACCTCGACGCGCTCGGCGTCGTGGAAGAACGAGTAGAAGCCGGACCCCCCGATGATGCCGATCTCGGCCACGACACTGGTCATGGCGGCATCCTAGGGCGACCCGCTCGGGCCGGGGCCCCGGCGCCACGCTTGCCCGCGTGGCGCACACTGGACGCATGAGCCAGCAGTACGGATCATGGACGCCCTCCCCCGCCCACCCGGCGCCGACGGCGGCGTCCGCCACCCCCGCACGCCCGACACTCGGCAGGTCGCTCAGGTTCGTCGGTGGCTGGCTCGCGCTGCTGTGGATCCTCGAGGTCGTCGACCTGATGGTCATCGGAGCCCTGGACGGCTTCGGCGTCAGCCCGCGCGACGTCGCCGAACTCCCCCAGATCTTCACCGCGCCGCTGCTGCACTTCGGCTTCGAGCACCTGGCGGCCAACTCGCTGCCGTTCCTCGTGCTCGGCACGCTCACCCACCTGGCCGGACGCCGTGCGTTCTGGGTGGCCACGCTGGCCTCGGTCGTGGTGTCCGGACTCGCCGCCTGGCTGCTCTCGGCGCCCTTCACGGTGACCGCCGGCGCGTCCGGCCTGATCTTCGGCTGGCTGACGTTCCTGCTGGTGCGCGGCCTGATGAACGGGGAGTGGAAGCAGATCGTCATCAGCGCGGCCGTGTTCGGCTTCTTCGGCGGGATGCTGTGGGGGGTGTTCCCGACCCTGCCGGGCGTGAGTTGGCAGGGTCACCTCGGCGGTGCCGTGGGCGGCGTGCTCGCCGCCTGGTGGATGCGCAGGCGCTGACCCCTACTTGGGGTCGCGCGACTCGCCGGTCGACAGTGCGGCGACGAACGCCTCTTGCGGGACCTCCACGCGACCGACCATCTTCATGCGCTTCTTCCCCTCCTTCTGCTTCTCGAGCAGCTTGCGCTTGCGGCTGATGTCGCCGCCGTAACACTTGGCGAGGACGTCCTTGCGGATGGCGCGTACGGTCTCACGGGCGATCACCCGCGCACCCACTGCGGCCTGGATCGGCACCTCGAACTGCTGGCGGGGGATGAGCTCCTTGAGCTTCTTCGCCATGGCGACGCCGTACGCGTAGGCGGCGTCGGTGTGGACGATCGAACTGAACGCGTCCACCGGCTCGCCGTGCAGGAGGATGTCCACCTTGACGAGCTTGGCCGCCTGCTCGCCCGCCTCGTCGTAGTCGAGGCTCGCGTAGCCCTTCGTCCGCGACTTCAGCGCGTCGAAGAAGTCGAAGACGATCTCGGCCAGCGGCAGCGTGTAGCGGATCTCGACGCGATCGGCGGAGATGTAGTCCATACCGGTCTGCGTGCCGCGCCGCTGCTGGCACAGCTCGAGGATCGTGCCGATGTACTCCGTCGGGCTCAGGATGGTGGCCTTGACGACCGGCTCCCACACCTCGGCGATCTTGCCCTCGGGGTACTCGCTCGGGTTGGTCACCGTGTGCTCCGTGCCGTCCTCCATGACGACGCGGTAGACGACGTTGGGCGCGGTCGAGATCAGGTCGAGGTTGAACTCGGTCTCGAGGCGCTCGCGGGTGATCTCCATGTGCAGCAGGCCGAGGAACCCGATGCGGAATCCGAAGCCGAGCGCCCCCGAGGTCTCAGGCTCGTAGGTGAGGGCGGCGTCGTTGAGCTGCAGCTTCTCCAGCGCCTCGCGCAACTCCGGGAAGTCGGCCCCGTCGATGGGGTAGAGGCCGGCGTACACCATGGGGTTGGGGTGCTTGTAACCCCCCAGCGCCTGGGTGGCGGGCCTGTTCGCGAGCGTGATCGTGTCACCCACGCGGGACTGGCGGACATCCTTCACACCGGTGATCAGGTAGCCCACCTCGCCCACGCCGAGTGCCTTGGCCGGGCTCGGCTCGGGGCTGATGGCGCCCACCTCGAGCACCTCGTGGGTCGCCTTGGTGGACATCATGAGAATGCGGTCGCGGTGCCTCAGCTCGCCGTCGATGACACGCACATAGGTCACGACGCCGCGGTAGGTGTCGTACACCGAGTCGAAGATCATGGCCCGCGCCGGGGCCTGCTGGTCACCCACGGGGGCGGGGACCTGCGCCACCACGGCGTCCAGCAGCTCAGAGACGCCGACGCCGGTCTTGCCCGAGACGCGGAAGACGTCGTCGGGGTCACACCCGACGAGGTTGGCGAGCTCCTCGGCGTACTTCTCCGGCTGCGCGCCCGGCAGGTCGATCTTGTTGAGCACCGGGATGATGTGCAGGTCTGCGCCCATCGCCAGGTAGAGGTTCGCCAGCGTCTGGGCCTCGATGCCCTGGGCCGCGTCCACCAGCAGGATCGCGCCCTCGCAGGCCGCGAGCGAGCGGGAGACCTCATAGGTGAAGTCGACGTGCCCGGGCGTGTCGATCATGTTGAGCACGTAGTCGGTGCCGTCGACCTCCCACGGCATGCGGACGGCTTGGCTCTTGATGGTGATGCCGCGCTCGCGCTCGATGTCCATGCGGTCGAGGTACTGGGCGCGCATGGCACGGCCGTCGACGACGCCGGTCAGCTGCAGCATGCGATCGGCCAGCGTGGACTTTCCGTGGTCGATGTGGGCGATGATGCAGAAGTTCCGGATGATCTCCGGCCTCGTGCTGCCCGGCTGCGGCCTGGTCACGCGTCACCTCTCGTCATGACGCCGCCCCTGGGTCGGTCGGCGTGCGGGTACGGCACGACGTCGCCCCGGCACCCAGTGCGGTGCGGGGCGACGTCGCAGGAGTTCGTCAGAGAGCGGCAGCGGCCGACGCAACGGCCGACTTGCGGTTCGCAGCCTGGTTCTTGTGGATCACGCCCTTGGACGCGGCCTTGTCGAGCGCGCGGCACGCGACCTTGGCAGCCTCCTGGGCCTTCTCCACGTCACCCGCGGCAGCGGCCTCGCGGAACTTGCGAATGTGCGTCTTGAGAGCGGACTTCACGGCCTTGTTGCGCAGGCGCGCCTTCTCGTTCGTGAGGATCCGCTTCTTCTGGGACTTGATGTTCGCCACTGGCTAAGCCTTCAGTTCAGGTTGGTGAATGAGGTGTGCACCCACGTTGGGCGCGATTGGACAGCTTACCAGCGGGTCGCCGGGTTGTCGAAACGTCGCCGTGACGCTCATCGCCCCATTCCGGAGTCCGGACGTCGACCCCGCAGACCGGTGACACCGATCACCAGGCCCTCGAGGGCGAACGCTGCGTCCGCAGACTGTCCCTTGACCGCGGCGTCCGCCTTCGCGACCAGTTGCAGGGCGGACGCCAGCCCCCGCGGTGTCCACTCCCGTGACCGGGCCACGATCTCCTTGACCTTGAACGGGGGGACGCCCAACTCGCGGGCCAGGTCGCCGTCCCGCATGCGCGCCGACGCGAGGTCGCTGTACTTGCCCTGGCTGCGCAGGGCGTTCGCCAGCGCCGAGGTGACGAGGACGGTGGCCACGCCCGTCTCCAGCGCCCAGCGCAGGGCACCGAGCGCCTCGTCGCGGCGGCCGGCCATCACGTGGTCGGCGACGGTGAAGCTGGTCACGTCCGCCCGCCCGGCGAAGTAGCGCCGGACGGCCGCCTCCGTGATGACACGGTCGTCGGCGTCGGCCAACAGCTGGCGGACGGCGCCGGAGACGGCACGCACGTCGGCGCCGAGCGCTTCGACGAGCCGGTCGGCGACGGGCTTCTCGAGTCGTCCACCCAGCAGTCGCGCCTCGTTGACGGCGAAGCCGGGTAGTTCCCAAGCCTTGATGGTCGGGCAGTCGATCGTGGCCACCCCGGCCTTCTTCAGCTTGTCGAGCAGCCCCTTGCCCTTGACCCCGCCGGGGTGGACGAGCACCAATGCCAGGTCGTCCGACGGCGTCTGCGCGAACGCCACCACGTGGTCGAACAGGGCCTGATCCAGGTCGGACAGCGCGTTGATGACGACCACGGACGCATCGGCGAACAGCGAGGCGCCCGTGACCTCGGCCAGGACACCCGCGTCGAGATCACCCGCCTCCACCTTGGTGACGGACGCCGCAGGCCGCTCGACCATCGCCTGCCGGACGAGGCGCTCCACGGCGCGCTCGGCCAGAAGCGTCTCGGGGCCACTCACGAGCACCACGCGGCCGAAGAGGGGTTGGTCGTTCACGGTGCCCATACTGCCAGCCCGGACCGACAGCCCACCGGCCGGTCGAGCCCCTAGGGTGGAGGCATGAGACGCCTGTACCTCATCCGGCATGCGGAGGCGGAGTTCCTGGGCCGCGGGCGCGGCGACCACGGCCGCGTCCTCACCGAGGAGGGGCACGCCCAGGCCCGCCACCTGGGCGAACTGCTCGCCGACGCGGGCATCCAGCTGGTGCTGCACTCCACGGCGGACCGGGCCGCGCAGACGGCGTCCGGGATGGGCCTGGCTGCGGGGCTGCGTCCGGTCGACGCGCTCTACAACGCCGGGACCGTGGGGCTGCTCCGGGCGATCTCCGACCTCCAGGACGGCGTGACGATCGCGGCCGTGGTGGCGCACGCCCCCGGCATCCCGGCGCTGGTCGACGAACTGGCGGGTCCGGACGCCGACCCACACGCGGCGGCGTCCGTCCTGCACCACTTTCCCACCGCGACCGTGGCCGGCATCGAGTTCGGCGGCACGTGGGACGACCTGACGGGCTCGCGCCTGTTCTGGGCCGCCCGCGGCTGAGCGGGGGCCGTTCCGGTCACCGCTGGGTCGTGACGAGCAGGTCGCCGTCGCCACCCCGCGTCACGGCGATCGATCCGTGCACGTCGGTCCGGAAGGTCGCCGCCCCCGTCGACGACACCGACCCCAGCGTGCGTGCTGCCGGGTGCCCGTAGTCGTTGCCCTCCCCCACACTCACCAACGCCACCTGCGGACGCGTCGCCGCGATGAACGCCGGGCTGTGGCGCCCCGACCCGTGGTGGGGCACCAGCAGCACGTTCGCGTCCAAGGCCTCCCCGAGGGAGAGGTGGCCGGTCTGCCCGCGCTCCTCGGCGTCTCCCGCCAGCAGCAGGCTCACGCCACCGACCTCGGCACGCACCAGCAGCGAGGCGTCGTTCTCCACGCTCGACTCGCCCTCACCACCGCCCCGCTCTCGCCCCGGCGCCGGCGCGGCGAGCACCTCGAGCCGAACCTCGCCCACCTCCCAGGCCGTTCCGGCGCCGGCCTCCACCCGCTGGGCAGAGGCGAGCAGGCTGTCGACCCGGACGTTCGCGGCCTCGGGCGTCCGGACGCCCGAGGTCAGGACCACCTCCACGCCCAGGCCCGCCACGGTGTCCAGGCCACCCACATGGTCCGCGTGCAGGTGTGTCAGCACCAGCAACGGCACGCGCGACACCCCCAACTGGGACAGGCACCGCGCGAGCAGTGCGGGCTCGGGGCCGGTGTCCACGACGACGGCCTGGCCGGGTCCGGCGGCCAACACCGTCGCGTCCCCCTGCCCCACGTCACAGGACACCACCGCCCAGCCCTGCGGCGGCCAGCCCGGCGGGGTCGGCGTCCGGGCCAGCGCGCCCACGACGGCCACCGCGATCGCCAGGCACCACCACCGTCTCGGCAGCACGGTGGGCGCCAGCAGCACCAGCACCCAACACCCCACGACGACCACGCCGACAGCGACCGGCGTCGCCTCCCACGGAACCGCCGCCCCCGGCAACGTCTCGCCCAACCGCGCCGTCCACGCGATTCCCTGCGCGAACCAGCCCGCAGCCCACGCCGGCACCACTGCCAGCCATGGCAGGAGCGGCGCCACCACCGTGGTGGCGAGACCGAGAACGGTGGCCGGCCCGACCATGGGCCCGGCCACCAGGTTCGCCAACACCGACACGACACTGACCTGCCCGGACAGCAGGACCACGACCGGTTCGGTCGCCACCTGCGCCGCCAACGGCACCGCCAGAGCCTCCGCGCACCAGCGGGGCAGCCAGCGCGCCAGGAGGTCGGTCCAGGCGCCCGCCCACCGCAACAACCCGAAGGTCGCCAGCACCGACAAAGCGAAACCCAGCGAACGTGCCATCGCCGGCTCCGCCAGCACCACCGCCAGCATCGCCACCCCGAGGAACCGCATCCCCTGCCGGCCCCGACCCGCCCGGCCCAACGCCGCCAGCCCCACCAGACCCATCGCCGCCGCCCGCAACACGCTCGGCTCCCCCAGACACAGCACGACGAATCCCGCCACCCCAGCCACCTGCAGCCCGAGCAACCACCGCCCCCGCACGCCGCACCCCACCGCAAGGGCCCGCAGGAACCCCAGCAGGAGCGTCAGGTTCGCGCCGGACACCGCGGTGAGGTGGGTGAGCCCTGTGACGACGAAGCGATCCCGGAGGTCATCGGTCATGGCCGAGGTGTCCCCCACCACGAGCGCCGGAACGAGCGCGCGGGCGTCCGGCCACAGCGGCGCGCAGGCCTCGGCCAGGCCACGGCGCAACGCTCCGACCGTGGCGGCGACGGGGTCCGGCTCCGCCACCACCTGGGGGGCACCCCGGACACGCACCACGGAGTACGGACCGGAACCGGGTTCAGCGGCACCGAACCTGACACTCGCACGCACCGTGGCCCCCATCGGCACCGCCGCCCACGCCGTGGCCTCCTCACCGGTCACGAGGACCTGGATGGGCGCCCCGCTGCTCCAGGACCCGCCGCGGGCCGACACCGCGACCAGTTGGGCGGTCCCCCGCCACATGCCGGGCCTGGGCCCGGCCGGCGCCCACGACCTGCCCGCCCCGGACAACCGGATGTCCGCGACACCGGACGCCTTGTCCGCCACGAGCCCCGTCAGGGGGTCGTCCGCCAGCGCAGCCGCCCGTCCCGCGCCCGTGAGGACGCACGCGGCCGCCACCACCGCGGCGGCCGCCAGGAACCAACTTCCGCGTCGCCACGCCACGAGTGCCACCAGCCCGGTCAGGGCCGTGACCACCCCGAGCACGCGCGGGTCGTCGGCGGTGGCGAACCCCATGGCCGCCCAAGCGACAGCACCCAGCGCGAGGACGCGCACGGCGCTGCCGTCATCGGGATCTTCACGGGCTGGGGGCGGCTCAGACGCGGACATGCGGCTCGATGCGCTCGAAGGTCTTCTGTCCGATCCCGTCGACCTCCAGCAGTTCCTCCACCCGGGAGAACCTCTGGTGCGCCTGGCGCCAGGCGACGATCGCTTGAGCGGTGACCGGACCGACGCCCGGCAGCGTGTCGAGTTGCTCGACCGACGCGGTGTTGAGGTCCAGCCGACCCGCTGCCGATCCACCGGCCGGGGGTGCGTTCCCGCCTGCGGGGGCCGGTTCAGCCCCCCGGACCTGCCCACCCGGCTCCCTGGTGTCGCCCACGACCACCTGGGCCCCGTCCGCGACGGGCGCGGCCAGGTTGAGCTCACCGGGCCGGGCTTCGGGGAGGAGCCCACCGGCTGCGGCGATCGCGTCCTCCACCCGAGCCCCCGGCCCCACGCGGACGACACCGGGGCGGGCCACCGCCCCGATCACGTGGACACGCAGGGGTTCCGGGAGCGCGGCGGGGGTCGACGATCGGGTCGGCCCGAGGGCTGGGCTCGCCGCCACCGGCGTGGCAGCGGCGACGGCCACGGGGACCGTGCGTGCCTGGCTGATGCCCCAGACGGCACTCACCAACGCGACCAGTGCGATGACACCGATCACCGCGGCGTGTGCCCGACCGAATTCCCAGGCGTGGTGCAGCCCTCCCCGCTCCGGCGGTGCCGCCCGGCGCGGGGCCGGTTGCTCGGCCGCCGGGGCCGGTGCCTCCCCGGGCGGCCCCAACTCGGCGACCAGGGCCGCCATGCGATCTCGGACGGCGTCACTTCGGCCGGTGTGGTGGGTCAGCGGGCGCATGCCGGGACCATGGGCGGTGGATGCCCGCTCCGGTCATCCCGTCATCGACCTGTGGACAACTCCCTCCCGTGTCAGCCGTCATCCACAACGACCGTCACCGCCCGGCGGCCCCGGACCGGCTCAGGCCGGGACGATGCTCACCATCTTCGGCAGGCGGACGATCACCTTGGCGACCTCCCGCCCGGCCAGCGCCCGCTGGACGCCCTCGTCGGCCAACGCCGCCGCGGTCGCCTCCTCCTCGGAGACGTCCGCGGGCAGCTCGAGCTTGCCCCGCACCTTGCCCGCGACCTGCACCACGACCGTGACCGAATCCTGCACCAGCAGGGCGGGGTCTGCGTCGGGCCACGTCGTGCGGGCGACCGAGGGGGTGTGCCCCAGCAGCTCCCACATCTCCTCGGCCAGGTAGGGCGCGACCAGGCTCAGCGCCTGCGCGATGAACTCCGCGGCCTCGCGAACGGCCGGGTCGCCGGCGCCGGGGCCACTGTCGATGGCCTTGCGGGTGTGGTTGACCAACTCCATGATGCGGGCGACCAGCACGTTGTAGCGCTGGTCCTCCACCGCCTCGGTGATGGCCGCGATCGACGCGTGGGTCCCCTTGCGGACGCCGGCATCACCGGCCCTCGGGTCGATGCCCACCGGCGACGACACGTCGTCCGCCACGCGGTAGGCGCGCGCCAGGAACTTGCTCGTCGAGGACGGCGACATGGCCGTCCAGTCGATGTCGTCCTCCGGGGGGCCGGCGAAGACGATGGCGGTGCGGATGGCGTCCACGCCGTGCAGGTCGATCTGTTCGCCCAGGTCGACGCCGTTGCCCAGCGACTTCGACATCGCCTTGCCGCCGTTGGTCACCTGCCCCTGGTTCAGCAGGCGCGTGAACGGCTCGCTGAAGTCGATCAGGCCGGCGTCGTTCAACACCTTGGTGAAGAAGCGGCTGTACAGCAGGTGCAGGATGGCGTGCTCGACGCCGCCCACGTACTGGTCGACCGGCGCCCAGCGCTTGACGGCGTCCACGTCGAACGCGGCGGTGTCGTCGTTGGCCGAGCAGTAGCGGAAGTAGTACCAGGACGAGTCCACGAAGGTGTCCATGGTGTCGGTGTCGCGCTCGGCGGCGCCGCCACAGGTCGGGCACGGCACCTCACGCCAGGCGCGCGCCGCCTCTCCGGCCAGGGGCGAGGTTCCCTTCGGAGCCAGGTCGGCACCGGTCAGGGGGGGCAGCTCGACAGGGAGCTGGTCCTCGGGGACCGGCACCTCCCCGCAGGACGGGCAGTGGATGATCGGGATCGGGCAGCCCCAGAACCGCTGGCGGCTCAGCAGCCAGTCACGCAGCCGGAAGGTGATGGCCGACTTGCCGGTCCCTTCCTCCACCAGGCGCTCGGTGATCCGGGCGACGCCGGACGCCTTGTCGGTCAGCCCATCCAGTTCGCCGGAGTTCACGTAGGTCCCGTCCCCGGCGGTGGCGATGAAGCTCTCCTCCGGGTTCGGCTCGCCCGTGTCGATGACACGGCGTACGGGCAGCCCCATCGCCTTGGCGAAGTCGAGGTCGCGCTGGTCGTGGGCGGGGACGGCCATGACCGCGCCGGTGCCGTAGTCGGCCAGCACGTAGTCCGCCGCCCAGACCGGCAGCTTCTCGCCGCTCACCGGGTTGATGGCGTACCGCCCCAGGAACACGCCGGTCTTGGGTCGGTCCGTCGACTGCCGCTCGATGTCGGACTCCCGCCGCGTCGCCTCCAGGTACGCCTCGAAGTCGGCACGGTGCTCGTCGGTGACGATCTCGGACGCCAGCGCCGCATCGGGGGCGACCACGAAGAACGTGGCCCCGTACAGCGTGTCCGGGCGGGTGGTGAACACGGTGACCGGCTCGTCGCGACCCTCGATCACGAAGTCGACGTAGGCCCCCTCGGAGCGGCCGATCCAGTTGCGCTGCATGGCCAGCACGCGATCGGGCCAGTGGCCCTCCAGCGCCGTCATGTCGTCCAGCAGGCGCTGGGCGTACTCGGTGATCCTGAAGTACCACTGGGTCAGGTTCCGCTTGGTGACGGGGGTGCCGCAGCGCTCACAGGCGCCCTGGACGACCTGCTCGTTGGCCAACACGGTCTGGTCGTTCGGGCACCAGTTCACCGGCGAGCTCTTGCGGTGGGCCAGCCCGCGGGAGTGGAACAGCTGGAACAGCCACTGCGTCCAGCGGTAGTACTCGGGGTCGGACGTGTGCAGGCGCCGCGTCCAGTCGAAGCTCAGGCCGTACCGCTTGAAGGACGCCGCCTGGGTCTCGATGTTCCGGTAGGTCCACTCGGCGGGGTGGGCGTTGCGCGCGATCGCGGCGTTCTCGGCCGGCAGGCCGAAGGAGTCCCAGCCGATCGGGTGCATGACGTCATAGCCGCGCAGCAGCCAGTACCGGGCCGCGATGTCGCCCATGACGAACGCCTCGGCGTGGCCCATGTGCAGGTCGCCCGACGGGTAGGGGAACATGTCGAGCACGTACCGACGCTCGGCGGTGTCGTCGTCCCGGGCGACGAACGTGCCGTCGGCCTCCCAGAACTTCTGCCACCGCTCCTGAGCGGCGGCTGCGTCATACGTGCGGGCGGACTCCATGGTGTTGGTTCTCCTCGTGGACGGATCTCGACTCGTGGCATGAAAAAGCCCCTGCCTGCCGGTTGGGCATGTCAGGGGCGCCGCGTCACCGGGTGGGTGCGCGGCTAGCCAAGAAGTCGCTGGCTCGTGGTGCGATCCATGCCCGCCAGCATAGACCACCGCCCCGCTCAGGAAAGAGCTGCGTCCAGCTCGGCGCGGGTCGGCGGGTCGGCCCCCTCACGCTCGCACACCAGCGCCGCAGCCTGCGCTGCGTGGCGCAGGGCGTCCGCCAACGGCAGCTCGCGCAGCACCAGGCTGTCCAGGAGCGCCGCCATGAAGGTGTCCCCCGCCCCGATGGTGTCCACCAGCCGCACCGGCGGGCTCGGCACCTCCACCACACCCTCGGGCCCGGCGGCCACCGCACCGTCAGCGCCCCGCGTCACGACCGCCCACCGGGCGCCGTAGCGCTCGCGCAGCCCCACCACGAGGTCGGCCGCAGCGGTCGGCAGCCCGGACGCCGCGGCCAGCAACGCGAAGTCCTCGTCCGACCCCTTGACCAGGCCCCCGCGCTCCCCGACCGCGACGAGCCACGGCTCCACCAGGCGCCAATAGGCGGCGAGGTCGGGCAGCACCGTCGGGCGGACGTTGACATCGAGCGACAGTGGCCCGGATCCGCCCCGCACCCACTCCAGCAGCCTCACGTTCCCCGGACCGACCACGGTGACCAGCGACGCGATGTGCAGCCAGTCCTCCTGCCCCAGCACCGGCAACTCGTCCGGACGCCACCCGAAGTTGGCCGAGCCCGCGAAGTGGAAGGTGTAGGACGCCTTGCCGTCCTCGTCCAGGCTCACGACCGCCAACGACGTCGGCTCCGCCGCCGCCACGGCCAGCGCGGTGTCGACGCCGTTGGCGGCCAGGTGGCTCCGCAACTGCCCGGCGAACGCGTCATTCCCGAGCCGCCCCAGGAACTCGACGGGCACCCCCAGGCGCGCCAGCCCGATCGCCGTGTTCATCGGCCCCCCCGCGGAGAGTGCCCGCCACGACGACGAGCGCGTGTCGGGGCCGGGCGGGCCCGGAACCAGGTCGATCAGGGCCTCGCCGCACACCACGATCCGTCGCATGACGGCATGGTAGAGCTCTTCAGGACGCCGTGGCGACGCCCTCATCGCGCAGCCGGGCGCGGATCCCCTCCCACTCGTCGGGGTGGACCGCGTCGGCGTTGATGGCGTCCAGGAGGCCCACCCATTCGGCCGGCCCCGGACGCTCGGCCAACGCCTCCAGGCAGACCGACTGGATCGCCCCCTCCCCGTCCACCCAGCCCGCCAACCCCAGCGCCACGAGCGCGGCCCCCGCGCAGTTCGGCACGCTCGCCCGGACCACTTGGGCCCACAGGGCCACACGCACGGCAGCGTTCGCCCGCGTGGTCCCGAGGAGCACCTCCTCGAGGAAGACCGGGTCATGGCTGGCCAGGCAGAGGATGGTGGCCTCGTCGATCTCCAGATCACCGGGCGCCTCGTCGTGGCCCACCACCAACGCCATCGCCTCGGACACCACATCGCGCAGCGTCGCCTCCCGCGCCGCCACCCGCTCCAGCGAGGCCGTCACCTCGGCGGGCGTCCGACCCGGCCGCGTGAGTTCGACGAGTTCGGCCCGTGAACGACGGACCGGCCGTCCGTCCCAGGCTGCGCGCGCGAGGTGGACGCTCCCCAGCCGGTCGTACGGCGTCCCGGCGTCGTCGGGATCGGAGTACCAGCGCCCGCCATCGGCGTGCAGCACCGTGCGCGGGCAGCCCTGGGGAATCGTGGCGGCGACGTCGTCCAGCGCCCACCACGATCGCTCGGCGTCGTCGGAGTAGGCGATGAGGACGTGGGAGGCGTGGGGGAGGCGCTGCCACACCGGCCGGAGGGCCGTGGCGGTGCGGTGGCCCCCCGTCACGTCGAGGTCGACGCGAGCGGCGAGTTCCACCCTCCCGTTGTCGAGGGCCACGAGGACCAGCGAATCGGTGGGGTGGAAGCCCAGCAGGGTGGGGACGACTTCGACGAGGTCGGTCAGGGATCGCAGCGAGGTGCGCTGCTCGGGTGCTTCGGTCATGCCCCGACCATGGGCGGTGCGGGGGCGGCAGGAGCAACCACTTCACACCATCCACAGCACCCGCCGGACCGCCCGTTGGTTGTCCACAACCCGGCCGGTACGCTCGCTCGCATGACGCAGTGGCAGCAGGACCCGTACCAGCGGCGTCCCGTCGACATCGACGCCTATGCACCACCGCGCCGCTCGGGCGGCACCTGGTGGTTCGGCGTCATCGGCGTCGTGCTGGTGGCGGTCGTCCTCACGGCCGTCCTCTGGCGTCCGCCGCTCGCGGCCACCGTACCGGGCAGCACACCGGCCGCCACGGCGCCGGCGGCGGAACCCGCCGGTCCGGGCATGCCGTTCACCATGCCGGGCAGCACCGTCAGCCACGGCCGCTGGGAGATCACCGGGCACGCGTGGACCGATCAGGGAGTCGTCGTCAAGGTGAAGGTGACCGCGGACGCCGGGCGCATCAGCTACGGGTTCGTCGCCTTCTCCAACTCCGGCACGGACGTCTACGAGCCGGTTCCCGGGGCCCCCACACCCGAGATCGGCAGCGGGTCGCTGGCGGCGGGCCAGTCGATCGAGGGCCATCTGCTCCTCGCCCTGCCACGGGGCGCGTCGACCCTCATCCTGACCACTGCCCAGGGCCGGCAGGTGTCCGCCCTGCCCATCCCCGAGTGACGCGGCGCCGCCACACGGACGGGGCGACGGCACTGCTCTCACGGCTCGGACGGATCCCGGCGTCTCATCAGCGATGAGACCCCGCCCGTTCGGGGCCGCTGATTTGTAGCATGCGCTGGCATCCGCTCTCGTTCCGGGGCGGTCGACCAGGGAGAATTGACATGAAGCGCATCCTTGCCGGCCTCGCGGCCGCATCGCTCGTGCTGACCGGCTGCAGCGCCGGCGGCGGCTCGGCACCGGCCCCGGCAGCGGGCGCCACCTACAAGATCGGCCTCAACTACGAGCTGTCCGGTGACGTCGCCACCTACGGCCAGGCCAACGTCCAGGGCATCGAGATGGCCGCCGAGGAGATCAACGCCGCCGGCGGCATCGACGGCAAGAAGATCGAGCTCATCAAGTACGACACCAAGTCGGACGCCGCCGAGGCCACCACGCTGGCCACGAAGCTGATGACCCAGGACAAGGTCATCACGGTGATCGGCCCCGCCACGTCCGGCGGCATGAAGGCCACCATCCCCGTCGCCGAGCGCGCCAAGATCCCGGTCGTCTCCGGGTCGGCCACCGCCGACGACGTCACGGTCGACGCCAAGGGCGTCAAGGAGTTCGCGTTCCGCACCTGCTTCAACGACTCCTTCCAGGGCACCGCCGCGGCCAACTACGCCGTGAAGAAGTTCGACGCCAAGAAGGCCGTCATCCTGCGTGACAGCTCCAGCGACTACTCCAAGGGCCTCGCGGACGCCTTCCGCACGACCTTCACCACCGGTGGCGGCGAGATCGTGTCCGAGGACGCCTACAGCAAGGGCGCGGACAACTTCAACGCGGTCATGACCAAGTTCAAGGGCCAGCAGTTCGACGTGCTGTACCTGCCCGGCTACTACACCGAGGCCGGCAAGGCCATCAAGCAGGCCCGCGACCTCGGCATCACGCAGCCGATCCTCGGTGGCGACGGCTTCGACTCCCCCGTCCTGGGCGAGCAGGCCGGCAAGCAGCTGACCGACGTGTACTTCACCAACCACTACAGCTCCGCCGACCAGGACCCGAAGGTCCAGGAGTTCATCAAGGCGTTCAAGGCCAAGTACGGCACCGAGCCGAACGCGTTCAGCGCCCTGGGCTATGACACCCTGAAGTTCGTCGCCGACGGCATCAAGCGCGCCGGTGAGAAGACCGGCGTGGGCGTCCAGAAGGCGCTCGCCGAGACCAAGGGCTTCGCCGGCGTCACCGGCAGCTTCGACGTGGACGCGAACCACAACCCCGTCAAGGCCGTCGTCTTCATCGGCTACAAGGACGGCCAGGTCGCGGTGACCGAGAAGGCCTGACACACTTCATCCATACCAACCCGCGCAGGAGTGGGACGGCGGTCCGCCGTCCCACTCCTCGCCTGATCAGGGGAGGTCGACACCCGTGGAACAGTTGGCTCAACAACTCGTCAACGGCTTGGCGCTGGGCAGCATCTATGCCCTGATCGCACTGGGCTACACGATGGTCTACGGCATCATCCAGCTCATCAACTTCGCCCACGGCGACGTGTACATGGTCGGCGCCTACGTCGGCTACTTCTCGATGGTCCACCTCAAGCTGGGCTTCGTGGAGTCGCTGCTGATCGCGATGGCCGTCTGCACCGTGCTGGGCGTGGTGATCGAGCGGGTGGCCTACAAACCCCTGCGCAAGTCCACCCGCATCGCCGTCCTCATCACCGCCATCGGCGTCTCCCTGCTGCTGGAGTACGGGATGATGTTCTTCGTGGGCGCCGACACACGCACCTACGGGGCCCTGCCGCCCTTCATGGAGCAGAGCTTCAACGTCGGCGGGGTCCTCATCACGATGAAGCAGATCATCATCATCGGGGTGTCGGTCCTGCTCATGGTCGTCCTGCAGTACGTCGTCCGCCGCACCAAGATCGGCAAGGCGATGCGTGCGGTCAGCCAGGACGCCGACGCCGCCCGCCTGATGGGCATCAGCGTCGACAACACCATCTCGTTCACCTTCGCCATCGGGTCCGCGCTCGCGGGCGCGGCCGGCGTCCTGGTGGGCGTCTACTACAACGCGATCAACCCGCTGATGGGCATGCTGCCCGGCCTGAAGGCGTTCATCGCCGCAGTGTTCGGCGGCATCGGCCTCATCCCCGGCGCGCTCATCGGTGGCTACTTCATCGGTGCCGCCGAGACGCTCGTGGCCGGCTACTGGTCCAGCCTCTACACCGATGCCGTGGTGTTCGCGATCCTCATCCTCGTGCTGATCTTCAAGCCCACCGGCCTGCTCGGCAAGAACGTCCGGGAGAAGGTGTGATGAAGAACAAGCTCGTCCGCCAGGCGCTCACGCTCTGGCTCCCCCTGGTCGCCACCTACGTCATCGTGCTCCTGCTCGTGCAGGCCGGCATCATCGACGCGTACGCCCAGGTGACCCTCGCCACGATCTGCATCAACATCGTCCTGGCGGTCAGCCTCAACCTGATCACGGGCTTCACCGGGCAGTTCTCCCTCGGCCACGCCGGCTTCATGGCCATCGGCGCCTACACCACGGCCCTGGTCACGATGAACGTCGACTCGACCGCCGGGTTCGTGGGCGGCCTGCTGCTCGGCGGCGTCATCGCCGCCGCCGTCGGCTTCCTCATCGGCCTGCCCACCCTGCGCCTCCGGGGCGACTACATCGCCATCGCGACTCTGGGCATGGCCGAGATCATCCGCATCCTGTTGCAGAACTTCGACTTCACCAACGGCGCCGCCGGCCTCTCGCCGGTCCCCCAGTACATGGACTGGAACTGGTTCTTCATCCTGACCGTCGGCTCCGTCCTGCTGATCCGCAACTTCGTCCGCTCCCGGCAGGGCCGCGACGCGATCGCCGTCCGCGAGGACGAGATCGCCGCCGAGTCGATCGGCGTGAACACGACGCGCTCCAAGGTGTTGGCCTTCACGATCGGCGCCTTCTTCGGCGGCATCGCGGGCGGCATGTACGCCTCGTACTTCTACGTGATCAAGCCCGAGCAGTTCGGCTTCCTGAAGTCGGTCGACATCCTCGTCATCGTGGTGCTCGGCGGGCTGGGTTCCCTCTCCGGTTCGGTGATCGCCGCCTTCCTGCTGGCGATCATCTCGACGGTCCTGCAGCCGTTCCCGGGCGTCCGCATGATCCTGTACGCGCTGCTGCTGATCGTGATCATGATCTTCCGGCCCCAGGGGCTGATGGGCAACCGCGAGCTGTCGCTGAGAATGGTGCCCCGCTTCGGGCGACGCGGGCGCGACCGGGACAAGGAGGCAGCATGAACATCCTCGACGTCACGGCGCTGACGCGCAGCTTCGGCGGCCTGACCGCCGTGTCCAACGTCGACCTGACCCTGGCCCAGGGCGAACTGGTCGGCCTCATCGGCCCCAACGGCGCGGGCAAGACGACGGTGTTCAACCTGCTGACCGGGGTGTACCCCCCGAACTCGGGCACGATCGTCTTCACCGCCGGCGGCAGGACCCAGTCGATCGGGGGCAAGGCCCCCTATGCCATCTGCCGAGCCGGCGTGGGCCGCACGTTCCAGAACATCAGGCTCTTCAAGGACCTGACGGTCCTGGAGAACGTGATGATCGCCTTCCAGCAGAACGAGCGCTACCCGCTGCTCGCCTCCTTCCTCCGTCCCCCGAGCTTCGGCCGGGCCGAGGACCAGATCCGTCAGGGCGCCCTCGAACTGCTCGAGGTGATGCACCTCGACCACAAGGCCGGGGAGTATGCGGTCAACCTGTCCTACGGCGAGCAGCGCCACCTGGAGATCGCCCGCGCGCTTGCGACGAGCCCGAGCCTGCTGCTCCTGGACGAGCCGGCGGCCGGCATGAACCCCACCGAGACGGCCAACCTGACCCGTCTCATCACCCAGATCCGGCGGGACTTCGGCCTGACGATCCTGCTCATCGAGCACGACATGAGCCTGGTCATGCAGATCTGCGAACGCATCTACGTGCTCGACCACGGCATCGTGATCTCGTCCGGAACACCGGACGAGGTGCGTGCCGATCCGCGGGTGGTCGAGGCCTATCTGGGCGAGGAGGTCGACCATGCTTGAGATCACCGACCTGGAGGTCGCCTTCGGGGGCATCACGGCCGTCAAGGGCATCTCCCTGTCCGTCGCCGAGGGCGAGATCGTGACGCTCATCGGGGCCAACGGGGCCGGCAAGACCACCACCCTGCGCACCGTGTCGGGACTCATCCGCCCACGCCGCGGCAAGGTCGTCCTGGACGGCTCCGACATCACCCGCCAGTCAGCGCAGTCCCGCGTCAAGCGCGGCTTGGTCCAGGTGCCCGAGGGACGCCGCGTCTTCCCCCAGATGACCGTCCTGGAGAACCTGGAGCTGGGCGCCTACCTCCGCAAGGACGCCAAGGGGATCGCCTCCGACCTTAACGACGTCTTCGCCCGTTTCCCGCGCCTGCAGGACCGCCGCAAGCAGAACGCCGGCACGCTGTCCGGCGGCGAGCAGCAGATGCTGGCGATCGGACGGGCCCTCATGGGACGTCCGCGCGTCCTGCTCCTGGACGAGCCGTCCATGGGCCTGGCTCCCCTGCTGGTCCAGGAGATCTTCTCGATCATCAGTGAGATCAACCAAGCCGGCACGACGGTCCTGCTGGTGGAGCAGAATGCCAACATGGCTCTTCAGGTCGCCCACCGTGGCTACGTCCTGGAGACCGGGAAGATCGTGCTGGCGGGCACCGCGTCCGAGCTCACCAGCACCGACGAAGTGAAGCGCGCCTACCTCGGAGGATGACCATGTTCGTGAAGAGCCGGATGACCCCCGACCCGTTCACCGTCCGCACGGACGCCACGATCCCCGAGGCGATCGCCACGATGAAGGACCGGCGCGTCCGCCACCTCCCGGTGATGGACGCCGGCCGCGTGGTCGGCGTGATCTCCGAGGGCGACATCGACGCGAACCTGCCGTCGAAGGCGACCTCCCTGTCGGTGAACGAATTGACCTACCTCGTCAACAAGCTGACCGTCGGCAAGGTCATGTCGCGCGACCCGATCACGATCTCGCCCGACGCGCTGCTCGAGCAGGCGGCCCTCATCATGCGCGAGCACAAGATCGAGATGCTGCCGGTGGTCGATGACGGGCGGCTGGTCGGCGTCATCACCGAGTCCGACCTGCTGGACGCCTACATCGAGTTGCTGGGCTTCCGGGATCCCGGCACCCGACTCGTCGTGGGTGCCCGCGATGTTCCGGGCGCCCTGGCCCGCATCGGTGAGGTGACCCGCACGTACGGCGCCAACGTCCAGCACCTGGCGGTCTACCGCGGCGAGGACGGCACGTCCGACCTCATGCTCGGCGTGAACACGACCGACACGGCCGAACTCGAGGCCGCCCTGGCCGAGGCGGGCTTTACCGTCCGGGGCCGGTTGGAGAACGCCTGACGGGTGTCCACAGTGCGGCCGATTTTGTACAAGACCGGGATGCAGGGTAAAGTTCTTCTTCGTTCCGCACCGGAACTTTGGGGCTATGGCGCAGTTGGTAGCGCGCTTCCATGGCATGGAAGAGGTCAGGGGTTCGAATCCCCTTAGCTCCACCGATCGCAGCAAAGAACCCCGGCCGATGGCCGGGGTTCACGCGTTTTCCAGCCCTCACGACACCCCGGATCCCCGCCCCGCCCACTGCTAGCATCGACCCCGCAGTCCACCGACAGGAGTTCCATGGCCACCCCGCACATCTCGGCCGAACCCGGCCAGATCGCCCCCCTCGTCCTCATGCCCGGCGACCCCAGGCGGGCCGAGCGGATCGCCGCCGAGCACCTCGACGATGCGGAACTGGTCAGCGACGTCCGCGGGATCGGCTGCTGGACGGGCACGTGGCAGGGCACCCCGGTGAGCGTCATGGCCTCCGGCATGGGGGTCCCCAGCGTGTCCATCTATGCCACCGAGCTCTACCGGTTCTACGGCGTCCGACGCATCGTGCGCGTCGGCACGTGTGGCGGCATGTCCGAGGACGTCGCCGTGGGCGACACGATCGTCGCGACCGCCTCGCACACGAACGCCTCGCTGTCGACCCTGTTCGTGCCGGGCATCTCGATGTCGTGGACGGCCTCCTACCCGCTCCTGCGCGGCGCCATGGACACTGCCGGCACCCTCGCCGGTGCGACCGTCCACGCAGGGCCGGTGTACTGCTCCGACCACTTCTACCTGGCGAACCCGGACATCATCCGCGGCCTCGCGAAGTACGGCACCCTCGGCGTCGAGATGGAGTCGGCCGGCCTGTACGCCTGCGCGTCCGCGGAGGGCGGCGAGGCCCTCACCGTGCTGACGGTCAGCGACCACCTCTTCGACGGCTCGCGTGACATGTCGGCGAAGGAGCGCGAGACCCTGTACGCCAACTCCGTCCGGATCGCCGCCGGGGCGCTGCTCTCCTGAGCGGCGTCCGGCCTCTCTCAGCGCGAGCTGGGTGAGGCCAGCGGGCCGGCGTGGCCCACGACGACGTTGTTGTAGCTCTGGAGGCGCCAGCGCTCGTGGTGGTCCAGGATCGTCCAGGAACAGTTCCACAGGCCGCTGAGCGCGAACGACGACTCCAGCCCCAGCCCGAGGAACAGGCACATCCCCACCCGCAGCGCGAGACCGTGCCCGACGACGATGGTCGTCTCGTGCGGGTGCCGTGCGGCCAGCTCGCGCAGGACCTCGGCGACCCGCTCCCCCGCCTCCTCGGCGGTCTCGCCGGTGTCCGAGCGGCGGAAGTCGGCTCCGGAACGCAAGGCGTCCTCGAACCACGGGGTCTCCGCGGCCACCTCGGCCGCCGTACGGCCCTGCCAGCTGCCGACGTGGATCTCCCGCAGGCGGTCGTCCACCTCAACCCCGAGCCCCGACGCCGCGGCCACGGCCTCGGCGGTCGCGCGGGCACGCAGGAGGTCGGAGGTGACGACGCGGGAGGCCCGGAGCCGGACGAGGCGTTCGGCCACGGCGTCCGCCTGCGATCGCCCGATGCGGTTGAGGGGCACGTCCTGCTGGCCCTGGAACCGGCCGGCGGCGTTGGAGTCGGTCTGGCCGTGCCGGACGAGGACGAGCTTGGTGCGTGGCTCCACGGCGTCAGGAGGCGTCGACCGACGCACCCTCGTCGACGTGCAGTTCGATGGCCGGGCAGTCACGCCACAGGCGCTCGAGCGAGTACAGCTGGCGTTCCTCGGCGTGCTGGATGTGGGCGACCAGGTCGCCGAAGTCCAGCAGCACCCACCGGTTCTCTCCCTCGCCCTCGCGGCGCAGCACCCGGGAACCGTCCCTGTGCAGCTTCTCCTCGATCGCGTCGCTGACGGCGCCGACCTGGCGCTCGTTGGCAGCGGTCACGATGAGGAAGACGTCGGTGAGGGCCAGTCGCTCCGAGACGTCAAAGGCCACCAGGTCGGTGGCCTGCTTGTCCGCAGCCGCCTGTGCGGCCAGCTGGGTCAGGTGGAGCGCGTGGTCAGTCGCCGCCATGGATCTCCTTGTCATCGGGGCCGTTCAGGTAGAGGCCCCGCTTGCTGATGTACTGAACGATACCGTCCGGCACCAAGTACCAGATGGGCAGGTCGGACGCCGTCCGCTCGCGGCACGCCGTCGAGGAGATCGCCAGCGCCGGGATCTCGATCAGCGTGACCTTGTCGGCCGGCAGGTGCGCGATGTCCCGCTCGTCCAACTCGATGCCCGGGCGCGACACCCCGACGAAGTGTGCCAGCTCGAACAACTCGTCGGCGCCGCGCCACGTCAGGATCTGGGACAACGCGTCGGCACCGGTGATGAAGAACAGGTGCGTCTCCGGACCGCGGATCCGGCGCAGGTCGCGCAGCGTGTCGACGGTGTAGGTGTCGCCGGGACGGTCGATGTCCACGCGGCTGACGGAGAAGCGCGGGTTGGAGGCGGTCGCGATGACCGTCATCAGGTAGCGGTCCTCGGCCGAGGAGACCTTCTTGTGTGCCTTCTGCCAGGGCTGGCCGGTCGGCACGAAGACCACTTCGTCGAGGTCGAACCGTGCAGCGACTTCACTGGCGGCCACGAGGTGGCCGTGGTGGATGGGATCGAACGTGCCACCCATGACGCCCAGGCGCCAGGTGGGCCGGCCGGCTCCTCCAGCCAGGCCGGTGGAGCTCATTCTCGTTCGGACACCGCGTGCGGACGGCCCGAACCGAAGGTGTGGACGATGCCGAGGAGAGCGGCCAGTCCGACGAACACGAGGATGCCGGTGATGAGGGCGCCGGTCTGGTCGGCATGGCCGGCGGCTGCTTCGAGCAGGAGGGTCATGCAGGGGAGCATAGCGAAAGTCCTCGACACAGCGCCTACCACCCAGCTCTTCTGGAGCGCAGAAAAAACGTCACGACACCACGCTGTTTACCCTAGAGTTCGAGAAAAGGTCGGTAGCTCCGCCGGTCCGTCGTCGAAGTCGGACGCGTGAGCCCCCATGTCAAGGAGGACAGGTGAAGTTCCACCACCACGGGTACGTTTCCACGGACCCCCGCATCGCCGAGCCCGCCGGCGTCGGCATCGGTCGCACGGACGAACTCTCCGACGAGGTTGACGTCCTCATCGTCGGAGCGGGCCCCGCCGGCATGATCGCCGCCGCCCAGCTCGCGCAGTTCCCCGACATCCACGCCGCGATCATCGAGAAGCGGCCCCACCGCCTCGAGATCGGCCAGGCCGACGGCGTCCAGTCCCGGTCCGTCGAGACCTTCCAGGCGTTCGGGTTCGCCGAGGAGATGATCGCCGAGGCGCAGCGCATCGTCGAGACCACGTTCTGGAAGCAGGATCCGGCCAACCCCGCGAACATCGTCCGCACCGCCCGCACGCCGGACGACCCCCGCGAGATCAGCGAGTTCCCGCACCTCATCGTGAACCAGGCCCGCGTGCTGGACTACTTCGCCGACTTCGCGCTGCGCGCCCCGGCGAAGATGCCCGTCCACTACGGCCACGAGTTCCTCGGCCTCCAGGTCACCGGTGAGGGCGACCGTCCGGTCCTCGTGCAGGTCAAGGACCAGCAGGGCAACGAGCGGACCATCCGGGCCAAGTACGTCATCGGTGCCGACGGCGCCCGCTCCGGTGTCCGCAAGGCGATCGGTGCGCAGCACGAGGGCGGGGTCTCCAACCACGCGTGGGGTGTCCTGGACGTCATCGCCGACACGAACTTCCCCGACGTCCGCTTCAAGGTCGCCGTGAGCGCCGCGAGCGGCAGCCTGCTGATGATCCCCCGCGAGGGCGGCTTCCTGTTCCGCATGTACGTCGACCTCGGCGAGGTCGCCGCGGACGACAACCGCGCGGTCCGCAACACCCCCGCGGAGGCGATCATCGCCAAGGCGCAGGCGGCGCTGCACCCCTACACGCTCGACATCAAGGACGTGGGCTGGTGGAGCGTCTACGAGGTCGGCCACCGCGTCACCGACCGCTTCGACGACGTCCCCGCCGAGGAGGTCGGCACCCGGATGCCGCGCGTCTTCATCGTCGGCGACTCGTGCCACACGCACTCGGCCAAGGCCGGCCAGGGCATGAACATGTCGATGCAGGACGGCTTCAACATCGCGTGGAAGATCGCCCAGGTGCTGCGCGGGCAGAGCCCCGAGAGCCTCCTGCAGACCTACACGGTCGAGCGCCACGAGATCGCCGAGAAGCTCGTCGCCTACGACCGCGAGTGGTCCTCGATGATGGCGTCCAAGCCGTCGGCGGACGACCCGGCCGCGCTCGAGCGGTACTACGAGCAGCACGCCGAGTTCCCGGCGGGCTTCATGACCCACTACCAGCCGTCGCTGATCACCGGCGACGGGGCGCACCAGGAGATCGCCGCGGGCTTCCCGCTCGGCAAGCGGTTCAAGTCGGCCCCCGTCGTGCGCGCCGCGGACGCCAACCCGGTCCACCTCGGGCACCTGCACGAGGCCGACGGCCGCTGGCGCATCTACGTGTTCGCCGACGCCGCCGCCCCGGGCGAGGACTCCCCCACGGCCCGCCTCGCGGACTGGCTCGCCGACGACCCGGCCTCGCCGCTCCACGCGCACCGCGCCGAGGGGCAGGACCTGGACGCCGTGTTCGACGTGAAGGTCGTGTACCAGCACCCCTACACCGAGGTCACGCTGGACAAGGTGCCGGCCGTGTTCAAGCCGAAGGTCGGCCCCTTCCAGGTCCCGGACTTCAACAAGGTGTTCGCGCTGGATGCCGACGTGGACATCTTCGCGGCCCGCTCGATCGACCGTGACGGCGCCATCGTCGTCGTGCGTCCGGACCAGTACGTCGCCAACGTGCTTCCGCTGGACGCCCACGCGGAGCTGGCGGACTTCCTCCGCCCGATCTTCACGGCCTGATCGGGTGCCCCCGACCACCTGACTGCATTTCCGGGTGGCAGGATCCCCAGTATTCTCGGGGTTCTGCCACCCGGAAGTGTCTCAGGCGCGAGTCTGGCCGTGCCCCGTCACCACGTACTTCGTGGCCGTCATCTCGGGCAGCGCCATCGGGCCGCGGGCATGGAGCTTCTGCGTCGAGATGCCGATCTCGGCGCCGAAACCGAACTCGCCGCCGTCGACGAAACGGCTGGACGCATTGACCAGGACGGCCGCGGCGTCCACCTCGGCGACGAAGCGATCGGCGTTGCGCAGGTCGGAGGTGATGATCGTCTCCGAGTGGCCCGTGGTGTGCGCACGGATGTGCTCGATGGCGGCGTCCAGGTCGTCGACGACCGCAGCAGCGAGGTCGAGGCTGAGGTACTCGTCGTCGAACTCCCCTTCGACGGCGGGCACGACGACGTCGGAGACCGCCTGCACGTCGTCGGTGCCATGGACGGTCACGCCGGCGTCCGTGAGCGCGGCGAGTGCCTTGGGCAGGAACTCCGCGGCGGCGTCGCGATGGACGAGCAGGGTCTCGACCGCGTTGCACACGCTGGGGCGCTGGGTCTTGGCGTTCAGGAGGATCTGCAGGGCCATGTCCTGGTCGGCGCTGGCGTCGACGAAGAGGTGGCAGTTGCCCGTGCCGGTTTCGATGACGGGCACCTTCGCGCCCTCGACGACGGCGTTGATCAGGCCTGCCCCACCACGCGGGATCAGCACGTCGATCAGGCCGCGGGCGGCCATCATCTCGCCGGTGACGGAGCGGTCTCCCTCGACGAGCTGGACGGCGTCGGCCGGAAGACCGGCGTCCGCCACGCCCGCGCGTAGGGCGTCCATGACCGCGCGGTTGGAGGCCAGCGTCGAGCTCGAACCGCGCAACAGGGCGGCGTTGCCGGACTTCAGGGCGATGCCCGCGGCGTCGGCGGTGACATTGGGCCGAGCCTCGTAGATGATGCCCACCACCCCGAACGGCACGCGCACCTGGCGGACCGTGACGCCGTTGGGGTTGGTCCAGCCGCGGACCACGTCGCCGATCGGGTCGGGCAGCCCGGCCAGCTGGCGCAGGCCGTCGGCCATACCCTGCAGTCGCTCAGGCGTCAGGCGCAGGCGGTCGATCAGCGCCGCCCCGGTGCCGGATGCCTGGGCCGCAGCCACATCCTCGGCGTTGGCGGCGAGGATCTCGCCCCGCGCAGCCAAGAGACGCTCGGCCATCGCGTGCAGCGCCGCATCCTTGGTCGCGCGGGAGGCAGTGGCCAGGGCACGGGACGCCGTGCGCGCGGCGACGGCCTGGTCATGGAAGGTCATGCGCGCCATGGTAATTCAGCCGGGTCGAACGCCCTGCGGGGGGTCCACCAGAGCGGCGTCCGCGCCAGGACCGGACGCGCTCGGCCGGCACGCCGCCGAGCGCCGGGAAGCGTCGGTCGCTCTCGGCGATGGGCATGACCGACCGGTCAGCCGCGGAACTTCTTCCGCAGGATGAGGGCGTCCCGGTGCACGAGCTCCCGCTCGAACTCGGGACCCCGCTCGGCTGCGAGGTCACGGGTGGACCGGCCCAGCAGCGCCGGGACGTCGCGGGAGTCGTAGTTGACCAGGCCGTGGCCGACGAGCTCGCCGTCCGGCCCATCCAGGCGGACCGGGTCCCCGGCCGAGAACTCGCCGGTGAAGCCCGTCACGCCGGCGGGCAGCAGGGACGCCTTGCGCTCCACCACGGCGCGCACCGCACCCTCGTCCAGGGTGAGCACACCCGCCACTTGGGAGGCGTAGGCCAGCCACAGCATCTTGCGGGAACGGCGGCGTCCGGACGGGTGGAACAGCGTCCCCACCGGGTCCCCGGCGAGCGCCTCGCGCACCTTGGTCGCCGACGTCAGCACCGTCGTGATGCCCGCGTGCGTCGCGATGCGGGCCGCCTCCAGCTTGGTGGCCATGCCCCCCGTCCCCACCGAGGACCCGCCCCGGGAGGTGTCGACCACCAGGTCCTCCACCTCCGGGACATCGGTGATCATCCGGGCGCCCGGGCGCGACGGGTGGTCGGTGTAGAGGGCCTCGACGTCCGACAGGAGGAACAGCGCGTCAGCCCGCACCACGTGCGCGACCAGGGCCGCGAGCCGGTCGTTGTCGCCGAAGCGCAACTCGTTCGTGGCGACGGTGTCGTTCTCGTTCACGACGGGGACCGCGCCCAGCTCCAGCAGACGCGTGAAGGTGCGCCGCGCGTTGGCGTAGGAGGCCTGCCGGGCGATGTCCTCGACGGTCACCAGCACCTGGCCCACCGTCAGCCCGTGCGCGGCGAACAGGGTGGTGTAGCGGGCGAGCAGCAGGCCCTGCCCCACGGACGCGGCCGCCTGGCGGGTGGCGAGGTCGCGCGGCTTGGCGCGCATCCCCAGCGGGTCCAGGCCGGCGGCCACGGCCCCGGAGGACACCACGATCACCTCGCGACCGGAGCCCCGTGCCGCGGCGATGGCGTCCACCAGCGCGTTCATCTGGGCCATGTCGATCCGGCCGTGGGCGTCCGTCAGCGACGAACTGCCCACCTTGACGACGATGCGCTTCGCCTCGGCGACCGCGCGTCGGATGGGTGCCCCCACCCTCAGTCCTCCTCGTTGAAGTCCACGCGCCAACTCGTGTTCGGGTCGTGCGGCAGGCCCTCGGCCGCGGCCTTCGCGGCGTGGTACTCCGCGTCCAGCTCGCGGCGCCGGGCGACCGAGGGCCGCTCGCTGTGGAGCCGCTCGTCGTCGCCGCGGCGGGTGAGGAGCTCGGCGCCGGACTGCATCTGCGGGGCGAAGTCGAACACGACCGGATCGTCACCAGCCCCGATCGCCACGGCGTCGCCCTCGCGGGCCCCCATGCGCGCCAACTCGTCCTCGATTCCCAGCCGGGAGAACCGGTCCGCGAGGTAACCGACGGCCTCGGGGTTCGTGAAGTCGGTCTGCCTGACCCAGCGCTCGGGCTTGGCCCCCTCGACGCGCCAGACGAACCCGCCCATCCCGTCACCCATCCGGCGGATGGTGAACTCCGGGCCGGTCCCGCCGACGGGCTCGGGACGGATGACGACGCGCTGCGCCTCCACCCTCGGCTTGGCCGCACGCCGCTCGCGCACGAGCTCCGCCATCGCGAACGTGAGGCCCTGCAGCCCCTCGGACGACTTGGTCGAGATGCGGAACACCTTCAGTCCGCGCGCCTCGATCTCGGGCGCGACGATCTCGGCGAGGTCCGCGGCGTCGGAGATGTCCACCTTGTTCAGCGCGACCAGGCGCGGGCGGTCCTCGAGGCCGCCGTGGGCGGCCAGCTCCCCCTCGATGATGTCGAGGTCGGTGACCGGGTCACGGCCCGGCTCGTAGGTGGCGCAGTCGATGACGTGGACGATCGCCTCGCAACGCTCGATGTGACGGAGGAAGTCGAACCCGAGGCCCCGCCCCTCGGAGGCCCCCTCGATCAGGCCCGGGACGTCGGCGACCGTGTAGGTCGTGTCGCCGGCCACCACGACACCGAGGTTCGGGATGAGCGTGGTGAAGGGGTAGTCGGCGATCTTCGGCCGCGCGCGCGAGATGGCGGCGATGAGCGACGACTTGCCCGCGCTGGGGAAGCCGACCAGGCCGACGTCGGCGAGCACCTTGAGCTCGAGCAGGATGGACCGCTGCTCACCCTCCTCGCCGAGCAGGGCGAAGCCGGGGGCCTTGCGGGCAGCCGTCGCCAACGCCGCGTTGCCGAGTCCGCCCTTCCCCCCGGCGGCGATGACGACCTCATCGCCGGCGGCCACGAGGTCGGCCAGCACCTCACCGGTGTCGGCGTCGGACACGACGGTCCCCTCGGGCACCGCCAGCACGATGTCCTCGCCGTTGGCACCCTGCCGGTGGTCCCCCTCGCCGGGCTGGCCGTTGGTGGCGCGGCGCTGCGACTGGCGGTGGTAGTCGACCAGCGTGGTCAGGCCCGGATCGACCCTCAGGATGACCGAGCCGCCGTTGCCCCCGTTGCCCCCGTCGGGACCGCCGAGCGGCTTGAACTTCTCGCGGTGGACGGACGTGCAGCCGTGGCCGCCGTTACCCCCGGACACCCGCAGGGTGGCACGGTCGACGAAGGACGGGATGGCCATGGTGATACTCCGGTCAGCAGATGACGGACGGACCAGAGGATTCTACCGGGTCCCCCCACCCGTCTGGTCACCCTGCCGGCCGCCCGGCCGTATCGCCGGCGGCGCCTCGGGGTCGCCGGTCAGGGCGACTGCCGGCCCCCACCGCGGAACGCGTCCATCAGTCGCCGCTCCTTCTTGGTCGGACGACCCGCTCCGCGATCGCGGACGGCGACCTTCCCCGTCATCTCCGGGATCGGTGGCGGCTTGGCCGGCGTGTGGTCGAGGTAGGCCTGCTGGGCCACGGCCGCTCCGACACGCTTGACCAGGGTCGGGTCGACGACCTCGACGATGCGCTCGTCGCCGTCCTTCCGGACGCGGACGGTGTCGCCGGTCACGACCATCTGCGCGGGCTTGGCCGGCTTGTCGTTGACCCGCACGTGGCCGCCCCGGACGCCTGCGGTCGCGTCCGACCGCGTCCGGTACAGCCGTACCGACCACAACCACGCGTCGAGCCGAGCCATGCCGAGACCTTACCGTTCGTTCACCGGGCTCCCGGGGAGCGGCGCCCGATGGTGGGGGCATGCGAAACGGGGGCGGCCCTCAGGCCACCCCCGTTGTCACGAACTTGTTCAGGCCTCCGCCAGCGCGATGTTCACGGTCTTGCGACCGCGACGCTCGCCGAACTCGACGGTGCCCTCCTTGAGCGCGAACAGGGTGTCGTCCTTGCCGCGGCCCACGTTGTCGCCCGGGTGGAACTTGGTGCCGCGCTGGCGGACGAGGATCTCGCCCGCGTTGACGAGCTGGCCGCCGAAGCGCTTCACGCCGAGGCGCTGCGCGTTGGAGTCACGACCGTTGCGGGAGCTCGATGCGCCCTTCTTGTGTGCCATCTTGGTTCTCCCTCAGCTCTCGATGCCGGTGACCTTGACGCGGGTGTAGCGCTGGCGGTGGCCCTGGCGCTTCTTGTACCCGGTCTTGTTCTTGTACTTGAGGATGCGGATCTTGGGGCCCTTGTGTTCGGCGATGACCTCCGCCGTCACGGACACCTTGGCCAGCTTGTCCGACTCAGTGGTGATGGCGTCGCCATCCACCAGCATGAGCGGGGTGAGGTTGACGGTGGAGCCGACCTCGGCGTCGACGATCTTGTCGACGGTGAGGAGATCACCGACAGCCACCTTGTGCTGACGTCCGCCGCTGCGCACGATCGCGTACACGCCTGACCTGCTTTCCTGAATGTGTCGTCTGTGTCGAATGAAGCGACTGACGCCTCATCCACGCGGTGCCGGGAGCGACGAAGGATCGCACGCCCGCACGGGCACCGGGGATCAAGATTACGCCGCCGTGCCTGCGCCGGTCAAACTGGGAGCCGCCCGAGCCAAGCCACCACGGCAGCCACGACCGCCGGGGCCGTCCTCTCCGGGAACGAGTGGGTGGCCCCGGCCACCTCGACGACCTGTCTCTCCCCCGCCTGGCCGAGGGCCGAGGCGTCCCTCAACTCCGCGGGCGACCCGAACGGGTCGCGTGCTCCCGAGACGAGGAGCACCGGGACGCCGACCGGCTGCAACTCCGCCACCCGCGACGGCGCCGGCCGGCCCGGTGGGTGGAGCGGAAAGCTCAGGGCCACCAGACCGGCGAGGTCGGCGTCCCACGTGCGGCAGGCGATCCGTGCACCGGCCGAGCGCCCACCGGTGACCAGCGGCAGACCGGGCCACATGGCGCGCACGGTCTCCACCCCGACCAACCACGCAGGGTCGGACGCCGGGGGGCGTGGCCCGACCTTCCTGCCACCCACCCGCCACGGCAACTCCTGGCGGACGACCGCCCACCCGTGGCCGGGCAGCTCGCCGGCCAGGGCCAGCAGGTCGACGGTGTCGATCTGGCCCGAGTGCCCACCCCCGAGCAGCAGGACGCCGCGGGGCTCGGCCGGCGCGTCGACGTGCAGGCGGCCGAGGCCGTCGGGGGTGTTGACGTCGAGGACCGTGGTGGGACTCATGCGCGCTATCCTCTCACCGCCCTTCCAGAACCGGAGCAGGATGAACACGCGCACGCTGGCCCTCGGGGGCCGCCTCACCCACGTGGCCCAGTGGCCCACGTCCACGTTCACGCTCATCGAGGCACAGAGCGGCGGCGGCGTCGTGGTGACCGACCCGCTCTGGACGACCAGCGACGAGGGCATGGTCCTCACGGGGTGGACCGACCACTACGGCAACCGCGGCCAGAAGCTCATCCTGCCCGCCGGGGAGTCCGTCTTCGAGTGGACGGCGACCGCGACGGTCCCGGACGCCGTCGACGAGCAGGACCCGTCCGCCGAGCAGCTCGCCCCGACGGACCTGCCCGATGACGCCCTCACCTACCTGTGGCCCTCGCGCTACTGCCAGTCCGACCTGCTCAGCGCAGACGCCTGGCGCCTCTTCGGCACCGGCCCCCGCACGTTGCAGCGTGCGCTCGACGTCTCCGACTGGGTGCACGGGCACACCGAGTACCGCACGGGCAGCACGCGGTCGACCTGGTCGGCCCTCGACACCTTCACCCACGGGTACGGCATCTGCCGGGACTTCGCGCACACGTTCGTCGCGCTGTGCCGGGCCCTCAACATCCCCGCCCGCTACGTGTCCGGTTACCTCCCGGTGATGGACGTCACCTCCGACAGCCCCGGCAGCCGGGACTTCCACGCGTGGGCGGAGGTGTGGTTCCGGGATCGCTGGTGGACCATCGACCCCCGCCACAACGTCCCCCGCAAGGGCCACGTGAAGATCGGCCACGGCCGCGACGCCGCCGACGTGCCGCTGGTGACCACCTTCGGCAACCCCCGGCTCAAGAGCATGGTCGTCACCTGCCGTGAGGTCGGGGCCGGCGGTGACGCCCCTGCGCACGGTCAGGCCCCGACCCTGCCCTCGGGTGGCCCCGGCCCGCTCTAGTCAGGGACGGTTCGGGGGCCCGGGTCCGCCACCCCTGTCCCACGCGTGGAATGCTGGGCAGGTGCAGTTGATGACCATGTCCGCCGCGGATGAGCAGCGCCTGAGGCGCCTGAAGCGCATGAAGGCCATCGCGTTGTCGTTGCTGCTGCTGGCCGCCGTCGTCTACCTGGCCACGCTGCGCCTGGGCCACTCCGGCGTGTGGGGGTACGTGAACACCATGATGGAGGCCGCCATGGTCGGCGCCCTCGCGGACTGGTTCGCCGTGACGGCGCTGTTCCGCTACCCGCTGGGCATCCCGATCCCGCACACAGCGATCATCCCGCGCAAGAAGGACGAGCTCGCCGGGTCGTTGCAGTCCTTCTTCGCCACCAACTTCCTCACCGAGGAGGTCGTCCGCGAGCGCATCGCCGACGCCCGCCTGTCCCACCGCCTGGGCGGCTGGCTGCGCGACGAGGCGCACGCCCGGCGGATCGTCGCCGAGGGCGTCCGGGTGGCTCGTGCCCTGCTCCGCCGCGTCAAGGACGACGACGTCCGGGCCCTGGCCGTCGACGTGGTCCTCCCCCGGCTCGACCGCGAGCCCGTCTCCCAGATCACCGGGGCCCTGCTGGACGGCATCGTGGCCGACCGTGCCCACAAGGGGCTCGTGGACCTCCTGTTCCGGGAGCTCCACACGTGGCTGACCAAGAACCCGACGGCGTTCACGACGATCCTGCACGACCGTGCCCCGCGCTGGTCGCCGCACTTCGTCAACCAGCGCGTCGTCTCCGCGCTGTACTGGCAGGCCCTGGACTGGGTGGCCGACGTCCGTGACAACCCCGAGCACCCAGCGCGCCACAGCCTGGACACCCTGCTGCTCCGCATCGCCGGGGACCTGCAGGCGGACGCATCGGTCCAGGGCCGCTTCGAGGCCCTCAAGTCGCGCCTGCTCACCCATCCGCAGGTGGGCGCGACGGTCGTGTCCCTCTGGGCGTCCGTGCGCAAGAGCCTGGAGTCCGCCCTGGACGACGAGGAGTCCGGCCTCCGCGAACGCGCCATCCGCAGCGTCCGGGAGCTGGGCGAGTCCCTGCTGCACGAGCCCGCCACGGCCGAGCGTGTCGACTCCACCGCATCGGACGCCGTGGCGTGGCTCGTCACCACCTACGGCAACGAGCTCAGCTCGGTGATCAGCCACACCATCCAGCGGTGGGACGGTCGGGACGCCAGCGAGCGCATCGAGCTCTACGTGGGCCGCGACCTGCAGTTCATCCGCATCAACGGCACCGTGGTCGGTGCCCTGGCCGGGCTGGTGATCCACGCGATCAGCCGGCTCGTCATCTGACGCACCCGACGCCCAGAAGGGAGATCCCATGCCTGCGATCGACAAGCAGGACGCACGCCTCGCCATCCTCATCGATGCCGACAACGCCAACGCGGCCCACATCGAGAACCTCATCATCGAGGTGGCCAAGTACGGCCACGCCGGCGTCCGCCGCGCCTACGGCGACTGGACCTCCCCCCGCCTGGGCTCGTGGAAGTCGGTGCTGCTGACGCACTCGATCCAGCCCATCCAGCAGTTCAGCTACACCACGGGCAAGAACGCCACCGATTCGGCCATGATCATCGACGCGATGGACCTGCTCTACTCCGGACGCCTCGACGGGTTCTGCATCGTCTCCTCCGACAGCGACTTCACCCGGCTGGCCGCCCGGATCCGCGAGCAGGGGCTCACCGTGTACGGGTTCGGCGAACGCAAGACGCCCAAGCCGTTCGTCGCCGCCTGCGACACGTTCGTGTACGTGGAGAACCTGGGGGCGGCGCCGAAGGCGGCCACCGCGCCGGAGCCACAGCGGCTCGCCCCCGACCCCGCCCTCGACCGCCTGCTCGCCGAGGCCTTCGAGGGCGCGGCAGACGACGACGGCTGGGCGCGCCTCAGCGACGTGGGCAGCAACCTGTCACGGCTCGCGTCCGACTTCGACTCCCGGACCTGGGGCTTCACCAAGCTGCGCGACCTGCTGCAGGCCCATCCGCGCTACCAGGTGAAGTCGCGCGCGTCCGGCAGCAACCGGCCCGCCCAGATGTACGTGCGCGTGCGCTGAGGCCTCCCCCGCCCAAAGGCGGCTTCACCGAATCTTCACGGTTCCGCGGCATGGCCCGCCCGAGGTCTTTCCTATGGTCAGCGCAGGACAACATTGCCCGACCAGGAGGACATCAGGGATGGCGGATCCGACTCCCATCAAGACCGAGGGGCCCCGGTGGGGCATGGTCATCGACCTGCAGAAGTGTGTGGGATGTGATTCCTGCACCGTCGCCTGCAAGGCCGAGAACCGGACGCCCCCCGGCGTCAGCTACAACGTGGTCCTCGAGGAGGAGACCGGCACGTATCCCAACGTGCGACGCATCAACATCCCCCGGCCGTGCATGCAGTGCGACGAGCCGCCGTGCGTGACGGTGTGTCCGGTGAACGCGACCTACAAGCACGACAACGGCATCGTGGTGATCGACGGTGATCGCTGCATCGGTTGCCGCTACTGCATCACCGCGTGCCCCTACGGCGCCCGCAGCTTCGACTTCGGCGAGTCCTACGAGGCAGAGGTCACCGGCGCGGATGCGCTGCAGTCACCCGAGTACGGCTTCGACCGTGGCTCGCGCGAGACGTGGAAAGCCCCCATCGGCACCGTCCGCAAGTGCAACTTCTGCATGCACAGGCTCGAGCGCGGGGAGGAACCCGCCTGCTGCGAGACCTGCATCGGCGACGCCCGCTACTTCGGGGACCTGAACGACCCCAACAGCCTCGTCTCGAGGCTGGCGGCCTCACCGAGGGCCTTCCGGCTCAAGGAGGAGCTCGGAACCCAACCCCGCGTCTACTACCTGCGCTGAAGGAGCCGTACCCATGTCGACCGCGACCGCGCCACGGACCACCACACCACCGGGCCGACAGCACTGGTGGAGCTACGTCCGCCACGAGCCGTTCCTCACCCCTCGCAACCGGAAGCTCTGGTACGGCTTCCTGGTCATCGTCCTCGCCATCGGGGCGTGGCCGATGCTCAACCGCCTCATCAACGGCATGTCCGTCACCGACCTGTCGTCCCAGATGCCCTGGGGTGCCTGGGTTGCCTTCTACATCTACTTCGTCGGCCTGTCAGCCGGAGCCTTCCTCCTGTCGAGCCTGATCTACGTCTTCGGCATGCACCAGTTCGAGGGGATCGGCCGGGCCGCCCTCCTGTCCGCGGTCGTCTGCATGGGCGTCGCCCTGGCCTTCATCGGCCTCGACCTGGGCCGCGTCGACCGGGCGCTGATCACTCTGGTCTTCTTCCACTGGACCTCACCGCTCAGCTGGGAGGTCCGCTTCTACACGCTGTACATCGCCCTGCTGACCGCGGAGCTGGTCTTCGCCCTCATGCTGCAGCGCCGCACCATGGAGCCGGCCAAGGCGCACAGGTGGATGCGGATCCTCGGCATCATCGGGGTGCCGCTGGCGATCTTCGGTGTCCACGGCGGCACCGGAACGATCTTCGCCGTCGTCAAGGCGCGCGGCATGTGGTTCGGCGGTCTGTTCCCGATCGTGTTCGTGGTGTCGGCCGTCGTCTCCGGAACCGCGCTGGTCATGGCGATCCACTACTGGCAGCGCCGGGGCGCCGGAAAGAAGCCGGACGGCGGGCTCATGCGCCAGCTGTCGACGGTCCTGGTGGGCGCGATCTTCATCGACCTCGGCCTCATGTTCTACGAGTTCGTCGTGCCGCTGCTCGCGTTCGAGCACCACGACAAGTCCATCATGTCGATCATGGCCTTCGGCCCCTACGCCTGGTCGTTCTGGCTCTTCCAGATCGGCTTCCTCCTGGCGGCACTCGTCATCTGCATGTCGCCCCTCAAGCGCAGGGCGGGCTGGCTGGTGACGGCGGCCATGCTCGTCGTTGTCGGGATCCTCGGCGTCCGCTTCAACATCGTCGTGCCGCCGCTCGTGCCCCCGGTCATCGAGGGCTACCCCGTCAACGACTACTTCCCCACACTGACCGAGTGGCTCGTCTGCGCCTTCCTGTGTGCCGGCGGCGCGCTGGCCTACAGCCTCGTGTCCGAGTGGCAACCCATCCACGACCCCGACCCTGACGAGCACGACCTGAACGAGGAGTTGGCTGCATGACTGCGACCAAGACCGACCACACCCTGCCCGAGCCGGAGGACCAGCCGCGCGGCGGCATCAGCCGACGCACCGTGATCGGCACCGCCGCCGGCATCGGCGGCGTCGCGGCCGTCGGGGGCATGTTCCACGAGGGTTTCCGGGACCCGTTCACCCAGGCGGTCGCCCACGGCACCGGCGACGCGGACGACGGCTACGACGCCACCGACCTCATCCACTCCCTGTGCATGCAGTGCAACTCGTTCTGCACGATCAAGGTGCGCCTCGAGGAGGCCCCGGAGGCACTGGGCGCGACCGCCCTGATCCGCAAGATCGCGGGCAACCCGTACTCGGCCCTCACCACGCAACCGATCGGCCCGATCCCCTACGACACCCCCTTGGCCGATGCCGCCCACGGCATCGGGACGATGGCGACCGAGGCGCGCTCCCGCTCCGGAGGGATGATCTGCCTGAAGGGGCAAGCCGGCCTCCAGATCGCCCACGACGCGCTGCGGCTGAGCAAGCCGCTGCGGCGCGTGGGGCCCCGCGGGTCGGGCCAGTGGCAGAGCATCACCTGGGAGGAGGCGCTCTCGGAGATCCTCGACGGCAGCTCCGCCCTGGGTACGCCGGGCCTGCGGGACACGATCAAGTTCGCGCCGAAGAAGCCGGTCATGGACGACTGGGCGGCGGTCCAGGCCGGCACCATGACCGCGGCCGACTTCGAGGCCAAGTGGGGCGACAGCCTGCTCGACCCGAAGCGGCCCGGGCTCGGCCCACGATCGAACCGCTTCGCGATCCTGGGTGGCGACCGGATGGCCCTGATCGGTGCGCGGATGGCCCTCCAGAGCTTCGGCACCATCAACCAGTTCAACCACGGCGGAACCTGTGGCGTCACGGGGGTCGTGGCGAACGCCCAGACCCATCCGACGACCAACTTCAAGCGCATGTACGCCGACATCGACTACTGCCGCTACCTGATCGTGTGGGGCGCCGAGCCGCTCACCGCGAACAAGGGCCCGACGTACCTGGCCCCGCGCATCGGGCGGGCGCGCGAACTCGGGATGAAGATGGTCGTCGTCGACCCGCGCATGTCGAAGACCGCCGAGAAGGCTGACGTGTGGCTACCCGTCCGGCCCGGCCACGACGCCGAGCTGGCCTGGGCCATGATCCGCTGGATCCTCGACGAGCAGCGCCACGATGCGCGTTACCTCGCCCAGCCGAACAAGGCCTCAGCCAACGCGGTGGGTGAGCCGACGTGGTCGGACGCCACCTACCTGGTCAACACGTCCGATCCGAAGCGTCCCTACCTCACCACCGCGGACCTCGGGTTGGCGCCTGCGCCGCAGCCCGACCCGGTCACCGGCAAGGTGCCGGACGGCGAACCCGTCTGCCTCGTGGGCGGGGTGCCCGTGGGTACCGCCACGGCGGTGGGTCCGGCCGACCTCGACGTCGAGGTCGAGCTCATGGTCAACGGTGCGCCCGTCAGGGCGAAGTCGGTGTTCCGCCTGCTCACGGAGCGCGCCCACGAGCGCACCGTCGACGAGTGGGCAGCGGCCGCGGGCATCCCCGCCAGCCGGGTCGTCGACGTCGCGCGCAACTTCACCTCGCACGGCAAGCGTGCCTGCATCACGAGTTACCGCGGCCCCGCCATGCACGCCAACGGCTTCGACGCCGTCCGCGCCATCGGCTACCTGAACTTCCTCATCGGCAACCACGACTGGAAGGGCGGGCACATCACCGCGCAGAAGGGCTTCAGCCCGATGGCCGGTCGCTACGAACTGGCGAAGGTGCAGAACCCGAACGCGGCCTGGGGCATCCCCGTGACGCGGGAGAAGGTCCGCTACGAGGACACGGCCTTCTTCAAGGCGGACGGCTACCCGGCCAAGCGTCGCTGGTTCCAGTTCCCCGGCAACATGTGCCACGAGGTCATCCCCAGCGCGGTGGCGGGTTACCCGTACAACCTGGACGCCCTGTTCATCCACCGGCACAGCCCGCTGAACTCGTCCCCGGGCGGGCACCGCCAGGCCGAGATGATGCACGACACCGACAACATCAAGCTGATCGTCAGCTTCGACCTCGTCATGGGTGACACGTCCCAGCACGCCGACTACGTGCTGCCCGACCCGAGCTACCTCGAGCGGTTCACCCAGGAAGGCATCTACCCGGTCCAGCAGTACGCGATCACCCAACTCGGCCAGCCCACCCTGCGCGCCGTCGAGGGACCTCGCCCGGTGGAGTGGTTCTATCTGGAACTCGCGAAGGCGCTGAAGCTCCCGGGCGTGGGGCAGGACGCCTTCGGCCCCGGGGCACACTTCGACACGGTCGAGGACTACTGGCTGAAGATGGCCGCGAACGTCGCCCACGCGGGAAAGGCGCCCGTCCCGGACGCCGACGCCGAGGAGATGCGGATCTTCACCGAGACCCGGACCAAGTACCTCAAGGACGCCTTCGATGAGCGGGTGTGGAGGGCAGCGGTCAAGCCCGAGGAGTGGGCGAAGGTCGTCTACGTCCTGAACAGGGGTGGGCGGTTCGAGGGCCACGGCGGCAAGAACCACGAGAACGGCTACGAGGGCGAATGGCTCAAGTACCGCTACGAAGGGTTGTGTGCCTTCTACTCCCCGAAGGTCGCCGCGGCCAAGGACCCGATGACCGGCAAGAACTTCGACGGGCTGGCGACAGTCCGCGAACCGTTGCGCTCCGACGGCTCGCCCATCCCACGGGAGGGCCTCCCCCTGCAGTTGGTCGGCTGGAAGCCCCGCTTCCAGGGCACCTATCGCACGGCCAACTCGCCGTGGCTGCGCGAGGTCCGTTCGAACAACTACCTCTCCATCAGCGGCGCCGATGCCGGTCCCCGCGGCATCTCCACCGGGGACCGCGTGCGCATCCGGTCGGCGTCCGGTGAGGCCGAGGGCGTGGCCCTGGTGACCGAGGCGATCCGGCCCGGCGTCGTGGGGGCCGATTCCACGTTCGGGCACACCGGCTACGGGGCCCGCCCGATCACCATCGACGGCAAGGTCATCCACGCGGAGACCGGGTACGGGCACGGCAAGGCCGCCCAGGCGGTCACGCCCGGCCACGAGGAGACAGGGTTCGCCGGGCCCCGCTCGGTCGGGTTCTCGATCAACGACCTCATGCCCGACGACGTCAACGGCCTCGGTGGGGGCGGCGTGAACGACCCCATCGGGGGCGGTTCCGCCCAGCTCGACACGTGGGTGGAGGTGACACGGATCTGACGGCCCTGCTCCCGCGTCCGACGCTGCGCGACGGACTCTGCACCAGGCGGCGCGGCTCAGGCTGCGCCGCCTGCGCGGCCGCCTGCCCGCGGAGTGCGTGGACGGTGCCGGAGGGCGACGAGCCGCCACGGCTGGACGCCGACGCCTGCGTCGGCTGTGGCCTGTGTGTGCCGGCCTGCCCGGCCGGTGCCGTCACCGACGTGGGGCCGGACGCGGCAGCGGTGGTGTCGGCCGTTGCGGGGTCCGGCCCAGGCGACGCGGTCGTGCGCTGCCACGTGGCGCAACAGGTGGCGGCGCCTGCCCATCCGGCCGGCGTGCTGGTCCCCTGCCTGGCCGCCATTGCCCCCGAGACCTTGGCCGCGGCCGCCGCTCGCCTGCACAGCGGGTCCCTGACGCTCGAGCGCAGCACCTGCGAGGCCTGCCCGATCGCCTCGGTCCAGCACGTCGCCCGCGTGCTGCGTGCGGGGGCCGGCCTCGCGGCGTCCGTAGCTCCGGAGGTGCAGGTGACCGACAGCCTGCTCGAACGGGGCCGGCCGTCGGGGCCCAGCCGCGCCGCGCCCCGTCCCCTCGGACGCCTCCGCAGCCGGAGATCGCTGTTCCGGCCGCCGTCCGGCGAGTCGAGGCCGGCGCCGGCCACACCGCGCGCGCTCCTGCTGGAGGCCGCCCCGGAGGCGCCGCTCCCCCGCCTGGAGATCCGCTCCGGCTGCACGGGGTGCGAGGCCTGTGCACGGGTCTGCCCCACCGCTGCCGTCCGTTGGGAGAACGTTCCCGGCGGCTCAACCGCCGAGTTCGACCCGCGCGCCTGCGTGGACTGCGGCGAGTGCGCACGCGTGTGCCCCGAGGACGTCGTCGAAGTGACGGGCCGCAACTCCGGCCCCCACGACGTCGTCGAAGTGGCCACTCTGCAGCGCGACCGCTGCTCCCGCTGCCGCGCCATCCTCGCCCCGGGCGAGGAAGGGCTGTGCTCCCGCTGCCGCGGTCGTCGAGGCATGCTCGACGACGTCTGGGCCGCGCTCGCCTGAACCCCTCACGCCTCGGGCGCCAGCGGGATGCGCAGCGTGAAGGTCGCCCCGTGCCCGAGCCCGTCGCTGGTCGCCGTCAAGGTGCCGTCATGCATCCCGGCGATGGTGCGCGCGATCGTGAGGCCGATGCCCGATCCCGTCCCCTCGGCCCCGTCCACCCGGAAGAAGCGTTCGAACACGTGGGGCAGGTCATCGGCGGCGATGCCCTTGCCGGTGTCCCGTACCCGGATCACCCCTTCGGCGTCGCCCAGGCGACCCTGCACGGTGATCACACCGCCGGCCGGTGTCGCTGCGATGGCGTTGCCCACCACGTTCGTGACGACCTGTGAGATCCGGTCGGCGTCCGCCACGACGGGGATGGGATCGTGCGCGAGGTCCACGACCAGGGTGACCCCGGCATCGACTGCTTGCGAGCGCAACCGCTCCGCCGCGCCCCGAACGGCGTCGCGGAGGTCGAGAGGGTGGGGGTTGAACGCGAGGTGGCCCTCCTCGGCCCGGGACAGTGAGGACAGGTCGTCCGACAGCCGGCGGAGCCGACGCGTCTCGTGGGCCATCTGCGTGAGGTGCTCGGGATCGGGCGGCAGGAGGCCGTCGATCATGCCCTCCACGTAGCCGTCGATGATCGTCAACGGCGTCCGCATCTCGTGGGCGACCTCGCCCAGCAGTCGGAGGCGCCGGGCCTCCGTCGCTGCCAGCGCGGCGCCGAGGGTGTTGATGTCATGGGCCATCTCGGCCAGCTCGGTCTCCACCGGGACGGGGACGTCCGCGCTGTAGTCGCCCGCCGCGAACCGGCGGGCGCCCTCGCGAACGCGGTCGACCGTGCGGTTCACCCGGATCGCCACGAACACACCGACGCCGACCGCGACGAGCGTGCCGGCCAAGAGGCCCACGATGAGCGCCTGGTCAACGGACCGCGCGAAGTCCTCGGCGACCCCGGGCCCGGGGCCGACGCCGAGCTCGGCCCGCGCCACGCGTCGCAACTCGGCGTCGAAGATCTGGGGCGCCAACACGCGGACGACCCCGTACATGACCAGGGCGCCGAGCAGGCCCACACCCACGTGTCCCACCAGGAGGCGGAAGGACATCCTCCTCATGCCGTGTCCGCCAGCAGTCGATAGCCCACGCCGCGCACCGTCCCGATCAGACGGGGGTTGGCCGCGTCGTCCCCGAGGGCGGCCCTGATGCGGCGGATGTGCACGTCCACGACCCGTTCGTCCCCGTAGAAGTCATAGCCCCAGACGCTCTGCAGGAGCTGGGCGCGCGAGAAGACGCGGCCGGTGTCGGAGGCCAGCGCGTGCAGGAGGTCGAACTCGAGCGCGGTGAGGCTCACCGGCCGGTCGTCGACGGAGACGACCCGGGTGCGCGGGTCGATGACGAGACACGCGGACCTCAGCACGGGGTCCAGGGGCGGAGAGCCCCCGTGCCGGATGCTCCTGCGCAGCACGGTGTTGACCCGCGCGACGACCTCCCGCGGGCTGAAGGGCTTGGTGACGTAGTCGTCGGCGCCGGCCTCCAGGCCGATGAGTTTGTCGAGTTCCTCGGCTCGGGCGGTGACCAGGATCACCGGGACGTCCGACACCTCGCGGATGGTGGCCAGGACCTCCATGCCGCCGGTGTCCGGCAGGCCCAGGTCCAGCAGCACGAGGTCCACGGGCTGCGCGGCGAGCTTGCGGAGTGCCTCGGTGCCGAGCGCAGCCTCGACGACGTCATAGCCGGCATCCATCAGGTAGGCGCGCAGCATCGTCCGAATCGGCCGCTCGTCATCGACCACCAAGACGCACTGCCCCACAGGTGCTCCTTCGAAACCCGGATGTTGCGCCCACCCTAACCGGCGAGTTCCGCTTTGAGCGCGAAGCTGACGAGCCAGTGCGTCGCCATGAAGTCGCCCGACGTGATCTCGGACGCCACGGTCGCGATCTGGGAGGCGCTGGCCTCGGCGATGCGCGCCCTCGGGCCGGGGTCGAGGAGCGGCGCGAGTTCGCGGAGGTGCCACGCGCGGGAGAGGGCCAGGCCCAACAGGTGCGCGGCCTGGCCGTCGGTGGCATCGATGCCGGCCGGGGCCGTCAGCAGCGGGTCGCCGTCGTCGGCCAGCCCCGGCAGGAAGGCGCCCAGCCAGTCGCGGAACTCCTCGGTGGCGAGGACCCGCTGCATCAGCACCGCCTCGGACAGCCCCGCCGAGAGGAAGTCGTGACCGCTCGGCTCCCACGCGATCGGGTAGCCACGGTCGGCACCGAACCACCCGCGGGCGTGGCGATCGACGACGCCGACCAGGCTTGTCGACCCGACCGAGGTGGCGGCATCGCGCGCGAGCAGCAGCGCGAAGGCCGTGTTGGAGTGGACGCCGTGCCGCACCGGGCCATGCAGGGTGGGGAGCCATGCCAGGAAGCGATCGGTGAGGGCGACGCCCAGCGGTCGGGTGGCCTCGGCCCAGTCCTCGCGTCCGGACCCCGCGGCCGCTGCGGCGAGTTGCAGGGCCCAGGCCCACCCGTAGGGCCGTTCGAACCCCGGACGCCGCTCCAGCACGGCCACCTCCGCGGCGACGTTGGCCACGGTGAGTCGCTCGTCCAACAGGGCGACGAGGTCGTCGCGGGTCGTGGCGTCGAGGTGGTCCGACGCCTCGGCGAGCAGCATCAGGCCCGACCACAGCATGTGGACGCACGAGTGCCAGTCATAGCTGCCGTGGAACGCGGGGTGCAGCCGCTGCGGGGTCGCGTCCGTGTCGTCCGGCCCCGTCACCGTGTGCTGCGCCGCCCACGGATAGGTCTGCCGTACCGCGGCGACCACGGTCCGCGCCCACTCCTCGGCGTGTGCGGACCGCCAGTCGGACCCCATCTCAGGCCTCCGCGGGCCCTTCGGGCGCACCCTGCTCGGCGGGCGCGTGGTCCGGGGGCGACGGGTGGGTCGGAGGCGTCGGAACCGGGCTGCTCGGTGCCGCGTGCACCGGCGCGGTGGCAGCAGCATCCGCACGGCCACCGCGGGAGCGGCCACCGCGGGAGCGGGGCCCACGGCGTCCGGCGCCGTCACGATCACCACCGTCGGCGGGTGCCTGCGACGTCACGGGTGCGTCGTGGACGTGGTAGCCACGGCCGGCGCAGTTGTCGCACGAGACGGTGAACGCCTCGGCGAGGCCGGTTCCGATGCGCTTGCGGGTCATCTGGACAAGGCCGAGCGAGGTGACCTCGGCCACCTGGTGACGCGTGCGGTCACGGCCCAGGCACTCGACCAGGCGGCGGAGCAGCAACTCGCGGTTCGCGGGCAGGACCATGTCGATGAAGTCGATGACGATGATGCCCCCGATGTCGCGCAGGCGCAGCTGGCGGACGACCTCCTCGGCCGCCTCGAGGTTGTTCGACGTGACCGTCGCCTCCAGGTTGCCCTGGCTGCCCGTGAACTTCCCGGTGTTGACGTCGATGACCGTCATGGCCTCGGTGCGGTCGATGACGAGCGAGCCACCCGACGGCAGGTGCACCTTGCGCTCGAGCGCCTTGGCCACCTGCTCGTGCACGCGGAACTTCTCGAAGATGTCGCCCTCGGTCTCGCGGTCCCAGCGGCGCAGGCGCTCGGACAGGTGCGGCGCCACGTGGGTGACGTAGGCCTCCATGGCGTCCCAGGCGTCCTCGCCCTGGCCGTTCCCGTCGACGACCAGCGCGCTGAAGTCCTCGGTGAAGAGGTCACGGACGATGCGGACGGTCAGGTCGGGCTCGGTGTAGAGCTGCTGCGGCGCGTTGCCGGCCTTGACCTTCTTCTCGATGACCTCCCACTGGGCACGCAGGCGGCTGACGTCGCGCTCGAGCTCCTCCTGCGAGGCACCTTCGGCGGCGGTGCGGACGATGACGCTGGCCTCCCCGCCGACGGCCTCGTCGAGGATGCCCTTGAGGCGTGCCCGCTCGTTCTCGGGCAGCTTGCGGCTGATGCCGGACAGTTGGCCGCCCGGGCAGTAGACGACGTAGCGGCCCGGGATCGAGATGTGCGCCGTCAGGCGCGCACCCTTGGCGCCGATCGGGTCCTTCGTCACCTGGACGAGGATCGCCTGACCCGACTTCAGCACCTTCTCGACCTTGCGGTCGTCACCGGTCACACCGAAGGAATCCCAGTCGACCTCGCCGGCGTACAGGACGGCGTTGCGCCCGCGCCCGATGTCCACGAAGGCCGCCTCCATCGAGGGCAGCACGTTCTGGACGCGACCGAGGTAGACATTGCCGATCATGGACGCCGAGCTGTCGCGGTCGACGTAGTGCTCGACGAGGACACCGTCCTCCATCACGGCGATCTGCGTGTAGTCGTCAGCCTGCCGGATGAGCATCTGGCGCTCGACGGCCTCCCGGCGGGCCAGGAACTCGGCCTCGGAGAGGATCGGCGCGCGGCGGCGCCCGGCGGCCCGACCCTCACGGCGACGCTGGCGCTTGGCCTCCATGCGGGTGGAACCCTCGATGCCGGTGATCTCGTCAGCCGCGGTGCGGGTACGGGTGGTGCGCGGTTCGCGCACCTTCACGACGACGTCGATGCCCTCCTCGGAGTCGGCGCCGGTGTCCTCTCCGCGGCGGCGGCGACGACGACGGCGACGGCTCGAGGTCGCGGGACCACCGGCCTCGTCGGAGGAGTCGTCCCCCTGCTCGGAATCGTTGTCGGCGTCCTCATCGGACGCATCACCGTTCTCGTCGTCGGAGTCCTCGTCGGAATCGGCGTCACCGTCGGAATCGGCGTCGTCGTTGGAGTCCTCGGTGTCGGCACCCTTGCGGCGCCGACGCCCGCCGCGGCGGCGGCGCCGGCGGCGCGGGGTCGACTCGTCCCCCGAGTCGACGCCCTCGGCACCATCGCCCTGGTCGTCCTCGTCCTCGTCGTCGTCGTCGACCTGACCCGAGGCGTCCTCGCCGCCGCTGATCGCGGCGGCCAGGTGGTCGAGCGCGGCGGAGACATCCGCCGGCCGGAAGGGGTTGGCCACGTCGTCCGACAAGCGCGGACGCTCCGCGGTCAGGCTGGCCAGTTGGTCACCCACGGGGTCGACCGATTCCGCGTCCGGCTGCTGGTCAGCCACGGCCTCCTGCTCCACGTCGGCGCGACGTCCACGCCGACGGGTGGAGCGACGCCGTGCCGGCGGGGCCTGCTCGTCGCTCGCGGCTGCCTCCGCCGGGGCCTGCTCGGCGCCGGGCTCCTCGGCCGGAGCGTCCTCGCCCGGGGTCATCTCGGCGCTCGGCTCCTCGACGGGAATCTCCTCGACGGGGGTCTCCTCGACCGGTGCCCCCTCGACGGCGGGTTCTTCGGTTGCGGCCTCCTCCGCCGGGGTCTCCTCGACGGCGACGTCGTCGACGGGGCCGTCGGCCGAGACCTCGCTCCACTCCGCCTCGACCGACTCGGGCTCGACGGCGGGAGCGATCTCTGCCGGCGCAGGAGCGGACTCGATGGCCTTCGGTGGGCCGGCGGGACGGCTCGCGGAGCGACGGCGCCGGGGTGCGGGTGTCGACGACTCCGGGGAATCTGCGGGTGCGCCGATGGGGGCATCCGAATCGAGCATGGTGCTCTCCTCTACACGACAGGAAGCCTGTCGAGACATGCGCCATGCCCTGGCAACGTGGCCGAACACAGCGAAGCTTGCGGTTTGACAGGGCCTCCGCGGTCGACGTGTCTCGTCGTCGCGGCTACGGCCCGGTCAGGCGCCGGGGACGGCGTCCAACCTGATCGCCATTCTTCCACACCCGAGGGCGAAACCCCAGCTACGCCTCGCCACGCGCCTCAAAAGGCCCGACGATTCGGGAACCATCCCACTCCCCCTGGGTCAACCGCATGAGGAGGGGTGGCTCTGCGGGGATGAAGGACTCATGGACGCGGCCGAGCGCCTGCACGATGTCGTCGGGGCGGACGAGGGGCGTGCCATGGCGGGAGATGAGCAGCAGCGCGTCGTCCTGCGTCACGGACAGCTCGATCACGGCGTCCCGTGCGTCAAAACTGCGCAGACCCGTCTTGGTCATCCGTTCGACCTCGATGTGGTCGGACGCCAACAGTGCGGCCACGGCCGACTCCAGGACGGCGCGGGAGAGCCCCACCACGCGGATCTCCCACGCCGACGCCTGGAGGCGGTCGGCGATGCCTCCCGGAGGCGACGGGACCACCTCGAGCACGGCGAGCCCGTCCGGCAGTGCCTGGTTGAGGGCGTCGGCCACTGCTTGTGGCGCGACGGACTCCCGCAGGCTGATCTCCAGGTACTCGGCCTCGGTCGCAGCCCCCGTCGGGGACGCGTTGGAGAACGAGATCCGCTGGTGCGGGTTGTAGCCGGAGCTGAGCGCCATGGGCACCCCCGCCCGCCGCAGGGCCCGCTCGAACGCCCGGTGGAAGTCACGATGACTCATGAAGCGCGCCCGGCCCCGCTTGGCGTAGCGGACCTGCAGCTTCTGCGCCGGCGGTGCCTGCTGCTCGGGCTGGCGTCGTTGATCGTTCACGGCTCTTCATCCTAGGCGCACTGACCCCGCCGGGAGTCACGGGCACGACGACGGTCGCCTCCGGGCGCGGCAGGAACGCCGTCCGGTCACGGTTCCTTCACGACGGCAGGCCGGACGGAGGGCGTCCGACCTCGGCCTCGAAGGCCGCGGCATAGGCGGCCACGGCCGTGGGCAGCGTCGGGTGGATGTTCGACTCCCCCACCCTCTCGGTGAGACCGGCGCGATCGAACCGCTCCCGCACCTCGGCCTTCACCCGGGCGAAGGCGAGGACGATCCCGTCGTCGGCCAGGCGTGCGCGCAGTTCCTCCAAGGCGTCGACGGCGGTGATGTCGGGGTCGATGTTCGCCTCGGCGTTGATCAACAGGCATCGCGCGGGGGGCTCTGCCTCCTCGACGGCCTGCTCCGCGAGCGCCAGGAAGTTGGTCGCGTTGGCGAAGAACAGGGGAGCGTCGTAGCGGAACACGACGAGTCCCTCCACCTGGCTGGCCTCGGGGTAGTCATCGATGTCGTGCATGCCGGCGAGCCGCGGGACGAACCCGAGGACGCCGACGTGCGGGTGCACGATCCGGCGCAGGAGGTCGAGCAGGCTCAAGGTGACGGCCACGCCGATTCCCTCCAGGACGCCGAACGCCACCACCCCGAATGCGGTCACGGCCGTCAGCACGAACTCGCTGGGCCGGAACCGGGCGATGCGCCTCAACGCGGCCAGGTCCACCAAGCGGACGGCCGCGTAGATGATGATCGCCCCCATGGCCGCGCTGGGGAACGTCGAGAGCACGGGCCCCGCGACCATCAGCACCAGCACGACGCCACCCAGCACGACCAGCGAGTGGGCTTGCGTCCTGCTGCCCATGGCGTCCCCCAGCACCGTCCGGCTGCCGCTCGAACTGACCGGGAACGCCTGCGTCAGCCCCGCGCCCACGTTGATGATGCCGAGGGCCAACAATTCCTGCCCGGCGCGCACCTGCTGCCGATGCCGCGCGGCGAAGGCGCGGCCGGTGAGCACATTGTCCGAGTAGCCGACCAGCGCGATGCCGGCCGCCCAGGGCAGGAGAGCGACCAGATCGATGCCGGAGGCGTCCGGTACTCGGGGCACCGGCAGCCCGAGCGGCACCGCTCCGATCGTGACCATCCCCCAGCCCGACACCCACGGCAGGGCCGCGAACCCCGCTGCCGCCAGGATGACGATCAGCGGTCCGGGCCAGTGCGGCCGCCAGGCGGCCATGGCGAACACAGCAACCAGGGTGACGAGGGCGAGGCCGACCGTCGGCAGGTGGACGGAGTCCCACTGCCGCACCAAGGAGTCGACCTCCGCGACAGGGTTGTCGCCGGTGACCGTGAGCCGGGTGATCCGTCCCAACTGGGACGCGATCATCAGGACGGCCACGCCGATCAGGTAGCCCTGCAGCACGGGCCGGGAGAGCAGAGTGGCCAGGAACCCCAACCGCGCCACCCCGCCCAGCAGTGCCACGAGCCCGACCGCCAGGGCGAGGAGCGCAGCGACGTCGGCCCAGCGGTCCGCCCCCACCGTCGCGGTGAGCGCTCCCACCGCCGCGGCCGTCATCAGCGCGGTCGTCGACTCGGGGCCGACCGACAGTTGGCGGGAGGAGCCCACCAACGCGTAGAGGGCGAGGGGCGCGAGCATGCCCCACAGGCCCACCACCGGCGGCAGACCGGCGATCTGCGCGTACGCCATCACCTGCGGCACGAGGTAGGCGGTGACGGTCAGCCCGGCCAGCACGTCCGTCCGGAGCCAGGCCCTGTCGTAGTGCCGCAACACCATGAGCCCGGGCAGCACGTGCGCCCAGAACGACTCCTTCGGCGCGGCCATACGGCACGATAGCGCGCACGGACCCGCCAGTTGTGGCCCAACCTGCATGAGTGCTACATTGCGGATCGAGCCCATCGGCTCACCAGGGTTGTTACCCGCAAGGGGCAAGACCTGAGATGCGAATCATCGCATCTCGGGTCTTTTTTTGTTTTCATGGGCCTGTCGGGCCCTCACAGACAAGGGGATCATCGTGGAACCCACCACCACGTCAGCCGCACAGGCCATCGTCGATGGCGTCGGCGGGGCGGACAACATCACCTCACTCACCCACTGCGCCACCCGGCTCCGCTTCGAGCTGAAGGACGCCGGCAAGGTCGACCCGGCCGCGCTGGACGCCAATCCTGTCGTCCTGGGTTCGGTCCCCCAGTCGGGCGACCGCCACCAGGTCGTCGTCGGCGGCGCCGTCCAGGGCGTCTACACCGACATCATGAACCTGCCGAGCATGCGGGCCCTGACCTCCGGTGCCGCCTCGGACGCCGACGTCAAGGCCGCCGCCCGCGCCAAGGTTCGCGGCAAGAACGCCTGGGTGGACGCCTTCTTCGAGTACCTCTCCGACAGCTTCCGCCCGCTGCTGGGCGTGCTGCTGGGCGGTTCCCTGATCATCGCCATCGCGGCCGTCCTGGACGCCTTGGGCATCGTCCCGTTCCAGGGCGTGGACCGCGCCTCGGCGGCCGGCGCGACGTGGATCTTCTGGGACACCATGTGGCGGTCGGTGCTCTACTTCCTGCCGGTCATGGTCGCGTACAACGCCGCCAAGAAGCTGAACATCGACCCGTGGCTGGGTGCGACGATCATGGCGGCCCTGTTCACGCCCGAGTTCCTCAGCCTGGGGGCGAAGAAGTTCGTCGAGACGGCCGCGGGCAGCGGGCTGTACCAGCAGGTGCAGGGCTTCCCCGACACCGTCTGCACGATCAACCCCGCCTTGGGCACGGAGTCGTGCGTGGCCACCATCTTCGGCCTGCCGATGCAGCTGAACGGCTACGGCGGCCAGGTGTTCGTGCCGCTGATGATGGTGGCGCTGCTGGCGGTCCTGTACCGGTTCCTGAAGAAGGTCTTCCCCGAGAACGTGCAGATGGTCTTCGTGCCGTTCATCTCGATGCTGGTCATGATCCCGGTCACCGCGTTCCTGGTGGGCCCCCTCGGCGTCTGGCTCGGCAACGGGCTCGGCATGGGCCTGTCGTGGATGAACACCAACGCCCCGTTCGTGTTCGCGATCCTGATCCCGATGGTCTACCCGTTCCTGGTGCCCCTCGGCCTGCACTGGCCCCTGAACGCCCTGATGCTGGTCAACATCCAGACGCTCGGCTACGACTTCATCCAGGGCCCCATGGGCGCATGGAACTTCGCCTGCTTCGGCGCCACCGCCGGTGTCCTCTACCTGTCGATGCGCGACAAGGACAACGTCATGCGCCAGACCGCGACCGGTGCGTTGGCCGCGGGCCTGTTCGGCGGCATCTCCGAGCCGTCCCTGTACGGCATCCACCTGCGCTTCAAGCGGATCTACCCGCGCATGCTCGTCGGCTGCTTCGCCGGTGGCCTCACGATCGCCCTGCTCGGCTCGCCCTTCGGCGGCGTGAAGACCGGCGCGTTCGCGTTCACCTCGCTCCTGACCATCCCCGTGTTCAACCCGATGTGGGTCTACGCCCTTGCGATCGCCGTGGCCTTCGTGACCGCGATGCTCCTGGTCATCATCTCGGGCTACAAGGACAAGGATGCTCCCGTCGAGGAGACCGACGCGGCCCCCATCGCCCCGGCGGCAGCCGCGGCCGCACCAGCGACGTCCTCGGTGCACGGCATCACCACGGTGGGCGCCCCGGTCGCCGGACGCGTCGTCAGCCTCGACGACGTCGAGGACAAGGTGTTCAGCTCCCGGACGCTGGGTGAGGGCGTCGGCGTGGTCCCGACCGGACGGCTCTTCGTCTCCCCCGTCAGCGGTACCGTCGCCACCGTGACCAAGACGGCCCACGCCTACGGCATCAAGACCGACGCCGGCGTCGAGGTGCTCGTGCACATCGGCATCGACACGGTGCGCATGAAGGGCGAGGGCTTCACCGCCCACGTCGAGAAGGGCCAGCGCGTCGAGGCGGGTGACCTGCTCGCCGAGGTCGACCTGGACGCCGTGCGCACGGCCGGGTTCGACACCACGACGCTGGTGACCGTCACCAACACCAAGGCGCTCACGAACGCCGAGGGCTCCGTCCGTCCGCTCGTCGGGCGCGACGCCGAGGTCGGCGAGCCCATCATCGAGGTCAGTCGCTGATCCATCGTGGAGATCCTGCGCGTCTTCAACAACAACCTCGTCCTCGCCCGCGACCCGGGCGGGGACGAGGTGATCCTCACCGGTCGCGGCCTGGGCTTCCAGGCCAGGCCGGGCCAACGGGTGGATCCGTCCCGTGTCGTCCGCCGTTTCGTCCCCTCGGACGGCCGGGACCCGGATCACCTCGCCGAGCTCCTGGCGGGCATCCCGCCCGAACATCTCCACCTCGTGAGCGCCGCCCTGGCCGAGGCCGGGGTGACGCCCTCGGCGTCCGGCGGGGGCACGACCCTGGTGATCGCGTTGGCGGACCACGTCAACTTCGCGATCCACCGCCAGGAGGTGGGGATGGACCTCATCTATCCCCTGGTGGCCGAGGTGACGAACCTGTACGCGACCGAGTACGCGCAGGCGCGGGCCGTGCTGGCCGCCCTGAACGCCCGCCTCGACCGGCCCCTGCCGGAAGCCGAGGCGGTGGCCATCGCGCTCCACCTCGTCAACGCGGGTTTCTCCACCGGGGACCTGTCCGCGACCTACGCGATGACGGGGATCATCCAACAACTGGTGGGCGTCATCGAACAGACCTACGGCCTCACCCTGCCGACCACGTCCGTCAGTGTCGGACGCCTCATCACCCACCTCCGGTACCTGTTCGTGCGCATCCACCAACACAGCCAGTTGAGCGAGGAGGGTTCCGCCATCGGCGCCGCCATCCGGAACGCGCACCCTCGGGCGCTGGAGTGTGCCGAACGACTGGCCCAGGTCGTCGAGTTGCGCCTGGGCTCCGCGCTCACCGAGGACGAGATCTCCTATCTGACCCTGCACGTGGCGCGGGTCGTCCTGGACTGCCCGTCCGCCTGACCCCCGCCCGCGATCGTGGCGCGAACCTACGCAACCGTCGGTCTCGGCGTACTGTTTCGCCCATGACCTTTGCCGGCCGCCCCGCGACCGCCGCGACGGACGCCGTCCGCATCGCGCGCGACTTCCTGTTGGACCACCCCCATGACTACGACACCGTCGTCCGCGACTTCGCGTGGCCGAAGCTCACCGAGTTCAACTTCGCCCTGGAGTGGTTCGACGTCGTGGCCGGGGAGCACCCCGACCGGGCCGCCGTCACGATCGTCGACGACGAGACGGGACACGTCGAGACCTGGACCTACGGCGACCTCGCCCGGCGATCGGACCAGGTCGCCTCGTGGCTCACCCGGATGGGCATGCGCGCGGGCGACAGGGTGATCGTGATGCTGAACAACACCATCGAGCTGTGGGAAGTCCTCATGGCCCTGATGAAGGTGAACGCGGTCGCCATCCCCACCTCGACGCTGCTGAACGAGGAGGACATCGCGTGGCGCGTCGAGTCCGCCGGCGCCCGGTTCGCGATCGCCCCGGCCACGCTGGCGGAGCGGTTCCACCTCGTCCGCCCCGACGCGACGCTCATCGCGGTCGGCGACGACGTGGACGGCTGGCTGCGCTGGGAGGACTCCCTCGGCGCCCCCGACCACTTCACCCCGGACGGCCCCACCCCGGCCGACTCCACCTCGTTGCTCTACTTCACCTCGGGCACGACGGCTCGCCCGAAGCTGGTGCGCCACACGCAGGTCTCCTACCCCGTCGGCCACCTGTCGACGATGTACTGGCTCGGCGTCCGACCCGGCGACGTGCACCTCAACATCTCCTCTCCCGGCTGGGGGAAGCACGCGTGGAGCAACTTCTTCTCGCCCTTCCTGGCGCAGGCGACCGTGTTCATCGTGAACTACGACCGGTTCAACGCCGAGCGGCTGCTCAAGGTCATGGACGCGCATCAGGTGTCCTCCTTCTGCGCACCGCCGACCGTGTGGCGCATGCTGATCCAGGCCGACCTGTCGCACCTGACCAGGCCGCCGCGCGAGCTCGTCGGTGCCGGCGAGGCCCTCAACCCGGAGGTCATCAACAAGGTCCGTGCCGCGTGGGGCAACACGATCCGCGACGGGTACGGCCAGACGGAGATGACGTGCGCCGTCGGCAACTCCCCCGGACAGCCCGTCAGGATCGGCGCGATGGGACGCCCGCTGCCCGGCTACCGGGTCGTGCTGCTCGGCACCCAGACCGGCGAGCGCCTGGAGGGCCCGGGTGAGGGCGAGATCTGCCTCGACCTCTCCCACGACCACGCCGGCCTCATGGGAGGCTACTTCGAGGCCCCGGAGCTCACGGCCGAGGCCTGCCGCGACGGCTACTACCACACCGGCGACATCGGCGAGCGTGACGAGGACGGCTACATCACCTACGTGGGCCGCGCCGATGATGTGTTCAAGGCGTCCGACTACAAGATCAGCCCGTTCGAGCTCGAGTCCGCCCTGATGTTGCACGAGGCGGTCGTCGAGTGCGCCGTGGTTCCCTCCCCGGACGAACTGCGTGGCGCGGTCCCGAAGGCGTACGTGCTGGTCGGGGCCGCTCACCGGGCCGGACCCGAGCTCGCGGCGTCCTTGTTCGCGCACTGCCGCGAGCACCTCAACGGCTACCAGCTCGTCCGGATCCTTGAGTTCGTCGAGGCGCTGCCGAAGACGATCAGCGCCAAGATCCGACGCGTCGAACTGCGCGACGCGGAGGCGGAGCGCGTGGCGTCCGGCATCGTGGAGGGGCAGTACTTCTACCGCGACTTCCAATGAGGTGAGCGGGGCCCCACCCTGGCGGCGCCTCTCACTGGCCCTCGTGGCCGCGGGGTGGGGCGCCAACCAGTTCGCACCGATGCTGCTCGTCTACCGCGCCGAGCGTGGAATGACGGAGCAGGCCGTCACCGGGCTGTTCGCCGTGTACGTCGCCGGCTTGGTGCCCGCCCTGCTGGTCGCCGCTTGGTGGAGCCAACACCACGGCAAGCGACCGATGCTGCGCGTGTCGGTGGTGCTGATGCTGGCCGGGTCGCTCCTGCTGCTGGCGGGGGCCGACGCCCCGTGGCTGCTGACCGCGGGCCGGGTCCTGGGCGGGATCGGGATCGGGTTCGCCATGGGTCCGGGGACCGCCTGGATGAAGGAACTCTCGGCCGGCCAGCTCCCCGGCACCGGTGCCCGTCGCGCCGCGCTCGCCCTGACCGCCGGCTTCGCGCTGGGACCGACCGCCTCCGGCTTCGCCGCCCAGTGGCTGCCCACCCCGCTCCACCTCCCCTACGCCCTGCACCTCGTCGTGCAGGCCGTCGCCACCGCGCTCGTGTGGAACCTCCCCGAGGCGGGGCGCGGCGACAACCCGACGCCGACCGTCGGCGAGGTGGCGCGCCACGTGGGGCGGGGTTGGTACCTCCGCACGGTGCTGCCCACCGCCCCGTGGGTCTTCGGCGTCGCGTCGGTGGCGTTCGTGGTGATGCCGTCCGTGGTGGGACCGCTGGCCGGACTGCCCCGGATCGCCGCCGCCGGAGCGGTGGCCGGCCTGACCCTGGGAACCTCCGTGCTGCTGCAGCCGTCCATGAAGCGGTGGGCGAGCCACCACCCCGGCCGCGTCAGCGCGCTCGCGATGACGGTGACCACCCTCGGCATGGGCCTGGCGACGGCCGCTGCCCTGTCGCCGGCCTGGTGGTGGCTGCCGCTGGTCGCGGGCGTGATGGGGGCGGCCCATGGCCTGCTCCTGGTGGGCTCCATGACGACGGTTGAACTGAACACGCCGCCCGAGATGATGGCCGCGACGACCGCCGTCACCTACTGCCTGACGTACGTGGGCTTCCTGTCGCCGTATCTCGTCGCGCTCCTGAACGCGGTCGGTCCGTCGTGGCTCGTCCTCGCCGCCGGGGCCGGCATCGCAGCCGTCACCACCGCGTGGCTGGTGGCCCAACCTAGGGCTGCGGCGGGACCAGCAGCGACAGCGTGAGGATGCCGGCGCCCAGCAGGCCCAGGCACGCCACGTCCACCCAGCGACGGCGGACGCCGAGCAGCCCGACCCGATCGTCCGGCAGGACGGCACGGAGGAAGGTGCCGACGGCGAAGGCGAGGCCCACGACGAACGAGCCCCGCTTCCAGTGGCTGAGGGCGACCCAGGCCATGCCGGTGGTGACCCCGAGGAGCACCACGAACAGCGGCCACTGTCCCAGCACCAGCCTGTACCACGGCCGTGGCGCACGGGGGCCGTGGTCAGGCGTCCAGCCCGCCTCGGGCTCGCGGCGGCTCACGAGCCGGACGCTACCAGCGCCTCTGCACGATCCACGACGTTCGAGAGCAGCATGGCCCGCGTCATCGGACCGACCCCACCGGGGTTCGGGGAGATCCAGGCGGCCTTCTCCCAGACGTCCGGGGCGAAATCGCCCACCGTCTTGCCGTCCACCCGGCTGACACCCACGTCCACGAGCACCGAGCCCTCGCGGATCATGTCCGCGGTGATCAGCCCCGGGACGCCCGCAGCACCCACCACGATGTCCGCACGGCGGGTGTGCTCGGCCAGGTCGCGCGTGCCGGTGTGGCACAACGTGACGGTCGCGTTCTCGGAGCGCCTGGTCAGGATCAGGCCGAGCGGGCGCCCGACCGTGATGCCACGTCCCACGACGCACACCTCGGCGCCCTTCCAGTCGATCCCGTGCCGGCGCACGAGCTCGACGATGCCGCGCGGGGTGCACGGCAGGGTCGCGGGCTCGTTCAGTACGAGCCGGCCGAGGTTGATCGGATGCAGGCCATCGGCGTCCTTGTCGGGGTCGATGAGCGACAGCGCCCAGTTCTCGTCGAGGTGCTTCGGGATGGGCAACTGCACGATGTAGCCGGTGCAGGCGTCGTCGGCGTTGAGCGCCTCGATCGCCTCGCGCACCTGCTCGGCGGTGGCGTCAGCCGGCAACTCCACCTGGATGGACGCGATACCCACCTCCTCACAGTCCCGATGCTTCATCCTCACGTAGTTCTGGCTGGCCGGGTCCTCCCCCACCAGCACCGTGGCGAGGCCGGGCACGTGGCCGGCCTCGCGCAGGGCTGCGGTCCGAGCCGTCAGCTCGGCCTTGATCGCGGCGGCCGTGGCCTTGCCGTCGAGTCGCTGGGCAGTCATGTGCGTCGCTCCTGGGTTGGCTTCGTGGAAGTCGGCTCAGTGAAGGTCCGGCTCAGTGGAAGAAGTGCCGCGTGCCGGTGAAGTACAGGGCGACGCCCTTGTCCCGGCACAGCGCGATGGTCTCCTCGTCGCGGACCGAGCCGCCCGGCTGGACGATGGCCTTCACGCCGCCGTCGATGAGGATCGCGGGGCCGTCGGAGAACGGGAAGAACGCGTCCGAGGCCGCCACACTGCCCCGCGCCCGCTCGCCGGCGCGCTCCACGGCCAGCTTGCACGAGTCGACGCGGTTGACCTGGCCCATGCCGACGCCCACCGAGGCGCCGTCGGACGCCAGCAGGATCGCGTTGCTCTTCACCGCACGGCAGGCCCGCCAGGCGAAGGAGAGGTCGGCCAGCGTCTGCTCGTCGACGGCCTCGCCCGCCGCCAGCGTCCAGTGGGCGGGGTCGTCGCCGGGGGCGTCGATGCCATCGGAGTGCTGCATCAGCAGACCCCCGGTGATCGGCCGGATCTCGGCGCCTCCCCCCGGGTACTCCGGGACGACGAGGATGCGAATGTTCTTCTTGCGGTTCAGGACCTCGACCGCGCCGTCCTCGTAGCCGGGCGCGATGATGACCTCGGTGAAGACCTCGGCGACCTGCTCGGCCATGGCCACCGAGACGGGGCGGTTCGTGGCGATGACACCGCCGAACGCCGACACCGGGTCACACTCGTGCGCCTTGCGGTGGGCCTCGGCGATGTCGGAGCCCACCGCGATCCCGCACGGGTTGGCATGCTTGATGATCGCGACACAGGGCGCATCGAAGTCGTACGCCGCGCGGTAGGCCGCGTCCCCGTCGGTGTAGTTGTTGTAGCTCATCTCCTTGCCGTGCAGCTGCTCCGCCTGCGCGATGCCGTCCCGGCCGTGGCCGTTGCGGTACAGGGCGGCCGGCTGGTGGCTGTTCTCCCCGTATCGGAGGGATCCCACCTTGTCCCACGTCGCACCGACCCAGGTGGGGAACCCGTCCCCACCGGAGGTGTCCGTGAGGACGTTGCCCATCCAGGAAGCGACGTGCACGTCGTAGGTGGCGGTGTGGATGAAGGCGGCCGCGGCGAGCGCCTTGCGCTGGGCGAGCGTGAAACCTCCGGACGCCAGCGCCTCGGTCAGGTGGCCGTACTGGTCGGGTGAGGTGATGATCGCGACGGACGGGTGGTTCTTCGCGGCGGCGCGCACCATGGACGGTCCGCCGATGTCGATCTGCTCGACGCACTCATCGGGCGTCGCACCCGAGGCGACGGTCTGGGTGAACGGGTAGAGGTTGCTGACGACGAGGTCGAACGGCTCGACGCCGAGCTCTGCCAGTTGCTGCACGTGCGCCTCCAGGCGCCGATCGGCGAGGATGCCCGCGTGCACCTTCGGGTGCAGGGTCTTCACCCGACCGTCGAGGCACTCGGGGAACCCGGTGAGTTCCGACACCTCGGTGACGGGCACACCGGCCTCGGTGAGCAGCTTGTAGGAGCCGCCGGTCGAGACGACCTCGACGCCGGCGTCCGCCAGTGCGCGGCCGAGGTCGGCCAGGCCGGTCTTGTCGTACACCGAGACCAGGGCCCGGCGGATGGCGATGCGATCCATTCTTCTCTTCTCTCCTCAGCGGGACGCGGCCAACGCGTTCACGGTGTCCACGAGCAGGCGCCGTTCGGCGACCTTGATGCGCTCGTGCAGGGTTTCCTCGGTGTCGTCCGGCTCGACCCGGACGGCCACTTGGTCGATGATGCGGCCGGTGTCGACGCCGGCGTCCACCTCGAAGATGGTGCAACCGGTCACCTTCACCCCGTGCGCGAGCGCGTCCCGGACGCCGTGCGCCCCGGGGAAACTCGGCAGCAGCGCCGGATGGGTGTTGAGCATCCGTCCGCCGAAGCGGGCGAGGAAGGCGTCGCCGACGAGCTTCATGAAACCAGCGCTGACGATGAGGTCGGGCTCGTACTCGGCGCAGGCGGCAGCGAGCGCAGCATCGAAAGCGGGGCGGTCGACCACGCCCGCGGCGTCCTTGTGGTCGCCGAGGCGAACGGTGAAGGTGGGGACACCCGCGGCGCGGGCGCGGTCCAGGCCGGTGCACTCGCGGTCGGCGCCGACGGCGACGACCTCGGCGTCCACCGCGCCGGAGGCCTGGGCGTCCAGCAGCGCCTGCAGCAGGGTTCCCGAACCGGAGACCAGCACGAGGAGCCGCAACGTCATGGGGTCACCTTATCCAGTGGTCGTCGGCTCCGGCGTCTTTGCCCGCAGCGCCAGCCACAGCGCCCGTCCCACCCCGACCAGGGCTCCGGCCGCCGCGAGCGGGGCGGTCGCCCACAGCAGCAGGTCCGGGAAGAGCGGCCCCAGGCCCACCAGGCGACCCTCCCCGAGGTCGCCGCGCGCGAGCCACGCCAGGACGATCCAGGGCAGCCCCGGGGCGAGCCCGGCGAGCGCTCCCTGCCACAGGTGCGACAGCCACACGGGCTCGCTGCCGCGCAGCAACCACCAGGCGGACGCCCCCGCCGCGGCCGGGCCGACGCAGAGCCAAACCCAGTCCGCGGCCCCCGGGACGCTCGGCACGGCACCGAGGACGGGGATCGCCGGCAGCACGGCAGGGATCGCGACTCCCGGCGCGACCAGCCCCGTGCCGCCGAGCGACACACCGGCCCCGAGCGTGAAGGAGCCCGCCCAGGCGATCAGGTTGGGCAGGTGGGCCACCTGGACCAGGACGAGGATGACCGCGCCCACGGGATCCGGATGCAGCGACTCGTGGAGGACGACGACCTGCTCCCAGTGCGCCACCAGCGCCACGCCGGCTGCGAGGGTCGCGCCTCCGGAGAGGACGGCCAGTCCCAGGCCCGTGGCACGCGGCAGCCGGCGGACCCAGTCGGGCTGCCCCGCCAGGGGGTCCAGGGCCAGGCCGAGGAAGGCCCCGGCCCCCGCTCCGACCAACGGGAGGGCGATGAGTCCGGGCACGGCCTGGGACACCTGCGCGGGGCTGCCGAGCACCGCAGCCAGGATGAGCCCCACCACGAGGTACGACCCGATGCCGGCACCGGTGACCGATGCCCAGGCCAGCCAGCCGTCCTTCACCGACGAGGCGGGGTCGAGGCCGTACTGGCCGGCGGCGTGGTGCGCGGCGAGCGCGCAGCCGAGGGCGACGAGTGCGGCGAGGCCGAGTGGCACCATCGTGACGGTGGCGCCTCCCAGCGTGACCGTGACGCCGTGCAACGCCAGCCAGCCCTGCCCGATGGTGGCGATCACGTCGGCCGCGGCCAGGTGGACCGCCGTGAGCCACGACACGCTGACGATCACACCCACCAGCACCCACCCCAGGAGGGCGGCCGCCGCGGTCCAGACGACGGAGGCCACCAGCCAGGGGACGTACGGGATCCGTTGGAGCGGGTCGGGCGTCGGCTCGGTCGGGGAGGCCACCGTGAGGCTCACGGGGGTCCGGCGGGGGTCGAGGGGTGTGCGCATGATGGGTCCATGGTCGCCTGCTGTTCGCGTCGTGACCGTGGGGACACGCCCCAACCTTGGTAAAGTCGAGGAGATGTGACCACGAGCATGGGGAGGAACATGGCCGAGCAGGAGGGTCCGACCCCGCGGCGTGCGCTGCCTCCGCGTGATGACGTCCCGGACGTGGACGACGTTGCCGACGACCTGGAATCGACCGCCTTCCGCCGCGGCCTGTGGTCCCCTGCGTCCGACGGTGGCGGCGCGTCCGGCTCCACGCCCGGGACGCCCATCCCCCCGCCGGCCGTCCTGCCCGCGTCGGACGTGGCGCCCGCGAGCGCCGGGCGGCGCTTCTCCGCGGTCGACCTCCCCACCGACGAGTCGCGTCCGCTGCCCCGCCGGTCAGCCCTGTCACCCGCCGCGACGCGGACCCGCTCGCCCCGGACCCCGGACGCGGTGCCCACCGGCTCCTCGACACCCACGGGCTCCTCGAAGCAGGCCACCCCGCCCTCCCGGGCCCCGCGGCGGAGCCTGCCCGGCGAGCCCGGAGGGCCGCCCCGCCCCCGCCAGGGCCGCCGGGGCCCGGTCATCGGCATCATCGTCGCCGTCGTGCTGGCCCTCCTGGCCGCCACCGTCTGGTACCTGACCGGCCCGGGTGCCGGACCCGGGCGGCCTGCCCCGTCCCCCACCCCGACCATCGATCCCGCGGCCACCTACCTGCTCCAGGCCGACGACCTCGCGGGAGTGCGCCCGAACACGACGTGGGCGGTCGCCACCACGGCGACCACGCTGGGCGCGTCCACCCCCAAGCCCCTGTGCGTCACCCCCGTGCCCGAGTTGGAGAAGCAGCCCGCCGGCGTCCTGGTCCGGACCTTCTCCCCCACCTCCGGGGAACCGGGTGGACTGCTGCACCAGGTCGAGGTCTACCCGACCCCCGAGGACGCCACGGCCGCCTACACCGAGCGCCTCACCCAGTTGGGCTCCTGCGAGCGCAACACCGCCTGGCTCGAAGGCGGCTTCACGGTGAGCGGGCTCGGGGACGAGTCGGCCGGGGCCGGCGTCGTCCTCCAAGCCGACCAGCCCGAGTACCACGCGATCATCGTCAGCCGGACCGGCACGCGCGTAAACGTGGTCGACGCCACGCAGGCGTCCGGGATCCCGGATCCCGCCGCGTCGATCGGCGCCCTGACCGCCGTGTTCACCCGCCAGTGTGGCGACGGCGGGACCTGCCCGTCGGCCTCGCCGTCCGTGGGACGGGGCGTCCCGCCGGCGGTCGAGCCCTTCGGCTTCCTGGCCGGTGTCGACCTCCCGCGGATCACTGCCAGCGCCGGCGAGTGGAGAGGGACGCCGGTGGCCGCGGGCGTCACCACGACCGGCACGCGTTGCGAGGGGGTCGACCTGACCCAGGCCCCCGGGGCGAGCCAGCAGCAGCAGCGCACCCTGCTCCTCCAGGACGACGCGGCGGCTCGGCGGCTCGGCGGATTCGGCGTCGACGAGGTCGTCTACACGTTCAACACCCCGGAGGAGGCTGCCGGTTTCGTCGGCACCCTCGTGGGCGGCATCGACGGATGCGCCGCACGGACGGCGACCGCGGAGGTCGCCAAGACCGGTGACCTGACCGGTCCGGGTGCCGGAGCCGCCTGGGCGGTCTCGCGCCAGGTCGACCAGGCCGCGACCCGTGCCCGCTACCGTGTCGCCGCGCTCGCGGCCGGCAATCACGCGGTGTACCTGATGGCCAACCCCACGGCGGAGTTCGACTTCTCCGACGAGGCCTTCCACCACGTGGCGCTGCGCAGCGCGGAGAGGTTGACGCAACTGCCCTGACGGGCAGTCGCGTCAACCTCTGACACCGACGCGTCAGCGCGCCCGCATCACCTGACGCACGAGGCTGGCGGTCTCGGACGGGGTCCGGCCGACCTTCACGCCGACCTTCTCCAACGCGTTCTTCTTGGCTGCGGCCGTGCCCGACGAGCCCGACACGATGGCGCCTGCGTGGCCCATCGTCCGTCCCTCCGGGGCCGTGAAGCCCGCCACGTAGGCCACGACGGGCTTGGTGACGCTCTTCTTGATGAACTCGGCCGCCCGCTCCTCGGCGTCGCCGCCGATCTCACCGATCATGACGATGCAGTCGGTCTCCGGGTCGTCCTGGAACGCCTGGAGGGCGTCGATGTGCGTGGTGCCGATGATCGGGTCACCGCCGATACCGACGCACGAGCTGAAGCCGATGTCGCCCAACTCGAACATCATCTGGTAGGTCAGCGTGCCCGACTTGCTCACCAGGCCGATGTGGCCCGCGCGCGCGATGTTCGGCGGGATGATGCCGACGTTCGAGCGCCCCGGCGAGATGAGGCCCGGGCAGTTGGGCCCGATGAGACGGACGCCCTTCTCCTCCGCGGCTGCACGGAACTCGGCCGTGTCCTTCACCGGGATGCCCTCGGTGATGACGACGACGAGATCGATGCCGGCGTCGATGGCGTCCATGACGGCCTTCTTCGCGTGCGGCGGCGGCACGAACACGCACGACACGTTTGCCCCGGTCGCGTGCTGAGCCTCGGCGACCGTGTTGAAGACCGGGATCGGGTCCTCCTCGAAGGTCACCGACTGCCCGCCCTTGCCGGGCGTGACGCCCGCGACGATGCGCGTCCCGAACATGAGCATGCGGTTGGTGTGCTTGCGCCCCTCGGTCCCCGTCATGCCCTGCACGATCACCTTGCTGCGATGATCCAGCCAGATCGCCATGTCACTTCCCTTCCATGGCCGCACTGGCCAGCTGTGCGGCCTTGGCGGCGGCCTCGTCCATCGTGTCCACGAGCGTCACCAGCGGGTGTCCGTACTCCTCCAGCATCGCCCGCCCGACCTCGACGGCGTTGCCGTCGAGGCGCACGACGATGGGCTTGGACGCCCGGTGGCCCAGCTGCCTGAGCGCCTCACGGATGCCCTTGGCCACCTCGGAGCACGCGGTGATGCCGCCGAAGACGTTCACGAAGACGACCTCGACCTGGGGGTCGGAGAGGATGATGTCCAACCCGTCCGCCATCACCTGGGCGGACGCCCCTCCACCGATGTCGAGGAAGTTGGCCGGCTTGGGGGTACCGGGCAGGCCCTCACCGGCGTAGGCCACGACGTCGAGGGTGCTCATGACCAGGCCCGCGCCGTTGCCGATGACCCCCACGTGGCCGTCGAGCTTGACGTAGTTGAGGTCCTTCTCGCGGGCCCGGAGCTCGAGCGGGTCGATCGCGGTGGCATCGACGAGGTGCTCACGCTCGGGGTGGCGGAAGTCGGCGTTGTCGTCCAGGGTGACCTTGCCATCCAGCGCGACGATCGCCCCCGACCCGGTCTTGACCAGGGGGTTCACCTCCACCAGCGTGGCGTCGGCCTCACGGTACACGTCGCCCAGCTTCACCAGCACGTCGGCCACTTGAGCGGCAACCTCCTCGGGGAAGCCGACCTCGCTGACGATCTTCTGCGCGGCCGCCGCGTCCAGCCCGGTACGCGGGTCGATGCTGAGGCGGACGAGCGCCTCGGGGCGTTCCTCGGCCAACTGCTCGATCTCGACGCCACCCTCGAGGCTGCACATCGCCAGGTAGTTCCGGTTGGCCCGGTCCAGCACCAGGGAGAAGTAGTACTCCTCCGCGATGTCGGCCCCTTCGGCGACCATGACGGCCTCGACGAGGTGACCCTTGATGTCCATGCCCAGGATGGCCCGCGCGTGCTGCTCCGCCTCCTCGGGCGACTTCGCCAGCTTCACGCCTCCGGCCTTGCCACGACCGCCGACCTTGACCTGTGCCTTCACGACCACGACGCCCCCGTCGAGCGCCACGGCGGCAGCCTTGGCCTCCTGCGGCGTGCGTGCAACGATGCCCCGCAGCACCGGGACGCCGTGTGCCTCGAAGAGGTCGCGGGCCTGGTATTCGAATAGATCCATGCTCTCCGTCCTCGCGGGCACCGCATCGGCGCGGCACCCGCGACGAGGCTATCGGGCGGCCCCGGACACGACCACCCCAGGTCCACGATCGGGCCCTCGTCAAACGTCGGCAACTCTCTGAGAAGAATTCTGAGAATCACACAGAAACTGCTACTGTCCTGATGGCTCCTACGGGGGCAGCTGGCCGCAGGCCGGCGGCTGAAATTTTCTCAGGAAAGGTGTCAGGGCGTGGCGCGAATCTCGGGCTCCTACCAGCCGCGTTGTGCCGTCGCCGATTCCGACGAAGCCTTCCTCACCGAGCCCGGTCTTCCCCGCCGCATGGCCCGCCGCAACCGTTTCCTGCGCAGCGGCATCGCCCTCGGCGCGGCCGCCACCGTGGGCGTCCTGGCCGTGGTGACGCCGGCCATCGCGCAGAGCGTGTCCGCCGCCAACGCCGCGACCACCGATGCCGCCGGGTTCGCGGCCACCGACACCTCCCGCGTCGGCACCACGGATGCCTTCAACGCCCGCGGCAACTCCACCGACCGCAACACGGCACGCCCCGCGGTCGATGTGAGCGAGGCCGCCCTGCAGCGCGCCAACTCGCTCGACGCCGTCGCCCAGCAGGTCGCCGACACCCAGGCGTCCGTCGCCGCCCAGGCGCGCGCCGCGTCACTGACCAGCACCGGCTCCGCCATCGACGCGGTGACCGAGCGCGTCGCCGCCCAGCTCTTCTACTGGCCGACGGAGGGTGAGATCAACTCCCCGTGGGGCATGCGCCTCCACCCGATCCTCCGCTACACGCGCCTGCACGGTGGCGCCGACATCGGCGGTGCCGTCGGCGCACCCATCTACGCCGTGGCCGATGGTGTCGTCACCAAGGCCGACCTGGGCTACAACGGCGGTTCGGGCAACAACGTGCGCATCGACCACGGAACCATGAACGGCAAGGCGATCGAGACCTCCTACCTGCACATGCACACGCTCAACGTGCGCGAGGGACAGGCGGTCAAGAAGGGCCAGCTCATCGGTTCGGTCGGCAACACGGGCCTCTCCACGGCCCCGCACCTGCACTTCTCGGTGTACGTCAACGGCGCCAACAGCGATCCGGCGCCGTACCTCTACGCCGGCCGCCGCTGATCTCCCCTCGTCGGCCCCACGGGGCCTAGAGCTTCTCCATCGGCGCGTGCCGCACGGACAGCTTCTTCAGGCCCGCCGAACCGAAGTCGACGATCACCTTCAGGCTGTCGCCCGCTCCCTCGGTCGCGGTGACCCGTCCCATGCCGAACGTGGTGTGCAGCACCCGGTCGCCGGTCGCCAGCGCGGCGGTGACCTTGGCGGTGGCCGGTTGGGCGCCGAATCCCACCGTGCTGCGCCACGCCTGCTCCGTGCGCCGGGCGGCCCCGGAGGACCACCCCGCCACCTGGCTGCCCAGACGGCGCCAGTCGAGCAGGTGCGGGGGGATCTCGGAGATGAACCGGCTGGCGGGGTTGTACTGCGGCTGCCCCCACATGACGCGGACGGTCGAGCGCGTCAGGTAGAGCCGCTGCCGCGCGCGGGTGATGCCCACATAGGCCAGCCGGCGCTCCTCGGCCAGCTCGTCCGGGTCGGACATGGCCCGCATGTGCGGGAAGATCCCGTCCTCGAAGCCGGTCAGGAACACGACGGGGAACTCCAGCCCCTTGGCCGTGTGCAGGGTCATCAGCGTGACGACCCCGCGGCCGTCCCCGTCCGCATCGGGGATCTGGTCGGAGTCGGCCACCAGCGCGATCCGCTCCAGGAAGGCGGGGAGCGAGTCGTCCGGCTCGGGTGACCCGGCGGCCAGTCCGCCGCCCTCGGGGCTGCCCTCGTCGGCATCGGCAGGGAGCAGGCCCGCGTTGCCGGGACCGATGTCCTCGGTGTGGGCCGCCGCGACGAACTCACCGGCGACGCTCACGAACTCGATGACGTTCTCCAGGCGCGTCTGGTCCTGCGGGTCGGTCGAGTTCTGCAGTTCGTCGATGTAGCCCGACTCGTTCAGGATGGAGGCGAGGATCCGGTCCGCGCTCACCCCGTCCGCGACCAGCCGACGGTGCTCCGCCATCATCGTGGCGAACGTCGTCAACTGCTTGGCCGACCGCGGCGCGAGCCCGACGACCTCATCGATCCGTTCCAAGGCATGCCCGAACGGGATGCGCTGTTCTGCGGCGAAGGCGTCCACCAGGGCCTCCGCCCGGTCGCCGATGCCGCGCTTGGGCACATTGAGGATGCGCCGGACACTCACGTCATCGGCGGGATTGGCGATGGCACGCAGGTAGGCGATCGCGTCGCGCACCTCGCGGCGCTCGTAGAACCGGACGCCCCCGACCACCTTGTAGGGCAGCCCGACGCGGATGAACACCTCCTCGAAGGCACGGGACTGCGCGTTGGTGCGGTAGAACACCGCCACCTCGGAGTACTTGCCACCCTGGTCGACGAGCTTGTCCACCTCCGTGGCGACGAACTGCGCCTCCTCGTGCTCGGTGTCGGCGACGTATCCCGTGATCAGGTCGCCGTCGCCGGCGTCCGACCACAGCTTCTTGGCCGGACGTCCCGCGTTCCGCTCGATCACGGCGTTGGCCGCGGTGAGGATCGTCTGGGTGGAGCGGTAGTTCTGCTCCAGCAGGATCGTCCGGGCGCCCGGGAAGTCGGAGTCGAAGTCGAGGATGTTGCGGATCGTCGCCCCGCGGAACGCGTAGATCGACTGGTCGGAGTCGCCCACCACCATGAGCTCGGGCGGGTCGACGAGGTTCTCATCGGGTTGGTCCGGGACGCCGCACAACTCGCGGATGAGCACGTACTGGGCGTGGTTGGTGTCCTGGTACTCGTCGACCAGCACGTGCCGGAACCTGCGGCGGTACTTCTCCCGGATGTCCGGGTGCGCCTGCAGCAGGTGGACCGCGGTCATGATGATGTCGTCGAAGTCGAGCGCGTTCGCCGATGTCAGGCGACGCTGGTACTCCGCGTAGGCCTCGGCGTACACCGTGTCGTTGCCGCCCCCGGCCTGCTGCTTGGCGGATTCGAAGTCGACCAGCTCGTTCTTCCAGTTCGACACCGCGTTCATGACGGTGCGGACGGGGTACCGCTTGGCGTCGAGGCCCAACTCCTTGCACACCAGCGACATGAGGCGCTTGGAGTCGGTGTCGTCGTAGATCGAGAACGCCCGGTTCAGGCCGAAGCGGTCGATGTCGGCCCGCAGGATGCGCACGCACGCGGAGTGGAACGTCGACACCCACATCAGCCGGGCCCGGTTCCCGACGAGTTCCTCCACGCGGTGCCGCATCTCGGCGGCCGCCTTGTTGGTGAAGGTGATCGCCAGGACCGAGCCGGGATGGACGCCACGCTGGCCGATCAGCCAGGCGATCCGTCGGGTGAGGACGCGCGTCTTGCCCGATCCCGCGCCGGCGACGACGAGCACCGGCGACCCGGAGTGGATGACCGCTTCCCGCTGCGGCGGGTTGAGGCCTTCCAGCAGTTCCTCGGCGCTGGGTTGACGGCGCCGGGTGTGGCGCTCGGCCACCTCCCCCACCTCGCGCGCCGCAGGAGCGGCTGCGTGCGGCACGGGCTCGGCGTTGAAGGAGAACAGGTCGGGGAGTTCAGTCATGGCAGCGGCCAGCCTACTGGCGCGTCGAAGTCCGTTAGGGTGTGCCCATGGTGATCGGTGGGGTGACGAGGGCCGTCCGCTGGGGGCTCGCCGGGATGGCCACCGCCCAGGCAGGCGTCATCGCAGCCCTCATGGTCGCCGACCGACGCCGGCGGAGCAGCCGCCAGCACGCGGGCTTTCCCACCGTCCCACCCCGGGCGGTCGAGGCCGACGAGACCGAGGTGACGGTCTACACGAAGGGGCTCGACCTCTATGAGGACATGCTCGCCGCCATCAACGACGCCCGGCACACGATCCTGTTCGAGACCTACATCTGGAAGGCCGACCGGACGGGCGAACGCTTCAAGCGTGCCCTGACCGCCGCCGCCGACCGCGGCGTCGACGTCTACATCGTGTACGACTGGTTCGCGAACCTCGTCGTGCCCCAGCGCTTCTTCAACTTCGACCCGCGCCTGCACGTCCTGCTCCACCGACCGTGGACCGGGTTGCGCGGCCTCCCCGTCCGTGCGCCCGGCCTGAACCACCGGAAGGTCCTCGTGGTGGACGGCGAGGTCGGCTTCCTGGGCGGCTACAACATCGGATCGATGTACGCCACCCGCTGGCGCGACACCCACATGCGGCTCGCCGGCCCCGCCGTGGCCGACCTGGACAACGCCTTCGTCGACTACTGGAACCAGACCAAGACGACTCGCCAGCCCGAACTGCGCCAGCCCGAGGACCGGCAGTGGGAGACGCCCATCACGCTGGCGCGCAACGTGCCCAGCCTGGGCGTCTACCCGATTCGGTACATGTACCTCGAGGCCATCGACAAGGCTCGCGAACGCATCTGGTTCACGCACGCCTACCTGATCCCCGACGACGACCTGGTCTTCGCGCTGGTCGAGGCCGCCGAGCGCGGCGTGGACGTCCGCATCATCGTGCCGGCGGAGTCGAACCACGTCGTCGCGGACTGGCTGAGCCGGGGCTCCTACCACGCGCTGCTCAGCCGCGGCGTGCGCCTGTTCCTGTACCAGAACGCCATGGTGCACGCGAAGACCGCCACGATCGACGGCGTGTGGTCCACGATCGGCACCGCCAACATCGACCGGCTGAGCCTCATCGGCAACTACGAATTGAACGCCGAGGTGCTCGACAATGACCTGGCCGCCCTGATGGAGGAAATCTTCGAGATGGACCTCGGGAATTGCCGGGAACTGACCCTGAGCGAGTGGGAGGCCCGTCCCTTGGTGAACAAGGTCTCCGAGGCGATCATCGCTCCACTTCGCCCTCTGCTGTAGTCAGCCATCCCGGGGAGATCCTGATTGATCCCTGAACAAGGGGCTGTCGGCTGGCGCTGACGGAAACGTGGCCAATAACGTTTGAGCCATGGGAATCATCGGTTGGATTGTTCTGGGCCTCCTCGCTGGGGCCATTGCCAAGGCCATCATGCCGGGTAACCAGGGCGGCGGCTGGCTCGCCACCCTCGTCCTCGGCGTTGTTGGTGCCCTGCTCGGCGGCTTCATCGGCAGCGCGATCTTCAACGTCGGCCTGGAGAACTTCTGGAGCCTCCAGACGTGGATCATCGCCATCCTCGGCTCGCTGCTGGTCCTCGTCATCTGGGGATTCATCACCAAGAACCGTCGCGCCTGACCTCCATTCAACTCACACATCTCACACACGCCGAAGGCCCCCGGAACCTCCGGGGGCCTTCGTGCTGTCGGAACCGAGCCGTCCGGAGCCCGGAGTGTCAGACCAGCTTGCGGTCGGTGGCCCAGCGGGTGAGCTGGTGACGGTTGGACAACTGCAGCTTGCGCAGCACGGAGCTCACGTGGGTCTCGACCGTCTTGATCGAGATGAACAGCTCCTTGGCGACCTCCTTGTAGGCGTAACCGCGCGCGATGAGCCGCAGCACCTCGCGCTCGCGCTGGGACAGCCGGTCGAGGTCCTCGTCGATCGAGGCGATGTCGATGGCGCCGGAGAAGGCGTCCAGCACGAATCCGGCAAGGCGGGGGCTGAACACGGCGTCCCCGTCGGCGACGCGATGGATGGCATCGACCAGGTCCTGCGCGGAGATCGACTTGGTGACATAGCCGCGGGCGCCGGCGCGAATGACGCCGATGACGTCCTCAGCGGCGTCCGACACGGACACCGCCAGGAACTTGATGTCGGGCTGGGTGGCGTGCACCTGCTTGATCACCTCCATGCCGCCGCCGCCGGGCATGTGCACGTCCAGCAGGACGACGTCCGGGGTCGTGCGGGTGATCGCGTCCACGGCGGTCTCGACGTCCTCCCCCTCACCGACGATGGTGACGTAGGGGCCGATGTCGTGCTTCACACCGCTGCGGAACATGGCGTGGTCGTCGACCACCACCACACGCCGCTGGCGGTTGGGTTGGCTCGGGGTCTCGGTGGGGGTCTCTTCGGTCATCGTCTCATCTCCAGTGTCACTTCGGTTCCTCGCTCGGCCGACGAACGGATGCGGGCAACGCCGTGGTGCCGCTCCATCCGGTCGAGGATGCTGCCACGGACACCCATCCGGTCCTCTGCGATGCTTTCGGTGTCGAAGCCCCGCCCGCGGTCGCGCACGAACACCGCGACGAGTTCCTCGTCCACCTCAGCGTAGACGTCCACCACGGGGGCGCCCGAGTGCTCGGCCGCATTCCGCATCGCCTCGCGGGCTGCGCGGACGAGTTCGCGCAGCGCCGGGGTCAACTCCACATCCTCGCCCACGGTCACGGTCTCGACGTGAACCGGGAAGTTGTCCTCCACGTCCAGCGCCGCCTCGAGCAACGCGGCCCGCAGGGTGTCAGCCTCCTCGGCCTCGCCGTACAGCCACTCACGCAGCTCTCGCTCCTGTCGACGGGCCAAGCGGCCCACCTCGCGCGCGTCGGTCGACTGGCGCTGGATGAGCGCGAGCGTCTGCAGCACCGAGTCGTGCAGGTGGGCGGCCATGTCCGCGCGGGCGTCACTGAGCAGCTTCTCCTCACGCATCCGCCTGAGTGCGCGGCGTGCCCGCAGGACCCACGGCGCCGCCAACACGGCCAACCCGCCCACCAGCAGGGCCAGGCCGAGGGTCAGCATGCCGAGGGTGCCCAGGTTGGGGATCTGGGTCAGCACGAGTGTGATGCACGCCGCGAGCGAGATCACCGCCACGATGTGGGCGAGCACGATCGACCAGTGGGCGGCCAGCGTCCGGAGCCAACTGCGCCAGCCGTTCGCCTGCTCGGACGCCGTGCCCTGGGCCCGGTCGGACTGCCACCACACGAGACCGGCCGCCAGGCCGCCGAGCGCGGCGGCCACCAACCACCCGGGTTCAGCACCCCAGCCGAGCACCTGGAGCAGCCAGAGCCCACCGCCGGCCACCAACGCCAACGCGATGAACTGACCGAGGTCGGTCCCCCGTGGGCCCGGCACCGAGGTGGTCCGCATTCCGAGGCGCGTGGCGGCGTCCACACCGGGCGCGGCCTTGGCCCCGATCGCCGGCGGGATCACGAGCCAGAGCACCAGGTAGGCGGCCACGCCGACCAGTTGCCATGCCGCGAGGACCGCGAACGCCGCGCGCAGCATGAGGGGGGACACCCCGAGGTGGTCACCCAGCCCGGACGCCACCCCGGCGACCTGCGCGCGCTCCAAGGGTCGGACGAGGCGACGGGACGCGACCGCGACCACCCCGTTCGGGTCGGTCGGACCGGCGGTCTCAAGCATGCGAGCCATGCTACGGGCCTCAAGCCCGGGGAGCCCATCGGGTGAACCCTGAGTGATTTCGTGACCGGACGGAGAAGAATGGACCCATGCCCAACCTCCCCGTGCGCCATCGCACCGACGCCAGGATCGCCGGCGTCTGTGCTGCGCTGGGCCGCGCGTGGTCGATCGAGCCGCTCGTCGTGCGGGTTGCGTTCGTGGTGCTGGGCGTCCTCACCAACGGCTTCATCATCGCCGCCTACCTGGCGCTGTGGGCGCTGCTCCCCGAACCGGGCCAGCCATCGCTCGTCCGCCAGTGGTTTCCGATCACGCGGAGATGGCCCTGGCCGTGGATGGTCACGGTCGTCGTCCTCGTGACGGCGACCCTCGGCTGGCTGGTCTCGGGCAGCGGGCCGGGCGCCTTCGTGATCCTGGGGCTGGCCTGGGTGATCCTGCGCTTCGGCTTCGCCGGGCGCCGGGCGCGCGCCGAGTCCTGGGCGGCGGCGCCTCCGCCGGCCCCCACGACGGACTTCGAGCGTGCCGCCTACGCTTGGCAGCTCCGCCTCCACAACCTGGAGACCGGACGGCCCGCCGACTGGGTCCCGGAGATGGAGGGGCCCCACGGCGTGGCCGTCGGGCAGTCCGACTCCCCCGGTTCGCACCGATCCGGGAGCGGGCGCCGGGGTCGCCGAAGCTGGTTGGGTGTCCTCGTGGGCCTCGGGCTGGTCTGGACGGCCCTGGCGATCGCGGCGGCCGTGGGCGTGGTGGTGGCCCCCCTCGCCTGGGCGTCCGGCTCCCTGCTCGTGCTGGGCGCCGCGATGGTGTGGTCGGCACGCCCGGCGCGCGCCGCCTGGGGACGCCCACCGTTGCTCCTGGCCCTGACCGTGGTGCTGTCGCTGGTCACCGTCCCGTTGCTGCTGCCTGCCCCGGTGCCCGCCCCGCGCCTGAGCGCCCCGGTCGCTCCGGACGCCGTGCCCGGGGCCGTCCTGCACCTGCCGATCGGCGAGAACGTCGTCGACCTGGGGGCACTGCCCGCCGCGGAGGAGACGCTGCGCTACCGCCTCGGTCTGGGGGACGTGCTCCTCGTGGTGCCACGGGAGGGCAATGTGGTCGTGAACGCCCACGTCGACCTGGGGGAGATCATCTTCCCGGACGCCGCAGCTGATGGCGTGAACGTGCGCCGGAGCTGGTCGCGCATCGCCGACCCCGACGCCCCCACCCGCACGATCGAGGTGGGTGTGGGGCTCGGCGAGGTCAAGGTCACGTCATGAACGCCCGCGGAGACGTGCTCGGCCTCCTGGTGGGGCTCCTGGCCCTGGCCCTGGCCGCCCTGGGCCTGTGGGAGTCCTTCGGCGCGGTCGCGTGGTCCGCGGTCGCCATTGCCGCTCCCCTCCTCCTCGTCGTCATCGGCCTGATCGGCCTGCTCGCCTCCCGAGGCAAACCCTGACTGTCCGCTCGACCCCAACGAAAGGAACACCATGTCCACCGCACTCGTTCGTAGCAGTTCCGACAAGGTCATCGCCGGTGTCTGCGGCGGCCTCGCCCAGCAGTTCAACGTGGATGCCAACCTGCTGCGCGTCCTGTTCGTCCTGGCCGCGATCTTCCTGCAGTTCGGCTGGCTGGTGTACGTCGCGCTCTGGCTCCTGCTGCCCGCCGAGGACACTGGTCGTACCGGTCTTGCCAGCCTCAAGGAACAGTTCGGCTCGCGCGGCCAGGACTGACGCTTCAGGCAGCTGGTGGGGCGGGTGGCGGCGCTGACCGCCGTCCGCCCTCCACACCCGCGAGCCCCCACCGCACCGCCGCCGAGGTGACCGAGCCCAGCGCGCGGCCCAGGACCACGGGCGTCCGGCTGCCGACCATTGCCCGTGCCCAATCCGGGAGAGCCGCGATGCCGCCGGCGGCGATGGCCGCGTACCCGGGCCGCGCGATACCGCTCAGCGGGGGCGTCCGGAGCAGGAAGTCGATCGTTTCGGCCGCCTTGTCGCTGAGCTCCAACTCGGGCCGGAAGCGCTCGATCGTCGCCTCGAGCTCGGCGACCGTGCGCGGTGGTTCGGGCACCCCCAGCAGGCGCGCCGGCACGCCGGTCTGCTCGACGTAGGTGTCGGCGTCGGCATCGGAGAGCGGGCGCGGACCGTAGAGCCGGTGCGTCCAGAGGAAGGACGCGATCTCGGCGACGTGGATCCAGGTGAGCAGGTGGGGGTCGCCGGCCCGGTACGGACGCCCGCGCTCGTCCTTGCCGCGGACCCGTTCGTGGACGGCCCTCACCTGGTTGATCAGCGCCAGCGCATCCGGGATCGTGCCGTAGGTCGTGACGGCGATGTAGTTGCTGGTGCGCTGCAGCCGCCCCCACGGGTCGCCCTTGTAGCCCGAGTGACCGGCCACCCCCGCCATGGCGATCGGGTGCAGCGACTGCAGCAGCAACGCCGCCACGCCGCCGGGGAACATGGCGGCGTCCTCGTGGACGCGCCAGATGGGATCCCCCGGCGAGAACCATCGCTCCCCCGGCTTGCCCCAGATCTGCGGGCCGCGTTCGCCGGCATCCGAGCCCGCGACCCGGTCGCGCAGCAGTTCCCCCAGCCGACGCTGGAGGGTGCGGACGGGTGTCGGACGGACGGAGGTTGGCTGCATGGCATCCATCGTGCCCGACGGCCCGGGAGGGGCCATGATCCGGTGACGAAGCCGGCATGGACGAGGCACCACCAACCGGGGTCCCCGCCGAGACCAGCTACCGCGAGCCGGCCCGCCCGCGATTCGTCCAGGTGGACGTCCTGCGCACGTCGATGCTCGGCGAGGTGCTGGGCAAGCAGGTCAGGGAGCGACTCACGGCCGAACGCTGACGCAGGTCAGGAGGACGTTGCGGGCACGGTGCCAATGGGCGGTCAGGACATCGACGGATCGTCCACCGACGATGAGGGCCTGCCCCACGAGTCGGACGGACGCCGTCCCGTCGGTGTGCAGGCGCACCTGGGCCTCCTCGAAGCCCAACCAGCGCCGCATGACCGGGTGCCACGCCTTGAACACCGACTCCTTGACCGAGAAGAGCAGGCGGTCCCAGGCGGGTCCCGACGGCAGTGCGGCCAAGGCCGCGCGCTCGGCGTCCGAGGCGACGACCTCGAGGGTGCCCTCGGGGAGGGGGACGTCCGGCTCCGCGTCGATGCCCAGGCAGGCCAGGTCGGCACGCCGGGCGATGGCGGCCGCCCGGTACCCGGCGCAGTGGGTCAGGCTGCCGACGATCCCGGTGGGCCACACGGGGGCTCCGGCCTCATCGGTCGGGATGGCGACCGGGGCGACACCCAGACCCACCAAGGCCGTGCGCGCGAGGTGCCGGACGGTGGTGTGCTCCGCGACCCGCTCCGGCACCGCACGGGCCACGGCCGACCGCTCGGCCGGGAAGAGGGGCCCGGCGCCCGCGTCCCCGAACGCCTCGACGCCGACCGTCCCGACGGGCAGGACGGCCTGGATCAGACCGGCTGGTGCACCGCCGGCAGTCACTCCCACTCGATCGTGCCCGGCGGCTTGCTGGTGACGTCCAGCACCACACGGTTCACCTCGCGCACCTCGTTGGTGATGCGGGTGGAGATCTTCTCCAGCAGCTCGTAGGGCAGCCGCGACCAGTCGGCGGTCATGGCATCCTCGCTCGAGACCGGGCGCAGGACGATCGGATGGCCGTAGCTCCGCCCGTCGCCCTGGACGCCGACGCTGCGGACGTCGGCCAGCAGGACGACGGGGAACTGCCAGACGTCCTTCTCGTGGCCGGACGCCGCGAGTTCCTCCCGCGCGATGGCGTCCGCCTCGCGCAGCAGGTCGAGGCGCTCCTTGGTGACCTCGCCGACGATGCGGATGCCGAGGCCCGGGCCGGGGAACGGATGACGCCAGACCATCTCGTGGGGCAGGCCGAGCTCCTCACCGACCGCGCGCACCTCGTCCTTGAAGAGGGTGCGCAACGGCTCGATGAGCGTGAACTGGAGGTCGTCGGGCAGGCCGCCGACGTTGTGGTGCGACTTGATGTTGGCCGCGCCCTCGCCGCCGCCGGACTCGACCACGTCCGGGTAGAGGGTCCCCTGCACCAGGAACTGGATGTCCTCGGCCTCATCGATCTCACGGACCGTCTGCTCGAACACGCGGATGAACTCGCGGCCGATGATCTTGCGCTTGGCCTCGGGCTCGCTGACCCCGGCCAGCGCGGTGAGGAACTGCTCCTCGGCGTCGGCCACGACGAGGTTGATGCCGGTGATGCGGACGAAGTCGTCGCGCACCTGTTCGCGCTCCCCCTTCCGGAGCAGCCCGTGGTCGACGAAGGCGCAGGTCAGTTGGTCGCCGATCGCCTTGTGCACCAGCGCCGCCGCGACGGCCGAGTCGACGCCTCCGGACAACGCGCAGAGGACCTTGGCGTCGCCGACCTGGGCGCGGATCGCCGCAACCTGCTCGTCGACGATGTTGGCGGCGGTCCAGTTCGGCTCCAGCCCGGCGATGTCGCGGAGGAACTGCGTGAGCACCTGTTGGCCGTGCTGGCTGTGCAGCACCTCCGGGTGCCACTGGACACCGGCGAGCTTGCGCTCGACGTCCTCGAAGGCGGCGACAGGGGCGCCGGCGGTGTGGGCCAGCACCTGGAAGCCCTCGGGCGCGATCTTGACCGCGTCGCCGTGGCTCATCCAGGTGGAGAAGGTGTCGGGCAGGTTGTTCAGGAGGACGCCGCGGGTGTCGACCGTCGTGGGGGTGCGCCCGAACTCCGACAGGCCGGTCCTGGACACCTGGCCGCCCAACGCCGACGCCATGGCCTGGAAGCCGTAGCAGATGCCGAACACGGGGATGCCGAGTCCGAACAGCGCCGGGTCGACCTGCGGGGCGCCCTCGGCGTACACCGACTGGGGCCCGCCCGACAGGATGACCGCCGCCGGCTGCCTCGCGGCGATCGCCTCGACGGATGCGGTGTGCGGTACCACCTCCGAATAGACCTTCGCCTCCCGGACACGGCGCGCGATCAGCTGCGCGTACTGCGCACCGAAGTCGACGACGAGGACCGGGGCGTGCTGGAGCTCCGTGTTGGACTGGTTCACGGCGGCATCCTACTGCGCCGCAGCCCCGTCCTACTTCAGGCCGCTGTTGGCGATGCCCAGCACGATGTAGCGCTGCAGGAACAGGAACATGATGATGACCGGCAGCATCGACACCACCGACATGGCGAGGATGTAGTTGAACGGCACCACCAACTGGCTGTTGAACTGGGCCAGCGCCACCGGCAGCGTGTACTTGCTCTGGTCCTGGGCGATGATCAGCGGCCAGAGGAAGTCGTTCCACCGCCACATGATGGAGAAGATCGTCACCACGGCGATGGGCGCCCCGCACAGCGGGACCACCACCCGCAGGAACGTCCGGAACTCCCCCGCCCCGTCGATGCGGGCCGCCTCGATGAGCTCGTCGGGGATCCCCAGCATGTACTGCCGAAGCAGGAACACGCCGGTCGGCGTGGCAGCCGGCGGGATGATCATGCCGAGCAGGGTGTTCACCAGCCCCAGCTGGGCGGCCACCTGGTAGACCGAGATCAGGATCACCTGCAGCGGCACCATGATGGTGGCCAGCACCAGCAGGAAGAGGAGGTTCCGGCCGCGGAAGTTGTACTTCGCCAGGCCGTAGGCGCACATCGTGTTGATGACCAACGTCAGGATCGTCGCCGACACGGTGACGATCGTGGAGTTCACCAGGTAGGTGCCGAACGCGAAGCTCTCCAGGGCGCCGGTGTAGTTGTCGAGGTTCCACTGGGCGGGCAACGGACGCGGAGGGCGGGCCGCCAACTCCAGTTCCGTCTTGAAGCTGGACAGCAGCGTCCAGACCAGCGGGATGAGCACGACCAGCGCCGTGGCGGTGAGGAGCGTGTACCGCAGGACCAGGCCCAGCGATGGCGTCCGGCCGTGGCCGGTGGAGGTCCAGGTCGAGGTGCTCATGCGGCCTCCTGACGGCGGCCGTTGAGGTAGTTCAGCAGGGTGAAGGCGAAGACGCAGAGGAACAGGATGACGCCGCCCGCCGAGGCCAGCCCGTAGCGGATCGGCGACTCGAAGGCGCGCTCGTAGATGTACTGGACCATGAGCGTCGTGGCTCCGACGGGGCCACCACCGGTGAGGGTCCAGATGAAGTCGAACGACTGGAAGCCCGAGATCATCGAGAGGATGACCACGACCAGCGTCGTGGGCCGCAGCAGCGGCCAGGTCATGGTGAAGAACTGCTGGCGGGGGCTGGCCCCGTCGATGGCCGCGGCCTCGTAGACCGCCGGATCGATGCCCTGCAGGCCGGCCAGCATGATGAGCGTGTAGAAGCCCACGTGGATCCACAGGCCGACGAAGACGATGACGAGCATGGCGAGCCGCCCGTCGATCAACCAGCCGGGCTGGCCCAGCCCGAGCGCCCCGAGCGTGACGTTCAACAGGCCGTTGGTGCGGTCGAGGATCCACCCCCAGAGCAGACCCACGACGACCGCCGACAGCAGGCTCGGCAGGAACAGGACGGCACGGAAGAAACTCCGGCCGCGAAACGCCTGGTTCAGCAGCACCGCGTAACCCGTCGCCAGAACGGTCGTCAGCACGACGAACGCCACGGTGAAGACGAGCGTCGAGGTGAACGTCCGGATGAACGCGGCGTTGGAGGTGAGCTCCGCGTAGTTCGCCAGGCCGACCCAGCGGAAGGTGCGCCCGTTGGTCGAGTCGTAGAGGGAGATGTTGAACATGTTGATCGCGGGCCAGATGGTGAACAACCCGAACACGACCATGTTCGGCAGCACGAAGAGGTAGGGCGCCACCCGGATGGGGGTGAACCAGCGGCGGCGGCTCCGCCCGGGAGCCGCCGCCGACGGGACTGCGTCAGCCCGCGGCATTCTTGTCCGCCGCCGCCTTGATCGCCTCGGAGGCCTTCTCGGCGGTCGTCTGCCCCTGCAGCACCAGTCCGACCTGGGTGATGACCTCCTTGCCCGTCGCCCCGAAGATCGGCGAGTAGTTGGTCGGGTACGTGTCGTCCGGGGTCTTGGCGACATCGGCCAGGAAGACCTTCATGTCGTCGCCGCGATTGGTGTACTCGATCCCCTTCGAGATCAGGTCGTTGCGGGTCGGCAGGAAGTTCGCCTTGACGCCCATCGCCGTCTGCGCCTCGGCGCTGTTCATGAAGGCGATGAACTCGGCCGCCAGTGGCACGTTCTTGCCGGCGGAGAAGCCGATCATGAACTTGCCGCCGGGGAAGCCGCCACAGCGCTCCTCACACGGGTTCGGCGCGGCCGCCCACGTGAAGTCGGCATTCTTCGACAGGGCCGCTACCTGCCAGTTGCCCGAGATGTAGATCGGGACCTGCTGGGCGAGGAAGACGTCGGAGGGCGCCTTGTACTTCGAGCCCGCCTGCAGGAAGACGTCCTTGGGCATGAGGCCGTTGTTGTTGAGTTCGGCGAACTTCTCGATGGCCTTCGCGCCCTTGGCGACGTCCCAGTTGACCTCCTTGCCGTCGCCCTTGAACAGGGTCGTGCCGTACTGGTTGAACATCGTCGACAGGCGATGGGGGGAGATGTCGATCGCGATGCCGTACTCGGTGCCGGCCGCCTGCTTGACCTGGGCCGCCGCAGCGACCATCTCGTCCCACGTCCACGTCTCGCCGAGCTTGGGGTATTTCACCCCGGCCTTCTCGAAGAGGTCGACGTTGACCAGCGGGCCGTTCATCGTGAGGTCGGAGGGCACCGCGATCGGCGCGCCCGCGGCGTTGTGCGTGAACGGATCGGTGCCCTTGAGGAACTGGCCGTCCAGCGCGGCCTTCTGCGAGCTGAGGTCGGCCATGTCCTCCAGGAACGGGCCCAGGTTCGTCACGCGGGCCACGTCGGGGGCGTTGTTTCCGGCCAGGCGTGCCTGCAGTGTCTGCTCGAGGTTGGCGTACGGGACGACCTCGAGGTTGACCTTGGCGTCCTTCTCCTTCTCGAACTGGGCGATCAACTCACGCGTGGCGGCCTCGTCCGGCCCATCGGTGAAGTAGACGTAGGTGAGTTCGCGTGGGGCGCCCGGCACGGCGGTCGGCGCTGCCGTGGGCGCTTGGGTGGTGGCGGGCTGGCCAGGCGCGCAGCCGACCAGGGCGAGTGCTCCGGCCGCGAGGAGGGCGGCGAGGCGCAGGGTGCGTCGTTCGGTCACGGTTCTCCCTCTCCAGGGCGTCGTCGCCCCGCTGGTCACACGCGACGATCCCAGATCGTGCAGCGAGGGGGACCGCAGCGTCTCTTGTCCGTCACCCTACGTCGCACCTCCGCGCAGGGCCAGCCCTCGCGCGTCCGGAGCCGGCGCGTGGGACCGTCGGCACCGGCTCTCGGCGGGGAGTCAGAGCTCGGCGGGAGTCAGAGTTCGGCGGCCGCGGCCAGGCGCACCTGCGGCGGGTAGAGGCCCATCACGGTCACCGCGGCGGTGTGGTTCTCCGCGGTCGACCCGGCGCAGGCGTCGGTGACCACGGTGAGCGTCGCGCCGGCGTCCGCAGCCGGGAGGACCGTCGAGATCACGCAGCAGTCGGTCGACACGCCCGTGATGATCAACTCGTCCTCGCCGACCACGGGCGCCAGGACGTCCCACTTGCCGAACGTGGGGGCGTCCAGGACGAGGGCGTCGACCTTCGCGAGTTCGTCGACCAGGTCGAAGTACGGGTCGGATGCCGGGCGGTCCGCGAACGGCCACGCCTCCATGTAGGCCCGCCAGGACCCCACGCGTCGGGACGCCTCGGGGGGCACCCACCGGGTGATGATCGTCCGCCCCCCGAAGCGCGGCAGGAGCTCCCGGATACGGCCCAGTGCGTCCGGCCACATCGGGGAACCCCACTCGGACGCCGGGTCGGCGAAGATCCGCTGCGGGTCGATGACCACGAGCCAGGGCTCAGCCACGACTCTCCTGGCGGGCGATGGTGCCGCGCCGGACGACCAGGGTCACCAGGAAGCTGCCGACGAGGGCGAGCAGGACACCGAGGTTGGCCCAGGGCCACGTGCCTTCCCACGACTCCACGCCGTCGACGACGGTGCGCACGCCCAGACCGAGCGGCTCCAGCAGGTAGCCCTGCCAGTTGGCCCACGGGGCATCGCCCGCGAAGTTGTTGACGACCAGACCCCAGCCGATGAGGGTCGCCACGACCATCGTGATGATCGAGACCCAGTCGAAGGCCCGGTAGCGCCCCGACGCGTCGAACAGCGCCAGCTCGTCGTAGGGGCGCTTCCGGGTCACGATGTCGGCGATCAGGATGCCCGCCCACGACGCCATCGGGACGCCCAGGATCAGCAGGAAGCTCTGGAACGGCCCCAGGAAGTTCTCGGCGAAGAACACCACCCAGACCGTGCCCAGGGTCAGGATGACACCGTCGATCCCGGCCGCTGCCGGACGTGGGATCTTGATGCCGAGGCTCAGCAGTGTCAGGCCCGAGGAGTAGATGCCGAGCACGGCGCCCGAGACGAGCGCGAGCACGGCGGTGATCCAGAACGGGATCAGCACCCAGATCGGCAGGATCGTCGCGAGCGTGCCGATCGGGTCGTTGACGATGCCCTCGGTCAACGTCTGGTCGGAGCCGGCGAGCAGAAGCCCGTAGATGACGAGGATCACCGGGGCGATGGAGCCGCCGAGGGTGTTCCAGAAGATGATGGCGCCGTTCGACGCGTCCCGGTGCTGGTAGCGCGACCAGTCCGCGGCGATGTTGATCCAGCCCAGCCCGAAACCGGTCATGACCATCGTGAACGCACCGAGCACCGCGCCCACCGGGCCCGGCTCGAGCCCCTGCACGACCGGCCAGTCGATGTGCTGGATGGTCAGGGCCATGTAGACGAGCGTGATGGCGCCGGTGATCCAGGTCAGGATCGACTGCAGCTTCATGATCGTGTGGTAACCGAGCACGGATGCCACGACGATCAGCGCGGCGACACCGACGGCGGCGAACACCTTGGTCATGGTCCCGCCGCCGATGCCGAGGATGCCGAACACGGTCGCGGTGGCGAAGACGGCCATGATCGCGAGGAACGTCTCCCAGCCGATCGACAGGAACCAGCTGACGATGCCCGGCAGCTTCTGCCCGTGGACGCCGAAGGCCGCCCGGCTGAGCACCATGGTCGGAACGGACCCCCGCTTGCCCGCGATCGCGATGATGCCGCAGAGCGCGAACGAGATCGGGATGCCGATCAGGGCCACCAGGACGGCTTGGCCGAAGGAGACGCCGAAGCCGTAGATGAAGGCGGCGTAGCTCATGCCGAACACGGAGACATTCGCCGCGAACCACGGCCAGAACAGGTCACGGGGCCGGGCGGTGCGCTCCGACTCGTCGATGATGTCGATGCCGTTGGTCTCGATCAGGCGGGACTTGGTCGCCGCGTCGAAGCTGCTGCCCGGCTGCGGTGCCGGAGAAGAGGCGGTCATCTCCGCAGTGTCGCACGCGGTGTGCCGCCCGGACCATGGCCACGCCGGGGGGTCAGCCGCTGACGTCCGCCAGGAAGGCCTCGATCTCGGAGGCCGTGGGCGCGGTCGCCGGACCGCGCCGGGTCACGGTGATGGCACCGGCGACGTTGGCCCGTCGGCAGGCCTCCACCCACCCCGTGCCCCGCGCCAACTCGGCGACCAGGACGCCCGTGTGCGCGTCACCGGCCCCGTTGGTGTCGACCGGTTCCTGCGGGAAGCCCGGCACGTCGACCGTCTCGCCGTCCACGCTGACCGCGCACCCGTGGTGCCCGTCCCGGACGACGACGGCGGTGCCGGGCAGCGATCGGGCCAGCGCGTCGGCGGCGTCCGCCATGGGGGTGCCGGGGTGGTCGGCGCGGCTGCGGCCGATCGCGACGAGGAGGTCGTCGGCCTCCTCCTGGTTGGACGTCCAGATGGTGGTGTGCGCCAGGCTCGCCTCCCGGACGTCCGCGGGCAGCGTGGCGAACACCGCGCCGGGGTCGAGGACGACATCGACACCGTCGGGGAGGGTGTCCAGCCAAGCCAGCAGCGGATCGCGGGTGGAGTCGACCGCCAGCGAGTAACCGGTCAGGCAGACCAGGTCGCCGGCACGGGGGTCGCTCAGGGCGAGGCTGGCCACGCTGATCCGGCGCTCCGCGCCCAGGGTCGTGACGAAGGTGCGCTCGGCGCTCGGCTCCACGAGGACGACGCAGAGTGCCGTGTCGGCGTCCGGGACGGCCGGGGCCGACCACGCCACGCCCTCCACCTGCAGCGTGCGACGGATCAGGTCGCCGTTGGGGCCGGTGCCGATCGCCCCCGCGTGGATGCACGCAGCACCCGAGCGAGCCGCGGCGACGAGGATGTTCACCGCTCCCCCGGCATGCTGGTTCCAAGCCTCGGCCATCACGTTCTGGCCGCGGCGCGGCAGGCCGGCGATCATGGCGGTGGCGTCCACGAGCGCCTGCCCGGTGTGGATGATGCGCCTCATCAGGCGGAACGCTTGATCGTCTCGACCGCTTCGGCCAGGCGCGCCTCGTCGTACCCGGGCAGCCACCCGATGACCCCGTTGAGCTCCGCGAGCGGGCGGCCCCTCTTCTGGACCTTCGGCACGTAGAGCGGGTGGACGCTGGCCCAGCTGTACCCGAAGAGGCGCTCGTTCACGGCGTCATCCTACGGTCCGGCCGCTCGGCTCACTCACCGGTGACTTGTTACCCGACTTGGGGGCACAGGTTCACACTGAGTTCCCGCTCACTCCGATTCGCCGATGCGCCCCACGAGGTAGGGCTTGGCCTCGCGGTTCTGGACCGCGAAGGACGTGCCCTCGGTGGCGAACCCCACCGTCGCCGGCAGCAGGATCGGACGCTTGAACTCCACCTGCACCGTGTACGCCGCGGGCAGCCGGGGTTCCAGCGCCGCCAAGGCGCGCGCGTGCGTCCACATGCCGTGCACGATCGCCCGCCTGAAGCCGAAGAGCCTCGCGGTCAGGGCACTCAGGTGGATCGGGTTCACATCCCCCGACACCGCGGCGTACCGCCGTCCGAGGTCGGCCGGCAGGCGCCACTGCTGGCTGGGGGTGGTACCGCGTGGCGCACCGAGGGCATCGGCCGCCGGGTGCGTCTCGGCTGCCGGGCCGGGATCAGCCCCGAGCACCACCTTGCCTCCCGGTGCCAGGTAGGTGCTCGTCCCGGTCCAGGCGACGTCGCCCCCGCGCCCACGCACCTCGCCCCGCAGGTCGAACAAGGCACCCTTGCGATGGGGACGCGCGCTGCCGGCGCGGACCACCAACGCGAGGTCCTCGTCCACCGACACCGGGCGGTGCAGGGTCATCGTGTTCGACGCGTGCACCAGTCCGGCCAGCGCGTAGGGGAAGTCGCGTTCGGCCATCAGCGCCATCTGCAGCGGGAAGGTCAGCACGTGCAGCCAGGTCGGTGGGACGCGGTCGCGCACCGTGAAGCCACACACCCGGGCATAGGCGGACAGGCGGGCGACGTCCTGGTGGTGCGACGCCACGATCGCCGCCCGGTCCGGGATGGGCCCCGCACCGCGTCCGGGCCCGATCGACCCGGCGACACCGCGCGCCAGCAGCGGCCCGATGGCAGGCAGTTCGGCGTGGACGAGGTCGGCCATGTCAGCGTCCGACCATGTTCTGGCCGCAGACGCGGATCACCTGGCCGTCCACGCCCCCGGACGCCGGATCGCACAGGTAGGCGATCACCTCCGCCACGTCGACGGGCAGGCCGCCCTGGGAGAGCGAGTTGGCCCGCCGGAAGATCTCGCGCTGGAGGTACGGGATCGTGGCGGTCATGTCCGTCTCGATGAAGCCGGGCGCGACGCCGTTCGCGGTGATCCGGCGATCGGCCAGTTCGTCCCGCATAGCCCAGGTCAGCCCCATGACACCCGCCTTGGACGCCGCGTAGTTGGCTTGGCCCTTGTTGCCCGCCCACCCGGACGTCGAGGCGATGCCGACGATCCGGCCGTCGGACGCCAGGGCACCCGGCCCGTCCTTCAGCAGCACCGCGTTGATGCGCATCTCGGCGGCGAGGTTGACGTCCAGCACCGGGGCCCACAGCTTCTCGTCCAGGTTCGCGAGCATCTTGTCCCGGGTGATGCCCGCGTTGTGGACCATCGCATGGATGCGGGCGTCCGGCCCGTGCACGCGGGCCACGTGCTCGGCGATGCGGACGCCGGCGTCCGGGCCGGTGATGTCCAGTTGGAGCGCGGAGCCGCGCAACTCGTTGGCGACCCTGGCCAGCCCCTCCCCTGCGGCGGGGACGTCCACGACGACCAGTGCGGCGCCGTCGCGGTGGAAGGTCCGCGCGATGGCGGCCCCGATGCCACGTGCGGCCCCCGTGACCACGACGATGCGGCCCTCGAAGGGATGACCCGACAAGGCCACCCGCCCTGACTTGCCCGGCGCCACCCGCCACACCTGGCCGGACACGAACGCCGAGCGCCCTTCGAGCAGGAACGACAGGGTCGAGGTCAGGTCGGGGGGCCGGACGCCCGCGGCGAGCACCACGAGGTTGGCCGTCGCTCCCCCGCGCAGTTCCTTCCCGACGGTGCGCATGATGCCGTCCAGGGCCTGGGCCACGGCCTTGGCCTCCACACCGGAGACCGCATCCGCCTCGGTCGCGAGGAAGATCACGCGCCCCGACTTCTCCAGCCCCTTCATCACCGGACGCAACACCTGGCGGACCAACTCGAGTTCCGCGATGCTGCGCAGGCCCGTGGCGTCCACCACGAGGGCGCCCGGGCGCGTCGAGTAGCGGGGCGGCTGTGGACGCCCCTTCTCGTCCGGCGTCCGGTTGTCGGCGACATCCAGGAGCGGCTCCATGGTCGAGGGGACGAGGGGGTCCAGAGCCTCCGCGGCGATCCCGCCCCCGGGGAGGGACGCCACCACCACCGGTCCGGCGGGAAGGACGCGCCCTCGGCGCAGGACCGGCGGGTCGACCAGCCCCGCCCTCGCGGTGGCCTTCTTGCCGAGGGGCGACGTCAACAGCGCCTCGAGGACCGACATCACACGGCCTCCAGGATCGCCGTGACGGCCATCCCGCCGGCGGCACAGATGGAGACCAGGCCCCGGGCGCCCGCGCCCTTCTCGGCGAGCATCTTGGCCAGCGTGGCCACGATCCGACCACCGGTCGCGGCGAACGGGTGGCCGGCGGCGAGCGAGGACCCGTTCACGTTGAGCCTGGCCGGGTCGACGGTGCCGGTGCCGTTCTTCTCGAGCGCGGCCAGCGTGGCCAGGACGGTCGCCGCGAAGGCCTCGTGGATCTCGACGAAGTCGAAGTCGTCCAGCACCAAGCCGTTGCGCGCCAGCAACTCCGGGATCGCGCGGCCCCCGGCGAGCAGCAGGTCCTCGGTGCCGGTGACGTAGTCCTGGGCCCCGACCTGGGCGTCGACGACGCGGGCCAGCACGGGCCAGTGGTGCTCGCGGGCGTAGGACTCCTCGGCCAGCAGGACGACCGCGGCACCGTCGGAGAGCGCGGTCGAGTTGCCCGCGGTCATCGTGCCGTCGGGGCCACCGAAGACCGGGCGGAGCTTGGCGAGCGCCTCCATCGAGGTGTCGGGGCGGAGGATGGTGTCCCTGGTGACCTTCAGATAGGGGGTGACGAGGTCGTCGAAGAAGCCGGCATCCCAGGCCCGTGCGAGGTTGCGGTGGGATGCGAGCGTCAGTTCGTCCTGGGCCTCGCGACTGATGCCCCACTTCGCCGTGGTGAGCGCCTGCGACTCGCCCATGGTCAACCCCGTGCGGGGCTCGATGACGGCGGGCGGCACCGGCGCCAGGTCGGCGGGACGCACCCCGGCGAAGGCCTTGACGCGGTCGAGGGGCTTGCGCGCACGGGAGGCTTTCAGGAGCGCGTGGCGCAGGACCTCCGTCACGACGATCGGGGCGTCCGAGGCGGAGTCGACGCCACCCGCGATCGCGGTGCTCGCCTGGCCCAGGCGGATCTTGTTGGACGCGTAGATGACGGCTTCCAGCCCGGTGCCGCAGGCCTGCTGGAGGTCGACGGCCGGCGTGTGCGGGTGGAGCGCCGAGCCGAGCACCGCCTCGCGGGTGAGGTTGAAGTCACGGGTGTGCTTGAGCACGGCACCGGCGACGACCTCGTCCACCTTCTGCCCGGCCAGCCCGAAGCGGGCCACGAGCCCGTCGATGGCGGCCGTCAGCATGTCGAGGTCGGTGGCCGTGGCGTACGCGCCGCCCGCCTTCACGAACGGCGTCCGGTTGGCGCCGACGACGACGGCGTTGCGCAACTGCGCGGCTGGGGACTGGTCCATGAGTGGTTCTCCTCGACGGTCTGAGGGGGTGAAGTGTCCAGAACTCACGGTAGCAGGTACGCAGAGTTTCCGATACCCTCGGTGCATGACAACCTCCGTGGACGGCCGCGCCACCCGCTGGGCCCAGCACAACGCCGAACGCCGGCGGGCGCTGGTGGAGGCGACGTTGCGCGCCATCCGGCGCCACGGCAACGGGGTCGGCATGGACGACGTGGCCGCGATGGCCGGGACGTCCAAGACCGTGCTGTACCGGCACTTCGGCGACCGCTCGGGCCTGCACGCCGCCGTGGTCGAGTCGGTGCAGGACTTCATCCTGGGCAACCTGACCGGACCGCTGGCGGCCGACCTCCCACCGGCCCAGTTGGTCAGTGAGCTCGCCGACGCCTACCTCGCCGTCGTCGAGGCGGACGGGGAGATCTACCGGTTCGTGGCGAACCGGCCGGGCGACTCACCCGACCCCGTGCTCGGCATCACCAACCGGATCGGCGACGAGGTCTCCGCCTCGTTCCGGCGGTGGCTCGAGGCCGAGGGTCTCTCCACGGAGCCCGCCAACACCTGGGGCCACGGTGTCGTCGGCTTCATCTGGGCCGTCGCGGATCGCTGGATCCTCACCGACCTGCGCCGTCCGCGTGCCGACGTGGTCGCCCACATCAACCAGTTCATCGAACCCGCCTTCGCAGCACAGACAAGGACGTCCGCATGACCGCAGAAGCCCCCACCCGCACCAGCCCGATCACCGCCACCGGCGAAGCCCTCCGCAAGGCGCTGGACGGGCCGTTCCACGACGTGAAGATGCGCTGGCGCGAGGAGGTCAGCGCCGAGGACTTCGTCCGGGAGCCCCAGTGGGACATGGGCACCGCCCGCCAATGGGCGCTGGACAAGCTCGTCGACCTGGTCGGGCGTGAGTTCGCGATCGCCGGTTTCCCCGAGGCGCAGGGCGGACGCGGGACGCAGGCGCAGTCCGTGGCCCACTTCGAGATGCTCGCCATGGGCGACCTGTCGCTGGCCATCAAGTCCGGCGTCCAGCACGGGCTGTGGGGCGGCGCGATCAGCAACCTGGGGACACAGTGGCACCACGAGACCTTCCTGCCGGACACGATCACCTCCGAGATGACCGGCTGCTTCGCGATGACCGAGCTGGGCCACGGCTCGGACGTCCAGTCGTTGGAGACCACCATCACGTGGCTCCCCGAGACCGGCGAGTTCGAGGTGCACTCCCCCACGCCGGGAGCGACGAAGGCCTACATCGGCAACGCCGCCCGGCACGGCAAGTGGGCGGCGGTGTTCGGCCAGCTCCTCGTGGACGGCCACCACCACGGCGTCCACGTGGTCGTGGTGCGGATCCGCAACGAGGACCTCTCCCCCGTCCCCGGCGTCACCTGCGGCGACCAGGGCCACAAGGGGGGCCTCCTCGGAGTCGACAACGGCACGATCAGGTTCGACCACGTCCGCGTCCCGCGTACGCACCTGCTCGACAAGTTCGGCGGTGTCGGCGAGGACGGCGTCTACCGCTCTGCGATCGACTCCCAGAACGCGCGGTTCTTCACGATGCTCGGCACGCTCGTCCGCGGCCGGATCTGTGTGGGCGGCGCCGCGGCGTCCGCGACCCGCAAGGCCCTGTCGATCGCGACCCGGTACGCACTGAGGCGCAGCCAGTTCCGCCTGCCGGGGCTCCGCGAGGAGATCCCCCTGCTGGACTACCAGGTGCACCAGCGCAAGCTGCTGCCCAACATCGCCAAGGCGTACGCGTACGGCTTCGCCCAGAACGAGCTGGCCCTGCAACTCCAGCGCGTGTCGGACGCCGACGGCGCCGACCCGGTCGCCGCCCGCGAGCTGGAGACCCGAGCCGCGGGCATGAAGTCGCTGCTGACCCGCTGGGCCAACGACACGATCCAGCTGTCGCGCGAGGCGTGTGGCGGGGCGGGATTCATGAGCGAGAACGGCATCACGCTGCTGCGCCAGGACGCCGACGTGTTCGCGACCTTCGAGGGCGACAACACGGTGCTGATGCAGCTCGTCGCCAAGGCGCTGCTGCTGGAGTACAAGAAGACCTGGGGCGACATGGACATGCGCGGCACCGCCCAGGCGACGGCCCGCATGCTCGGCGACGCGATCATGGAGCGGACGACCGCCCGCGCCGTCATCGACCGGATCATGTCCGGGGCCAACCTCAAGGACATCGGCTCCCGCGCCTGGCACGTCGCCATGTTCGAGGACCGCGAGAAGCACACGCTCGAGGGCCTGGCCAAGCGGATGCGGGCGGCGGCGAAGGCATCCGATGTGTTCGCGGCCACCAACGCCTGCCAGTCGCACATGCTGGCGGCAGCGCGTGCCCACACCGACCGCGTCGTGCTCGAAGCGTTCATCGAGGGCATCGACAAGTGCGCCGACCCCTACATCGCGTCGGTCCTGAACAAGGTCTGCGACCTGTACGCCCTGTCGACGCTGGAGGAGAACCGGGGCTGGTTCATGGAACACGAGCGCTTCGACGGCACCCGCTCCAAGGCGATCACCGAAGCCGTGGACGCCCTCTGCCTCGAGCTGCGCGGCAAGGCGCTGGAACTGGTCGAGGGGCTGGGCGTCGAGGAGTCCTGGCTCAACGCGGCGATCCTGCGGTGAGACCGGGGCCGGACCCTCGGGGTTCGACGCGCTCGCCGAGCGCCGGCATGCGCTCGACTACCGTGTGCGGCATGGAGCCCATCGCCTCTGCCCAGATGATCCGCGACGCCGAGGCGGCGTGGTTCGCCGCCCATCCCGGCGGGGACCTGATGGGTCGGGCCGCGGACGCCGTGGCCACGGCGGCGGCGGACATCCTCCGCCGCCGGGACCTGCCCGGCGTTCTCGTGGTCGCGGGGCCGGGCAACAACGCCGGGGATGCCCTGTACGCGTCCGCCGAGCTCAGTGAACTGCTCGGGCGAACCGTGCCCCTGTGGGTGTGGCCGGTGCTGGAGCACACCCACGCCGACGGCCTGGCCGCGGCCCTGGCGTCCGGAGCGGTGGTCGTGGACGCCGCCGGTGCGCTCACCCACGTCGGCGGCGCCGGGCTGGTCATCGACGGGCTCTCCGGCTTGGGCGGACGCCCCGGCCTGCCGGATGCGGTGGCGGCGCTGGCGCGGGCGTGCTCCGACGATGGCATCCCCGTGGTGGCGGTGGACATCCCCAGCGGGCTCGTCGCCGACTCGAACGTGGCGAACGAATCGTTCGACGCCGAGGTCACCGTGACGTTCATCGCGCGCAAGCTGGCGCACGTGGCCGAGCCCGCGGCGTCCCGCTGCGGACGGGTGGAGCTGGTGGACATCGGCGTGCCCGCACCCCGGTCGAACGTCGCGCTCGTCACCGAGGACGACCTCTCGGCGTGGTACCCGTGGCCGACCGTCCTCTCCCACAAGTACAGCCGTGGTGTCGTCGGCATCGACACGGGCACCGAGGCCTACCCCGGTGCCGCCGTGCTCGGGGTCTCGGGGGCCCTGCACGCGGGCGCGGGCATGGTGCGCTTCGTGGGCCCGGCCCGGGATGCGGTGTTGCGCGCGTTCCCGTCGGTGGTGGCCCCTCTCGACGTGGACGACCCCGGTCGGGTCCAGGCCTGGGTGGTGGGGTCGGGCTGGCCCGGCGCCGACGGCCCCCGCCTGAACCGCCGGGTGGCCGACGGCGTCCCGATGGTCCTGGACGCGGGCGCCCTCGACACGGTGCACTGGCTGCGCGATCCCCTGCCGTCCGGATCACTGGCGACCCCGCACGCCGGCGAACTCGCGCGCTTGATCGGCGTCGAGCGACCCGCGGTCGAGGCGGACCCCATCCGGTACGTGACCGAGGCCGCCGAGGCCTTGGGCGCCTGCGTGCTGCTGAAGGGGGCCACCCAGTACTGCGCCGCCCCCGACGGCGCGGTGCTCGTCATCCCCGCCGGACCACCCTGGACGGCTACCGCCGGCTCGGGGGATGTGTTGGCCGGCATCGCCGGCGCCCTGCTGGCCGCGGGCGTGCCCGCGCTGAGGGCGGGCGCGCTGGCTGCGTCCCTGCAGGCGCGCGCGGCGTCCCTGCGGCCCGGGCCGCGCACGCCCGAGGAGCTCGCGGCGTCCGCCCTGCCCGTGGTGATCGCGGAACTGCACGCGTGACGTGTGCGCGTCGCCGGCCCGGTCCTCCTGTGAACGCACACGCCTCCGACTAGGCTGACGTCCCGTGACCGACCCGCTGCTCGAACAACTGGTCGCCGGCATCGACGCCGTGCTGCCCGAGGCGGCCTCGCTGCGCCGCGCGATCCACGCCGACCCCCACGTGGGCGGCGACGAGATGGACACTCGCGACACGCTGACCCAGGCCATGGACTGGCTCGACTGGTTGCCCGTCGCGGAGACCGGCGCCTTCGCGCGGTTCGGCCCGGCTGGGCCCGCCGTGGCCCTGCGCGCCGAACTGGACGCACTGCCCATCGTGGAGTCGACCGGCGTGGAGTGGGCCTCGCAGCGGCGCGGCATCATGCACGCGTGCGGGCACGACGTGCACATGGCGGCGCTCTGGGCGGTGGTGACGGCGGCCCGGGGGCTGGAGTTGCCGGTGGCGATGGTCCCGCTCCTCCAGCCGCGCGAGGAGGACAGCCCGCCCGGCGCGACCGACGTGGTGACCTCCGGCGTCCTCGAGGACGCCGAGGTGGCGGCCATGGTGGGCGTCCATGTCCAGCCGGCCGTGGAGCCCGGCGTCGTGTCGACGGGCGCCGGCGCTGTCAACGCTGCCTTCGACGCGTTCGACATCACCGTCACCGGACGCGGTGGGCACGGCGCCTACCCGCACCTCACGGTGGATCCCATCGGCATCCTGGCGACGATCATCTCCGGGCTGACCGACCTGCCGGGTCGCACGATCAACCCGGTCAACCCGTCGGTGGTCTCGGTCGGCACCGTCCGCGGCGGCACAGCCCCCAACGTCATCGCCGATGCGGCCCACTGTTCCGGCACCGTCCGGACGTTCCACGAGCGCGACCAGGCCATCCTGCACGAGGCCATCACGCGCCTCGCCGAGGGGATGGCCCTCGCCCACGGGGCGTCCGCGACGGTGAGGTTCACGCGCGGCGGCCCCGCGCTGGTCAACGACGCCGGACTCGCCGCGCGAGCCGATGCACTCTACGAGGGGCTGGGCGTCCCGGTGGCGGGGATCCCGTTCCGGTCCTGCGGCTCGGACGACTTCTCGGAGTACAACGCCGTCGTGCCGTCGCTGATGACCTTCGTGGGTGTCAGTTCGCCCGACGGGGTGGGCCTGCACCACGGCGCGTTCCTGCCCAGTCGTCAGGCCCTGCGCCTCAGCGCCGTCGCGCTGGCGACCAGCTACGTGGCCGGGGCACAGCTCGCCCGACCCAGGTGAGACCCGGTCGCGCGTGAGGCTCACTTTCGGGTGCATTGCCGTGCGACGCTTCGAGCCCCCTGGGGGGTAGGAAGCGCCGCACGGAAATGCACGAAATCGAGACCCTGCGTCCCTTCCCCGCAGACGTCCGTTCCCGTAGTGTGCCGCAATCCGCCCAACGACGAACGGAGCCACCACGTGACGCGCTACGCCAACCCCGGATCCAGTGACTCGACCATCGAGGTCAAAGACCGCTACGGCCACTACATCAACAACGAGTGGGTCGAGCCCATCAAGGGCGACTACTTCGACAACATCACCCCGGTGACCGGCGAGGTCTTCACCCGCATCGCCCGCGGCACCGCCGAGGACATCGACGCGGCGCTGGACGCCGCCCACGCCGCCGCGGACGCGTGGGGCCGCACCTCGCCGGCCGAGCGAGCGGTGATCCTGAACAAGATCGCCGACCGCATCGAGCAGAACCTCGAGGACATCGCCGTCATCGAGACCTGGGACAACGGCAAGGCCGTCCGCGAGACGCTCAACGCCGACATCCCCCTGGCGATCGACCACTTCCGCTACTTCGCGGGTGCCATCCGTGCGCAGGAGGGCACCCTCAGCCAGCTGGACGACACCACGGTGGCCTACCACTTCCACGAGCCGCTGGGTGTGGTGGGCCAGATCATCCCGTGGAACTTCCCGATCCTCATGGCCGTCTGGAAGCTCGCACCCGCGCTGGCCGCCGGCAACTGCGTCGTCCTCAAGCCCGCCGAGCAGACCCCGTGGTCGATCCTGAAGCTGTTCGAGGTCATCGGCGACCTGTTGCCCAAGGGCGTGGTCAACATCGTCAACGGCTTCGGCGTCGAGGCGGGCAAGCCACTGGCGTCCAGCCCGCGCATCGCCAAGATCGCGTTCACCGGCGAGACGACCACGGGCCGGCTGATCATGCAGTACGCCTCCCAGAACATCATCCCGGTCACCCTGGAGCTGGGCGGCAAGAGCCCGAACGTGTTCTTCGCGGACGTGGCCGACCAGAAGGACAACTTCTACGACAAGGCCCTCGAGGGATTCGCCTTCTTCGCCCTCAACAACGGCGAGGTCTGCACCTGCCCGAGCCGCGCGCTCATCCAGGCGTCCATCTACGACGAGTTCCTCGCCGACGGCATCAAGCGCGTCGAGGCCGTCAAGCGCGGCCACCCGCTCGACACGGAGACGATGATGGGCGCGCAGGCGTCCAACGACCAGTACGAGAAGATCCTGTCCTACGTCCAGATCGGCAAGGACGAGGGGGCCAAGGTGCTGACGGGCGGTAACCCGGTCGACCTCGGCGGCGAACTGTCGAAGGGCTTCTACATCGAGCCGACGGTCTTCGAGGGCGTCAACTCGATGCGGATCTTCCAGGAGGAGATCTTCGGCCCGGTCGTGTCGGTCACCAAGTTCAGCGACGACGCGGAGGCACTCCAGATCGCGAACGACACCCTGTACGGCCTCGGGGCCGGCGTGTGGTCACGCAGCACCCACCGCGCGTACGCCATGGGCCGCGCCATCAAGGCCGGCCGGGTGTGGACCAACTGCTACCACCTCTACCCCGCCCACGCGGCGTTCGGTGGGTACAAGCAGTCGGGCATCGGCCGCGAGAACCACCTGATGATGCTGGACCACTACCAGCAGACGAAGAACCTGCTGGTGTCCTACAGCCAGGACAAGTTGGGCTTCTTCTGATCGACCGTGGGCGCCACCCCCGCGGGGTGGCGCCCCCCAACCTTGCAGGAGGATGATGACTGACCAACCCTTCGGCGACGCCTGTCGCTTGGACTCCGTCGGGGTCGAGGAGCTCGTGACCGACGGCCCCACGCGCGTCGCCGTCACCCCCGACGCCGCCGCGCTGCTGCGCACGGTGGTCGGTCGGCACGGCCCCGTGATGTTCCACCAGTCCGGAGGCTGCTGCGACGGGTCGGCTCCGATGTGCTACCCCGTCGGGGAGTTCCTGACCGGGGACGCCGACGTCCTGCTCGGCACCCTGGACATCCCCGGGCTCGATCCCATCGAGGTCTGGATCGGCAAGCAGCAGTTCCAGGCGTGGCAGCACACGCGGCTGACGATCGACGCGATCCCGGGGCGGGGCGCAGGCTTCTCGCTCGAGGCGCCCGAGGGAATGAGGTTCCTCACCCGTTCGCGCTTGTTCACCGAGCAGGAGCGGGAGTCGCTCGGGATCGGCTGAGCCCCGCAGCAGCCCTGGGGCGGGCACCGATCAGGACGGCGGGGCCGCGCTCCCCCTGAACATTTCCGTGCGGCGCTTCATACCCCAGGGAGTACGAAGCGCCGCACGGAAATGCACCTCGGGCACGGATGACCCCCCTAGCCAGCTCCCATCAGGGCCAGCAGTACGCCGCCGGCGACGACGGAGGCGACCTGGCCCGCGGCGTTGGCGCCCATCGCGTGCATCAGCAGGAAGTTGTCGAAGTTCTCGCGCTGGGCCTCCTTCTGCACCACGCGTGCCGCCATCGGGAACGCCGAGATGCCGGCGGCACCGATGAGGGGGTTGAACTTGCCGCCCGAGAACAGGTTCATCAACTTGCCGAACGAGACGCCCATGATCGTGTCGAGGCAGAACGCGATCAGGCCGAGGGCCATGATCATCAGGGTCTGCACGTTGAGGAAGCTCTCCCCGATCATCGTCGACCCGATCGCCAGCCCCAGGAACAGCGTGACGACGTTCGCCAACTCGTTGGACGACGCCCCCACCAGCCGCTCGACCACCTTCGACTCGCGCATCAGGTTGCCCAGCATCAGCATGCCGATCAACGGCGTCGCGAACGGCACGAGGGTGCCCACCACGATGGTGACCACGATCGGGAACAGGATGCGCGTGCGCTGCGAGATCTCCCGCGAGGTGTACGGCATCACGATGGCGCGTTCCTTGGCGGTCGTCATGGCCCGCATGATCGGGGGCATGATGATCGGCACCAGACTCATGTAGGAGTACGCGGCCACGGTGATGGGGGCGACCAGCTCGGGAGCGAGCTTGTTCGACACGTAGATCGAGGTGGGCCCGTCGATGGCGCCGATGATGCCGATGGAGGCGGCCTGGTTGTGGGTGAAGCCCAGGAACAGCGCCAGCAGCAGCGTCAGGAAGATGCCGAACTGGCCCGCCGCGCCGAGCAGCACCATCTTGGGGTTCTCCAGCAGGGGCCCGAAGTCGGTCATGGCGCCGATGCCGACGAAGATCAGCAGGGGGAACATCTCGTTGCCCACGCCCATGTCGTACAGCAGCTGGAGCATGCCGTGCTCGCCGACCAGCGGAGACAGCGGCAGGTTGGCCAGGATCGCGCCCGCGCCGATGGGAAGCAGCAGCAGGGGCTCGTACTCCTTCCTGATCGCCAGCCAGATCAGGAGCAGGCCGACCCCGATCATCACCAGGCTCTGCCAGGTGACGCTGGTCAATCCCTGCAGCAGGTAGTGCAGTGTGTCCGGACTCATCTCAGGCCTCGAACCTCACCAAGGTCTCGCCGAACTTCACCTGCTGGTTGGGCGCGACGTAGATCTCGGCGACGACACCGTCCCTGGGTGCCCTCAGTTCGTTCTTCATCTTCATCGCCTCGAGGACCAGCAGCGAGTCGCCGCGCTTCACGGCTGCGCCGACGGTCGTGTCGACCGTGAGGATCACGCCGGGCATCGGCGCGGTCATCTTGTTGCGGGCGCCGCCGCCGGGGGCCGCTGACGCCGAGGGCGCGGACGCCCCTGCCGTCGCTGCTGCCGCAGCCGGCTGGGCGGACGCCGTGGCTACGGGCGTCGGCGCCGCGCTGGCCGAGGTGGGCGCCCCGTGGCCGGCCCCGACGACGTCCGGGGTGACCGTCCGCGGGGTGACCGCGGGCGTGATGGCCCCGTGGCCCAGGTCGCGGTGGTCGTCGAGCGTGACGTCGACGAGGCGTCCGTCGATCAGGACGCGGAAGAGGTTCGCGCCGACCACCTCGACGTCCACCACCTTGGACGTGTTGTTGACGCTGATCGTGTAGCGGCGCATGGCCTACCTCCGGGAGAAGGGATGGGTCTGGGCGCCCCGACCGACGGCCAGCCAACGGCTCGCGAAGAGCTGGCTGCCGGGAGCATGGGCACGGGTTTCGGGGCCGGCGGAGCGGCGGCGGATCTCGGCGTGCTGGATCACCGCAACCGTGATCGCCGCGACCTGGTCCTCGTCCAGGCCGTCGGCGATGATGCGCACGGCCGGCTTCACCGGTTTCGCATCGGCTTCCCTCGTCGGGTCAGCCTCCCCGGGCATGATCGTGACCATCCGCAGGTCGGGATCGGGCGTCCGGACCCGCAGCTGGGGCACGGATTCGGTGTCGAGGCGTCCGATCAGCATGAGGACCGCCATGAGGGCGAACAGCAGGAGGAACACGACCCCCATACCGACGACCATCATCATCAGGCCCCAGCCGATGTCGTCCATCGTGGGCAGGTTCATGGAGTGGCTCCTCACACCGGGAAGAGGCCGTGCTTCTTCGGGATGGTCTGCGTGACCTTGGTACGCAGCACCTCGAGGGCACGGATCAGGCGCGGACGGGTCTCGCGAGGTTCGATGACCTCGTCGATCTGGCCGACATCGGCGGCCTGGTAGGGGTTGAAGAACTTCTCCTTGTACTCGGCGATGAACCGGGCCTCCTCGGCCAGCGGATCGGCGGCGGCCTCGATGGCGCGACGGTTCAGCAGCCGCGCGGCGCCCTCGGCACCCATGACGGCGATCTGGGCCGACGGCCACGCGAATGCGACGTCGTTGTTCATCTGCTTGGAGCTGAGGGCGACGTACGATCCGCCGTACGCCTTGCGCGTCACGATCGAGATCTTCGGGACGGTCGCCTGGCAGTAGGCGTAGATGATCTTCGCGCCGTGGCGGATCACGCCGTTGTACTCCTGCTCGACGCCGGGGAGGTAACCGGGGCAGTCCACCAGGGTGATGAGCGGGATGTTGAACTGGTCGCACAGCGTGATGTGGCGGGCGATCTTGTCCGACGCGTTGATGTCGAGGCAGCCCGACATGACCTGCGGGTTGTTCGCGATGTAGCCGACCGAATGTCCGTCGAGGCGGGCGAACCCGACCAGGGCGTTGGCGGCCCAGTCGTGGTGGAGCGGGAACATCGAGTCGCGGTCGAAGACCTGGGCCAGCAACTGGTGCATGTCGTAGGGGAGGTTGTCGTCGTCCGGGATGTGCGTGTTCAGCGCCTCGTCCATCCGGTCGGCGGGGTCGTAGGGCTCCAGCGGCGGGGCGTCCTCGGTGTTGTTCTGGGGGAGGTAGCTCAGGAGCTGCTTGGCCTTGCGCAGCGCGTCCGCCTCATCGGTGGCCAGCACCTGGGCGACACCGGACGTCGCGTTGTGGACCCACGCGCCGCCGAGTTCCTCGGCGCTGACATCCTCGCCGGTGACGGTCTTGATGATGTCCGGACCGGTGAGGAACATGTTCGAGGTCTGGTCGACCATGATCGTGATGTCGGTCAACGCGGGGCTGTACACCGCTCCGCCGGCGCACGGGCCCATGATCAGCGACAGCTGGGGCACGACGCCGGACGCCTTGACGTTGCGCACGAACACCTCGCCGTACGCGGCCAGGGAACGGACGCCCTCCTGCACGCGGGCGCCGCCCGAGTCGTTCAGGCCGATGACGGGGATGCCGGCCTCGATGGCCAGGTCGAGGATGCGGGAGATCTTGTTCGACTGCACCTCGGAGAATGAGCCACCGAGGACGGTGAAGTCCTGGGCGTAGACGGCCACGCGGCGTCCGCCGATCTTGCCGAAGCCCGTGATGATGCCGTCACCGGGGTACCGGTGCTGGTCCATGCCGAAGTCGGTGGTGTGGTGCGTGGCGAGCGCCCCCAACTCCTGGAAGGAGGCCTCATCGAGCAGGATCGACAACCGCTCGCGGGCGGTGAGCTTGCCCTTGGCGTGCTGGGTCTCGATGCGCTGAGCCCCACCACCCTCCAGCGCCTGCTGCCTCTTCTCGCGCAACGTCGCCAAGTGGTCTGTCATCGGTACAACCTCGTCCTCAGTGATGGGTTCGCCGTAACGGCTACTACAGAACGTAGCAACCGCGGTGAGACAAAACCTCAAGGAGACGTAAAGGGTCACCGTGTGGACGGTCTACGTCCACTAGATGGACGCCCCTTTCGTCACCCCTTGTCAAACCCCCGAGCGGAGTTCAGTGAGTCAGGTGCACGATGATGGCGACCAACAACGCCGCCGCGGCGCACAGCGCCATGGCAAGCTCCACGAGCATGCCGAGGCCGACCGACTTCAGCGCGGTCCAGGACGTCGACGCCGCCTCGCGCAGATCGCGGACGCGAACGTACTCGGATGCCAGCAACCCGGCGATGAACCCGATCGGCAGCCCCAGGAACGGGATCACGAACATCCCGATCACGCCGGCAACGAGGCCGACGACCACGGAACGACTGGGGATCTCACGCTCCTTCAGGCGTCGCCCCGTGATGAGGTACTGGGCGCTCGCCCCCACGGCGACGAACACCGCTCCGATGCCGAGGACGAGCCATCCGTACGAGGAACCGCCCCAGATCGCCCACACCAGGAGCCCGGCGAGGATCGTTGCACTGCCCGGCAGGACCGGGACGACGATGCCGCACACCCCCACGACGACGAGGACGACCGAGATGGCGGCGATGAGCTCAGTGGGCACGCCGACAGGGTACGTCAGTGTGGCTGGCCTCGGCGCACCGGACCCGAGCCCTCGGCGCACCGGACCGGAGCCCTCGGCGGTGCCGCTCAGGCCAGCGTGATCAGCTCCGCGTAGTCGGCGCTCCAGAGGTCCTCGTCGCCGTCCGGGAGCAACAGCACGCGATCCGGCTGCAGCGCCTCGACCGCTCCGGGGTCGTGGGTGACCAGGATCGTGGCACCGGCGTACGTACGGATCGCTTCCAGCACCTCGCGCCGGGAGGCTGGGTCGAGGTTGTTGGTGGGTTCGTCCAGCAGCAGCACGTTGGCGGACGACACCACCAGCATCGCCAGCGCCAGACGGGTCTTCTCCCCACCGGACAGCACCCGCGCGGGCTTGTCGACGTCGTCACCGGTGAACAGGAACGAGCCGAGGATCTTCCGGACCGCCGTGTCGTCCAGGTTCGGGGACGCCGACACCATGTTCGCCAGCACCGAGCGCGAGCCGTCGATGGTCTCGTGCTCCTGCGCGTAGTAACCCAGCCTCAGCCCGTGCCCGGGGACGACCTCGCCGGTGTCCGGCTTCTCGATCCCGGCCAGGATTCGGAGCAGGGTCGTCTTGCCCGCGCCGTTGAAGCCCAGCACCACGACGTTCGCCCCGCGGTCGATCGCGAGGTCCACGCCCGTGAACACCTCCAGCGATCCGTAGTGCTTGCTCAGGTCGGACGCCGTGAGCGGCACCCGGCCGCACGGCGCCGGCTCGGGGAACCGGATCTTCGCGACCCGATCCTGGGCGCGCTCCCCCTCCGTCGCGGCGAGCATCTTCTCGGCACGCTTGGCCATGTTCTGGGCAGCGGTGGCCTTCGTGGCCTTGGCGCCGAGCTTCGCGGCCTGGTCCAGCAACCGGGCCGCCTTCTTCTCGGCGTTGGCACGCTCGCGCTTGCGACGCTTCTCGTCCGTCTCGCGCTGGACGAGGTACTTCTTCCAGTCGAGGTTGTAGAGGTCCATCTCGGAGCGCATCGCGTCCAGGTGGAAGACCTTGTTGACCACGGCGTCCAGCAGGCCGGTGTCGTGGGAGATCACCAGGATCCCACCCGGGTACGTCGCGAGGTAGCTGCGCAGCCACACGATGGAGTCGTGGTCGAGGTGGTTGGTGGGCTCGTCCAGCAGCAGCACATCCGCCCCGGAGAACAGGATCCGCGCCAGCTCGACGCGGCGCCGCTGGCCACCCGACAGCGTCGCGATCTCCTGGGTCAGCACGCGATCCGGCAGGCCGAGGTTCGCGCAGATCCGGGCGGCCTCGGACTCCGCGGCGTAGCCACCGGCGGCGTCCAGTTCGGCCTCGGCGCGGGCGTACCGGCGCAGCGCGTCCTCCTGCTCCTCGTCGGTGGCGGCGTCCGCGATGGCCTGGGTGACGGTGGCCAGCCGCTTGAGGATCGAGTCCAGGCCGCGCGCGGACAGGATCCGGTCGCGGGCGAGCTGCGTGAGGTCGCCGACCTTGGCGTCCTGGGGCAGGTAGCCGACCAGGCCCGTACGGCTGACCGAGCCCCCGGCCGGCTGGCCCTCACCGGCGAGGATCTTCGTCAGCGTGGTCTTGCCGGCCCCGTTGCGTCCGACCAGTCCGATGCGGTCACCGGACGCGATCTGGAAGCTGGTGGGCTCGAGGAGGGTACGGGCGCCCACGGCCACCGTCAGTTCACGCGCGACAATCACGTGGGCTGAGTCTACCTCCGGCTAGCGTGCCAGCTCGACCAGCGTTTCGTGGGCCAGGGTCGCGTAGACGGCCATGGCCTCGGCGATCGGCGCGTCGTCGAACCAGGCCGTCGCCGAGTGGTTGTAGGTGCTGGTGGCCGCGTCGCGTCCCTCCGGGACGCCGGAGTAGAAGATGAACGCCCCCGGCACACGGTCGAGGACGTGGGAGAAGTCCTCCGAGCCGCCCACGGGTTCGGCCAGCACGGAGTACCGCTCCCCCACCAGGGAGCCGAGCACCCGCCCGACGAAGTCGACGACCTGGGGGTCGTTCACGGTCGGCGGGACGCCGCCGACCCAGGTGACCTCGGCGCGGCAACCGTGCGCGGACGCGATGCCCTCGACCAGCTGGGTGAGCAGCGTCTGGACGCGATCCCGCGCACCCTTGGAGAACGACCGCACGGACATCTCCAGGTGGCAGCGCTCCGGAATCACGTTGTTCGCATGGCCCGCGTTCGCGACGCCCACGTTGACGATGACGGGGTCGGCCGCGCTGAACTTCTTCGCGATCATGGTCTGGATGGCCAGGATCACCTCGGCCATCACCGGCACCGGATCGTTGGCCATGAAGGGCGCCGACCCGTGCCCACCGCGTCCGATGATGTCGACCACCACGAGGTCGGACGCCGCCATCAGCGTCCCCGGACGCGTGGTCCACGTGCCCGGCGCGTAATTGGCCGACATGACGTGCAGGCCGAACGCGCGATCGGCCGGCCGGCCGGCCGCCTCGAGGACCCCCTCGGCCAGCATCGCGTTGGCGCCGGTCAGGACCTCCTCGCCGGGCTGGAACATGAACACGACGTCGCCGGGCAACTCGTGCGCGTGCGCGTGCAGCAGCTTGGCGGCGCCCACGAGCGTCGACGTGTGCAGGTCGTGGCCGCACGCGTGCATGTGGCCCGCCCGCTCGGACGCGAAGGGCATCCCGGTCTCCTCCTGCACGGGCAGTCCGTCCATGTCACCGCGTAGGAGCACGACCGGCCTCGTCCCGGATGCCGTCGCCCCACCCCGCAACACCGCGGTGACGGACGTCGTCGCCCGGCCGAGCGTGATCTCGAGGTCGAGACCCTCGAGGGACTGCAGCACGGCGGCCTGCGTGCGCGGCAGGTCGTCCCCGAGTTCGGGCCAGCGGTGCAGCCGGTGGCGCAGTTCGGTGATCTCGTCCGCGATGTCGGCGGCTTCGGCGAGGTAGTCGGGCATGCGGTCACCTTAGCGGCGGCGGCACGGGGTGACGGGTTGTCAGGGCAACGTTCTAGGGTGGGGCCATGGAGCAGACGCAACGCCCACCGGTGATGCCCAGCATCACCGTGATTCTGCTGTCCCTGACCGCCGCGATGGTGGTGCTGTTCGGCATGCGCGAGTATGCAGACATCCTGGGCCCGCTGCTGCTGACGGCGAACCTGTTCATCGCCGCCTACCCCATCTACACCTGGCTCGTGTCCAAGAGGGTGCCGCGCATCCTGGCCCAGATCCTGTTGGCGCTGGCGGTGTTCGCGATCCTGGCGGCCTTCGCCTACGCCCTGACGTGGTCGATCACGGCGCTGGTGCAGGAGCTGCCGCACTACCAGGCCCAGTTCTGGGATCTCTACCACCAGATCGTCGCGCTGCTGGCGCAGTTGGGTGTCAGCGAGCAGATGGTGGTCGACCAGGTCAAGGGCGTCAACCCGTCCAGCCTCGCCGGGCTCCTGTCCAGCGCCCTGGGCAGCGTCACCAACCTGGTGTCCTTGCTGACGGTGATCGTCGTGATGGTGTTCATGATGGCGTTCGACAGCGAGACGTTCGGGACGCGCAACCGGCAGCTGATGCGCCACCAGCCGCGCGTGTGGCACTCGATCGCCGACTTCATCGCCGGCGTCCGCCGCTACTGGGTGGTCACCTCGATCTTCGGCCTCATCGTGGCGGTGATCGACGTCATCGCGCTGGAGTTCCTGGGCGTCCCGCTGGCGATGGTCTGGGGCATCCTCAGCTTCATCACGAACTACATCCCCAACGTGGGCTTCATCATCGGGCTCGTGCCACCGGCCATCATGGCGCTGCTGGCCAATGACCCCCTGACGGCGCTGTTCGTGGTGATCATCTACTCGGTGGCGAACTTCGTCATCCAGTCGATCATCCAGCCCAAGTTCAACGGTGACGCCGTCGGCGTCACCGCGCTGGTGTCGTTCGTGTCGCTGCTGCTGTGGAGCTCCGTGCTGGGAGCGCTGGGCGCACTCCTCGCCCTGCCGATGACCCTCCTGGCCAAGGCGGTCCTGGTCGACCACGACCCCCAGATGCGCTGGATCAACGCCTTCATCTCGAACGAGCCGCAGTCCGCAGACCCGCGGCGGGCGCAGGAGAACCCCCCGGAGGCTGAGACGCACCCCGACGACGAAGGTCCGAACGAGTAGACCTCGACGGAGTGGGTGACCTGAACGCGCGTGAGCGGTAACGTTTGGGCAGGGCGCGCCGCGCCCACCCAGTGAAGGACACCACCATGCCGCAGCCAACCCGCCCCCCCGAGCGGAACGGCAAGGCGCCCACCATCTACACGGTGGCGGCCCATGCCGGGGTGAGCCACCAGACCGTCTCGCGGTACCTGAAGGGCGAGTCCCTGCGAGCAGGCAACCGCGAGCGTGTCGAGCAGGCCATGAAGGAACTCGACTTCCACGTCAACGACACCGCCCGAGCCCTGGCCACCAACCGGGCCCGCCGGATCGGGGCCTTCATCTTCGAGGTCGACGACTGGGCGCCGCAGCGCGTGCTGAGCGGCGCCGCCGAGGCCGCGCGCAGGGCTGGTTACGTCCTCGACATCGTCCGGGTGGACGCGAACGACGACGCCTCCATCGACCAGGCGGTCAACCTCATGAACCGGACGTCGTTGGCCGGCGTGGTCGTCCTCTCCCCCTCCGACCCGATGCTCGGCCGACTCCGCCTCGAGCGCCTCCGGGCCCCCTGGTTCGTCGAGGCCGAGCCCGCGCTCGAGGAGGGCCACGACGACACGGCCCACCACCCGTTCGCCCAGGTCGTCGACCACCTCGCCGACCTCGGCCACGAGCGGTTCTTCCACGTCGGCGGCCCGCTGACCTGGCTGCCGGCACGCAACCGCCGCGCGGCGTACCGCGAGGTGATCCGGCGTCGGGGCCTGGTGAACTGCGGCGAGACCACCGGCGAGTGGGGCGCCCCCTGGGGGGCCCAGGCGATGCGGGCCTTCCCGATCGGCGACAAGCCCACGGCGATCGTCGCCGCCAGCGACCAACTCGCCCTCGGCGCGCTCCACTGGCTCCACGAGCGGGGCATCCGCGTGCCGGAAGACGTGAGCGTGACGGGGTATGACGGGATCCCGGACGCCGCCTATTTCTGGCCTCCCCTCACCACCGTCGAGGTCGACTTCGCCCACCTCGGACGCCGGACCGTGGACGCGCTCATCGCCCATGAGGCCAGCGGACGTCGGCCCGACGACAGCGCGGGGCCCACGAGCACCCTCGTGGTCCGGGCCTCCAGCGCACCGCCCCCCGCCGCCAGGTAACCAAAAGATCTCGATCGGCCCGAACTCTTCCCATCCACCAACTGTTACCGGTAACGTTTGGGCATTCCCTCGTCACCCGTGGAGTTCCGATGACACCGTCAACGCTGACCGGCTTGAGGTTCGGCGCTGCGTACTACCCCGAGTACCAGGCCGAGCCGCGGCTCGAGCGCGACCTCGACCTGATGGCCGCGGCGCGCTTCACCGTCATCCGGGTCGGCGAGTCGGTGTGGTCCACCTGGGAGCCCCGCGACGGCGAGTTCGACCTCGACTGGCTCCAGCCCGTCCTCGACGGCGCCCATGCCCGGGGCATCGGCGTGATCCTGGGCACCCCGACCTATGCGTGCCCGCCCTGGCTGCAGACCAAGCACCCCGAGATCGCCGGCGAGGTGGCGACCGGCCGACCGCTCGGCTGGGGCTCGCGCCAGGAGATCGACATCACCCACCCGACCTTCCTTCGGTACGCCGAGCGCATCATCCGCGCCATCATCGGCCGCTACGCCGACCACCCGGCCGTCATCGGCTTCCAGGTCGACAACGAGCCCGGCGCCCTCCTCCTCCACAACGAGGGCACCTTCGCCGCCTTCCTGGACCACCTCAGGAGCACCTACGGCGATGTCGACACCCTCAACCGTGAGTGGGGCCTCGTCTACTGGTCCCACCGGATCTCCGACTGGTCGCAGCTGTGGCGTCCCGACGGCAACCTCCAACCGCAGTACGACCTGGCCTGGCGGCGCTTCCAGTGCGGCGTCGTCGCCGACCACATCGCGTGGCAGGCGACCATCGTCCGCGAGTACGCGCGCGCGGACCAGTTCGTGACCACCTGCATCGCGTTCGACCGTCCGGCCATGGATGAGCGCCGCACCGCCCTCCCCCTCGACGTCACGGCCACCAACGCCTACTACGGCATGCAGGACCACCTGGACCGCGCGCTCGAACTCCCCGCCCCCGACCACTGGGTCCGTACCGGCGTCGCGGGCCTGCTGGAACTGGCGGACCGGTCCTGGGCGATCCGCCAGGAGCGGTTCCTCGTCACCGAGACGAACTGCGCCTCGATCCACCTCGGCTGGCAGAACCAACCCCCCTACCCGGGCCAGCTGAAGCAGGCCGCCCTCGCGCTCGTGGCGCGCGGCGCCGCCATGGTCGAGTACTGGCACTGGCAGTCGCTCCCCTGGGGCACCGAGACCTACTGGGGCGGCGTCCTGCCCCACAGCCGGCAGCCGGGCCGCATCCACCGCGAGGTCTCCGAGATCGGCGCCGTCCTCGCCGCCCTGGGCGCCTCCCTGGACGGCTACGTCCCCGACGCCGACGTGACGATCCTGTGGAGCACCGATTCCAAGCTGGCGTTCGAGGGCCACCCCCCTCTCGCCCACGCCGACGGGTCCCCCCGGGCCACCGCGTACGCCGACATCGTCCGGGCCTTCCAGCAGGGCGCGGCCGACGCCGGTGCGCAGGTCCGCTACCTGCACGCCGAGCAGGCGGCCGAGCACACGTCCGACGAGTTGGCCGCCCACCACCCCGTCCTCGTGGCGGCCGGCTTCTACACCGCGACGGACGCCGACCTCGACCGCCTGCGCGACTATGCCGCCGCCGGTGGACACCTGGTGCTCGGCATCCGGACCGGGTACGGCGACCACGAGGCCCGGGCGCGTCTGGCCGTCGCCCCCGACCGCCTCCACGAGGCCGCCGGTGTCCGGTACGAGGAGTTCTCCAACCTCGCCGCCCCCATCCCGGTCGAGGGGCCCCTCGCCCGGACGGACGCCGCGGCGTCCGACTGGGTGGACGGGCTCGTCCTCGAGGACGCCGAGGTGCTGGCCACCTACCGCCACCCCCGTTTCGCCACGTTCCCGGCGGTCACCACCCGTCGCCATGGGCGTGGCCGCGTCACCTACGTCGGCACCGTGCCCACAAGGGCGCTCGCCGCCGACATCCTCCGCCACGTCGTGCCCGACCCCGTCGGCGCGGTGTGGCAACCAGATCCCAGCACCACGGTGCACTCCGGGGTCGCCCGTGGGTGCAGGACATGGTTCCTGCACAACTGGAGTGCCGCGCCCGCCCGGGCGACGGTGCCACATGACGTCGTCGACGCCGTCGACGGCGCCCCCTTCCACGCCGGGCACGTGGTCGTGCTCGAAGCGTGGGGCTGCCGCGTCTACCGCGATGCCGCCGCCGACCGTCGCCAACCTTGAGAAGGAACACCGATGTCCCGTCCCCAGTCCGAAGCACAGTACCTGGCCTCCTTGCCCTCGGCCCCCGTCAGCGGGTTCTCCCGCCGCTCGCTGCTCCGCGGCGCGATGGGCGTCAGCCTGGCCGCCCTGGCCGGACCCACCCTCGCCGCGTGCGGCAGCCCCAGCGGCGGCTCCGCCGGTGGCGCGGCGTCCGCGACCGGTGAGGTCACGTTCGGCAACAACCAGGCCGACCCCGTCCCGAAGCAGGCCATCGAGGCCGTCGCCAAGGCGTTCAGCGAGGCCAACCCGGGCCTGAGCGTGAAGATGAACACGGTGGCGCACACCACGTTCCAGGAGAACATCAACAACTACCTCCAGGGATCCCCCGACGACACCTTCTCCTGGTTCGCCGGCTACCGTGCGCGCTTCTTCGCCGAGAAGAACCTGGTGGGCGACATCTCGGACGTGTTCAAGGCCACGCCGGGCATCCCGGACGGCCTGAAGAAGGCCTGCTCCACGACCGACGGCAAGGCCATCGTCATGCCCGCCACCTACTACCCGTGGGTCGTCCTGTACCGCCCGAGCATCTGGAAGCAGCGCGGCTACGAGGTCCCCAAGACCCTCGACGAGTTCAAGGCCCTGGGCGACAAGATGAAGGCGGACGGCCTGACGCCGCTGGCCTTCGCCGACAAGGACGGCTGGGAGGCGATGGGCACGTTCGACATCCTCAACCTCCGCGTGAACGGCTACGACTACCACATCAACCTGATGGCCGGTCAGGAGGACTGGACGGGTCCGAAGGTCGTGAAGGTCTTCGACACGTGGAAGGGCCTGCTGCCGTACCACCAGCCGGACGCGCTGGGCCGCACCTGGCAGGAGGCCGCGCAGTCCCTGCAGAAGGGGGAGTCGGGCATGTACTACCTGGGCACGTTCGCCGCGCAGCAGTTCGCCAAGGGCGCCGAGCAGGACGACCTCGACTTCTTCGCCTTCCCCGAGGTCGATTCGGCCATCGGCGCGGGCGCCATCGAGGCCCCGACCGACGGCTTCATGATGAGCCGCCGTCCGAAGAACGAGGCCGGCGCCAAGAAGTGGCTGGGCTACCTCGGCACCGCCGCCGCCCAGGACATCCTCGTCCAGGCCGACCCGTCCGTCGTGGCGACCAGCCAGGAGGCCGACGTCTCCAAGTACACCGGCCTGCAGACCAAGGCCCTGAATCTGCTCAAGGAGGCCACCGACGTCTCCCTGTTCCTCGACCGCGACAGCCGCCCCGACTTCGCGTCCACCGTGATGGGCCCGGCCCTCCAGAGCTTCGTCCGCAACCCCAACGACCTCTCCACGATCCTCAGCAGTGTGGAGGCCCAGAAGAAGTCCATCTTCGCGTCATGAGCCAGGCACACTCCCTGACGCAGGCCCGGGCCGGACGCCGCGGTACGCGGCTGTCCGGCCGGGACCGGCTGACCGTGACCCTGATGGTCCTCATCCCGACCGCGGTCGCCGCGGCGCTGGTGTGGGGGCCCGCCGTGGCCACCGTCGTGTTCTCCTTCTTCAACTGGGACGGCTTCGGCCCGTTCAGCGAGTCGGAGTTCGTGGGTACCCGCTGGTACACCGAGGCGGCCACCATCTACCCGGCCTTCTGGCCGGCGATCCAGCACAACGTGATCTGGCTGGTCGTCCTGTTCGGCATCGCGACCCCGTTCGGCATGCTCATCGCGGTGCTGATCGACCGTGAGGCCAAGTACACGAAGTTCTACCAGACCTCCCTGTACCTGCCCGTCGTCCTGTCGATGGCGCTGATCGGCTTCATCTGGCAGCTGATCTTCAGCCGCGACCAGGGCCTGTTGAACCTGGTGCTGGGCACCACCATCGACTGGTACGGCGATCCGCAGTACAACCTGTGGGCCGCCCTGATCGCCACCTCGTGGCGCCACGTCGGCTACGTCATGCTGCTGTACCTCGCCGGGCTGAAGGGTGTCGACCCGTCGCTGCGCGAGGCGGCCCAGATCGACGGCGCCTCGGAGACCAAGACGTTCTTCCAGATCGTCTTCCCGGTCATGTTCCCGATCAACATCGTCGTGCTGGTGATCACGTTCATCGACTCGCTCCGCGCGTTCGACCTCGTGTGGGTGATCAACCGCGGACGCAACGGCCTCGAACTCCTCGCCACGGAGGTGACCCGCAACATCGTGGGTGAGGCCCAACGCATCGGCTTCGGCTCGGCCCTGGCCACGTTCATGCTCGTCATGTCGACGCTGTTCATCATCGTCTATCTGCGCATCGTGATGAAGGAGGAACAGCGATGAGGGCCGAAACTCCCGTGGCGGTCCCGACCGCGGCCGTCGACACCCGGATCCGCAAGCGTCCCTGGACCAGGGGGCGCATCGCGACCCACGTGTTCCTGGCCGTCGTGACGATCGCCTGGCTGATCCCGCTCGTGTACGCGGTGCTCGCGTCGTTGCGCGATTACCAGTACACCGCCCAGCACGGCTACCTCAGCTTCGGTGGCTTCACCCTCGCCAACTACATCGACGCCTGGACGATGGGCGAGTTCGCGCGCAAGTTCGTGAACTCGGCGATCATCACCGTCCCGGCCGTCCTCCTGACCCTGTTGCTGGCCTCGATGGTGGCGTTCGTGATCGCCCGGTTCAGCTGGACCTTCAACATCGTGCTGCTGGCGGCGTTCACCGCCGGCAACCTGCTCCCGCCCCAAGCGCTGCTCATCCCGGTGTTCAAGCTGTTCCAGCGCCTCGAGGTGCCGTTCTGGTTCAGCGACTCCGGCACGCTGCTCAACTCGTACTGGGGCCTGATCGCGGTCAACGTGGCGTTCCAGGTCGGCTTCTGCACGTTCGTGCTGAGCAACTACATGAAGGCGTTGCCGAAGGAGATCTATGAGTCGGCCATGGTCGACGGTGCCAGCGTCTGGCGGCAGTACTGGGGGCTCACGCTCCCGCTGTGCCGTCCGTCGATCGCGGCGCTGGCGACCCTGGAGGTCACGTGGATCTACAACGAGTTCTTCTGGGCGACCGTGCTGCTGCAGAACGGCGACATGTTCCCCATCACGAGCTCGCTGACCAACCTGTCGGGGCAGTTCTTCACCAACCACAACCTCGTCTCGGCGGGTTCGGTGATCATCGCCCTGCCGACCATCATCATCTACTTCCTGCTGCAGAAGCACTTCGTCGCCGGGCTGACCCTCGGTGCCACGAAGGGCTGAGTTCGAAGGGGCCATGACCACCTACATCGAAGAGATCTCGCCGGGCTCGGGGCGCCGCGTCGCGCCGCGCAGCCACCTCGACACATCCGCACCCGCGCTCGACCTGTGCGGGGAGTGGAGGTTCCAGTACTCCCCCAGCGCGCTGGAGGCGGACGCCGCGGCGTCCGACCCGGCACTGGACGACTCCTCGTGGGCGGTCATCGACGTGCCGTCCCACTGGGTGCTCCGCGGGGACGGCGCGTGGGGGCGTCCGGCCTACACCAACGTCCGGTTCCCCTTCCCGCTCGACCCCCCGCGCGTCCCCGACGCCAACCCGACCGGCGACTACCGGCGCGTCGTGGACGTGCCGGCCGCGTGGCTGGCGTCCGGCCGGGTCTGGCTGCGACTGGACGGCATCGAGTCGATCGGGCGGGTGTGGTTGAACGGCACCGAGGTCGGCGTCGTCCGCGGCAGCCGGCTCCGGCAGGAACTCGACGTGACCGACGCCGTGCACCCGGGGGGGAACGTGCTGCACATCCGGGTGCACCAGTGGTCGGCGATGACCTACGTCGAGGACCAGGACCAGTGGTGGCTGCCCGGCATCTTCCGCGAGGTGTCGCTCCTCCACCGGCCCGACGGCGGCCTCGACGACGTCTGGCTCCGTGCCGACCGGGATCCCGCCACCGGCCAGGGCACCCTCACCCCCGAATTGCGGTGCACCGCCGACGCCTACCCCGTCCGCATCACGTGCGCCGAGCTGGGCCTCGACCACGTCGTCGAGGATGCCGACACGCTCGGCACCCTCGACGTCGGGCCCACCGAACCGTGGAGCGCCGACCGTCCGCGGCTGTACACCGTCGAGGTCGGCAACGCCGCCGAGACCGTGACGCTGCGGGTCGGGTTCCGGCGGGTCGAGATCGACGGGGCGGGCTGGCTGGTGAACGGCAGGCAACTCCGGATCCGGGGCGTCAACCGCCACGACTTCCATCCCGAGGACGGCCGGGTGTTCCACGAGGACGACGTCCGCGCCGGGATGCTGCTGATGAAGCGGAACAACATCAACGCGATCCGGACGAGCCACTACCCGCCGCACCCGCGGCTGCTCGACCTGGCGGACGAACTGGGTTTCTGGGTGATCGATGAGTGCGACATCGAGACCCACGGGTTCGAGCTGTCCGGCTGGCGGGGCAACCCGTCCGACGACCCGGACTGGCGGGGCGTCTACCTCGACCGCGCCGAGCGCATGCTCGAGCGGGACAAGAACCATCCGTGCCTCATCGCGTGGTCGCTGGGCAACGAGTCGGGTCCGGGCGCGAACCTCGCGGCGATGGCCTCCTGGATCAAGCGCCGGGACCCGTCCCTGCCCGTCCACTACGAGAACGACCACGAGGACCGGTACGTCGACGTCGTCTCCCGCATGTACGCGCCGGTCGAGGAGCTCGAACGCCTCGTCCGGGTGCGTCGGGACCGGCCGATCGTGCTGTGCGAGTACGTGCACGCCATGGGCAACGGCGCCGGCGGCATCGCCCACTACGAAGCCTGCTTCGACGCCCACCCCGCCATCGCCGGCGGCTTCGTCTGGGAGTGGCGCGACCACGGCATCCTCACCGCGACGCCGGATGGCACCCCGTACCACGCGTATGGCGGTGACTTCGGGGAACCGGTCCACGACGGCAGCTTCGTCTGTGACGGGATGGTCCTCGCGGACGGGACGCCGACCCCTGCGCTCGCCGAGTTCGCGGCCGTGGCCACCCCGATCCGCATCGCCCTGACGCGGAACGCCACCATCACCAACCTTCGCCACGACGGGGACACCGGCGACCTGACGTTCGCGTGGGTGCACTCCGTCGACGGGCACGAGCGTGCGTCCGGGACCCTCCACGTGGCGCCGGTGGCCCCCGGCGAGTCGCGCGCGATCGCCCTGCCCGAGGTGTCGACCGATGCCGCCGGTGAGCACTGGCTCACCGTCACCGCCCACCTGGCGTCCGACACCCCGTGGGCCGCGGCGGGACACGTCATCACGACCGCCCAGGTGCTGCTGGCCTCGCGCCTGCCGGCAACGCCACGCGCAGGCGTCCCGGCCGTCGGGCCGGGGAGGGTGACGGGCGCGGCTTCCCACGACACCATCCGCCTCGGGGACGCGCGGTTCGACCGCTGGGGCACGCTGCTGTCGCTGGGCGACCTCGCGATCAGCGGCGGCCGGGTCACCCTGTGGCGCGCGCCGACCGAGAACGACTCGCTGGCCACCTTCGGGTCGTACGAGCTGGGCGACCCGGCCCTGACGGGCGGCTGGGGCGTCCAGGGTCCGTCGTCGGCCGAGCGCTGGCGCACCGCCGGGCTCGACAGGCTGCAGCCCAAGCTGCTCGGCCTCGAGGCCGAACAGGACGTCCTGACGACCACGTACCGGCTCGCCGCGGCGAACGTGATGCAGTACGTGCTCGTGCACCACCGGTGGGCGTGGACCGACGGCGCGTTGCGGCTCGACGTCGACGTCCAGCCCTCGTCGGGGTGGACGGTCACGTGGCCTCGCATCGGCGTCCACTTCCGGCTGCCAGGGGCGTTCACGGACGCCGCGTGGTTCGGCACCGGGCCCCTCGAGAACTACGCCGACACCCACGCGGCCGCCCGGGTGGGACGGTTCACCAGCACGGTCGAGGACCTGACGATCCCGTACGCCGTCCCCCAGGAGAGCGGCCACCGGGCGGGGCTGCGCGACCTCGTGCTCACCGGCCAGGGTGTGACCCCGGTGCGGGTCACCGCCTCCCCCGTCGGCGGTCAGCGGCCGGGCTTCACCGTCGCACGGCACAGCGCCGAGCAGTGGACGGCGGCGCGACACCGGTACGAGCTGCCCGCGCCGGAGGCCACCCACCTCTACCTGGACCTGGCCCAGCACGGGATCGGCTCGCGCTCGTGCGGTCCGGACGTCCAGCCGAAGGACGCCCTGTGGCCGCGGCCGGCCTCCCTGTCGGTGGTCCTCTCCACGGGGGACGATGAGGCATGACCGACTGGCGGATCGCCCTGACGGCGGATGACGTCTCCCTCGTCCTGGACTGCACCGCGGCGCAGCTCCCGTCCGTCGCCCACTGGGGCGCGGCCCTGCCGCTGCCGGACGCCGCGGCCGTCGACCAGCTCGTGCTGGCCGGCCTGCCGCCGCAGCTGCCGAACTCCCCGGACATCCCGGTGCGGGTGTCGATGGTCCCCGAGGCCCGCACCGGCTGGACGGGACACCCCGGCCTCACCGGATCGCGGGCCTGCGGCAGCGGCTGGTCACCGGACTGGCGGCTGGTCGAGGTTCTCGCCGACGGCGTCACGCTGGCCGTCGGCACCCACGCGCTCGGTGCGGGCGCCGTCGAGTTCCGGGCGCGGGACGACCACGCCGGCCTGGCGCTGACGCTGGTCGTCGAGATGCTGCCGCAGGGCCTCGTGCGGGCGCGGGCGTCCGTCAGGAACGAGGGTGCCGACGACTACCGGGTGGACGAACTGCTCGTCGCCTTCGCGATCCCGGCGCGGGCCCGCGAGGTGCTCGACTTCGCCGGGCGCTGGGGCAAGGAGCGCGCGCCGCAGCGGCGTCCGCTCGACGTCGGGACCACCAGGCGGGAGGGCCGCCACGGGCGGACCGGCGCCGATGCGGCGTTCGTCCTGCACGTCGGCACGCCCGGCTGCGGGTTCGCCTCGGGCGAGGTGTGGGCGGTGCACACCGCGTGGAGCGGAAACCACGTCCATTACGCCGAACGCGGCCTGAACGGCGACCAACTGGTGGGTGGCGGCGAGTTGCTGCTGCCCGGCGAGGGACGACTCGTCCCCGGCACCACCTACACCGGACCGTGGGTGTACGCCAACCACGGCGTCGGCCTGGACGCCGTGGCGCGCCGCTTCCACCGCTGGTTGCGGTCCCGGCCCGAGCACCCGGGCGTCGAGCGCCCGGTCACCCTCAACGTCTGGGAGGCGGTCTACTTCGACCACGACCTCGATCGGCTGCTGGCGCTGGCCGAACGGGCGGCGTCCGTCGGGGTGGAGCGGTTCGTGCTCGACGACGGCTGGTTCGGTGCGCGACGCAGCGACCGCGCGGGGCTGGGCGACTGGGTCGTCAGCCGCGACGTGTGGCCGGACGGCCTGCACCCGCTCGTCGACCGCATCACCGGCCTCGGCATGCAGTTCGGCTTGTGGGTCGAGCCCGAGATGGTCAACCCCGACTCGGACGTGGCCCGCGCCCACCCCGAGTGGCTGATGCAGCCGGGCGGGCGCCTGCCGGTGGAGGCGCGGTTCCAGCAAGTGCTCAACCTGGGGATCCCCGAGGCGTACTCCCACGTGCGCGACCAGCTCCTCGCGCTGCTGGAGGAGTACCCGATCAGCTACTTCAAATGGGACCACAACCGCGACCTCGTCGACGCCGGCACCGCGCCGGGCGGGGCGCCTGCGGTCCACGCGCAGACGCTGGCGTTCTACCGCCTCGTCGACGAGCTGAAGGCCGCCCACCCCGGCCTAGAGATCGAGTCGTGCTCCTCGGGCGGCGGACGCATCGACCTGGAGGTGATGAGCCGCTGCGACCGGGTCTGGGCCTCCGACTGCATCGACCCGCTCGAGCGGCAGCAGATCGACCGCTGGACCGCGCAGCTCCTGCCCCCCGAGATGATCGGCTCGCACATCGCGTCGGGCCGCTCGCACACCACGGGGCGGACGCACGACCTGTCGTTCCGGGCCGGTACCGCGGTGTTCGGACACCTGGGCATCGAGTGGGACATCACGAAGGCCACGCCGGCAGAACTCGCCGAACTCCAGGGATGGATCGCCTGGTACAAGGACCATCGCGGCCTGCTGCTGAGCGGCGACGTCGTGCGGGTCGACCTGCCCGAGCAGGGCGCGTTCCTGCGCGGCGTGGTCTCCCCGGACGCCGCGGTGTTCAGCCTCGCGCTGGGCGAGGCCCCCGCCACGGGGACGCTGGGGCGGGTCGTCCTGCCGGGGCTCGTGCCGCAGGCCCGCTACCGGATCCGGCCGGTGCCGTTGTCGCTGGTGGGTGCTGCGCCGCCGGGGTCGGCGTCGACGGTCGCCGGCGTGGGCATCCCGCCGTGGTTCGTCGAGCCGGAGGGGATCGTGCTCACGGGTGCCGCGCTGGCGACCAGCGGTGTGCAGACGCCATGGCCCATCCCCGAGCACGCGGTGCTGCTGGAGGTCGTGCGGGTGGACTGACGCCTTCGCGCCCACACCCGGCCCCGGGCCGTGCCAGAACTCCCCGGCTCAACGACCGCCTCCAACGCGGCCCAGGATCGCCGCCACCGCGTCACGGATGAGCGAGTGGGCGTGATCGAAGTCGGCGGCCGAACGGCCATACGGATCGGGGACGTCGTCGTCGGCCACTCCCCCGCGGGTCGACGCAGCATGGCGCACCAGCAGCAAGAGGTCGTCCGACACACTCCGGCCCGGACCCGGCGAGGTCTCACCACCGCCCACGAGCCGGGCGAACTCACGCAGTGTGAAGGTGCGGCGGACGGCGGCGGGCACCAGCTCCACCACAGGGGCCCGGTGCTCGCGTGCCATCGTGAGGACCAGGTCGGCGCGCTGGATCTGCACCTCGTCGAGTTGCCGGGCGGAGAAGCCGTCGGTGCTGATGCCGCCCGCGCGCAGGAGCGCCGCCATGGGCGGGTCGATGGGACGGCCCGCCATCGCGTGCGTGCCGGCGCTCTCCACGTGCACGGACGGCCCCAGCGCAGCGGCCAGGAGACGTTCGGCGGCGGGTGAGCGACAGATGTTGCCCGTACAGACAGTGAGGATGCGGAACGTCACAACGCCCGGCTCGCAGAGCGGCGGCGCGTGGAGGGCCGAGGTTCGGGCCCGGCGGGCGCCGACGAGGCCACGGGCGCGTCCCCGTACACCTCCCGCTGGTAGTACACCGCCTTGCGGTGGCCGGCATCCTCAGGGCGCAGCTTGTTCAACACCACACCGAAGACGGTGCCCTCGGCGCGCTGGATGGAGCCGATGGCCTCTTCGAACTGAGCGGCGTCCACATCCCCGCTGCCCACCACGACGATGACGCCCCCGATGATCCGGGAGAGCGCCGCCGTATCGGTGACGGGCACCAGCGGAGCGGAGTCGAACAGCACGTGGTCGTAGCGCTTCATCGCCTGGATCACCAGACCGCGCATGGCATCGGACCCCAGGAGTTCCGACGGATTCGGGGGCACCTGCCCCGCGGCCAGCACGTCCACCCCGCCCTCGACGGGCTGCACCACATCGTCCAGCGTGGCGCGTCCGATCAGGATCGTGGTCAGGCCGACCGCACCCTCGAGGCCGAGCCGCTCGGCCACCCGGGGGCGGCGCAGGTCGGCATCCACCAGCAGCACGCGCCTCCCGGTCGCGGCGAGGGAGAACGCCAGGTTGAGGATGGTCGAGGTCTTGCCCTCGCCCTCCAGCGAGGACGAGATCGCCAAGCTGCGACCGCGCCCCCCGACGCCGAGGAACTGCAGGTTGGTGCGCAGGCGCCGGAAATCCTCGGCGCGCAGCGAGTTCGGGGCGTCGACCACGGCCAGCCCGTGCCCGCGGGCGTCCGGATCGAACACGACGGTGCCGACGATCGGGGCGTCCGTCAGGTGAGCGATGTCCTCGGCGTTGCGGACCTTGGTGTCCAGCACGTGCCGCAGGAGCGCCTGCCCCACGCCCAGCATCAGTCCGACGAGCAGTCCCAGGACGAGGTTCTGGGCAACCTTCGGGCTCGTCCAGGACGTCGGGATGGCTGCGGGCTTGACGACCGTCACCTCGATGGTGGACTGGCCCTTGGCGTCCTTGGGTGAGATCTCCGCCACGACGCCGATGAGGCTCTGGGCGATGCCGCTGGCGGTCGCCGCCGCACGGGCGGGGTCGGTGTCCTCGACGGCCACCTCGAGGATCGAGGTGTTGGTGGGGACCGACACGGTCACGTTCGTGGCGAGCTCACCCGGGGTGGTGCCCAGGCGCAGCCGGTTGATCACGGGCTGCAGCACGATCGGTGTCTCCGCCACCTCGGCGAACGACTTGACCTGGCGCTCCGCGTACGTGGATCCGCTCGCGAGCTCGCCGGCCGAGTTGGCGTTCTGCACGGTGACGAACAGCGACGTGGACGACGTGTAGGTGGGGATGGTCACCAGCGAGAAGAGAGCCGCAGCCGCGACACCGAGCATCGCCAGCGCGGTGGTGCTCACCCAGAAGGTGCGCAGCACCCTGAAATAGTCACTCAACTCCACCGCGTCTGAACCACCTTCTCTGGGCCGATCGGGGACGTCGACCCCGGCCACCCTAAGCCGGGGAGCCCGCGAGTCGAAACTCTCACTGCAACTTCGCCGCGACGATGGCGGCAACCTTGGCGCCCGCGCCGGCGGTCAGGTGACCCCCGTCGAAGGCGGACGACCGGCCCGCGGCAGCGCTGAGGTCGACCCAGATCACGCCGGCAGCTGCGGCCTCCTTCTCGATCGAGCGGGCGTGCAGCGTCAACCAGTGGGGACGCGGCGAGCGGGCGCTCAGCGGCGACAACGCCGCGATCTCGGCGTCCGGCGCTGCCTTCTTGAGGGCCGCGAAGGTCGAGGCGATGAAGGGGCTCAGGGCGTAGTCGCCGTCCGCCTCGCTGCCCACGACCACGATCGCGGAGGGATTGGCCTCGGCCACCCTCGCAGCCATGCCGGCGAACGGGCGACAAGGATTCACCGAGCACGTCCCGGGCGCCATCCGGTAGCCCATCCCCTCCTCCGAGAGGTTCACGACCTTCAGGCCCAGGTCTTGGCCGAGCTGGTCGACCCAGGCGGCGTCCTTGGCATGGCCATCCCCCAGCACGACGAGCGTTCCGCCGGTCCGGGGCGGGCCCGGAGATCGCGTCGGGGAGGCACCCGTCGGCACAGCGGGAGCGGCGGCGGTCGGGCGACCGCCCGGAGCGGCCGGAACCGTCCGGGAGCGGAACAGGGCCAAGCCAGCCAGGAGCACCGTCACCAATCCGAGCACCACCAGCCCGACCAGTGCCCTTCGCTTCTGCATCAACTCTCCCCCGCACGTCCGACACGACCGCTCTCAGGCTAGCCCGTCCAGCCGCTCTCCCCGGCCAGACGCGGCGACACGGCGGCGAAGCGCCCGCCCCCGAGGGGACGGGCGCCGGCTCCACTTCGCCGAGCGCTCAGCCGAGCGTGACCTCCGGCCCGTCGACTCGCACGGTGGTGACGTCACCGCTGACCGCCGTCGACACCCAGGTCGTCTGCGGCGTGAACGAACCCGTGGCCAGGTCGGTCGCCGTCACCGTGTGGTGGGCGGACCTGCAGGTGTAGGCGTCGTTGCCGGGGAGGTTCCGCCAGCGGCAGTTCGGGGCCCCGTCGGCGGGATCGAGCCCCTGCAGGTTGCCCGAGGGCACCACCGTGGTCACCGCCTTGGTGAGGTTCGTCACCCGGTACTCGAACCGCAGCACGTCACCCACGTCGTACGTCGCCTTCGGGTTGACGAGCTTGGAGGTCACCGAGATGCGTCCGTCCTTCTCACCCTCCAGCTTGGGGACCACCACCGTGATGTGGCCGACCGAGGACCGGCCCGCGGCGTCCGTGAGCCGCACCGGGATCGGGTACGTGCCCCCCGAGGCGGAAGCGGGAACATCGACCGTCACCGAGGTCGTCGACGTCCGGCCCGGGAGGAGCCTCAGGGACGCGTCCGCCAGGGTGACCGTCCAGCCCGCGGGGGCCTCGGCCGTCAGCGAGGCGGCCTTCAGCACCGGGCCGAACTGGTTGGTCACCGACAGCTCGGTGCTCGCCGAGGAACCCCGCTCGATCGTCAGGTCGGACGCCGCCGTGATGGGCGCGCACAGTCCCTGCACCCAGGCGAGGTTGAACTTCGCGAAGACCAGCCCGTTGTGGCCGGGCTCGTACAGCAGGCCGACGGACCCGTCCGGCAGCGTCGCCAGCGTCGAGTAGGCATGGGGGCCCGCAGCGTACGTCTTGGCGGCGGGCCACGTGGCGCCGTCGTCGCAGCTCAGCCGCACCGTGCCGTTGGTCCGGGAGGTCCGGGACGCCGCGTTGCTGAAGAGCAGCACCTTGGCCTCCGCGGAGCCCTGGGGGGCGTTGGGGAAGGCCCGCACGATCGAGGCGTTGTTCGCCGGGTCGGGCAGTTCCCGATCCAGGGTCACCGGGCCGTAGGTGATGCCGCCATCGGTCGAGTACGCGACCTTGCGGTAGCCGGAGCGGGCCGAGTCGCGGGAGTTGAGCATGACGCGACCGTCGGAGAGCTCGACCGTCTTGTTCTCGTCCATCCGGGTGCCGACGGGCGTGCCCGCGTGCCACGTGGCGCCGTGGTCGTCGGAGTAGATCGAGACCGCCTGGAAGTCGTTGTTGGGCTTCACGATGGTGAACTGCTGCAGGAGTCGTCCGGCATGGGGGCCGTACTTGAGCTGGATCCCCTGACCGGACGCCGCGAAGCGTGACTTCACCGTCAGGTCCGGCGTGATGTCTGCCGTGATGAGCCGTTGCTCCCAGGTGATCCCGTCGTCGTTGCTGACGCTCACCACGGCGTGCAGGACGTTGCGGGCGGTCGGGTCGACGCCGGCGACGGACCCCAGCAGGCCGACGTCGAACGACTTCACGTGGAAGTTGAAGACGGTCCCCGTCTCGCGGTCGACGATGTAGCTCGGATCCGAGTACCCCTCGATCGGTGCGGTCGCCTTGCCCGCGCTCACGACGGTCTGGGGGCCCCAGGTGGCGCCCAGGTCGGTGGAGCGCCGCTGGAGGATCGAGTTCGGCCCCGGGGCGTCCCAGCCCGTGGGGCGCCCGTCGTAGGAGGCGAGCACGGTGCCGGCGTTCGTGACGGTCAGCGCGGGGATGCGGTAGTTCGGGAACACCCCATCACCGCCCATGGCGAGCGTCTGCTCGGTGTAGGAGGGCTTTTGGCCCGTCCAGAGCGGGTCCGCGTCGTGGTCGCCCGCGGCCTGCGCCGGTAGGGCTGTGGCCAACGCCAGCAGGACGGCCACCGAGCCGGTACTCACCCGAGTCGCTTTCTTCATTGAATCTCCATCGTGAGGCTGAACATCGGACGTCGGATGTCCGATGTTGCGAACCTAGCAAAGAGTCTCCTGCATCGGAACCCCCCTCGGGCATGGGTAGGGTGGGCCACATGGGTGAAGCGTTGAGGATCGGATTCGTCGGGGCCTCCGGAATGATGGGCCACGGCATGGCGAAGAACCTTGTCAAGAAGGGGTTTCCACTGTCCTACACGGTGCACCGCCGTGACGTGGACGACCTGCGCGAGGCCGGAGCGATCCGCGCCGAGAGCCTGGCCGCCCTCGGTCGCGACAACGACGTGGTCTTCATCTGCGTGACGGCAGCAGACGACGTCGCCCAGGTCGTCACGGGCCCGGACGGCCTGCTGACCGATGCCCGCGATGGGCTCGTGATCGTCGATTCGAGCACCTCCGAACCGTCGGTCACCCTGAAGCTCGCCGAGGCCTGCGCGGCCCGCGGCGTCCGGTTCGTCGACGCGCCGCTCAGCCGGACGCCGAAAGAGGCCGAGGCGGGCACCCTCAACGTGCTGGTCGGCGGCGACGCCGACACGCTCGCGCACATCCGGCCCGCACTCGAGTCCTTCGCCGAGAACATCATCCCCATCGGGGAGGTCGGGTCGGCCCACGCGATCAAGCTGCTCAACAACTTCGTCTTCCAGGCGCAGGTCGCGGCGCTGTCCGAGGCGTTCGCGGTCGCGGCCAAGGTCGGCGTCGACCCGAAGAAGCTCACGGACGTGATGAGCAAGGGGTTGGCCAACAGCCCGCTGTTGGGACTCATGGCCAAGACTCTGGAGGGCGAGTACGACTCCATGGCGTTCGAGCTCGACAACGCCCGCAAGGACGTCCGCTACTACACGCGCCTGGCCGGCGACAACGGCCACCCCGCCCCGGTCGGTGCCGGCGTCCACGAAACCCTCACCTTGGCCAGCGCCCTCGGGTTCGGCAGCGAGATGGTGCTGTCGGTGGTCAGGGCGCAGGAGAAGCTCGCCGGAACGCCGATCCGTGCCCGGTCGGCCGCAGAGCCCGAACGGGGCTGACCGGCGACATGGGTGAGGGCCGGCACGCGGCCGGCCCTCGGGATCTGTCGCCGGTCAGAAAGTTCCGGGGAACTTCAGCGTGAGATCGTGTTCGGGATCCGTCAGCACGACGTTGCTCCACTGCACGGTCATCGGCGGCGAGCAATCTGGCGAGAAGCTGGCGACGAGCGTCAGCGAGAAAATCGCCTTGCCGTTCTGGACGGGGAAGTAGCCGTCAACGGAGAACGACTGCTTGTTTCCGGCGCGCGGCTTGTTGCCGCCGTTGTTGACGCACTGGGCGTCGGCGGAGACGGAGATGAACACCGCGGTCTCGGAGCCGAGCCCCGCGATCTTGCCGGCGACAGTCAGGTCGTCCCCGGTGCGTGTGATCGTCGTCGCCGATTTGATGAAGTGCGGACTTCCCGCCTGTGCGGGCCCCACTGACAGGCCGAGGACGGCGAGTAGGACTGCCGCCGCGATGATGAACCCCCGGGTGATCGTGCGTTTCACGAGAATCCCCCCTTCCAGGATTGGGGACCGAGACCCGGCTCAAGAGGTAAGGCAACCCTGAGGCCAAGCCTCGATTTCAGGGTAAGCCCGCGCACTCAGGCGTGGAAGATCCCACCTTCACGGGGTCTTGGCAACCCGTTGCCTCCCCATCGAGGGGCCTGCCCGATCCTGCCGAGGGCCCGCCTCCAGACCGCCGAGGGCCGCCTCGCGCACGTCCGCGGCGGGGTGCCAAGCAAGCCCAGCCTGAATGAGACGGACACCGGCCAGCACCAGGACGAACAAGCGAATGGGCTTGTCCGGATCGCTGCCGACCACACTGAGGAGGAACCCCGCAGGCATCAGGATGGCCGCACCGAGGACCGGGTCGTCCCCCACAGCGCCCACCCGCCGGGCACGTCACCGACCGAGAGCAGCACCCTCACCAGCAATCCGAGCATCACCGAAGACCCGCGTGGGCATGCCCGGTACGGAAGACGACTTCTGCAGGTCGTCGGTCGATTGCCTGCCGGTTAACACGCGGAGCAGGAAACGCCGATCTCGACGAGCGGAGCGCCCGCCGCGCGCACGGTGGCGAGCCGTCCGACCTCTGTAGCTGCCGGCCCGTGGGCGAAGCCGAGTACCCCATGCGCGAGTGCCACCCGGCCGAGCAACCGTCATGAATCCGTACAGACGCAGCCGGGGGCCAGAGCACTCATGGCTCCAGCCCCCGGCGCGAGGTCACCTCACGAGAGGTCGACTCAGACGAGTTGCCAGACACCCCACGTCAGCGCGAAGCCGGCGAGGCCACAGATGGTCGTCAGCACGGTCCAGGTCTTCAGTCCGTCGCCCACGGTGAGGCCGAGGTACTTGGTGACGATCCAGAAGCCCGAGTCGTTGATGTGAGACAGCCCCAGGCCACCGAACCCAATCGCGAGGGTGACCAACGCGATCTGGACCGGGGAGTAGCCACCGGCGGCGATGGCCTGCGACAACAGACCTGCGGTGGTCAGGATGGCCACCGTTGCGGATCCCTGAGCGGCGCGTAGTGCGAGAGAGATGACGAAGGCGGCCACGATGAGAGGCATGCCGATCGCCGTCAGCGACGACGACAAGGCGTCGCCGATGCCCGACTCCACGAGGACGTTGCCGAACACGCCGCCAGCGCCGGTGACGAAGATGATGACCGCGACGATGGGCAGGGCAGAATCCGCGATGCGGCTCCGCTCCCCCTTGTTCCAGCGCGCCTTGGTGCCGATCACCGCGTAGGCGACCAACAGGCCGACCAGCAGTGCCGTGGTCGGCGCGCCGATGAACGAGGCGATGGGGCGCGCAGGGTCGTCCTTGCCCAGCACGGTGAGCATGACCGAGCCGATCATGATCATCAGGATGGGCAGCAGGATGAGGGCAACGACCGTGGCGGCACTCGGAACGCGTCCGGCGGCCACCAGCGCAGCCTGCTTCCCATCGACCTCTCCCGAGGTCGCCTCGGAGGCAGGCGATTCACCCATGACGATCTTGTCCACCTTGAAGAGCTTCGCGGCGAAGTACCCCACCACGCCCACCACGGCGCTGATGGCCAGACCGATGATCGTGACGATACCCACGTCGGCTCCGGTCTGCGCCGCCGCTGCGACCGGTCCGGGGTGCGGGGGCACGACGACATGCACCGTCAGCAGGACCGCGCCCACGGGGAGGGCCACCTTGAGCGGGTTGAGGTTCGCCACCTTCGCGAAACCGAAGATGAGCGGCGCCAAGATGATGAAGCCCACGTCGAAGAAGACCGGGATGCCCAGGATGAAGGCGGCGATCGTCAACGCGGCGATCACGCGCTTCTTGCCGAGCTTCTCGGTGAACGTGCGTGCGAGGTGATCAGCACCTCCGGAGACCTCGATGAGCCGGCCCAGCATCGATCCCAGGCCGACCACGATGGCGACGGATCCCAGGACCTTGCCCATGCCCGCAACCATCACGGGCACCACGTTCCCCAGCGGGATGCCCGCCACGAGCGCGGTACCCATGCTGACGAGCAGCATGGCGACGAAGGCAGGCAGCTCGACCTTGATCACCAGGAAGAGCATCACCAGCACCGCGCCGAGCGCGATCAGGAGCAGTTCAACAGCACCCATGCTCAGGCCTCCTTCCGGTTCGGCGCGATCACCTTGATGACCGACGAGTCGTCCATGGCGCCCTGGCCGTTGGCCTGACCGATCAGGTAGAGGCCCTCAGCGGCGGCCGCGATGGGCGTGGCCAGACCGGCAGCACGCGCTGCGCTGTTCACGATGCCCATGTCCTTCACGAAGATGTCGACGCGGCTCTTCACCTCCGCACCTCCCTCGTCGTAGGCCTGCAACATGCGCGGGCCGCGATCGCCCAACATGAAGGACGCAGCTGCACCCGCACCGAGCGTCTGGAGGGCGAGCCTGGGGTCGATACCGAGCGCGTCCGCCAGGGCCAGCGCCTCGGCACCGGCGGCGATGTGGACGCCGCACAACAGCTGGTTGACGGTCTTCATGGCCTGCCCATCACCGGGCTTGTCGCCGATCCGCACCAAGGTGGATGCGAGCTGGTTGAGGGGACCCTCCGCAGCCGCGAAGGCGTCATCGTCCGCGCCGACGGTGATGAGCAGGTCACCCTTGCCGGCCCGGACCGGCCCCCCCGAGATGGGGGCGTCCACGAGGCGGATGCCATCCGCGGCAAGGCGAGCCGCGACGACGCGGACAGCGTCGATGCCCACGGTGGACGTCAGCAGGATGCTCGCCCCCTCGGCGAGCACGGCCACGACGCCCTCGGCGCCGTACAGGGCCTCGTCGAGCTGGCTGCCGTTCCGCACGGCCAGCAACACAATGTCGGCACCGTCCGCCGCCTCGCGTGCGCTGGGTGCGGACGCCACCCCTGCAACGGCAGCGAGGGCGAGCCGGTCGGGATTGATGTCGAAACCTCGGACGGAGTACTTCTCGGCCAGGCGCGTAGCCATCGGCAGCCCCATCGCGCCGAGGCCGAGCACGGCAATTTCTGGATCAGTCATGTTGGTTGCTCCTTCTAGGAGAGTCAGTTGGTGAGCTTGTCGGCCACGTCGGCCAGCGATTGGTCGCCGCCGACGTTGCCGGCGAAGACGATGTAGGGGATGCCCTGCGCAGGCCCGCTGATGGGCTCCCAGAGCGAAACGATGCCCGGCAGCATCGGGCCGCGGACGATCGCACGCCCTATTTCGAGGCCACGTGCCGCCACGTCCGACGACGTGATGCCGCCCTTGGCGATGACGAAGCGCGGGGGCGCCACGTCGAGCACGGAGCGAACCACCTGGACAACGGCGTCCGAGACGGCGCGGGCGATGCGAAGGGAGTCCTCGCCGTCGGTCCCCTTTACGAGGAGGCGGCTGGTGCGCACCACCACGTTGCCGTGATCCAAGGCGTCCGCCACCTGCTGGACGATCTGCGCCACCTGAGCGGGCGCCTCATCCGAGAGGACCTTGGTCACGTCGATCTCGAACTCCTGGGGCCTCCGGCGCTCGCGAAGCGCATCCAGTTGGCGAGTCGTGAGGCCGACGTGGGAGCCCACCACGATGAGACCGCCGCGAGCAGATCCGTCCGGACGGATGCCAGCCACGTCCGCGGCTGTCAGCGGCTCGCGCACCGGTTGCCCGATGAGCGCCCGCACGAAGGGCGGCCCCACCCGGAACACGAACCGCTTGCCGAGGGCTTCTGCCTGCTGCAATCCGAGGGCCAAGCTACGCAGGTCGGATTCCTCGACGGTGTCGACCACCGCCACGGCACCGCCCGTCAGGCCCTTCAGCTTCTCCACCACCGCAGCGCCGTCGGCGCGGAGGTCGTCCAGAGTGATGGAGGCCACCTCGGTGGCGGGAATGCGGCCGCCCGACTTCTCCTGCACCCAGTCGCGCAGGTCGGAGCTCCGGTACCCGAACGTCGCATCGCGCGCGAACTCGCTCTCACCCACCGGCTGGAATCCCTGGGCGTCGCTGCCCGCATAGTGCATCGCCCCGACGGTGATCCGGCCGGCGTCGCCGAACGCGGGAACCACGATGACACCGTCGATCGCGACACCGGAGGCGGCCAGCACGTCGATGATCGTCTCCGGCTCCAGGGGAAAGTGCCCCCGGAGCGTTGAATCGCTGCGAGAGACGAAGTCGACCTGCACTCCGAGCCGTTCCGCCGCCGCAAGGGCCGCAGCCACCACCTCGCGGTTGCGCGCTGCTGCAAGGTCGGGCCCCAAGGACCGCGAGTTGGTCATCACGTACACGGCGGGGGCGCCCGTCCCCAGGGCCCACGCCAAGTCATCCACCCCCCAAGCGTTGAGGACCGGCAGGTCCGCCACGGATTGGGTCCCCGTGGGATCGTCGTCCAGCACAACAAGCTGGCGCCCCCCGTCGCGAGCCTTCTCCACGTCCCGCGCGACGATGTCCAGCGGGGGTGGATAACCCGCGAGAAGTTCTTGTTTGGTCAGCATGGCACCTCCTCGTGCAACACCTCAGACCTCTGAGGTCTGAGCTCAGAGGAGACAGTACCAAGATGCCGGCGCCCTGTGAAGGGGTCTTCAGGCTCTGCGCTACCGGTTGAAGTGGACCTGGGTGTCCCGCTGCGTCTGACGCATGTGTGACCGCATGGCCTTCCGTGCCGCCACCCGATCACGAGCCTCCAGCGCGAGCAGCACCTTGCGATGCTCGTCGATCGCGTGCTCGCGGATCCCGCCGTACTTCGAGGTCTCCCGCCGCGCCTCCACCAGCGATCGGGCCAGCGGCTGCAGTGTGGCGATGAGGAAGGGGTTCTGGCACCCATTCAGGATCACGTCGTGGAAGGCAAGGTCAGCGGCGACCATGCGAGGGACATCCTCCCGGGAGTGCGCTTCGACCATGTCACTCAGGTGTCGTCGCAATTGGTCCAGCTGTTCATCCGTCACGAGCGTGGCGAACCGCTCGGCGGCACCTACCTCCAGGTAGCCACGCACGTCCAGGAGCTGGCCCATGACGTCGGCCTGGTTGGCACCCTGGACGCGCATCAGTGCGTCGACGGACAGCCACTGCTCCACGGGTGCGACGAAGGTGCCCCGCCCCTGCAGCACCTCAAGCACCCGCTGGGCGGCCAGGACCTTCACCGCTTCACGCACCGTGAGCCGGCTCGCCCCCGAGAGCTCAGCGAGATCGGATTCCCCGGGGAGCTGGTCCCCTACGCGGAATGTGCCCGCCTCGATCGCGGACAAGATGAACTCCACCACCGCGTCAGCCCTGCTCGGTCCGACCATTACACCCCCTCAGACCTCTGATGTTACGAAGGTAGCAGCCCAATCCCTGCACCACTCCTCAGGGCGACTCCCTGTTGACGGGCCTACGCATTGCATATCCCCGCACGGGTGGAGCAAACCGTCGGGCCCAGTCACCCGGATCACCGGCAGACATCGCCAAATCATACCCCCGGGGGTATGCTGACCCCAATCCGCCCAGAGGAGTCCGCCATGACCCAGGCCCAGGAAGCCGCCACGACCCCGCCCCTCGACCCCGCCGCCACCGACGCGATCATCAAGCGCCTCCGTCGCGCCGAGGGCCAACTGGCGGGCGTCATCAGGATGCTCGAGGCCGGCCGGTCATGCGAGTCCGTGGTCACCCAGATCTCGGCGGTCTCGAAGGCGCTGGACCGCGCGGGGTTCACGCTCATCTCCTCCACCCTGCGGGGATGCCTGACCGCCACCGGGACCCCCAACCAGGAAGACGTCGCCCGCCTGGAGAAGCTCTTCCTCTCGCTCGCCTGACCGCATACCCCGGAGGGCATTTTGCGTATACCCCGGGGGGTATGTAATGTTGGGACGGAAGTCCCCGCCGCGCAGCGGCCAACCGAAGGAGAACCATCCATGTGCAGCCCCACCACCTGCAGGGTTTGCAGCAAGACGACCTGGGCCGGATGCGGCCAGCACGTCGCTCAGGTCAAGGCGTCCGTGCCGAAGGCCAACTGGTGCGACCAGAAGCACACCCCCGAGGAGATCGCCGCTGCGAAGCCGGCCAACATCTTCTCCCGCATCTTCGGCTGATCCTTCAGACACGCATGAGGGCCCCGGTTCCGCGAACCGGGGCCCTCAGTGCGCCGTGAGCCGCTACAGGTTGTACCCCACCGCGCGGAGCTGCTCGCGACCCTCGTCGGTGATGTTGTCGAGCGTCCACGGCGGCAGCCAGACCCAGTTGATCGTGGCCGAGTTCACCAGCGGGCCGAGGGCGACCTGCGTGTCGTACTCCAGCCGGTCGGTCAGCGGGCACGTCGGGGACGTGAGCGTCATGTCGATCGTGGCGTTGTTCTCGTCGTCGAGATGGATCCCGTAGACGAGACCGAGGTCGACCACGTTCACCATGAGCTCGGGGTCGACCACGTCGCGCATGGCCTCCTCGAGGTCCTCGATGCTCGGACGGTCGGCCTGGATGGCGGGGGCCGTGCCCGGGGCGTCCGGGAACGTGTCCTTCACCAGGTCGGACGGGCGGGTCTGGTCGGTCATGACTCCTCCTTGTGAGTGAGTGCTTGGGCGACGGCGTCCTTCCAGGCCGACCAGCCCAGCAGGGCGCACTTCACGCGCGCGGGGAATTGGGCAACCCCCAGGAACGCGACGCCGTCCTCCAGGACGTCCTCGTCGGGCTCGTGGTTGCCCTGGCTGTGCATCATCTCGCCGAAGGCCGCGGCGATCGCCAGCCCTTCGTCGACCGACTTGCCGACCACCAGGTCGTGCATGACGGAGGTGGAGGCCTGGGAGATCGAGCACCCGACGGCGTCGTAACCGACGTCGACGACCGTCTCCCCGTCCAAATGGACGCGCAGGAGGATCTCGTCGCCGCACGACGGGTTGACGTGCGTGACCTCCGCCTCGAACGGCTCCCGCAGGCCCGAGCCGTGCTTGGCCTTGTAGTGGTCCAGGATGATCTCCTGGTACATCTGCTCCACGCTCATCGGCTGCCTCCGAAGCTGTGCCCGCTGAAGAAATCGCGAGTGTGGTCGAGCGCCTCGACGAGGCGATCGATCTCGTCCGGCGTCGTGTAGAGGTACGCGGACGCCCGGGACGAGGCCTGGATGCCCAGCCGCTGGTGCAGCGGACGCGCACAGTGGTGGCCGCCACGCACGGCGACGCCGCGGCTGTCCAGCAGCTGCATGACATCGTGCGGGTGAATGTCGAAGCCGTCCGCACTGGTCAGCGTGAACGAGATCGCTCCCCCCCGGTCGACGGCGTCGGTCGGCCCGAGGATCCGCAGACCCTCCACCAGCTGAAGCTGCTCCAACGCGTAGGCGGTGACCAGGTTCTCGTGCTGGGCGACGCGTGCCATGCCCACGGTGGACAGGTAGTCGACCGCCGCACCCAGCCCGATGGCCTGGGCGATCGGCGGCGTCCCCGCCTCGAAGCGGGCCGGAGGGCGCGCGAACGTCGACCCCTCCATGCGGACGATCTCGATCATCTCGCCGCCCCCCAGGAACGGCGGCAGCTTCTCGAGGAGCTCGTAGCGGCCCCACAGGACACCCAGGCCGGTCGGGCCGAGCATCTTGTGTCCGGTGAACGCGAGCAGGTCCACGCCCAAGGTGGTGACGTCGACGGGCATCTGCGGGACGGCCTGCGAGCCGTCCACCACGAACACGGCGCCGACGGAGTGCGCCTTCTCGGCCAACCTGGCGATCGGGTTGATCGTGCCCAGCACGTTGCTCACCCAGGTCAGCGAGACGATCTTCGTCCTCTCGTTGACCAGGCCCGACTCCTCGGCGGAGTCGAGGTCGAGGCGTCCTTCGTCGGTGATGTCGTACCAGCGCAGGGTGGCTCCCGTCCGCTGGCACAGCAGCTGCCAGGGCACGATGTTGGAGTGGTGCTCCATCACGGAGACCACGACCTCGTCGCCCGGGCCGAGCGACAGGTGGTCACCGAGGGTGTGCGCCGCGAGGTTGAGCGCCTCGGAGGCGTTCTTGGTGAAGACGACCTCCTCGGGCCGAGCCCCGATGAAGGACGCCACCTTGGCGCGTCCCCCCTCGAAGGCAGCGGACGCCTCGGCCCCCAACGTGTGCATCGCCCGGGCGACGTTCGCGTTGTGGAACAGCAGGTGGTTGGCCATCTCCTCCACCACGCTGCGCGGCTTCTGCGACGTGTTCGCCGAGTCGAGATACACGAGCGGGTGGCCATTGATGTGCCGGCCGAACACCGGGAAGTCACCCCGGACGATTCCCGGCAGCGCAAAGGCGGCGGCGGGAACCGTGGACTCCCCCAGCCTGACCACTGCCGCGGACTCGGTGTCAGGCATTCGCCCGCGCCGCCGCGATGTAGGCGTCGTAGCCGGTCTCCTCGAGCTTGGCGGCCAACTCGGGGCCACCCTCGGTGACGACGCGGCCGTCGACGTAGACGTGCACGAAGTCGGGCTGGATGTAGTTCAGGATGCGCGTGTAGTGCGTGATCAGCAGGACGCCGCGATCACCCTGGGCCGTGTAGCGGTTCACGCCGTCGGCGACGACCCGCAGGGCGTCGATGTCGAGGCCCGAGTCGGTCTCGTCCAGGATCGCGTACTTCGGGTTGAGCAGCTGCAGCTGGACGATCTCCGCGCGCTTCTTCTCACCGCCGGAGAAGCCCTCGTTGAGGGAGCGGCTCGAGAAGGACGAGTCGAGGCCGAGTTCACCCATGGCCTGGTTGACCTCCTTCACCCACGTGCGGACCTTCGGGGCCTCGCCGTCGACCGCGGTCTTGGCGGTGCGCAGGAAGTTCGACATCGAGACGCCGGGCACCTCCACCGGGTACTGCATGGCCAGGAACAGGCCGGCGCGGGCGCGCTCGTCCACGCTCAGCTCGTTGAGGTCGGTACCGTCCAGGGTCACGGTGCCCGAGGTGATCTGGTACTTCGGGTGACCGGCGAGGCTGTAGGCCAACGTCGACTTGCCCGAGCCGTTCGGACCCATGATGGCGTGGACCTCACCGGGGTTGATCGTCAGGTTGACGCCCTTGAGGATCTGCTTGGGGCCATCCTCGGTGAGGACGTCGACGTGCAGGTCGTTGATGACGAGGGACATGGTGTTCAGGACTCCTGGTTGCTGTGCGTGTAGACGTTCGGATCGATGGGCTGGGCGAGATCGACGAACACATCGTCGCCCTCCACCTTGACGGGGTAGACCGGCACGGGCCGGGTGGCCGGGAGGTCGAGGGCCTCCCCCGTGCGCAGGTCGAAGCGGCTGCCGTGGGCGAAGCACTCGATGGTGGCATCCGCCACCTCGCCGAGGCTCAGCATGACGCGTCCGTGGCTGCACTCGTCGCGGATGGCGAACAGCTCACCCTCGTGCTGGACGATCGCCACCAACTCGTCGGCGACCTCGACCGAGAGCGGCTTGTCGTCCACGAGGTCGGATGCGTAGCAGGCGTGGGACCAGCTCACTGGGCCGCCACCGACTTCGCGAGCTCGCGCTCGACCTCGGCGAGCAGGCGCTCCTCGACGTCGGCGATGCCGATGCGGCGGATGATGTCGATGAAGAAGCCCATCACCACCAGGCGCTTGGCCTCGACGGGGTCGATGCCGCGGCTGGTCAGGTAGAACAGGTGCTCATCGTCGAAACGGCCCGTCGTGGAGCTGTGGCCGGCACCGGCGATCTCGCCGGTCTCGATCTCGAGGTTCGGCACCGAGTCGGCGCGGGCGCCCTCGCTCAGGACGAGGTTCTTGTTGCTCTCGTAGGTCTCGATGCCCTCGGCGACCTTGCGGATCACCACGTCACCGATCCAGACGGCGTGGGCGTCCTGCCCCTGCAGCGCGCCGCGGTAGTCGACGTTGCTCTTGGTGTGGGGGGCGTTGTGGTCGACGAACAGGCGGTGCTCGATGTGCTGACCGGCGTCGGCGAAGTACAGGCCGTACAGCTCGGCACTGCCGCCGGGACCGGCGTAGTCGACGTTCGTGTGCATGCGGACGACGTCGCCGCCGAAGCTCACGTTGACGTGGCGGTAGGTGGCGTCCTTGCCCACACGGGCGGTGTGCTCCGCGGCGTGCAGGGTGTCGTCCGCCCAGTCCTGGAGCGACACGAACGTGAGGTTCGCGCCGTCCCGGACGTCGATCTCGACGTTCTCGAGCTGCTGGGTGGAGCCCGTGTGACGGAACACGACGGTCGCCTTGGAGTTCGGCTCGGCCACGATGACGTGGACGGCGCTGCTGCGGCGTCCGGCGTCCCGGCCCTCGATGTCGAGCCGGATCGGCTCGGCCACCTCGGCATTGGCCGGGATGCGCAGGTGCAGGGCCTGGTCGCAGCCGAGGTTGGCCAGCGCGGCCAGACGGTCGCCCGGCACCAGGACGGTGCCGCGCGGGGCCTGTCCGGGCGCGAGGTTGCCCGATTCGATGCCCTCGGGTGCGCTGAGGGTGAACTCGACGGCCGGGTCGCCCTCGCGATCCTCGTTCGGGCGCTCCTCGAGCAGCGGCTTCATGCGGCGGACCGGGGTGAACCGCCACACCTCCTCGCGGCCCTGGGGCATCGGGTGGTCGGCCAGGTCGAAGCTGGGCTGGGGATGCAGGTGCGACTCGAGGGTCTCGATCGCGCCGGCGACGTTGGGTACTTCGGTGATGGTCACAGTTTTCTCGTCCTCCGCGCGGGCGTCAGCCCACGGCTCCTTCCATCTGCAGCTCGATCAGTCGGTTCAGCTCAAGGGCGTACTCCATCGGCAGCTCACGCGCGATGGGCTCCACGAAGCCGCGCACGATCATCGCCATGGCCTCGTCCTCCTCCATGCCGCGCTGCATCAGGTAGAAGAGTTGGTCCTCCGACACCTTGGAGACGGTGGCCTCGTGCGCCATCGACACGTCGTCGACCTGGACGTCGACGTACGGGTAGGTGTCCGAGCGGCTGATGGTGTCGACCAGCAGGGCGTCGCACTTCACGCTGGAGGCGCTGTGGTGGGCCTGCGGCTGCACCTCGACCAGGCCGCGGTAGGACGCGCGTCCGCCACCGCGAGCGACGGACTTGGAGATGATGCTGCTGGACGTGTGCGGGGCGGCGTGCACCATCTTGGAGCCCGTGTCCTGGTGCTGGCCCTCCCCTGCGAACGCGATCGACAGGGTCTCGCCCTTGGCGTGCTCGCCGAGCAGCCAGACCGCGGGGTACTTCATGGTCACCTTGGAACCGATGTTGCCGTCGATCCACTCCATGGTCGCGCCCTCCTCACAGGTGGCGCGCTTGGTGACCAGGTTGTACACGTTGTTCGACCAGTTCTGGATGGTCGTGTAGCGGACGCGGGCGCCCTTCTTCACGATGATCTCGACCACCGCCGAGTGCAGCGAGTCGGACTTGTAGATCGGGGCCGTGCAGCCCTCGACATAGTGGACGTAGGAGCCCTCGTCGGCGATGATCAGCGTCCGCTCGAACTGGCCCATGTTCTCGGTGTTGATCCGGAAGTAGGCCTGCAGCGGGATGCTCACGTGGACGCCCTTGGGGACGTAGATGAACGAGCCGCCCGACCAGACTGAGGTGTTCAGCGCGGAGAACTTGTTGTCGCCGGTGGGGATGACCGTGCCGAAGTACTCCTCGAAGAGCTCGGGGTGCTCCTTCAGGCCCGTGTCGGTGTCGAGGAAGATGACGCCCTGGCGCTCGAGCTCCTCGTTGATCTTGTGGTAGACGACCTCGGACTCGTACTGGGCGGCGACGCCCGCGACGAGGCGCTGCTTCTCGGCGTCCGGGATGCCGAGGCGGTCGTAGGTGTTCTTGATGTCCTCGGGCAGGTCCTCCCACGTCTGAGCCTGCTTCTCGGTGGACCTCACGAAGTACTTGATGTTGTCGAAGTCGATGTCGCCGAGGTCGGCGCCCCACAGCGGCATGGGCTTGCGCTCGAAGAGCTTGAGGCCGCGGAGGCGGCGCTCGAGCATCCACGCGGGCTCGTCCTTGCGGGCGGAGATGTCACGAACCACGTCCTCGTTGAGGCCCCGGCGCGCGGACGCGCCGGCGGTGTCGGTGTCGTGCCAGCCGAATCGGTAGTTCCCCAGCGCTTCGAGATGCTCGTCCTGGGTGGCACCGAGGCCTGGGGCCTGGGTCTGGGTCATGAGACCTTCTTCCTCTCAACAGGGTGGGGGATGTGCGTGGTGCACACCCCGTCGCCATGGGCAATGGTCGCGATCCGCTGGACATGGCTCCCCAGCAGTTCGGAGAACATCCGGGTCTCGGCGGCACAGAGCTCGGGGAACTCGCGCGCCACATGCGACACCGGACAGTGGTACTGGCAGAGCTGGGTGCCCGACGCCACCGGCTGGAGGTTGGCGACGTAGCCCTGTTCGTTCAACAACTCGGCCAACGCATCCGCGGGGCTGGCGTATTCCGCACCCTCGGCGGTGAACCGACGACGCACCTCCTCCATCGTCTGCTCGGCGAAGGCGGTGACGGCGTTGGATCCCCCGGCCTCGCGGAGGAAGTGCAGCGCCCGGATCGCCAGGTCGTCGTAGGCGTGGTGGAAAGTCTCACGCCCGGCGTCCGTCAGGGCGAACACCTTGGCTGGACGCCCCCGCCCCCGCTGGCCGAAGACTCGCTGGTCGCGAGGCTCCAGGTGGCCGGCATCCGTCAGCACGGTGAGGTGCCGTCGGACGGCCGCCGGGGTGAGGTTGAGCCGCTCGGCCAGGTCGGCCGCCGTGCTGGGGCCGTGCTCGAGGATGCTGCGCGCCACGCGATCGCGTGTGGACGCGTCGTCAGCGGGGGCCTCGGGCACCTCAAGATGATGGTCCGTCATCTCCCCCTCCTCACCGTCGCGTATTAGACAAGCCCATTCTTGCAAATATCGCGGGTGACGCAAGTTGCCCGCCGTTTGGCGGACGCCGAGGGCTCGGGTGGCGGGCGCCGAGGGCTCGGGTGGCGGGCGCCGAGGGCTCGGGTGGCGGGCGCCGAGGGCTCGGGTGGGGACGGTTGTCCACAGGACATCGAATGGGTGACCGAAATTCTGTGGCGCCGCCCAATGTCATGGCATGCACAAGGCTCCCCATGGCCCTGCCCACTCGACCGAACCCGGCAGACCGCTCGTCAGATTGAAGCTCCGACACGGTCACTTCCTCGACAACGCGCCCGACGATGTCCGAGCCGTCCACCTCGAACGCATGCGGGCAGCACTCCCGCACATGGGCCCGACGTCGTACTTCGCGCGCTCGTCGGCAGCGCTCATTCATGGACTTCCGGTCTTCTCCGCAGACCTGGATCGCCTGCACCGAGTGCACACCGACGGCGGACACGGGCAGCGGAGCTGGATCTCGCACAGCTACAAGACTCCTTTGAAGCCACCCAAGACGAGTGAGGTCGACGGCTTCCCCGTGACGTCGCTGGGGCGTACAGCTGCGGATCTCATGCGCAGGACCTTCTTCGGCCCTGCTCTGGCCATCGCCGACTCTGCGCTTCGCCTCGGCTGCGATCGCCGGGAACTCCTGACGGAGGTCAAGGGAGGACGCGGCTGCCGCCACTCCACCGAAGCAGCGCTGCGGGCCGATGCACGCAGTGAATCGCCGTACGAATCGCTGGTGCGAGCAACGATCTTGCAGGCTGGCCTCCCCATGCCGACCCTGCAGTTCGAGTTCTTCGACAAGCAGGGACGGTTCCTCGGGCGAAGCGATTTCTACTGGCCCGAGCACAAGCTCGTGGGCGAGTTCGACGGCAAGGTCAAACTGACCACGCTGCTCGCCCCCGGCGAAACGCCCGAGGACGTCCTGGCCAGGCAGGACCGCCGACAGAGGCGCATCGAAGCCCTCGGGAACGACTTCGTCCGCTGGACGAGTGCCGATGTCCACGCGCCGGGCGCGATCGTGGAGTCTCTCCGCCGGTTCCTCGGTGACGCTCGGGTCGACCACGGGATGTGTCCCGAGGCGCACGACTACCGCCGTCCCCGGTACCGCGGCGGGCGTTGAGGCGCGCCCGAGCCCTCGGCATCACCGGCCCGAGCCCTGGGCGAAGTTGTGGAAAGCACCAAAAGCCCCACTACACAGCGTAGTGTTTCTCCCGACGCCCTCCGCGCCGTCCCCGAACGAACGAAGGAATCACCCGTGGCAACCCGCCGGCTGATGGCCCCGCTCCTGCTCCTCCTTGCCCTCCTCGGAGTCGCCGGCTGCTCGGCTCCCCCCGCATCCACGTCCGCGCCCACGAGCGGCGGCGAAGCGAACATCCAGCTCCCCGACCTCGCCACGGCCACGTTCATCGACGGCTTGGTCAACGGGCGCACGCTGCTGATCATCGGCCTGGTCGTCTGTCTCGGCGGCTTCGCGTTCGGGTTGGCCAGCTATCGGCAGCTCAGGCGCCTGCCGGTGCACCGGGCCATGCGCGAGGTCTCGGAACTGATCTACGAGACCTGCAAGGCCTACCTGAGGCAGCAGGGCAAGTTCCTCATGATCCTGTGGGTCTTCATTGCCACGGTCATCTTCGTCTACTTCAAGTTCCTCGTCGGCTCCAGCTGGGGCCAGGTCTTCATCATCCTGGGCTTCAGCCTCGTCGGGATGGCCGGCAGCTACGGCATCGCCTGGTACGGCATCCGCGTCAACACCTTCGCCAACGGACGCACGGCGTTCGCCTCCCTGCGCGGCCGCCCCTACCCGCTGCACCAGATCCCGTTGCGCTCCGGAATGAGCGTCGGCATGGTCCTCATCTCGGTCGAGCTGTTCATGATGCTCACGATCATGTTGTTCCTGCCCGCCGGGATCGCGGGCTCGTGCTTCATCGGCTTCGCGATCGGCGAGTCCCTCGGCGCGAGCGCCCTGCGCATCGCCGGCGGCATCTTCACCAAGATCGCCGACGTCGGCTCCGACCTGATGAAGATCGTCTTCAAGATCAAGGAGGACGACGCGCGCAACCCCGGCGTCATCGCCGACTGTGTGGGGGACAACGCCGGCGACTCGGTGGGCCCGTCCGCGGACGGCTTCGAGACCTACGGTGTCACCGGTGTCGCGCTGGTCACCTTCATCATGCTCGCGATCCCGCCGACCCAGTCCGTCCTGCAGGCATCGCTGCTGGTGTGGATCTTCTTCATCCGCGCCGTCATGGTGGTGGCCTCCGGCGTCTCCTACTGGGTGAACGCCGCCATCGCACGCCGGCGCCACGAGCACGCGACCCACATGGACTTCGAGACCCCCCTGTCCTCCTTGGTCTGGATCACCTCGATCGTCTCCATCGCCCTGACCTTCGTCACGTCGTGGATCCTCATCCCGGACATGGGTGACGGCGCCACGTGGTGGAAGCTGTCGGTCATCATCTCCTGCGGCACGCTGGCGGGCGCGCTCATCCCCGAGTTGGTCAAGGTGTTCACCTCGGTGAAGAGCCGCCACACCGAGGAGGTCGTCAAGTCGTCCAACTCCGGAGGCGCCTCGCTGAACATCCTGTCCGGCCTGGTGGCCGGCAACTACTCCGCCTACTACCTCGGCATCGCCATCGTGGCCCTGATGGCCGTGGCGTACGGGCTCGCCACCGCCTTGGGCTTCGGGGACCACATGAAGGCCCCGGCCGTCTTCGCGTTCGGCCTGGTCGCCTTCGGCTTCCTGGGCATGGGACCGGTCACCATCGCCGTGGACTCCTACGGTCCGGTGACCGACAACGCCCAGTCCGTCTACGAGCTGTCGATGATCGAGGACGTCCCGAACGTGTCCGAGGAGATCGAGCGCGAGTTCGGGTTCGTCGCGGACTGGGACCGCGCCAAGCGACTCCTGGAGGAGAACGACGGCGCGGGCAACACGTTCAAGGCGACCGCCAAGCCCGTCCTGATCGGCACGGCCGTCGTCGGCGCGACCACCATGATCTTCTCGATCATCATGGGGCTGACCATCGGCATGACGGAGAACGTCGACAAGCTCGGCCTGCTGCACGCCCCGTTCCTGCTGGGCCTCATCACCGGCGGCGCGATCATCTACTGGTTCACCGGCGCCTCGATCCAGGCCGTCACGACGGGCGCGTTCCGCGCGGTGGAGTTCATCAGGGACAACATCCACCTGGACGAGAACGCCACCCGCGCGTCCGAGGCCGACAGCAAGCGCGTCGTGGAGATCTGCACCGTGTACGCCCAGCGCGGCATGCTCAACATTTTCCTCGGGGTGTTCTTCGCGACCCTCGCCTTCGCATTCGTGGAGCCCTACTTCTTCATCGGCTACCTGATCTCGATCGCCCTGTTCGGCCTCTACCAAGCCATTTTCATGGCGAACGCCGGCGGCGCCTGGGACAACGCCAAGAAGATCGTCGAGGTCGACCTGGACGCCAAGGGGACCGACCTGCACGACGCCTCGATCGTCGGTGACACCGTGGGCGATCCCTACAAGGACACCTCGTCGGTCGCGCTCAACCCGGTCATCAAGTTCACCACCCTGTTCGGCCTCCTCGCCGTGGAACTGGGCGCGATCCTCACCCACAGCGGCCTGGAGACCCTCGTCCACGTGCTGGCCGCGGTGTTCTTCGTGGCGGCGTCCGTGTTCGTCTGGCGCTCGTTCTACGGGATGCGCATCGACGCCCCGATGCTCACCGCCGACGACATCGTCGCCCAACGGAAGGTGTCGATGAACGGCTGAGAGTGCCGGTTCCCAGCCCGGAAGTGAAAACTCCCACACCTTGGGGGGTTGCCCAAACCCGCGGCCCGCCCCATATTGTGCTTTCTTTGGCAGCCAATGACGGCTGCGCGCCAACGACGACGCACAAAGGGGTCACGTGACCGCTCCAGCAGCCATCCCCGGACGCCCGGGCCGCAGTTCCTCGACACGCACGGCATCGGGAGGCCCCCGTCGGGCGGCCCGCGTGCTCGGACTCATCGGCCTCGCCGGACTGGCCCTGGCCGGATGCTCGACCACCGCCCAGACCGACGCCCCAGCGCGTCCGGCCGGCGGGGAGGCGAACCTGCACCTGCCCGACCTGTCCCTGGCCACCTTCTTCGGTGGCGCCGTGGACGGCCGGGCATTGCTGCTGTTCGGCATCGTCATGAGCGTGCTCGGGCTGGGCTTCGGCCTGTGGAGCTTCCTGGGGTTGCGCCGGCTCCCCGTGCACGTGGCGATGCGCGAGGTGTCCGAGTTGATCTACACGACGTGCCAGGCCTACCTGAAACAGCAGGGGCGCTTCCTGATGATTCTCTGGGCGTTCACGGCGTCGGTGATCTTCCTGTACTTCCAATTCCTGGTCGGGACGCCGCTGGGTCAGTCGCTGGTCATCCTCGCGTTCAGCCTGCTCGGCATGGCCGGCAGCTACGGGATCGCCTGGTTCGGCATCCGCGTCAACACGTTCGCCAACTCGCGCACCACCTTCGCGTCGCTGCGGGGGCGTCCGTACGACCTGCACCACATCCCGCTCCGGGCCGGGATGAGCATCGGCACCGTGCTGATCAGCCTCGAACTGCTCATCCTGCTGCTGATCCTGCTGCTGGTGCCGGGTGAGATCGCGGGCTCGTGCTTCATCGGCTTCGCCATCGGCGAATCCCTCGGCGCGAGCGCCCTGCGCATCGCCGGCGGCATCTTCACCAAGATCGCCGACATCGGCTCCGACCTCATGAAGATCGCCTTCAAGATCAAGGAGGACGACGCCCGCAACCCCGGCGTCATCGCCGACTGCACCGGCGACAACGCCGGCGACTCGGTGGGCCCGTCCGCGGACGGCTTCGAGACCTACGGCGTCACCAGCGTCGCGCTGGTCACCTTCATCATGCTCGCGGTGGGCGGCCGCATGCTCGGTGAGGACGCCGTGCCCGCAACCCAGGCCACGCTGCTGGTGTGGCTGTTCACCGTGAGCGCCACCATGATCGCTGCCTCGCTGGTCAGTTACTTCGTCAGCTCGGCCATCACGAAGGCGGCCCGCAACGGCTCCGACCACATCGACTTCGAGCGTCCGCTCACCGAACTGGTCTGGATCACCTCCGGGATCTCGATCCTGGCCACCTTCGGGGTGTCCCGGCTGCTGATCGCCGACCTCGGCGACGGTTCCCTGTGGTGGAAGCTCGCGGCGATCATGTCGTGTGGCACGCTCGCCGGCGCGCTCATCCCGGAGATCGTCAAGGTGTTCACCTCGGTGAAGAGCCGCCACGTCCAGGACGTGGTGCAGTCGTCGAAGCGCGGCGGCGCTTCGCTGAACATCCTGTCGGGCCTGGTCGCCGGCAACTTCTCGGCACTGTGGCTCGGCCTGGCGATCGTCGCCCTGATGACTGCCGCGTACCTGATGTCCATGCTCGGCCTGGACGCCATCATGGTCGCCCCCGGGGTGTTCGCGTTCGGCCTGGTCGCGTTCGGCTTCCTCGCCATGGGCCCGGTCACGATCGCCGTCGACTCCTACGGCCCGGTCACCGACAACGCCCAGTCGATCTACGAGCTCTCCACGATCGAGCACCTGCCCCACATCACCCAGGAGATCGAGCGCGACCACGGCTTCACACCGGACTTCGAGCACGCGAAGCACTTGCTGGAGCTCAACGACGGCGCCGGCAACACGTTCAAGGCGACGGCCAAGCCGGTCCTGATCGGTACGGCGGTCGTCGGCGCGACCACCATGATCTTCTCGATCATGATGCTGCTCACCTCGGGCATGACGGCCAACATCGACAAGCTCAGCCTGTTGTACGCCCCGTTCCTGCTGGGTCTCATCATGGGCGGCGCGGTCATCCACTGGTTCGCCGGGGCCTCCATCCAGGCCGTCACCACGGGCTCGTTCCGCGCGGTCGGCTTCATCGCGGACCACATCAAGCTCGACGGGGTCACCAAGGCGTCCGTCGCCGACTCGCGACGCGTGGTGGAGATCTGCACCCAGTACGCACAGAAGGGGATGTTCAACATCTTCCTGGGCGTGTTCTTCGCCACCTTGGCGTTCGCGTTCACCGACCCGTACTTCTTCATCGGGTACCTGGTCTCGATCGCGATCATCGGCCTGTACCAGGCGATCTTCATGGCGAACGCCGGCGGCGCCTGGGACAACGCGAAGAAGATCGTCGAGGTCGACCTGGCCGCCAAGGGGACGCCGCTGCACGACGCGTCGATCGTCGGTGACACCGTGGGCGATCCCTACAAGGACACCTCGTCGGTCGCGCTGAACCCGGTCATCAAGTTCACCACCCTGTTCGGGTTGTTGGCCGTCGAGCTGGGCGTCTCCCTGCGCGACTCGGAGGGCCACGTACTGGTGGCATTGCTGGCCGTGGCGTCCTTCATCGTGGCGCTCGTGTTCATGTGGCGCTCCTACTACGCGATGCGGATCGACACCGCCACCACCTCCGAGATGGACATCGCGCCGGTCGACGACCCGGACCCGATCGACGACCCGGACCCGATCGATGCCCCGGCCCCGATCGACGCCCCGGCCCCGATCGACGCCCCGGCCCGGCAGAGAGGCTCGGTCCCGGAGGAGGCCGTGGGCAAGCCGGTCGCATGAGCAGAGCCACACCGCGACGCCGCTAGACTGCCCGGCATGTCCCCTGCCGCCGCCCTCGCCCTCCGTGAGGTCGAGTTGGCCTTCGGCGACAAGCGCGTTCTCGATGGTCTGAGCTTCACCGCCGCCCCGGGCGCCGTGACCGCGCTGCTCGGCCCGAACGGTGCCGGCAAGACGACGACGATCCGCGTCCTCACCGGGCTCGTGGAGCCCGCGTCGGGCGAGGTCTCGGTGCTCGGACGCCGCCCGGGCGACCCGCGCGCGCTGGCCCGCCTCGGCCTCATGCCCCAGTCGACCGGCGCCTGGTCCGGGATCCGCCCGCGCGAACTGCTGCGTTACCTCGCCAGCCTGTACGCCAACCCCCAGCCCGTCGACACCCTCGTCGACGCGCTCCACCTCGGCGACTTCGTCACCACGCCCTACCGGCGCCTCTCGGGCGGGCAGCAGCAGGCGGTCAACCTCGCCGGCGCCCTCATCGGACGCCCCGAGTTCGTCCTGCTGGATGAGCCCACCGCCGGCATGGACCCCCACGCCCGCCGCCGAACCTGGGCGGTCATCCGACAGCTCGCGGACGCCGGCGTCGGCGTCCTGCTGACCACCCACGCCATGGACGAGGCGGCCCAGCTGGCCGACCACGTCTGGATCATGGATGCCGGACGCATCACCATCAGCGGCACCGTCCCCGAGTTGACGGCCGAGGCATCGCTCGAGGACGTCTTCCTCAAGAACACGAGGGCGGGCGCGTGACCCTCGACCTTTCCCCCGCCCCGGCACCCGCGCCCCGCACCGAGCGCATCCTGAGCCACGCGCGCACCGAGGCGACGCTGCTGCTGCGCAACGGCGAGCAGTTGATCCTGGCGCTGGTGATCCCCATCGCGGTGCTGGTGGGCGGCATGTTCCTGGGCGACCGGATCGGCCTCGACCCGGCGCTGCTGCCCCCCTCCGTCCTCGCGTTGGCGCTGTGGTCGACCTCGTTCACGTCGCTGGCGATCAACACGGCGTTCGAACGCCGCTACGGCGTGCTCGAGCGTCTGGTGGCCACCCCGCTCACACGCGGCGACCTCATCACCGGCAAGGCGCTGGCGACCGCGGGCGTGGCCGCGGCCCAAGTCCTGCTGCTGGCCCTCATCGCGGCGGGGCTGGGGTGGCGCCCGGTGCCGGACGCGCTGTCCTGGGGGATCGCCGTGGTGGCCTCGCTGCTCGGGCTGGTCACCTTCGCGGGGTTCGCCCTCGCCCTGGCCGGACGCCTCCGCGCCGAGGCCACCCTGGCGATCGCCAACCTCATCTACCTCGCCGTTGCGGCGGGGGGCGCCCTCGTGCTGCCGGTGACCTCCTACCCGTCCTGGGCGCAGTGGCCCCTGCGCCTGACCCCGTCCGGCGCCCTCGGGGAGACCCTCCGCGACGCCTCGGTCGGATCGGCCGGGCCACTTTCCCTCCTGATCCTCGCCGTCTGGGCGTCCGTCGCCCTGCTCGTCGCTCGAAAGGCCTTCCGATGGACCTCGTGACCCTGTTGCGCCGCCTCACCATCGCCAACCTGGTCGCCAACATGGCGATCATCTGGACCGGCGCCCTCGTCCGTCTCACCAAGTCGGGCCTCGGGTGCGCGACGTGGCCGCAGTGCCAGCCCGGCAGCTACGTCCCCCGCCCCGAGGACGGCCTGCACGGCGCCATCGAGTTCGGCAATCGCCTGCTGACGTTCGTCCTGGCGGCCATCGCCCTGGCCACGGCCATCGTCGCGTGGCGGGCCTTCCGCCGCCGGGTCGCCCCCCTGCGCCTGTTCGAGCTGTCGATCGGCATCGGCCTCGGGATCATCGCCCAGGCCGTCATCGGCGGCGTGTCCGTCCTGACCCAGCTCGACCCGTGGGTCGTGGGACTGCACATGGTCGCGTCCGTCGCGCTGATCCTGATCTCGCTGGAGATGGTCCGCCTCGCGTTCGGGCGCGAGCCGGCGCCGGCGTCCGGGCGCCTCTACACCCTGACCCGGCTCGTGTTCCTGCTGGGCCTGGTCGTCATCGCCGTCGGCGTGGTCGTGACCGGTTCAGGACCGCACTCCGGCGACGGGGCCGCGAGCCGCAATGGGTTCAGCCCCGAGTGGACCGCCAAGATCCACGCCTGGTCCGTGTGGCTCCTGGTCGCGCTGACCGTACTGGGCCTCGTCTGGGCCTGGTCGGACGCCCGCCTGCGCCGGGTGTGGTCGGCCCTGCTCGCCACGCAACTGCTGCAGGGCGTCATCGGCTACCTCCAGTACTTCACGCACCTGCCGACGTTCCTGGTGCTGCTGCACATGATCGGGACCACCCTGTTCGTCGTGGCGCTCGGCCACGCCTGGAACGCGACGACCTACGCCGGGGCGTCCTCGCCGGCGGAGCCGCCGAGGGCTCCTGCCCAACGCGCCGAGGGCCTGCTCCCCTAGCGCCGAGGAGGCTTGGCCGGTCTCCGTCCTCTCCATCACGACGCCGCGGCCCCAGCCCACGCCCGGATGAACGCTGGGTGGACACTGTGGGCCGATCTGCCGAGTCCGAGTGTTCCGCGGGTCCGGGCCCGCCGTACCGGCGCTTTGGGGTGTCCACCACCGTGCTGCGAGGATGTGACCGTGCTTTCCTTCCTCGTCATCCCGTTGGTGTTGTGCGCCGGGGTCCTGTTGGTCAGCGGCATCGCCAAGGTGCGAGAGCCTGCCGCGACCCGGGACGCGTTCGTCGCGCTGCGCTTGCCAACCGTCCTGGCGAAGTCCCCCGCTCCCGCCTTGCTGCCGTGGGTCGAGATCGTGTTGGGCGTCTGGCTCCTCGTCACCGCGGGGGGGCTGCTCGCCCTCGGCGTGGTGGCCACGCTGGTTCTGTTCTCGATCTACCTCGTGGTGATCCGCCGGGCACTCGGCTTCGAGGAGAAGGTCTCGTGCAGCTGCTTCGGCAGGCTCGGCGACGACGGGGTGTCGGCCCGGACGCTCACCCGCAACGCCATCCTCGTCGCGACCGCCACACTGGGCCTCGTCGCGGTCGGCGTGGATGTCTCGGTGCCGCGCGCGCTGATGGCCACGCCGGGCACCACCCTGGGCTGGCTCCTCATGGCCGCGCTCACCGGTGCCGTGACCCTGTTCGTGCTCGGTCGGGGCCAGGTGGCGCAGGTCCCCGGACGGGACCTGGCGGTCGGACGCCCCCTCCCCGCGGCGACCATGCTGGACGCGCACACGGGCGAGCCGGTGTCGCTGGCGAACCTCGGCGGTGAACGGACGATTCTGCTGGCCCTCAGCCTGTGGTGCGGCCCCTGCGCCTCCCTGATGGACGACCTCGACGACCTGCGCGCCTCCGCCCCCGGGGTGACGATCCGCCCGGTGGTGAGCGACCGGGTCGCGGACGAACTGCGCACCCGCGCGGCGGCGGTCCAGACCGACGCCCTGATGGATCCCCACGGGAACATCATGGGCGTCCTCGCCTCGGCCACGCCGACGGCCCTCCTCGTCGACTCCCGCGGCGTCCTGCTCGCCGAACCGGCGCTCGGTGAGACCTCCGTCCGCCGGCTGATCGCGTCCGTGGGTGCCGCAGGCGAGCCCAGTCAGGCGGCTGCCGAGCCCGAGCCGGACGAGGCGCGGACGGACGCCGCGGACGAGACCCCCGCGGACGACGACGACGTCTACGAGCGCCTCCCGATCCCGGACGCGGTGGTCTTCGGGGCGGACGGCCCCCGGACGATCCGCGAACTCGTGACCCAGAAGGCGGCCCTGCTCGTCAGCATCAACTGCCTGTGCGGAACCTCCCAGGAGGCGTCGGCGGCCATGGACGGCTGGCGCCGGCGCCTGCCCGCCCTCGAGGTGGGGCTCCTGAGCACGCTGAAGGCCGACGCCATCCCCGAGAACCTCCGCCCCAGCGATGGCGTCCTGTACGACCACGCCGGGCTCGCCCAGCGCGCACTGGGGATGCACCAGAGCCCGATGGCCGTCCTCGTGGGGGCGGACGGCCTGCTCGCAGGTGGTCCCGTCCGGGGCATGCAGGAGATCGAGACCTTCGTCTCCGACATCGAGGCCCAGTTGAACGAGGCGCCCTGACCTCAGAAGACCAGCGGGTCAACAGCAGCGGCGATGAACACGATCGCGAGGTAGCTGTTCGACCAGTGGAACAGCTTCATGGGCTTGAGCGCCGCATCGCGCAGGCCCGCGTTGGCGCGCCTCAGCAGCGCGACGGACTCCCAGATCAGCCACGCGCCGGCCACCACGGCGGCGGCCGGGTAGAGCCAGCCCGTCCCCGCGACCGGCCAGAGGGCGAGGCTCACGAGCACGGTCAGCACCGAGTACACGAGGATCTGCCGTCCGACGTACTGGGCGTCCTTCACCACGGGCAGCATGGGCACGTCGACGGACGCGTAGTCCTCCCGGTACCGCAGCCCCAGTGCCCAGGTGTGCGGGGGCGTCCAGAAGAACACGATGAGGAACAGGATGATCGGGGGCCAGGAGATCGACCCGGTCACGGCCGTCCACCCGATCAGCGGCGGGAAGCAACCGGCCACACCGCCCCACACGATGTTCTGCGTCGTCCGACGCTTGAGCCACACCGTGTAGATGAAGACGTAGTACAAGATCGCCGTCACCGACAGCGCGGCGGACAGCCAGTTCGCACCGAGGCCCAACATGAGGGTCGACACGATGCCGAGCACCACGCCGAAGACGTAGGCCGAGCGGCGCGACACCCGCTCACGCACCATGGGACGCCGTCGGGTCCGGCGCATCTGTTCGTCGATGTCGGCGTCCAGCACCGAGTTGAACACGTTCGCGGACGCCGCGGACAGGGTGCCGCCCACGAAGGTGACGGTCGCCAGCCCGAGCGGGGGGAACCCACCCGCCGCCAGGAACATCGCCGGGAACGTCGTCACCAGCAGCAACTCGATGATCCGCGGCTTCGTCAACCCGACGTACGCCGTGAGGGTGCCGAGGGCCCCACTCTGGGCGGCGGCGGGGGCCTCCGTCCTGGCTGGGTGCATGGCGTGACCTCCGGCGGCTTCAGGATCCGGCCGCGCGCACGGGGCACGACCCTTTCGTGGAAGTCTAACCGACCGCTGGAGGACCTCCCTCCCCCGCTCGTCCCGATGCGACGTTTCGGCAACTCCCATGTCCAGCGCGCAACCGGGTTAGTAGAGTCGGAGACGTGGGCGTCGAGTGACGCCTTTGGACCCCTGACCACAGGAGAACGCTATGAACTCTCGCATGAAGGCACTCGCCGACGCCGGCGTGTCGATCTGGCTCGACGACCTCTCGCGCGCTCGTCTCCAGAGCGGCAACCTCCAGGAGCTCATCGACGACAAGTCGGTCACGGGCGTCACGACGAACCCGACCATCTTCGCCGCGGCACTGACCAGCGGCCACCAGTACCACGACGACATCGTCGCGCTCCCGGCCGACACCTCCACCGCGTCGGCCATCAAGCAGCTCTGGGCCAAGGACGTCCAGGATGCCTGCGACCTCTTCAAGGGCATCTACGACCAGACCAACGGGGTCGACGGCCGCGTCTCCATCGAGGTCGCGCCGGGCCTGGCCTACAACACCCCGGGCACCATCGACGAGGCCCAGGAGTTGTACGACCTGGTCGACCGCGAGAACGTCCTGATCAAGATCCCCGCCACGCTCGAGGGCCTGCCCGCGATCACCGAGACCCTCGGCCGCGGCATCTCCGTCAACGTGACCCTGATCTTCTCCGAGGACCGCTACCGCGCCGTCATGGACGCCTACCTCGCGGGCCTGGAGCAGGCGGACGCCGCCGGCAAGGACCTGTCGAAGATCCACTCCGTCGCCTCCTTCTTCATCAGCCGCGTCGACACCGAGATCGACAACCGTCTCGACGAGATCGGCACCGACGAGGCCAAGGCGCTCAAGGGCAAGGCCGCCGTCGCCAACGGCCAGGTCGCCTTCGCCGCCTACGAGGAGGTCTTCTCCTCCGATCGCTTCAAGGCCCTCGAGGCCAAGGGCGCCAACAAGCAGCGACCGCTGTGGGCCTCCACCGGCACGAAGAACGCCGACTACTCCGACACCCTGTACGTGTCCGACCTGGTCGCCCGCGGCGTCGTCAACACGATGCCGGAGAAGACCCTGCTGGCCTTCGCCGACCACGGTGAGCTCGGCGCCCCCATCGAGGGCACCGGCGCCGACGGCGTCAAGGTGCTGGACGCCCTCGATGCGGTGGGCGTCGACCTGACCGACGTGTTCAACGTGCTCGAGTCCGAGGGCGTGTCGAAGTTCCAGGCCTCGTGGGACAGCGAGCTCGTGACCGCCGTCGAGAAGGCCCTGGCCCAGGAGAAGTGACCCTTCCCCAACCGGGGGTGGGCGCTAGGGTGTGTGCGTGACAAGCCTTCCCTACACCAACCCTCTGCGTGATCCCCACGATCGCCGGTTGCCCCGTGTCGCAGGGCCCTGTGCCCTCGTCATGTTCGGGGTGACCGGCGATCTCGCACGCAAGAAGCTCCTGCCGGCTGTCTACGACCTTGCCAACCGGGGCCTGTTGCCGCCCGGGTTCAGCTTCGTCGGCTACGGACGCCGTGACTGGGACGACGAGGCCTTCGCCGACTACTTCCTGACGTCGGTCAAGGAGAACGCCCGCACGCAGTTCCGGCCCGAGGTGTGGCGCCAGCTCGCCGAGGGGATCCGGTTCGTCAGCGGCGCGTTCAACGACGACGGGGGCTTCGAGAAGCTCCAGGAGACCCTCCGCGAACTCGACGAGACCCAGGGCACCGAGGGCAACCACGCCTTCTACCTCTCGATCCCGCCCGCCGGGTTCGACCAGGTCATCGAGCAGTTGAGCAGGCACGGCCTGGTCGACAAGTCCAAGTCGGTGCCCTGGAACCGTGTCGTCATCGAGAAGCCGTTCGGCCATGACCTCGCCAGCGCGCAGGAACTGGAGCGCAAGGTCTCGTCCGTCTTCAACTCCGACTCGGTGTTCCGCATCGACCACTACCTGGGCAAGGAGACGGTCCAGAACATGTTGGCCTTCCGCTTCGCCAACCAACTGTTCGAGCCGGTGTGGAACCGCAACTACGTGAGCCATGTCCAGATCACGATGGCCGAGGACATCGGCATCGGCGGACGCGCGGGCTACTACGACGGCATCGGCGCCGCGCGCGACGTCATCCAGAACCACCTCCTCCAACTGCTGGCCCTCGCCGCCATGGAGGAGCCCTCCTCGTTCGAGGCCGGCAACCTCCGGGCCGAGAAGGAGAAGGTGCTGGCTGCAGCACGAGCCCCCCGCAGCCTGAAGAACCACACCGCTCGCGGCCAGTACACCGCCGGGTGGGCGGGCGGCCAGAAGGTGAAGGGTTTCCTGGAGGAGGACGGCATCCCGGCGGACTCCCAGACGGAGACCTACGCGGCCTTCCGCGTCGACATCGACAACCGGCGGTGGGCGGGCGTCCCGTTCTACCTGCGGGCGGCCAAGCGCATGCCGCGCCGGGTGACCGAGGTCGCCCTGATGATGCGTCCGGCCCCGCACCTGCCGGTCCAGATGTCCGACACCGAACAACTCGGCGCCAACGCGCTGGTGCTCCGCATCCAGCCGAACGAGGGCATCACCCTCCGCTTCGGCGCCAAGGTACCCGCCACCCCGATGGAGATCCGCGACGTCTCGATGGACTTCGACTACGGCACCAGCTTCGCCGAGTCGAGCCCCGAGGCGTACGAGCGCCTCATCCTCGACGTCCTGCTCGGCGACCCGCCGCTGTTCCCGCAGCACCGGGAGGTCGAGTTGTCGTGGATGATCCTCGACCCGATCCTCGAGTACTGGGCCCAGAAGGAGCACCAGCCCGAGGGGTACACGGCCGGCACGTGGGGCCCGCCTTCGGGCGCGGCGATGCTGGAACGCGACGGCTTCGCGTGGCGACGTCCGTAGTCGGCAAGGAGAGAACCATGATCACGACCCTCAAGGACACGACGTCCGCCAAGATCCAGGTCGCCATCACCCAGGCGCGCCAGAGCGTCGGGGCGGCGTCCGGCATGGTCTTCACGATGCTGGCCATCCCCACCGCCGACGAGTTCGACGACGTCTTCGACGCGTGCGTCGACGCGGGGCGCGAGCACCCCTCGCGCATCATCATCGCCACGGACGGCTCCGCGCGTACGGATCGGCTGGACGCCGAACTCCACATCGGTGACGAGATCCCCGGCGAGGTGATCGCGCTGAAGTTCCACGGCGAGCTGATGCACCACAAGACGTCGGCGATGCTGCCCCTGCTGCTCCCGGACTCCCCCGTCATCGCCTGGTGGCCCGGGAAGGCACCCGCATCCGTGTCCGAGGACACGATCGGCAAGTTGGCCGTCCGACGCATCACGGACGCCATGGGCACCGACGACCCGCTGGGCACGCTCGTCGCCCGCGCGGACAGCCTCGCCCCCGGCGACACCGACCTGACCTGGACCCGCCTCACGCCGTGGCGTGCCCTGCTCGCCTCGGCACTGGACAACCACCAGATGCCCGTCCTGTCCGGCAAGGTCACCGCGGCGCCCAACAACGCCGGCGGCCTGCTGCTGGCGGCGTGGCTGAGGTCACGCCTCGGCGTCCACGTCGACTTCGAGGAGGACGGCGGCCCGGGCGTCACCGGGGTCATCCTCACCACCGCTGACGGTGACATCACCTTGAGGCGTCCGGACGGGAAGATGGCCACGTTCACCGCACCGCGGACGCCCCCCCGCTCGGTGGCCCTGCGTCGCCGCGAGCTGAGCGCCCTGCTGGGGGAGGAACTGCGCCGTCTGGACACCGACAAGGTCTTCCTCGAGTCGATGGCGTGCCTGCGCGCCATCGTCAACGGCGGGAACTGACGTGGAGCAGGTCCTGCGTTGGGCCTCCGGCACCGATCTCACGGACGGCGTCGCCGAGCGTCTGATGGCGCGCCTGGTGGAACTTCAGGCGGCCACCGAGGGGTCGGTGCACCTCTGCCTGACCGGTGGCCGCATCGCCAACCGCATCTATGACGCCTTCGCCGACCTCGTGGAGGGGTCCGAGCTGGATCCGACCCGCATCGAACTCTGGTGGGGGGACGAGCGCTTCGTGCCCACCGAGGACCCGGATCGCAATGCCGGGCACGCGCTGGCGATCCTGGCACGGACGCTCCAGGTCAGCCCCGCCCACACGCACGCCATGTCGGCCGCCGATGGCGTCACGGACAACGAGGCCTCGGCGCTGACGTACGCCAAGGAGCTGGGCGACACGGTGTTCGACATCTGCCTGCTGGGCATGGGCGAGGACGGCCATGTGGCCTCGATCTTCCCCAACCACCCGTCGTTCGAGGAGACCACCCACACCGTGATCGGGGTGAGTGACTCCCCCAAGCCCCCGACGTCCCGGATCAGCATGACCGTGCCCACGCTCAGCCGCAGCCGTGAGGTGTGGTTCCTGGTCAGCGGGGCGAACAAGGCGGACGCCGTGGCCCGCTCCTGGGCAGGAGACCCCAGCCTGCCGGCTGGGGTCGTCCGGGGCAGGGAGCGCACGCTGTGGCTCGTGGACCGGGCCGCCGGGTCAGGCATCCCCTACCACGAGTGCAGCTTCTGACCCAGGGTCAGTAGATGACCTCGCCGGCGGCGCGACGCGCGCGCAGGCCGGCGAGGGCCTCGGCGAGGATGGCCTCGGCCTCGGCGTCCGTACGACGCTCCTTCACGTAGGCGAGGTGCGTCTTGTACGGGGTGATCCGCGGCGGGGGCGGCGGGTTCTCCGAGTCGAGGTTCGCGGGGAGGCCGCAGCGCGGGCAGTCCCACTCCTCGGGGAGGACGGCGTCCGCCGCGAACGCGGGACGTGTCTCGTGCCCGTTGCTGCAGTAGAAGGACACATACAGGCGCGGCGCGGAATCACCGCGCTCGGCCTCGCCCATGGGACCTGCACCGACGCGGCTGCCACGGATGGCGCTACCACCGACCACTGTTGAGAACTCCTTGCTTGGGACTGAAGAGAGGGCTGCGCGGCTGGATCAGCCGAGGACGCCCACGTCAGGGAACCACCGGTAGAGGGCCAGCAGCAACAGGATGCAGGCCAGCCACACCAGACCGATGACGATCGTCAGCCTGTCCAGGTTCCGCTCGGCGACCGAGGATCCCCCGTGGTTGGTCGACATGCCGCCACCGAAGAGGTCGGACATGCCGCCGCCCCGGTTCTTGTGGAGCAGCACGAACATGGCCAGGGCCAGCGAAGTCAGGACCAGGAGGATCGACACCGAGACGATCGGCCAGGTCATGAGGGGAGCAATGGTCACCCGGTGATTCTAACCCACACGGAAGGGGCCGGTGACCACGTGGTCACCGGCCCCGACACAGCTGACGAGCTCAGTTCTGGTAGTACAGGACGATCTTCGCGAACTCCTCGGGGTCGAGGCTCGCGCCACCGACCAGGGCGCCGTCCACATCGGGCTGCGCCATGATGTCGACGATGTTGCCCGACTTCACCGAACCGCCGTACTGGATGCGGACCTTGGCCGCCGCCTCCTGACCCAGCAGGTCAACGACGCGTCCGCGGATCGCACCGCAGACCTCCTGCGCGTCCTCGGGGGTCGCGACCTCGCCGGTGCCGATGGCCCACACGGGCTCGTAGGCGATGACCAGTCCGCCGACCTGCTCGGCCGACAGCCCGGCGAGCACCTTGTCGACCTGCGCGAGCACGAACGGGACCTGTTCCCCGGCCTTGCGCACGTCGAGCTTCTCACCGACGCAGATGATCGGGGTCATCCCGGCCGCCAGCACGACCTTGGCCTTCTCGTTGACCAGCTCGTCGGACTCCGCGTGGTAGTCGCGGCGCTCGGAGTGGCCCACCACCACATAGGTGCACTTCAGCTTGGAGAGCATCTCGGCCGACACCTCTCCGGTGTAGGCACCCTTGTCGTGTACCGAGACGTCCTGCGCCCCGTAGCTGATGGGGAGCTTGTCGCCCTCCACCAGCGTCTGGACCGTCCGGAGATCGGTGAAGGGCACCATCACGGACGCCTCGGCCTGCGCGGCGTCGTACTTGGCGTCCTTCAGTGACCACGCCAGCTTCTGGACGACCCCGGCCGCCTCGACGTGGTTCAGGTTCATCTTCCAGTTGCCCGCCATCAGCGGGATGCGCTTGGCCACTCGTCAGTTCCCTTCGAGGACGGCGAGACCCGGGAGGGTCTTGCCCTCGAGGTACTCCAGCGAGGCGCCACCACCGGTCGAGATGTGGCCGAACGCGTCATCGGCGAAGCCGAGCTTGCGGACGGCCGCGGCGGAGTCACCGCCGCCCACGACGGTGAACGCGTCGGTGTCGGCCAGCGCCTGGGCGACGGCCATGGTGCCGGCGGCGAAGTCGTCGACCTCGAACACACCCATGGGGCCGTTCCAGAAGACGGTCTTCGCGCCCTTGATGGCCTCGGCGTAAGCGCTCGCGGTGTCGGGGCCGATGTCGAGGCCCATCTGGTCGGCCGGCATGGCGTCGGACGCGACGACGGTCTTCTCGAAGGGTCCGTCCCCGGAGGGGAAGCTCGGCGAGACGACGGCGTCCGACGGGATGAGGAGCTGCTTGCCCTGGGCCGCGGCGTCCTTCATGTAGCCGTCGACGGCGTCCACCTTCTCGGCGTCCAGGAGCGAGGTGCCGACCTCGTAGCCCTTGGCCTTCTGGAAGGTGTAGCCCATGCCGCCGCCGATGATGAGGGTGTCGGCGACCTTGAGCAGGTTGTCGATGACGCTCAGCTTGTCGGCGACCTTGGCGCCGCCGAGGACGACGACGTAGGGACGCTCGGGGGTCTCGGTCAGCTTCTTGAGCACCTCGACCTCCTTCGCCACGAGGTGACCGGCCGCGTTCGGCAGCATCTTGGCGACGTCGTACACCGACGCCTGCTTGCGGTGCACGACGCCGAAGCCATCGGAGACGAAGACGTCACCGAACTCGGCGTACTTCGCGGCGAGGTCCTCGCGCTCGGTGTCCACCTTGGATTCCTCGGCAGGCTCGTAGCGGACGTTCTCGAGCATGACGATGTCGCCATCCTCCATGGCCGCCACGGCCGCCCTGGCCGACTCGCCCACCACGTCCTCGGCCAGCGTGACCTTGGCGTCGATGAGCTCGCCGAGCCGCTCGGCGGCGGGGGCGAGGGAGTACTTGGGGTTGACCTCACCCTTGGGGCGACCCAGGTGAGCCATCACGACGACCTTCGCACCGGCCTCCGTGAGCTGCTTCAGCGTCGGGAGGGCCGCCTTGATACGGCCGTCGTCGGTGATGGTCTCGCCGTCCAGCGGGACATTGAAATCACAGCGGATCAGGACGCGCCGGCCCTTGAGATCCCCGAGATCGTTGATGGACTTCACCTGGGTTCGCCTTTCAGGATTCGGTGGTGTTGGTGTTGGTCAGAGCTTGGACGCGACGAGCTCGGTCAGCTTCACCAGCTGGTTCGAGTAACCCCACTCGTTGTCGTACCAGGAGACGACCTTGACCTGGTTGCCGATGACCTTGGTCAGGCCGGCGTCGAAGACCGAGGCGGCCGGGTCGGTCTCGATGTCCTTGGACACGATCGGATCCTCGGTGTAGACGAGGATGCCCTTGAGCGGGCCCTCCTCAGCGGCGGCCTTGATCAGCGCGTTGACCTCCTCGACGGTGGTCTCACGGGCGGCCTCGAAGGTGAGGTCGGTCGCCGAACCGGTCGGGGTCGGGACACGCATGGCGTAACCGTCCAGCTTGCCCTTCAGCTCCGGAAGCACGAGCGCGACGGCCTTGGCGGCCCCGGTCGTGGTCGGCACCATGTTGAGGGCGGCGGCGCGGGCGCGGCGCAGGTCCTTGTGGGGGCCGTCCTGCAGGTTCTGGTCCTGCGTGTAGGCGTGGATCGTGGTCATGAGGCCCTTGACGATGCCGAGGCCGTCGTTGAGGACCTTGGCCATCGGAGCCAGGCAGTTGGTGGTGCAGGACGCGTTGGAGATGATCGTGTGCGCGTCGTTGTCGTACAGGTTGTCGTTGACGCCCATGACGATGGTGATGTCCTCGTTCTTCGCCGGGGCGGAGATCAGGACCTTCTTGGCGCCGGCGTCGATGTGCGCCTTCGCCTTGGTGGCGTCGGTGAAGAAGCCGGTGGACTCGACGACGATGTCCACGCCGAGCTCGCCCCAGGGCAGGTTGGCCGGATCCTTCTCGGCGAACGCCTTGATCTGCTTGCCGTTGGCGGTGATGGACTCGTCGTCGTACGTGACGTCGCCCTCGAAGCGGCCCAGGATCGAGTCGTACCTCAGGAGGTGGGCGAGGGTCTTGTTGTCGGTGAGGTCGTTGACGGCGACGACCTCGACATCGGCGCCGGACGCGATGAGGGCGCGGTAGAAGTTGCGACCAATACGACCGAAGCCGTTGATGCCAACCTTGACTGTCATGTAACTGGGTCTCCTCGAGATAAGGAATCTCGCCCGCTCGTGACGAGAACTGGACGGGTCCACCCTACCGAAATTCGCCCGGGTCAAAGACCGGGGGGCGACTTGTCCGCCAACCGGTCACATCGGACCACGACAGGCCGTAGTATTTACGCTTCCACGGCGTCTGGCCCCCCATCCCCGGGAACTAGTCGCGGTCGAGCATCTCCGGGGTCAGCGAGGCCTCGGTGCCCGGGATGCCGAGCTCCTGGGCGCGCTTGTCGGCCGTCGCGAGCAGGCGACGGATGCGGCCGGCCACGGCGTCCTTGGTGAGCGGCGGCTGGTGCAACTGACCGAGTTCCTCCAGGCTCGCCTGCTTGTGCTCCAGGCGCAGGACGCCGGCCGCCCTCAGGTGCTCGGGGACTTCGTCGCCCAGGATCTCCAGCGCACGCTCGACGCGGGCACCGGCCGCGACGGCGGCCTGGGCGGAGCGGCGCAGGTTCGCGTCGTCGAAGTTGGCCAGCCTGTTCGCGGACGCCTTGATCTCGCGTCGCATGCGGCGGTCCTCCCACGCCAGGAGAGTCTCGTGGGCGCCCAGCCGCGTCAGCATCGCCGAGATGGCGTCCCCGTCGCGGATGACGACGCGGTCCACGCCCCGCACCTCGCGGGCCTTGGCCTGGATGCCGAGCCGCCGTGCCGCCCCGACCAGCGCGAGTGCGGCCTCCGACCCGGGGCAGGTGACCTCCATGGACATGGAGCGGCCCGGCTCGGTCAGCGACCCGTGGGCCAGGAAGGCCCCTCGCCACACGGCGGTCGCCACGTCCAGCCCCCCGGAGACCACGGCGGCGGGCAGGCCACGCACGGGGCGTCCGCGCGAGTCGATGAGCCCGGTCTGGCGGGCGAGGGAGTCGCCGTCCTTGATCAGGCGGACGACGTAGCGCGTCCCGCGGCGGAGCCCGCTCGGGGTGACCACGACGAACTCGCAGGTGAAGCCGAACAGGTCGGCGATGGCCGTGCGCAGACGGCGCGCCGCGGCGCCGGTGTCGAGGTCCACCTCGACGATGATCTTGCCGCCGGCCAGGTGCAGGCTGCCCGCGAATCGGAGCAGGGCGGCAACCTCCGCCTTGCGCACGGCGGGCTTGGTCACCGGCACATGAGCCAGTTCTGCCTTCACGTCTGCGGTCAGAGCCATGGGGTGCAGCCTAACGTCCCATCAGATCCGCATAGACGCCCGCCAGCCGGTTGACGTCGTGCCGGGGGCTGCCATCGCGGGCCCGGACGGGCGCGACGACGAGTTCGGCCCCCAGCGATGCCGCGTAGGTGGCCAGGTGAGGATCCCCGTGTGCGTACGTGGGGTCACAGACGATGGTGTCCAGGCGCAGGCCCGGCGCGTGCTCGGCCAGCGCCTCCAGGTGCGCGGACGCCGAGAACCCGGCCGTCTCGCCGGCCGCCACGAGGTTCATGGTGAGGATGCGCTTGGCCTTGGTGGTGCAGATCGCCTCGGCCAGCTCCGGCACGAGCAGGTGCACCAGCACGGACGTGAACCAAGAACCGGGCCCGAGCACGACGTGGTCCGCGCCCAGCACCGCCTCGACCGTCTCGGGGCAGGCGGGGGGCCCGCCGGGCAGCAGACGCACCTCCCGGACGTGGCCGGGGCACGTGGCGACGCGCGCCTGTCCGCGCACGCGGGTGACCTCGTCGGGGTGCAGCGGGTCGATGCCGATCACGTCCGCCTCGATGTCGAGCGGGACCGCCGCCATCGGCAGCACGCGCCCCTGTGCGCCGAGCAGCCTGCCCACCATGTCGAGCCCCGCCACGGGATCACCCAAGCGCTCCCAGATGCCGGCGATCAGGAGGTTGCCGATGGCGTGCCCCGCGAGCGGACCGTCACCACCGAACCGGGACTGCAGCACGTCCGCCCAGATCCGCCCCTCGCGGTCGTCTCCGCACAGCGCCGCGAGCGCCATCCGCAGGTCCCCGGGCGGCAGGATGTCGAACTGGGCGCGGAGGCGACCGGACGACCCGCCGTCGTCGGCGACCGTGACCACGGCCGTGAGGTTGCTCGTCACGCGTCGCAGGGCCTGCAGCGACGCGGCCAGGCCGTGTCCGCCTCCCAACGCGACGACCGACGGCAGGCGATCGTCGATCGAGCGTGTCATTCGAGCCCCAGGTCTCGGTGGATCACGTGGACGCCGAACCCCGCCCCGCGCACCCGTCGGGCCAGTTCCTCCGCCATGGCCGTCGAACGGTGCTTGCCCCCCGTGCAGCCCACGGCCACGGTGGCCAGCCGCTTGCCCTCGGCGACGTAACCCGGCAGGACGGTCAGGAGCATCGACTCCACGGAATCGAGCCAGGGGCCAGCGGCATCCTGCCCCAGGACGTAGGAGGACACGGGCTTGGACAGGCCGGTCTGCGGGCGCAGTTCCGGCACCCAGTGCGGGTTGGGGAGGAACCGGACGTCCAGCACCATGTCGGCGTCGATCGGCAGCCCGTTCTTGAAGCCGAACGACATGATCGTCAGCCGCATCTCGCGGTCGTCGGAGGTGTTGAACGCGTAGGCGACCCGGTTCGAGAGCTGGTGCACGGTCAGCTCGGAGGTGTCCACCACCAGGTCGGCCGCACCGCGCAACGTGGCCAGCAGCTCGCGCTCCCGCTGCACACCATCCAGCAGGCGGCCCTCCCCCTGCAGCGGGTGGGGCCGCCGGACGTGCTCCTGGCGCTTCACGATCACCTGGTCGCTGGCCTCGACGAACAGGATCTGCGGCCACACGCCCATCTGGTTGAGCGCATCGAACGCCGCGGGGATCTGGTCGAACTCCGAGCGCGTCCGGACGTCGAGGACGACGGCGACCTTGTCGAAGCCCGAGTCGCTGGCGGTCTGGATCAACTCGTCGAGCAGCGTGGGCGGCAGGTTGTCGACGACGTACCACCCGAGGTCCTCCAGCGCGTGGGCCGCCGTGCGGCGTCCGGCACCCGACATCCCGGTGATGGCCACGAAACGAGTGGAGGCGACGCTCATGCAGCCATCATGTCAGTTCGACTTCGCCCGTGGCGGTGTTGACGGCTTCGCCCGGCTCCTGGGCGGCCAGGGCGGCCTTCACGGCCGCGGCGGTCTTGGGGCCGAAGCCCGGCACGAGCGCGATCTCGGCAGCGTCCGCAGCCCTCAGCCTCTTCAAGCTGCCGAAGTGCTTGACCAGAGCCTTGCGGCGCAACTCCCCCAGCCCGGGAACGCCGTCCAGCACCGAGTCGACCATCGACTTGCTGCGACGTCCGCGATGGTGGGTGATCGCGAACCGGTGCGCCTCGTCGCGGGCGCGCTGCAGCAGGTACAGGCCCTCCGAGGACCGCGGCAGGATCAGGGGGAACTCCTCACCCGGAAGCCACACCTCCTCCAGGCGCTTCGCCAGCCCGACGAGGGGGACGTCGGCGATGCCGAGTTCGTCCATCGCGGCCCGTGCAGCGGCGACCTGGGGGGCGCCGCCGTCGACGACCACGAGGCTCGGCCTGTAGGCGAACTTGCGGGCGACTCCGGTGGTGGCGTCGATCAGCACGGCGTCCTCGCCGGTGAGGGACGCCTGGTCCTCCAGGTAGCGTCGGAACCGGCGCGTGATGACCTCGTGGATGCTGCCCACGTCGTCGGAACCCTCCACCGTCCGGATCACGAAGCGCCGGTACTCGGACTTGCGGGCGAGGCCGTCCTCGAAGACGACCATCGAGCCGACCACCTCCGTGCCCTGGAGGTGCGAGATGTCGTAGCACTCGATCCGCAGGGGCGGGGAATCGAGGCCGAGGGCGTCCTGCAGCTCCTCCAGTGCGCGGTTGCGGGTGGAGAGGTCGGAGGCGCGCTTGGTCTTGTGCAGGGCCAGGGCCTCGCCGGCGTTGCGGGCGACGGTGTCCATCAGGACGCGCTTGTCGCCCCGCTGGGGCACGTTGACCGTGACGCGCGAGCCGCGGACGTCGGTGAGCAGGTCGGCGAGGGCCACACCGGAGGCGGGCGGCACCGGCAGCAGCACCTCGCGCGGGATGCCGCCCGAGATGTTCGCCAGGTCGGGGTCGGCGTACAGCTGGAGGCAGAAGTGCTCGACGAGTTCCTCGAGGGTGGAGTCGTCGGCTCGGTCGGCCACCCAGCCCCGCTCCCCCCGCACCCGTCCGTGGCGGACGTGGAACACCTGGATCGCGACCTCCAGCTCGTCGGCGGCCAGGGCGATCACGTCGGCGTCCGTGGCGTCGCCCAGCACGATCGCGTTGCGTTCGGTCGCGGACGTGAGGGCGGCCAGCTTGTCGCGCAGGACGGCCGCCTTCTCGAATTCGAGGTTGTCGGACGCCTGCAGCATGGCGTGCTTGATGCGGCGCGTGAGGTGGTTGGTGTTGCCGGCCAGGAAGTCGCAGACGTCGCTCACGAGCTCGCGATGGGCGTCCGGGTCGATCCAGCCGACGCAGGGGGCCGCACACTTGCCGATGTGGGCCAGCAGACAGGGCCGTCCGGACGCCTGCGCGTTGCGGAACACCCCGTTGCTGCAGGACCGCATCGGGAACACGCGCAGCAGGGAGTCGATGGTCTCGCGGATCGCCCAGGCCTGGGCGTACGGCCCGTAGTAGCGGTGGCCCTTGCGCTTGGCGCCGCGCCCCACGAACACGCGCGGGATCTCGTCACCCCACGTCACGCACACCCACGGGTAGGACTTGTCGTCGCGGTACTTGATGTTGAACCGCGGATCGTACTGCTTGATCCACGTGTACTCGAGCTGCAGCGACTCCAACTCGTTCTGGACGACCGTCCACTCGACCTTGGCCGCCGTCCGCACCATCGTCTGGGTGCGGAAGTGCAGCCCGGCGGGATCCGCGAAGTACGAGTTCAGCCGCTGGCGCAGGTTCTTCGCCTTGCCGACGTAGATGACCGTCCCGGACGGGTCGGTGAACCGGTAGACGCCGGGATCGGTCGGGATCGTGCCCGGCGCCGGTCGGTAGGACGCCGGATCAGCCATACCCGCCAGCTTAGGTTCCTCGAGGTGGTGCGCGGGGCACCCTGACACGCACGCGGTTGATCCGGCTGGTTAGGGTGACTGCCATGACTCCCGACCGCCGATCCTTCCTCACCCGGGCCGGGCTGGCCGCACTCGCCGTGGGCACCGGAGCCCTCGCCGGGTGCAGCGCCCCCACCCGCAGCTCGCCGGGCGCCCCTCCCACCAGCAACGCCCTGTCCATCCCGACGAGCCGCGTCCCCGTCGGTGGCGGCGTCATCCTGGACGAGGCCAACTTCGTCGTGACCCAGCCGGCGGCGGGCGAGTTCAGGGCCTTCACCAAGACGTGCACCCACCAGGGCTGCCCCGTCTCGGACATCCTCGGCCAGGACATCCACTGCAAGTGCCACGGCGCGAAGTTCTCGATCGTGGACGGCTCGGTCACCAACGGACCCGCGGCCAAGCCCCTCAGGGCGGCCAAGGCCGTCCTGGACGGCGATCAGGTGCGGGTCTGGGCCTGACCCACCCGCCCGGCCAGGTTCTCGGCGGGGTCGGGTGGGGCTCTCGGCGTCAGGCCTTGAGCAGGGGCTTGAGGAACTGCCCGGTGTAGGAGTCCGGGTTGGCCGCGATGTCCTCCGGCGTCCCGATGCCGACCACGGTGCCGCCGCCGGAGCCGCCCTCGGGTCCCATGTCGATGACCCAGTCGGAGGTCTTGATCACGTCGAGGTTGTGCTCGATCACGATGATCGAGTTGCCCTGGTCGGCGAGCCGGTTGAGCACGACCAGCAGCTTGTTGATGTCCTCGAAGTGGAGGCCGGTGGTCGGCTCGTCGAGGATGTACACCGTCCGCCCGGTGGAGCGGCGCTGCAGCTCGGTGGCGAGCTTCACGCGCTGTGCCTCGCCACCCGACAGGGTCGTCGCCGGCTGCCCGAGGCGCACGTACCCGAGCCCGACGTCGACCAGCGTCCTCATGTAGCGCGAGATCGCGTTGATCGGGGCGAAGAACTCGGCCGCCTCCTCGATCGGCATGTCGAGCACCTCGGCGATGGTCCTGCCCTTGTAGTGCACCTCCAGGGTCTCGCGGTTGTACCGGGCGCCGTTGCAGACCTCGCAGGGGACGTACACGTCCGGCAGGAAGTTCATCTCGATCTTGATCGTGCCGTCGCCGGCGCAGTTCTCACAGCGCCCGCCCTTGACGTTGAACGAGAAGCGGCCCGGCTGGTAGCCGCGGACCTTCGCCTCGGGGGTCTCGGCGAACAGCTTCCGGATGCGGTCGAAGACGCCCGTGTAGGTCGCGGGGTTGGACCGCGGCGTCCGGCCGATGGGGCTCTGGTCGACGTGGATCGCCTTGTCGACGTTCTCCAGGCCGGCGATTTTGGTGTGACGCCCGGGAACGTCCTTGGCCGAGTACAGGTGCCGTGCCAACGCCTTGCTCAGGATGTGGTTGACCAGCGAACTCTTGCCCGAGCCGGACACGCCGGTGACGGCCACCATGCAGCCCAGCGGGAAGTCGACCGTGACGTCCTGGAGGTTGTTCTCCGAGGCCCCTTCGATCCGCAGCGTCTTGCCGTTGCCCGGACGCCGCACGGCCGGGACGGCGATGCTGCGCCGCCCTGACAGGTAGGCGCCGGTGATGGACTCCTTGCTGGCCAGCAGCTCCTTGACCGAGCCCGACACGATCACGTTGCCACCGTGTTCACCGGCGCCCGGACCGATGTCGACGATGTGGTCGGCGGTGCGGATCGTGTCCTCGTCGTGCTCCACGACGATGAGCGTGTTGCCGAGGTTCCGCAGCCGGATGAGCGTGTCGATGAGGCGACGGTTGTCGCGCTGGTGCAGGCCGATGGAGGGCTCGTCCAGCACGTACAGCACACCCACGAGGCCCGATCCGATCTGCGTGGCCAGCCGGATGCGCTGGGCCTCGCCGCCCGACAGGCTGCCGGCCGAACGCGCCAGCGTCAGGTACTCCAGCCCCACATCGAGCAGAAAGCGGAGGCGTTCGTTGATCTCCTTGACGACACGTTCGGCGATCGCCGCCTCACGCTCGGACAGGGTGAGGCCCCGCATGAAGGTGAGGCAGTCCCCGATCGACAGGTTGGCCACCTCGGCGATGTTGAGGCCCGCGATGGTCACCGCCAGCGAGGTCCGCTTGAGCCGGGCGCCGTGGCAGGCGTCACAGGGCCGCTCGCGCATGAACCCGGCGAAGCGCTCGCGTGCGTTGTCGCTCTCCGCCTCGGCGAAGCGCCGCCGGACGAACGGCAGGGCCCCCTCGAACGTCGCGTTGTAACTGGTCGTCCGCCCGTGCCGGTTGGTGTTGGCGACCCGCAGGGTTCCCTTGACGCCGTTGAGGATCATGCCCTGGACCTTGGCGGGGAGCTCGGCCCACGGCGTGTTGACCGAGAAGCCGTGCTCGGCGGCCAACGTCCGGAAGATCGCCTGGAAGTACCCCGACACGTAGACGGAGTTCCACGGCACGACCGCGTTCTCGGCGAGGCTCTTGCTGCGGTCGGGGACCACGAGGTCCGGGTCCACCTCCATGCGCGTGCCGAGACCCGAGCACGTCGGGCAGGCACCCCACGGGGCGTTGAACGAGAACTGGCGGGGCTCGAGCTCCTCCAGGGAGATGTCGTGGTTGTTCGGGCACGCCAGCTTCTCCGAGTACCGGCGGTTCCGGCCCGGGTCGCCCTCCGGGACGTCCACGAACTCGATCTCGACCACGCCCGAGGCGAGGTTCAGCGCCGTCTCGATCGAGTCGGTGAGGCGCTGCTTGATGGACGCCTTGGCCGCCAGCCGGTCGACGACGACCTCGATGTTGTGCCGAATCTGCTTGTCGAGCTCCGGCGGGTTCGTCAACGGGTGGATCTCACCGTCCACCCGGACGCGGGTGAAGCCCTGGGTGATGTAGGAGCGCATGAGGTCGACGTGCTCGCCCTTGCGCCCCCGGACGACCGGAGCCAGGACCATGAACTTCGTGCCCTCGGGCAGGGCGAGCAGGCGGTCGACGATCTGTTGGGGCGTCTGGCGCGTGATCGGCTCACCGCACTCGGGGCAGTGCGGGTGCCCGATGCGGGCATACAGCAGGCGCAGGTAGTCGTAGACCTCCGTGATCGTGCCGACCGTCGAACGCGGATTGCGGCTCGTGGACTTCTGGTCGATCGCCACCGCCGGGGACAGGCCCTCGATGAAGTCGACGTCGGGCTTGTCCATCTGCCCCAGGAACTGGCGCGCGTACGCCGACAGCGACTCCACATAGCGGCGCTGGCCCTCGGCGAAGATCGTGTCGAACGCCAACGACGACTTGCCCGATCCCGACAGGCCGGTGAAGACGATGAGGGAATCCCGCGGAAGTTCGAGGCTCACGTTGCGCAGGTTGTGCTCGCGCGCACCAGCGACGATCAGACGTTCGGTCACCCGTCCCATGGTAGGCGTGGCCCCGACAGTTCTTGAGCGGCCCTGGACCGCATCGGCGCGCGGTACGGCTAGGGTGGCACCATGCTTGCGATCCTGAACCAGGGCCAGGTCGACCCTGTCCTCAAGCGGATCGCGGGCATGACACAGGCCCTGCTCCGCCACACCCTCGACCTCGACGAGGACGGCTGGCACGCCCCATCGCTGCTCCCGGGTTGGTCGCGCGCGCACGTCGTGACGCACATCTGCCGCAACGCGGACGCGCTGCGCAGCGTCATCGCCGCTGCCCGGACGGGGGACCCTGCTCGCCTGTACCCATCCGACGCGGTGAAGTTCAACGACATCGAGCGCGGTGCCGAGCGCACCGGCCTGGAACTCCACGTCGACCTCGACACTTCGGCGGGCGAGCTGGCGAACCTGGCCGACCGTGTCGAGGACTGGCTGGTTCCCGTTCGGCTCTTCGACGGCGAGTTCCCGCTGTCGGTGGTCACGCTCATCCGGCTCCACGAGCTCACGCTGCACCACCTCGACCTGGACACCGGCCTCACGTGGGAGGACGTCGAACTCGTCCCCGCCCGGTGGATGCTGGATTGGATGCTGTTGCTGCTGCGCGACGATGATTCCCTGCCGGCGGTGGACGTCGTCTCCGACTCCGGCCTCACGGCCTCGTTGGGCGGCCCCGGCGAGCGGGTCACCGTGACCGGCCCCGATGCGGCGATGTGGGCCTGGCTGACCGGCCGCACCCAGGGCGAGGGTCTGTCGGACACCGGGGGCATCGTCTGGCCGCTCGCGGGCTGACCACCCGTCGCGCTCCGGATCGTGACGCCATCATCAGGTGCCCGCCGCTCCCCCCTCGTCGTCAGCGGAGGCTCCCACTAGGGTTCGGCCATGGAGATCACCAGCGCCGTCGTCGGCTCGATGGAGAACAACGCGTACCTGCTCATCGACGCGGGTGAAAGCCTGCTCATCGATGCCGCGGCTGACCCCGTCGCCCTGCTCGCCCTCATCGGTGACACACCCGTCCGCACCATCGTGACGACCCACCGCCACCGCGACCACATCACGGCACTCGCCGCGGTCGCGTCGCACACCGGGGCGCGCCTGGTCGCCGGCGAGCCCGACGCCGACGCGATCGCCGAGACGGCCGGCGTCACGATCGACGAGCGCGTGTGGGACGGCGACACCGTCCGCGTCGGGAATGTCGAACTCGAGGTCATCGGCCTGATCGGCCACACGCCGGGGTCCATCACGCTGGCATACACGCCCGCCGGGGGGCCGGCACACCTGTTCACCGGCGACTCCCTGTTCCCCGGTGGGGTGGGCAGGACCCACACCCCCGAGGAGTTCACCTCTCTGCTCGACGGTGTCACCCGGAAGCTGTTCGACCGGTTCGGCGACGACACGGTCGTCTCCCCCGGTCATGGCGACCCCACGACGCTGGGGGCCGAACGCCCCCACCTGGCCGAGTGGCGCGAGCGAGGCTGGTGAGGCTACTTCGTCGCCTCCACCACCTGCCGGATCGTCTTCTTCAGCTCGGCGATCTCGTCCCGCAGCCGGGCCGCGGTCTCGAACTGCAGTTCGCGGGCGGCCTCGTGCATCTGGTCGGAGAGTTCGTGGACGAGTTGGGCGAGTTCTGACGTCGGGAGGGAACCCAGGTCGCGGTCCCCCTTCTTCAGGGCGGGAACCGGGGCGCCCTTGGCACCGAACGTGCCGACCACGTCCCACGTGTCGGCATCCTCGCGGGCGAGCATGTCGGTGATGTCGGCGATCTTCTTGCGCAGCGGCTGCGGGTCGATGCCGCGCTCGCGGTTGTAGGCGACCTGCAGGGCGCGGCGTCGGTTGGTCTCGTCGATGGCGGCCTCCATCGAGGGGGTCATCCTGTCCGCGTACATGTGCACCTGTCCGGCCACGTTTCGCGCCGCACGCCCGATCGTCTGGATGAGCGAACGCTCCGAGCGCAGGAAGCCCTCCTTGTCAGCGTCCAGGATCGCGACCAGCGACACCTCGGGCAGGTCGAGGCCCTCCCGCAGGAGGTTGATGCCGACCAGGACGTCGTACTCGCCGAGCCGGAGCTCGCGCAGCAACTCGATACGGCGCAGGGTGTCCACCTCGGAGTGGAGGTAGCGCGTCCGGATTCCGTTCTCCATGAGGTAGTCGGTCAGGTCCTCGGCCATCTTCTTCGTCAGGGTCGTGACGAGGACGCGCTCGTTCCTGGCGACGCGTTCCTTGATCTCGCCCATGAGGTCGTCGATCTGCCCCTTGGTGGGCTTCACGATCACCTCGGGGTCGACCAGCCCCGTCGGCCGGATGACCTGCTCGACGAAACCGTCCGACTTCGCCAACTCGTACGGGCCCGGCGTCGCGGAGAGGTACACCGTCTGGCCGATCCGCTCGACGAACTCCTCGAACCGCAGCGGACGGTTGTCCATGGCACTGGGCAGGCGGAACCCGTAGTCGACCAGCGTCCTCTTGCGGGACATGTCGCCCTCGTACATCCCGCCGATCTGCGGCACGGTGACGTGCGACTCGTCGATGACGAGGACGAAGTCCTCCGGGAAGTAATCCAGCAGGCAGTTCGGGGGCGTGCCGGGGCCGCGTCCGTCGATGTGGCGGGAGTAGTTCTCGATGCCGGAGCAGGTGCCGATCTGGCGCATCATCTCCATGTCGTAGCCCGTCCGCATGCGCAGCCGCTGGGCCTCCAGGAGCTTGTCGGACGCCTCGAGGTCGGCCAGCCGCTGCTCCAGCTCGACCTCGATGCCCGAGAGCGCGCGCTCCATGCGCTGGGGGCCCGCGACGTAGTGCGACGCCGGGAAGACGTAGACCTCCTCGTCCTCGCTCAGCACCTCACCGGTCAGGGGGTGCAACGTCGAGAGCGCCTCGATCTCGTCACCGAAGAACTCCACGCGGACGGCGTTCTCCTCGTACATCGGGAAGATCTCCATCGTGTCGCCGCGAACCCGGAACGTGCCGCGCGTCGCCGCGAGATCGTTGCGCGCGTACTGGTTGGTCACCAGCCGGCGCGCCAGCCCCTCCATGTCGTGGCTCTCCCCCACCCGCAGGCGGATCATGCGGTCGACGTACTCCTGCGGTGTGCCCAGGCCGTAGATGGCCGACACGGTGGCCACCACGATCACGTCGCGGCGGGTCAGCAGCGAGTTGGTGGCCGAGTGGCGCAGGCGCTCGACCTCCTCGTTCAGCGAACTGTCCTTCTCGATGTAGGTGTCCGACTGCGGCACATACGCCTCGGGCTGGTAGTAGTCGTAATAGCTGACGAAGTACTCCACGGCGTTGTCGGGGAAGAACTGCCGCAGCTCGTTCGCGAACTGGGCCGCGAGCGTCTTGTTGGGTTGCATCACCAGCATCGGACGCTGCAGCCGTTCGGCCAGCCACGCCACCGTGGCCGTCTTGCCCGTTCCGGTGGCACCCAGCAGCACGACATCCTGCTCGCCGTCCTGGATGCGACGCTCCAACTCGGCGATCGCGGCGGGCTGGTCCCCGCCCGGCTCGAAGTCGGCGTGCACCTCGAACGGGGCCACTCGGCGCTGGATGTCAGTGGTGGGACGCATGCTTCCCAGCGTAGGCGGCGCCTCCGACAATCCGCTCCCAGGCGGCGTCCACCTGGTCGCCGAGCTCGGAGAGAGTGCCTGCGTTGGGGATGACGAGGTCGGCCACCGCCAGCCGCTCCCCCCGCGTGGCCTGCGCGGCGATGCGGGCCTCGACGTCCTCCCGGCTGAGGCCGTTGCGCGCCATCACGCGCTCGACCTGCACCTCGACGGGCACGTCCACCACGATCACGACATCGAAGTGGTCGGCCTGGCCGGTCTCCACCAGCAGGGGGATGACGTCGATGACCACGGCGTCCGGGTCGGACGCCAGGGCCGCGGCCCGCAGTTCGCGGGCACGGGCTCGGACGAGGGGGTGGACGATCTGGTTGAGGTCGGCGCGCGCCGCGTCGTCGGCGAAGACCAGCCGACCCAGCGCCGGACGGTCCAGCGACCCGTCCTCGGCCAGCACCCCATCGCCGAAGCGCTCCCGGATGCCCGCCAACCCGTCTGTACCGGGCTCGACGACCTCGCGTGCCAGGAGGTCCGCGTCGATGAGGATCGCACCGCGCTCGGCGAAGAGGTCCGCCACCGTCGACTTCCCGGATCCGATGCCGCCGGTCAACGCGATCAGGCGCGGTTCGGTCATGCCCCCATCATCCCATCAGTCGGGGCGGCGATGTCGCGCCGGCGACCGTGACGTGCCGCGCAGCGACCCCGAACGGAGAACGGCGCCCCCACCAGGTGGTGGGAGCGCCGTCCGTGGGTCAGCGACCAGGGCGTCAGTTGGCGCCGCCGGTCAGCTTGTCGCGCAGGGCCTGCAGGGCCTCGTCGGAGGCCAGCGAACCCTCGGGGGCGCTGTCGGTCGTGCCACCGGACGAGTAGGACGCGGTCGAGACGGACGCGACAGCGGCCTGCGACTCGGCGGCCTCGGCCTGGGCGACCTGCTCCTTGTGCGCCAGCCAACGGGCCTGCGCCTCGGCGTACTGCTGCTCCCAGGCGCGCTGCTGCTCCTCGTAGCCGGGCTTCCACTCCTGGAGCTCCGGATCGAAGCCCTCGGGGTAGATGTAGTTGCCCTGCTCGTCGTAGTTGGCGGTCATGCCGTACAGCGACGGGTCGAAGTCCTCGGACGCGACGTCGACACCCTCGTTGGCCTGCTTGAGCGACAGCGAGATGCGGCGACGCTCGAGGTCGATGTCGATGATCTTGACCATGACGTCGTCGTTGACCGCGACGACCTGCTCGGGGATCTCGACGTGGCGCTCGGCCAGCTCGGAGACGTGCACGAGGCCCTCGATGCCGTCGCCCACGCGGACGAACGCACCGAACGGCACCAGCTTGGTGACCTTGCCGGGCACGATGTGACCGATCTGGTGGGTGCGGGCGAAGGTCTGCCAGGGATCCTCCTGGGTCGCCTTCAGCGACAGGGAGACGCGCTCGCGGTCCATGTCCACATCGAGCACCTCGACGGTGACCTCGGTGCCGACCTCGACGACCTCGGACGGGTGGTCGATGTGCTTCCAGGACAGCTCGGAGACGTGCACGAGGCCGTCCACGCCGCCCAGGTCGACGAACGCACCGAAGTTGACGATGGAGGACACGACACCCTTGCGGATCTGGCCCTTCTGCAGCTGGTTGAGGAACGTGTGGCGAACCTCCGACTGCGTCTGCTCGAGCCACGCACGGCGGGAGAGGACCACGTTGTTGCGGTTCTTGTCCAGCTCGATGATCTTCGCCTCGAGCTCCTGGCCCACGTAGGGCTGCAGGTCACGGACGCGGCGCATCTCGACCAGCGACGCGGGCAGGAAGCCGCGCAGGCCGATGTCGACGATGAGACCACCCTTGACGACCTCGATGACGCGACCGGTGACGACCCCGTCCTCTTCCTTGACCTTCTCGATCGTGCCCCAGGCGCGCTCGTACTGCGCACGCTTCTTGGACAGGATCAGGCGGCCTTCCTTGTCCTCCTTCGTCTGGACGAGGGCCTCGATCACATCCCCGACCTGGACGACCTCGAAGGGGTCCACGTCGTGCTTGATGGAGAGTTCCTTGGAAGGAATGACGCCTTCGGTCTTGTAACCGATGTCGAGCAGGACCTCGTCCCGGTCGACCTTGACGACGGTGCCGGTGACGATGTCACCGTCGTTGAAGTACTTGATAGTGGCGTCGACGGCCAGCGCGAATTCTTCGGCGGTCTCGAAATCGTCGACTGCGACCTGAGCGGCCTCAGGAGTGGAGGTCATGTAGTAGGGCTCCGATTGTGGATTGGTGTTCGGTTGAGTGGTACGACCCGTCATGCACACCCCACTACGTCCGGAGGTGGGCAGACCGCACCGGGTCACCAGCCTAATCCTTCGAGGGGGTTGAGGCAAAGCCCGGGGGGCCTCCCCTGCGACGCTTCGCCGCCGGGAGGGGCGAAGCGTCGCACGGACGTGCGCGAGGGGCGTGGGCGCCTGTCAGGCGTGGGCGAGCTCCGGCTGGCCGGACCCCGCGGCGTCCACCGTGGTGCGCCCGTTGTAGACGTCCTCGTCGAGGATGCCGTTGCGCTTGGCCACGATGGTCGGGATCAGCGACTGGCCGGCCACGTTGGTCGCGGTGCGGGCCATGTCGAGGATCGGGTCGATGGCCAGCAGCAGGCCGACGCCCTCCAGGGGCAGGCCCAGGGTCGACAGCGTCAGGGTCAGCATCACGATCGCGCCGGTGAGGCCCGCGGTGGCGGCGGAGCCGACGACGGCGACGAACGCGATCAGGACGTAGTGCTGCAGCCCGAGCTGGATGTCGAACAGCTGCGCGACGGTGATCGCCGCCAGGGCCGGGTAGATGGCGGCGCAGCCGTCCATCTTGGTGGTGGCGCCCAGCGGGACGGCGAACGACGCGTACGACTGGGGCACGCCGAGCCTGTTGATCGTGTTGCTCTGGGTGACGGGCAGGGTCCCGATCGAGCTACGGGTGACGAAGGCCAGGGTGATCGACTCCCACGCGCCGGCGAACCAGCGGCGCACCGACAGACCGTGGGCCTTGAGCAGGATCGGGTACAGACCGAACATCACCAGGGCGCAACCGATGTACACGTCGAGGGTGAAGATGCCGAGCGGCGCGATCAGGTCCCAGCCGTAGGTGGCCACGGCGCGGCCGATGAGAGCGGCGGTGCCGATCGGGGCCAGCAGGATGACCCACCAGACGAGCTTCTGGAACACGGCGAGCAGCGAGGTGGCAAGCTCGACGAACGGATCGGCCTTCCTGCCCACCGCGAGCGCGGCGGCACCCAGCACGATGCCGAGGACGACCAGCTGGAGGACGTTGAAGTTCAGGCTGGTCGCAACGGTCGAGGCGTCCGTGTTGAACTTGCTGGACGCCTCGAGGCCGAGGATGTTGACCGGGACGAGGCCCTTGATGAAGTCGAGCCACGTGCCCTGGGTCGCGACAGCCTTGGCACCCTCGGTGCCGATGGACGCCGAGGCACCCGGGTTGGTCAGGATGCCCAGGCCGATACCGATGGACACCGAGATGAAGGCCGTGATGGCGAACCAGACCAGCGTCTGGACGGCCAGCCTCGCCGCGTTGGCGACGTGGCGCAGCTGGGTGATCGACACGATGAGGGCGGTCAGGACGAGCGGGACGACGATCACGCGCAGCAACTGCACGAAGATCGTACCGACGGTGCTCAGCAGCTCCTTGAGCCACGCGACGTTGTACGTGCGGGCGAGCCAGCCGAGGACGACGCCCGCGGCCAGACCCACCAGGACCTGGGCCCAGAACGGGAACTTCTTGCGACCCTTCGGGGCCTTGGCTGCGGCGTCCGCGGACGCCTGGGTGGAGGACATGGGTGTGCCTTTCGCGGGTGGTGATGGGTGTTCGCACACCGGGGATCCCGCGCACGCGCCAAGGCGTGGCTCAGGAAGCGGTGCGTGGGCGCCGGGAGGCGCGGTGGAACGGGGTCGCGGGAGGGATCAGCCCCGACACCCACACGTGCTGCGCAGGCAGAGGTCGACGTCCAGTCGACGCCAGAAGCCCGGCATGCAGCCTCCTCAAACAGGTTGATGGTTGAACCTTACGCTTCCGTGCGGCCGGCCCTCAAGTCGCCGCGCCACCGTGCACACCCTCCGAGACGCTTCCGGTCCGGGTCAGTCCCGGTCAGGAGCGCCACCACGTGTCGAAGGGGGTGACCGGCGTGGTGCGCTTGTGGCGCGTACGGTGCCAGATGGACTCGATGCGCTCGGCCGCCGCCGTGGGCACGTCACGCCCCTCCAGGTAGCCGTCGATGTCCTCGTAGCGCAGGCCCAGCTCGTCCTCGTCCGTGCGGCCGGGGTTCCCGTCCAAGAGGTCTGCGGTGGGGACCTTGGCCCACAGCCGCTCGGACGCCCCCAGCTCCCGCAGCAACGCGCGGTTCTGGCGCTTGTCCAACCCGAACAACGGCAGGATGTCGGCCGCGCCGTCGCCGAACTTCGTGAAGAACCCGGTCACCGACTCCGCCCCGTGGTCGGTGCCGATCACGATGAGGCCGCGCTCCCCCGCGACGGCGTACTGGGCGACCATCCGCAGCCGGGCCTTGATGTTGCCCTTGTTGAAGTCGCTGATGGGCTGCCCCACGGCACTGGCGTACTCGGCCTCGAAGGCATCCACCCCGGCCCCGATGTTGAAGGTGATGATCTCGTCGGCGCCCACGAACTCGATCGCGGCCGCGGCGTCCGCCTCGTCGTGCTGCACCTTGTACGGCAGCCGCACCGCGACGAAGGTCGCGTCCTGCCCGGCCCGGCGGACACGCTCGACGGCGAGTTGGGCGAGGCGCCCGGCCAGCGTCGAATCCAGTCCGCCGGAGATGCCCAGCACGTACCCCTTCGCACCGGTCGTGGTGAGGTAGTCGGCCAGGAACCGGACGCGTTCCTCCACCTCGGTGGTGGGGTCGATCTCGGACTTCACGCCGAACTCGTCCACGATGGTCTGCTGCAGCTCACGCATGGACCCATTGTGGCCTAGCGTTGAGGCAACGCAGACACACACGGAGGTCCTTTCATGCGCGGCACCGCGGACATCTACACCCAGACCACCCTCCAGCCGAGCAAGCTCGAGCTGATCGGCCCCTGGCTGGCGGAGCAGGACTGGTTCAACGGCGACGTGGCCGACCTGGCGCAAGTCGGGAGGTTCCGCTTCGTCGACCCCGACGGTGAGGTCGGGCTCGACTCGATGCTGCTGGCCTCGAAGGGGCAGGTCTACCACGTGCCGGTCACCTGGCGCGGCAGCGAGCTCGGCGAGGGTGACCTCATCGGCACGCTGCAGCACGGGGCGCTGGGCACCCGCTACTGCTACGACGCGCCCACCGACCCGGTGTACGTGGCCGAGCTGGTGCGGATCATCCGCGAGGGCGAACAGTCGGCGGAGATGCTCGGCGTCGAGACCAACGAGCTGATCCCCCAGAGCATGGAGGTGACCGGCTCCGGAGTCACTCCCGGCGTGGACGCCCTGGGCCAGGTTCGGCTCATCCGGGTCCTGGACGGCGCGCAGGACACCCACGCCGCCCGCGGGGTCCTGCTGGCGAGGTGGACGTACGAGGGCACCGACCGCGAGGACGTCTTGGCCGTCCTGCGCTGACTCCTCAGCCGCCCAGGTGCAGGTCGGCGCGCTCGCGCGTCCGGTCGGCGTCGAACAGCGCCCGCTCCTGGGCGGCCCACGTCTCCCACCACGGGGCGTACGTCTCGCCGTCGCGCGCCAAGGCCCGCATGCGCCGGAGGTCGCTGGGGGCGTCCAACCACACGCGGACGGCGGCGAACTCCCCCGCGGCGCCCGTCGACGACCCACAGCCCTCCACGATGAGGATCGGCGCCGGATCGAGGTGGCGCTCCGCCCCCCAGCCACCGGCCGACCAGTCCCAGGCGCGGTAGTGGGCACGCCGGCCCTGGGACAACGGCACGAGTACCTGGTCGTGCAGCAGGCGGACCCCCTCCACCAGCCCTCCCCAGCCCGGGTAGAGCAGGTCGAGGCGCATGATCGGGCAGTCGAGGTCGGACGCCACGGCGTCGGCCAGCGTGGACTTGCCTGATCCGGACGGCCCGTCGATCGCGACCACCCGCACGTCCCCGCAGCTCGGCTCGGACGCCAGGGCCGCGGCGACCACGAGGTCCCGATCCTCGGGCTGCCCGGTCAGTGGGCCGCCTCGTGCCAGCTGCGGCCGATGCCGACGCTCACGTCCAGCGGAACGGCCAGGTCGACGGCGTGGCCCATCCGCTCACGGACGATGGTCTCGAGCGCCTCGGCCTCCCCGGGGGCGACCTCGAAGACCAGCTCGTCGTGCACCTGGAGCAGCATCCGAGAGGACAGCCCGGCCCGCGCGATGCCCGACTCCACGTCCAGCATGGCGACCTTGATGATGTCGGCCGCCGACCCCTGGATGGGTGCGTTGAGGGCCATGCGCTCCGCCATCTCCCGGCGCTGGCGGTTCGAGGACGTCAGGTCGGGCAGGTAGCGGCGTCGCCCGAGGATGGTCTCGGTGAAGCCGGTCCTGCGGGCATCCTCCACGATGCCGGCCAGATAGTCGCGGACGTGGCCGAACCGCTCGAAGTACTCCTCCATCAGGCCCTTCGCCTCCGACACCGAGATGCGGAGCTGACCCGAGAGGCCGAAGGCGCTGAGCCCGTAGGCCAGGCCGTAGTTCATGGCCTTGATCTTGGCCCGCATGGCCCCGTCGACGGCGGTGGGCTCGACGCCGAACACCCGCGCCGCCATCACGGTGTGGAAGTCCGCCCCCGACGTGAACGCCTCGATGAGCCCCGCGTCCTGCGACGCGTGGGCCATGATCCGCATCTCGATCTGGGAGTAGTCGGCCGTCATCAGCGACTCGAAGCCCTTGCCCACCACGAAGGCCTCCCGGATGCGCCGGCCCGCCTCCGTCCGGATCGGGATGTTCTGCAGGTTCGGGTCGGTGGAGCTCAGGCGTCCGGTCGCGGCCACGGTCTGGAGGTAGGTGGTGTGCACGCGCCCGTCGTCGGCGACCGACTTCTGCAGCCCCTCCACCGTCTGGCGCAGCCTGATCTGGTCGCGGTGTCGCAGCAGGGCGGCCAGGAACGGGTGCCCGGTCTTCTCGTGGAGTCCCTCCAGTGCATCCGCATCGGTCGTCCAGCCCGTACGGGTGCGACGCGTCTTGGGCATGGCGAGTTCGTCGAACAGGACGACCTGCAACTGCTTGGGCGAGCCGAGGTTGATCGGCTTGCCGATGGCGTCGTACGCCTCCTGCTCGGCGTGGCGGACCTCGACGTCGAACTCGGCCCACAGCCCGTCCAGGGACGCCATGTCCAGTGCGATGCCGTGGCGCTCCATCACAGCGAGGGTGCGCTGCAGCGGCAGTTCCACCTCCTGCAGCAGGGACGCCCCGCCCGCGGCGTCCAGCTCGGCGTCGAGCGCCCCCGCCAGCTCGGCCACGGCCCGGGCCCGCACCATGGCGTCCCGCCCCTCGTCGGGGTCGTCGAAGTCGAACGCCAGCTGCGAGTCGTCGGCGGACGCCGACGACTCGGCCGCCAGCTCCCGGCGCAGGTGCCGCACCGTGAGGTCGCCCAAGTCGTAGGTGCGTTGGTCCGGACGCAGCAGGTAGGCGGCCAGCATCGTGTCGGACGCCAACCCGGCGAGTTCCCAACCCCGCGACCACAGCGCCTGGATCGGCCCCTTGGCGTCGTGCAGCGCCTTGGGACGCCCGGGGTCGGCCAACCAGGCGGCGAGCACGGCGTCGTCCTCGGGCGTGAGCTCGCTGGTGCGGACCCACGCGGCCGCTCCGTCGAGGGAGGCGAGGGCGAGCCCGGTCACGTCGCCCTCGCCACCGTGCCAGTGGCCCTCGGGATGGACGCCCACGAGCCCGCTCGCATGGTCGGCGAGCCAGTCGGCCAGGGCCCCGGGCGCCAGGACTGCGCCGGCCACGTCGAAGCCGGCCTCGGGCTCGTGGACCTCCTGCGGCAGGGACTCCAGCAGTCGCTCGCGGAGCACCCGGAACTCGAGGCTGTCGAACAGGGTGTGGACCGCTTCCCGATCCCAGTCCCGCCGCTCGAGGTCGCCGAGGGCGACGGGCAGGTCGAGGTCGCCCACGAGCGCGTTGAGGCGGCGATTGCGCCGGACGTCCTCGATCCGCTCGCGCAACGACTCCCCCGCCTTGCCGCGCAGCGCGTCCGCGTGGGCGAGCAGGTTGTCGAGCCCGTCATACTCACCGAGCCACTTGGCGGCCGTCTTCGGCCCCACGCCCGGCACCCCCGGCAGGTTGTCCGAGGTCTCGCCCACCAGCGCGGCCAACTCCGGGTAGCGGCCGGGGGCGACGAGGTACTTCTCCTCCACCGAGGCCGGCGTCATGCGTGCCAGGTCGCTCACCCCCTTGCGCGGGTAGAGGACGGTGGTCGAGGCATCCACCAGTTGGAGGGTGTCGCGGTCACCCGTGCAGATCAGGGTCTCCCACCCCGCGGCCTGTGCCTGGCGCGCGAGCGTCGCGATGATGTCGTCGGCCTCATAGCCCTCGACCTCCACGTGCGCGATGCGCAGCGCGTCCAGCACCTCCTTGACCAGGGCCACCTGCCCCTTGAACTCGTCCGGGGACGCCGACCGGTTCGCCTTGTACTCGGGGTAGGCCTCCGTGCGGAAGGTCTGCCGGCTCACGTCGAACGCGACGGCGAGGTGCGTGGGCTGCTCGTCACGCAGGACGTTGATCAGCATGGAGGTGAACCCGAACACGGCGTTGGTGTGCTGCCCCGTCGCGGTGGCGAAGTTCTCCACCGGCAACGCGAAGAAGGCGCGGTACGCCACCGAGTGGCCGTCGATGAGCATCAGGCGCGGCGTGGAGGGCGCCGGTGCGGTGGTCTGGATCACCCGAGCAGCCTAGCCCGTGGGTCTGACAGGATGACCGCCATGGAACTGAGTGACTGGCAGTCGTTCGCCGGCAGGGGCCTGGACACCCGCATGGGTCTGGAGATCCTCGAGGTCACCCCGGAACTGACGCGCGGCCGCATGCCCGTGGAGGGGAACACGCAACCTTTCGGCCTGCTGCACGGCGGCGCTTCCTGCGTGCTGGCCGAGTCGCTGGCGTCCCTGGCCGCGGTCGCCGCCGCAGGGCCCAACGGCGCCGCCTACGGCATCGAGATCAACGCGACCCACCACGAGTCCGCCCGCCATGGCTGGGTCACCGGCGAGGCCCGTGCCCTCCGCATCGGGGGCACACTCGGCACCTGGGAAGTCATCATCACGGCTGGCGACGGGCAGCGCATCTGCACCGCCCGCGTCACCTGCGTCCTGCGCCGGCGTTGAGCCGCCGAGGAGCTGCCCCGCCTCGGGTCAGGCCTCGTCGAGTTCCTCGTCCGCCTGCGACTTCCTCGCTCGCTTGGGCTTCTTCTCGCCCTTGGGCCCCTTGCCACTCTTGCTGTGGTCGATGACGCCCTCGGCGACCTCGCGCATCGACTTGCGCAGGTCCATGGCGGTCTTCTGGATCCACCGGAAGGCCTCCGCCTCGGACAGGCCGAGCCCCTCCTGGAGCAGCCCCTTGGCCTGGTCGACGGCCTTGCGGGTCGCGAGCCGATCCTCAAGGTCGGCGACCTCGTCGTCCAACTGCCGGATCTCCGCGAACCGGGCCATCGCCAGCTCGATGGCGGGAACGACGTCCGAGGCGTCGAAGGGCTTCACGACGTAGGCCATCGCCCCGGCATCGCGGGCGCGGTCGACGAGCTCGCGCTGGCTGAAGGCGGTCAGCATGACCACGGGCGCGATGCGGTCCTCAGCGATCGCGGTCGCGGCGGTGATGCCGTCCATCTTGGGCATCTTGACGTCCATGACCACGAGGTCGGGCTCGAGTTCGCGGGCCAACCGGAGTGCCTCCTCGCCGTCACCGGCCTCGCCCACCACGTCGTAGCCCTCACCGGTCAGCAGCTCGACCAAGTCGAGGCGGATGAGCGCCTCGTCCTCGGCCACGAGCACGCGCGGACGATCGGTCGGCTGTTCGTTGGAACTCACGTGGGATCACCACTTCCTTGTAGGCACGTTTTGGTTCGGAGATTACAGGGCACACACTAACGACAGTGGACCGCGTGCGCCCTTCGCCGGCGTATGTGGCAGTATGTTGCACGCGCTTTTCAAGCGCCGGGGTGGCGGAATGGTATACGCGGACGGCTCAAACCCGTCTGGGCGCAAGCCCGTAGGGGTTCGAATCCCCTTCCCGGTACGGATCGGAGTCAGGTCCTGACCTGCTGGTACCACACGACGACGCCCCCGGGAAGTCCTCCCGGGGGCGTCGCCTCGTTCGCGCGGTCGCAGGTCAGGGGATCTGCGCGACCCGCAGCGAGTTGGTCTTGCCGGCCGAGTGCTTGGGGTTGCCCGCGACGATGACGATCTTGTCGCCGCGCTCGACCATGCCCGAGCCCAGGAGCGAGTTCATCACCGCGTCGACCATGGAGTCGATCGAGTAGAACTCGGGGGTCGTGAAGGCCTTGATGCCCCACGCGAGCGTCATCCGCTGGGCCGTTTCGATGTTCGGGCTGAACGTGCACACCGGGATGCTGGAACGCAGGCGGGTCAACCGCATGGCCGTGTCGCCCGTCTTGGTGAACGCCACCAGGAACTTGGCACCCACCCGTTCGGCCACCTCCACGGCAGCCTTGGCGATGATGCCGGAGGTGGTGTGCGGGTTCCAGTCGATGGGGGCGATCTTGTCCAGCCCCAGCGACTCGGTCTTGCGGACGATGCGGCCCATCGTCTCGACGGTCACGATCGGCCAGTCACCGACGGCGGTCTCGCCGGACAGCATGACGGCGTCCGCGCCGTCCAGGATCGCGTTGGCGACGTCGGACGCCTCCGCACGCGTCGGGCGCGGGGCGGAGATCATCGACTCCAGCATCTGGGTGGCGACGATGACCGGCTTCGCGACGAGACGGGCCGCGGTGATGATGCGCTTCTGGACGCCGGGGACGTCCTCCAGCGGCAGCTCGACGCCCAGGTCGCCGCGGGCGACCATGATGGCGTCGAAGGCCATCACGATGTCGTCCAGGTTCTGGACGGCCTGGGGCTTCTCGATCTTGGCGATCACGGGCAGGCGCTTGCCGAACTCGTCCATGATCGCGTGGACGTCCTTCACGTCCGACGCGTTGCGGACGAAGGACAGCGCGACGAAGTCGACGCCGTGCTCCAGCGCCCAGCGCAGGTCCTCGGCGTCCTTCTCGGTCAGGGCGGGGACGGACACCGGCACGCCGGGCAGGTTGATGCCCTTGTGGTCGCTGACCTTGCCACCGACGACGACCTCGGTGACCACATCGGTCTCGGTGACCTCGATCGCGCGCAGTTCGATGGCGCCGTCGTTGATGAGGATCTGGTCGCCGGGGGTGACGTCGTTGGTGAGCGTGTGCAGCGTGGTGCCGGCGCGCTCCTTGGTGCCCAGCACGTCATCCGTGGTGATGGTGAAGCGGTCGCCGGCCTCGATGACCTCGGAGCCGTTCACGAAGTTGCCCAGGCGGATCTTGGGACCCTGCAGGTCGGCGAAGACAGCGATCGGGCGCCCCGCCGCCTGCGCGGCTTGGCGCACGGTGTTCAGCCGACGGAGGTGCGTCTCATGATCACCATGGCTCATGTTGAGGCGGGCGACGTTCATCCCTGCCTCGGCGAGCTCGAGCACGGCCTCGAACGTGTCGGTGGCGGGGCCGAGCGTGCAAACGATCTTGGCGCGGCGTGCGGGCAGTCCATCATTCTTCAGGTTCACCACGTCGCCGACACTAGCGCACGGCCCGGCCGCGGGGGTCACCCACGGGTGACATCGCCGGGCAAACGGTGGCAACTCACATCGCCGCGGCCAACTCCAGCGCGTGGGCGAGATCGTCGGGGTAGTCGGAGGTGAAGACCACCCACTCTCCCGTCGCCGGGTGCTCGAGGCCCAGTTCGACCGCGTGCAGCCACTGGCGGTCGAGGCCGAGACGTGTGGCGAGGGCCGGGTCCGAGCCGTACAGGGGGTCACCGACGCAGGGATGGCGCAGCGCCGCCATGTGCACGCGGATCTGGTGGGTGCGCCCCGTCTCCAGGTTCACCTGGAGCAGCGTGGTGGACCTGAAGGCCTCGATGGTGTCGTAGTGGGTGACGGAGTGGCGTCCACCGTCCACGATGGCCATCTTCCAGTCATGGCCGGGGTGACGTCCGATCGGAGCGTCGATCGTGCCCGTGAAGGGGTCCGGATGCCCCTGGACGAGCGTGTGGTAGACCTTCGTCACATCGCGGTCACGGAAGGCCCTCTTGAGCGCGGTGTAGGCGGGCTCGCTCTTGGCGACCACCATCAGACCGGACGTCCCGACGTCGAGGCGCTGGACGATCCCTTGGCGCTCGGGAGCCCCCGAGGTGGAGATGCGGAAGCCGGCCGCAGCCAGGTGCGAGACCACATCCGGCCCGTCCCAGCCCAGCGAGGGGTGCGCCGCCACGCCGGCGGGCTTGTCGATCACCACGATGTCGGCATCGTCGTGCACGATGCGGATGCCCTCGACCTCGCGAGGGGTCACGGTGGCCACCCTGGGCTCCGGGATCTCCAGCTCGAGCATGTCGCCAGCCGCGACGCGCGCCGACTTCGAGACGACCTCGCCGTTGAGCCGCACCGAGCCGTCCGAGAGGAGCTCGGCCAGGCGGCTGCGGCTCACCCCCGTCATGCGGGACGCCGCTGCGTCGACCCGCTCGCCGGCCAGCCCGTCGGGGACGAGGTGGATGCTCACGCGCTTTCCTCACGGTCGGCGGCCGTGGCGGCTTCCACCTTCTCTTCCTTGGTGGAGACCCCCATCAGGTCGACCTGGGTGATGACGACCAACCAGATGATGGTGACGGCCGCGAAGGTGATGCACATGTCCGCGACGTTGAAGATCGCGAAGTTGGGCACCTGCAGGAAGTCGACCACGTGCCCGTGCAGGGGCGCCGGGGGTCGCGTCACCCGATCGGTCAGGTTGCCGAGGATGCCGGCCAGCAGCAGCCCGACGCCGATCGCCCACCCCACGTGCCGCGTGCGCGGCAACACCCACGCCAGGACGAACACCAGCGCCGCCACCGCGACGAGCGTGAGGACGACGGTGAAGTCCTCACCCATGCTGAACGCCGCCCCCGGGTTGCGGATCAGCTGCAGACGCAGCAAGCCGCCCAGGAGCACCGGCGGATGATCAGGATCGAGGTACTCCAGCGCCAATTCCTTGGTGAGGAAGTCGACGCCGAAACCCAAGGCCCCGATGCCGAGGGCCAGCGCCCAGGCGGCTCGAGCCGTCAGGACGCGGTGGCGAGGGGCCGGGCCGTTCAGCGTCGCTCCTCCCGCTGCTTGCAGGTCACGCACATCGTCGCGCGAGGGAAGACCAACAGGCGGTCCTTCCCGATCGGCTGACCGCAGACCTCGCACCACCCGTACTGCCCGGCGTCGAACAGGCGAAGCGCGTTGGTGGCCTGGTCCAGCAGGTCGCGCGCGTTCTGCACCAGGGACATCTCCTGGTCGCGCTCGAAATTGGTCGAACCGACGTCGGCGGGGTCGCGACCGGCACCCTCGGTGCCCTCGTCGAACAGCTTCTCCAGGCCCTTCTCGGCGGTCCGGATCGCGCGCTGCATGCGCTCGATGTCGAAGACCAGGTCTTCGCGCACTTCCGCGAGCTCCTCGTCCGTCCACGGATCCTCGCCCTCGAGGACCGGAACGCGAACGTCGCCATCGGCAGTCTTGGCCATGTTGCCCCCCCTTCAGATGATCGTGAGCGCAGACAGTACCACCACTGGTCCGCACTTGCGGAAACCATACGCACGACGCCCCCGGCCGCATCGGCCGGGGGCGTCATCACGGAGTTGCCGGATCAGTGGTCCTTGTTGAGCAGCGCATCGAGACGCGGCGTGGCCGACGCACCACGGGCGCCGTCGCGGAGCAGCTCCGGCAGGTCTTCGGGGGCGTACTTGCCGCTGCGCAGGGCCTCGACCTGGCGCTCGAGGTCACCCAGGAACGTCTCGCGGAACTTGCCCTCGAACGAACGCAGGTGGTCGACGCGCTCCGACAGGGCGTCCCTCTCCGACTCCAACGTGCTGAACAGCTCGGCACGGCGTGCAACGGCGTCGAGGTCGACCTGTTCGGCGCGCGCCGCTGCCTCGCTCGTGACCTGGGCGGCGACGGCGTTGGCGTGGTTCGTCACCTGCTCAGCGTTCGAGCGGGCCTCCGCCTCCAGTTCCTCCCCGCGAGTCGTGGCGTCAGCGATGATCTGGCGAGCCTGGTCGCCCGCCTCCGCGTTGACGCGCTCGGCGTCCTCCTTCGCCTCGGTGGTGACCTTCTCGGCGAACTCGTTCGCCTCGTTGGTCACCCGCTCGGCCTCGGCGTTCGCCTCGCTCGTGACGCGCTCGGCCTCGGCGTTCGCCTCGTTCGTGACGCGCTCGGCGTTGGCGTTGGCCTCGTTCGTGACGCGCTCGGCCTCGGCGTTCGCCTCACTGGTGACGCGCTCGGCCTCGGCGTTGGCCTCGCTGGTGACGCGCTCGGCCTCGGCTGCGGCATCGGCGGCGAGGCGCTCGGCATCGGCCTGGGCCTCGGTCACCAGGCGCTCGGCCTGCTCGGTGGCCATCTGCAGGAGGCGGGTGACGGCGGGGGAAGCCTCGGCGGCCGTGCGCACGACGATCTCCTGGGCACCGGCTCCCGTCGCAAAAGCGACCGGAGCGGCGGTGGAAGCAGCGCTGCGCAGGGACTCGACCTCACCACGGAGGCCATTGATCTCGTCATCGCGCTGGGCCAAATGCTGACGCAGGCCCTCGATCTCGCCCCGGAGGTTGTTGAGCTCACCCTCGCGGTGCTCGAGCTCGCCACGGAGGTGCTGGGCCTCGTCGCCACCGCCCTGGAGCGACTCGTGGAGGTGCTGGACCTCGGCGTTCTTGCGGCCGAGCTCCTCCTCCTTGGAGCGGAGCGCGTCGTTCAGGCGGCCGAGCTCCTCGTCCTTGGCGTGGAGGGCCTCGTCCTTGGCGCGCAGCTCGTTGTTCTTGTTCTCGACCAGCGCGCGGGTGTCGGCCTCGCGGCCCTCCCCGGCGGCACGGAGCTCCTCCTCCTTGCTCTTGAGCTGGGCGCGGGCCTCCTCCAGTTCGCGGCGCAGCGACTTGACCTCGGCGTCACGCTCGTCGAGGCGGGCCTGGAGGTCGTCGGCCTGACCGCCACCCGAGGAGGACAGAGTCGCCACCTGCTGCTGCAGGGTCGCGTTCTCCTCGGCCAGCGTGACAAGCGTGGTCTCAACCTTGTCGACGAAGGTGTCGACGTCTTGCGGGTCGTAACCGTTGCGGCGGGCCAGGTGGAAACGCGTGTCGCGCACCTGCTCGATGGTCAGGGTCATCGGTTCACCTCACGTGATGGACAGGACGTCAAGAAATGCCGCGTACCCGCAGGGCACGCCGAACCCTCAGGGTAGTCCACCGGGTTTGGGTCCGCCAAGAAAGCCCGCAGAACCCTGCGGGTTCCACGGGCTCTCGGAGGCCTTGTCGGAGCGGATCAACTCTGGTTGAAGAACCCGCCGGCGATTCGTTCCTTGTCCTCGGCCGTGACGTTGACGTCGGCCGGGGAGAGGAGGAAGACCTTGCTGGTGACCCGCTCGATGGTGCCGCGGAGACCGAAGATGAGGCCCGCCGCGAAGTCCACCAGGCGCTTGGCGTCGATGTCCTCCATGTCCGACAGGTTCATGATGACCGGCACGCCGTCGCGGAAGTGTTCGCCGATGGTCCGCGCCTCGTTGTAGGTGCGGGGGTGCACGGTCACGATGCGGCTCAGGTCGGCCGTGCGTGCCACCGGCGCCGGACGCCGCGGCTCGAGAGAGGTCACGCTGGCGTCCTGCCCCGTGAAGCGGTCCTCGCGTTGGTCGCGGTCGCGATGGTCGCGGTCGCGGTGGTCACGACGGTCGTCGCGCACGGGCCCGACCGTCTCGGTGAGCTCTTCATCGCGGTCCTCGTCGTGGTAGGGGGTGTCGGACATGAGGCCCAGCCAGACAGCTGCCTTCTTGAAACCTTCGGCCATGGGTTCCTCCGTTCAGGGAATCGGAAACACATTAGCGCGGGCCGGTGCCGGCCCTGCCGCGGCACGCCCAGTTGACATGCGGCGATGCCCAGGACCCTCCGGATCGATCCACACCAGGCCCACCATGCGTCCCGCGGCCCCGTCGTCACGGCGGTGGGAGTGCAACCGCGCGTCCTCGATCGTGCAGGCCGACACATCGGTGACCGCGACGCCGAGAGCCTCGAGTTGCCGGCGCGTGGCGCCCCCCAGGTCGATCCCCTCGGTTCCCCAGTGGGTGGCCGGGACGGGCAGCCCCAGCCGCTGGGACGCGTCGACCGCCATCTCGTGCGGCACCTCGTAGCAGGTGCCGCACACGTGCGGCCCGACCCAGGCGACCAGATCCGCGTCCGTCAACCCGCGCAGCGCGGTGACGGCGGAGGCGATCACGCCGCCCAACAGGCCCTTGCGTCCCGCGTGCACCGCGGCGACCGCCGAGGCGTCCGCCGCCGCGATGCAGATCGGCACGCAGTCGGCGACCCGGACAGCGAGGGCCACGCCGGGACGGTCGGTGACCAAGGCGTCCGCTCGGTGGGCCGTGAGGTCGATGAGTCCGGACGCCACCTCCTCGTCCTCGACCGTGAGGACGTCCGTGCCGTGGACCTGGGCCGCGATGCAGACCGGGACCCCCAGCGCGTCCGACAGGCGGGCGTACGCCGTCGAGCGCGCGGCCGCGTCCTGGCGATCCCCTAGGTCGAGGGCTGCTGAGGTGAACGCGACCCCGACACCCAGTCGGGCATCGGGGTCGCGGCGAAAGGTGAACACCGGCCTACTTCAGGAAGTCGGGGATGTCGAGCTCATCGTCGTCGATCGGCTCCGGGTGCGGGGCCGGCCTGGTCTGCTGCTGCACGGGCGACATCTGAGCGGGCTGATGCTGCGCCGGCCGGCCGGGACGCTGGGGCTCCGGCTGGCGGGGCTGGGCCTCCGGCTGGCGCTGCTGTGGCTCCGGCTGCCGCTGGACCGGCTGCTGCTGGGCCGGGGGCTGCTGCTGGGTCTTGCGCAGGTCCGGCTGGCGGGTGATGCCGGGCTGGCGGCGCGGCGGGGTGCCGCCGTCGAAACCGGCCGCGATCACGGTCACACGCACCTCGTCGCCGAGCGCGTCGTCGATGACGGTACCGAAGATGATGTTGGCGTCCTCGTGGGCCGCCTCCTCGATGAGGTTGGCCGCGGCCGAGACCTCGAAGAGTCCCAGGTCCGAGCCACCGGCGATCGAGAGCAGGACGCCGTGGGCGCCGTCGATCGACGCCTCGAGCAACGGGGAACTGACGGCCATCTCGGCGGCCGCGCGGGCGCGGTCCTCTCCACGGGCGGACCCGATGCCCATCAGGGCCGATCCGGCGTTGCTCATGACGGCCTTGACGTCGGCGAAGTCCAAGTTGATCAGACCCGGCGTCGTGATGAGGTCGGTGATGCCCGAGACGCCCTGCATGAGCACCTGGTCGGCCTGCTTGAAGGCGTCGAGGATCGCGACGTGGTGGTCGGTCATCTCCAGCAGCTTGTCGTTGGGGATGACGATGAGGGTGTCGACCTCCTCGCGCAGCTTCGTGATGCCGTCCTCGGCCTGGTTGGAGCGGCGGCGGCCCTCGAAGGAGAACGGACGGGTCACCACACCGATGGTCAGCGCCCCCAGGGAGCGGGCGATCCTGGCCACGACGGGCGCGCCACCCGTGCCGGTGCCGCCGCCCTCACCTGCGGTGACGAAGACCATGTCGGCCCCCTTGAGGACCTCCTCGATCTCGTCGGCGTGGTCCTCCGCGGCCTGACGGCCCTTGTCGGGGTCGGCGCCGGCGCCCAGCCCACGGGTCAGGTCACGACCGATGTCCAGCTTGACGTCGGCGTCGCTCATCAGCAGGGCCTGGGCGTCCGTGTTCACCGCGATGAACTCCACGCCCCGCAGGCCGGCCTCGATCATCCGGTTGACGGCGTTGACGCCGCCACCGCCGACGCCCACGACCTTGATGATCGCCAGGTAGTTCTGGGATGCACTCGCCACGTTGGGTCCGTTCTGTCTCAATCGTTGCCAAATTCCTGGCCCCCACCTCGGCGTTCCGAGTGGGAAGGCAAACGACGCAGGCATCGGGGCTGACAGTCAGGTTATTCACCAGACAAGGTCTCGGTCCATCACCCGCCCCGGACCCGGCGCGCCCCTCAACCCATGGTTGAGAGTTGGGGCCAACCCTCGACCCGCCTCAGCGTGTCGTCGGATGGGTCGGCGCGGACACGTCGTACTCGGAGGCCTTCACCTTGAGGAGCGGGACGATCACCTCGGCCTTGAGTGCCCCGTCCTCGGCGCTCCCCCAGACCACCCGCCGCCGGTCCGTCAGCTCCACCACGACGGAGTCCACCGAGGTGGCCCGGATGACCTTGGCCCGTTCGGCCACCGGAGCGGGCAGTGCGGCGGCGACACGCGCGATGGTCACGAGGACCTCCTCGTTCGACAGGTTCCCCCGCGCCTCGAGGACGCCCTCGGGCCGCTCGGGCGTGGCGTGGAAGGAACGACCGTCGCCGGCGATCCAGACCCACGATCCGGGCAGTTCGAGGACGACGCTCGCCGTGGCCTCCGTCACCTCCACCGTGACGGCGTCCGGCCAGGCGCGCCCGACCTTGGCCGACGCCACCGCCGGGAGCGTGTCCCGCACGCGCTGCTCAGCGCCCGCGACGTCCACCAGCGCCAACGGTCCCCCGAGCGGGATCGCCGCGGCCTGGACGACCTGCTCCGGCGTCAGGATGTTGGTTCCGGAGACCCGGACCTCGGCGGCGGCCAGCAGCGGCGAACCGAAGACCACCCAGACGGCCCCGCCGATGAGGGCGAGGACCCCGACGACGACCCCCGCAACCTGCAGCCGACGGCGCAACCGGGCCCGGGCCCGTCGGCGGCGGGCACCGGTGACATCGACCAACGGCTCCGTCACGGGCGCTCCCGGAGGCGGGCGACCAGATCCCCTCCGACGCGCGTCACGCTGCCGGCCCCGATGGTCAGGACCAGGTCGCCGGAACGCACGATGCCGGCCAGCACGGGGGCGAGGTCGAGGACATCCTCCACGACGGTGGCCTCCCTGCCCAACGAGCGGACGCGCTCGGCCAGGACGGAGGCGGTGACGCCCGGGAAGTCCTCGGCGTCCTCGCGGGCCGGATAGATCCCGGCGACCACGACCACATCGGCCAGGGTCAGCGCACCGGCGAACTCGTCGAGGAAGTCGCGGGTACGGCTGAACAGGTGGGGCTGGAAGCAGGCGACGAGGCGACCGCCCTCCACGACACGCGGACGCGCCGCGCGCAGGACGGCCGACACCTCGGTCGGGTGGTGGGCGTAGTCGTCGTAGACGCGGACGCCGGCGACGTCGCCCTTCGCCTCGAAGCGGCGGTGGGTGCCGGCGAACTGCCCGAGCGCCGCGCGCAGCCGTGGACCGTCCACACCGAGCGAACGCCCCACCGCGTACGCCGCGGCGGCGTTGTGCAGGTTGAAGCGTCCGGGGACCGCCAGCGCGAGGCGTCCGGAGTCGCCGTCGGCCGTGAGCCGGGCTGCGGTGGTGTCCGGGGTGAGTTCGAGTTCGGTCAGCCGGACGTCGGCGTCCGGTGCCTCACCGTAGGTGATGACGGTCTTGCCCCGGTCGCGCAGGACGGCGGCGACCTCGCGCGAGGTGCGTTCGTCCGCGGTCATGACCACGACCTCGACGGCGTCGGCCGCGCCGAGCCGGACGAACCCGTCCACGTAGGCCTCGGCGGTCCCCCAGTTGTCGAGGTGGTCGACCTCGATGTTGGTGATGACCACGACCTGGGCGGGGTACTGGAGGAACGAGCCGTCCGATTCGTCGGCCTCGACGACGAAGGCCTCGCCGGTGCCGAGTGCGGCGCTCTCCCCCGTCGCAGCCAGGGGCGATCCGATGACGTAGCCGGGATCGGCGCCCACGGCCGTCAGCATGGTGGCGACCATGCCCGTCGTCGTGGTCTTGCCGTGGGTGCCGGTGATGGCGACGCCGCGGCGTCCGAGCATAAGCGCGCCGAGGGCAGCGGACCGGTGCCAGACGCGCAGGCCGCGGCGGTGCGCCTCGTCCAGCTCGGCGTTGCCGGGCTTGATGGCCGAGGACACCACGACGGTGCGGGCGTCCCCGAGTTGCTCGGCGGCGTGGCCGACGTGGGTCCGGACCCCGGCGGCGGCGAGCCTGGCCAGGGCGGCGGAATCGTCGCGGTCCGAGCCCGACACGGTCACTCCGAGGTCGGCGTAGGCCTGGGCGATGCCGCTCATGCCGGCTCCGCCGATGGCGATGAAGTGGACGGGCCCGACCTCGGCGGCGGGCGCGAGTTCGACCGGTTCGACCAGACCCATGTCAGTGCCCCCGCGCAAGGTCGAGGACGATCCGGGCCAGGTCTGCGGCTGCGTCGGCGGGCACGAGTCCGGCCAACTTGCCGCGCATGGTGGCCAGGCGCTCCGGATCGGTCAACAGGGGCACCGCTTCGGCGAGCAGGCGGGGGCCGTCCAGTTCGGCGTTCGGGACGAGCACCCCGGCGCCGGCCGCGATGATGAAGTCGGCATTGCGCGCCTGCTCCCCGTTGCCGTGGGGCAGGGGGACGAAGACGGCGGGCAGTCCGACGGTCGCGGTCTCGACGACGGTGCCGGCGCCCGAGCGCGCGACCATCAGGTCAGCGGCGGCATAGGCGTCCTCCATGGCGTCCACGTACCCGACCGGGACGTACCTGGCACCGGTGCTGGGATGCGTGACGACCCGGTGCGCGTCGGTGAGGTTCTTCGGGCCCAGGACGTGCAGGACGTCGACGCCGTTCGCGAGCAGTTCCTCGCGTGCGGCGAGCGTGGCGTTGTTGATGGCCACGGCGCCTTGCGATCCGCCGGAGACGAGCAGCAGCGGGCGGTCGGTCCCGAAACCCAGGTCCCTGCGCGCCCGCTCGCGGGCGGCATCACGATCCAGGCCGGAGATCGCGGCACGGACCGGCAGCCCGACGTGGCGGGCGTTGCGCAGAGGGGTGTTGGGGAACGACACCGCCACGACGCGGGCGAACGTCGCGGCGACCTTGTTGGCCAGGCCGGGGACGGCGTTCTGCTCGTGCAGGACGACGGGGATGCGGCGCGTCAGGGCGGCGAGGTAGACCGGGAGCGACACATAGCCGCCGAAGCCGACCACGGCGTCCGCCTCGACCTCCTTGAGGATGAGCATGGCCTCCCGCACGGAGCCCGCCAGGCGCCCCGGTACGGCCGCGAGCGCGGGGGTGAGCCTGCGCGGCAGCGGCACCGGCGGGATCAGCCGCAGGTCCAGCCCGGCTGCGGGGATGACGCGCGTCTCCAGCCCCTTGGGCGTGCCGACCGCCGTCAGGCGGACGCCGGGCTCTGCCTCGCGCAGGCGCTCGGCGGTGGCGATGAGCGGGGACGTGTGCCCAGCGGTGCCACCGCCGGCCAGGACGATCGAGAGGGTCGAACCGGACGGAACCATGGATCTCCTTCTAGGGACGGCGACCCGGGAGGATCGCCGAGAGGCGGCGGCGGGGGCCCTTGGCCCGGGCACGACGCCGCAGCCACGCCTTGGCGTCCGGCTCCTCCCTGGCGCAGGCGATGAGGATGCCGACCGCGGTGACGTTGGCGAGCAGCGCGGAACCACCGTAGGACAGGAACGGCAGCGGCACGCCGAGGACGGGAACGAGGCGCAGCACGACCATGACGTTCACGAGCGCCTGGAGCACGAGCCAGGTCGTGACGCCCGAGGCGAGCAGCCGGGTGAAGAACGTCGAACTGCGCAACGCGATCCGGATGCCACCCCACGCCAGGATCACGAACAGGACCAGGACCAAGAGCGTGCCGAACACACCCAACTCCTCGCCGATGATCGCGAGCACGTAGTCGGTGTGCGCCTCCGAGAGGCTCCCCCACTTCTGTCGGCTACGACCCAGCCCGACGCCCAGCCACCCTCCGGTGGCGAGGCCGTAGAGGGCCTGCATCGGTTGGTGGTTGATGCCGGTCAGGTCGGCGCCGGGGTCCAGGAAGCCGAGGATGCGGGCGACGCGCGATTGATTCATCGTGACCAACACCGCGACACCCGCCCCCACCGAGAGGAGGAGTCCCCCGATGACGCGCCAGGACGCCCCGACGCACCACAGGATGGCGAGCACCATCGCCCCCATGACCATGGCGGTGCCCAGATCGTGCTGGAGCACCACCAGCCCGATCATGAGCAGCGAGAACGGCAGGAACGGGATCAGCAGGTGCTTCGGCTGGTCGAGGAGCCGGCGCTTGTTCGCCAGCACCGCCGCACCCCACACGATGAGGGCGATCTTGGCGATCTCGGCCGGTTGGAGCCGGAGCATCTGCCCCGGCCCGCCGAAGTTCAGCCAGTTCTTGTTGCCGCCGACGCCATAGCCCAGCGGCGTGAAGGTGAGCACCAGCAGCAGCCCCGCGACGCCGTAGATCACCCAGGCCAGCGAGCGCAGGGTGTCGGTCGGCAGGCGCGAGGCGATCCAGCCCGAGAGGACGGCCAGCACCAGGAACACCAGGTGTCGCTGGATGAAGTAGAGCGGGTCATCGAACTGGCGGTACGCGAACACGGTCGAGGCCGACCACACCATGAGCGTGCCCAGCACGAGCAGGATCATGGTCGGCACGAGCACCAACAGGGCGTCCGCCATGGGATGGCCGAGCCAGCCCGAGGCGGTGTCGGCCAGCGAGGCCTGCCCCGGTTGGCGCTTGCGTCCGGACGCTCGGGGTGGCCTGCTGGGGGTCAGGATCGCCACCGTCGTCCTCCTCACTCCAGCTGTTGGCCGGCCAGTCGTCGTGCCGCCTCGGTGAAGTCGCGTCCGCGGGCGTCATACCCCGACCACATGTCCTTGCTGGCACAACCGGGCGCCATCAGGACCGTGTCGCCCGGAGAAGCCAGGCCCGCGGCGGCCTCCACGGCCTCGGCCATGGCCCCAGTCTCGCCCGTCTCGACCACGATCACCGGGACGTCGGGCGCGTGTCGGGACAGCGCGTCGGCGATCACGCCGCGGTCGACCCCCAGCAGCACCGCCCCCTTGAGCTTGGGCGCGTAGGTCCTCACGAGGTCGTCGAAGCTCGTCCCCTTGGCCTGCCCACCGGCGATCCAGACGATGGAGTCGAAGGCACGCATCGAGGAGGCGGCGGCGTGCGGGTTGGTCGCCTTGGAGTCGTCGACCCACGTGACCCCACCGGCCTCGGCGACCGTCTGGATGCGGTGGTCGCCGATGTGGAGGTCGCGCAGGCCCTGGGCCACGGCCTGCGGCGGGACGCCGAAGCTGCGCGCGAGCGCCGCGGCGGCCAGCGCGTTCTCGACGTTGTGGGGGGCGAACGGGCGGACGTCGGACAGCTCGGCCAGCGGCATCGCCGAGTCGCGGCGCTGTTCGACGAAGGCCCGGTCCACGATCATGTCGTCCACGATGCCGAGCATCGAGGGCGCGGGGACCTCGAGGCGGAACCCGATGGCGCGTGCACCCTCGGTGACGTCCGCCTCCTCCACCATGTGCTCGGTGGCCCGGTCGGCGACGTTGTACACGCAGGAGTGCGTGACCCGTTCGTAGATCTTCGCCTTGTCGGCGGCGTACGCGGCGTAGGGATCGTCCTCGTGTGCGTACCACTCCAGGTGGTCCGCGTGCAGGTTCAGGACGGCCGCCGAGTGGAGCGCCACGGTGTCGGTCCAGTGCAACTGGAAGCTGGACAGTTCCACGGCGAGCACGTCGTAGTCCACCTCGTCCAGGATGGCCTCGATGATCGGACGCCCCACGTTGCCGACGGCGGACGTCTTCAGCCCTGCGGCCAACAGGATGGACTCCAGCATGTTCGTGGTCGTCGTCTTGCCATTGGTGCCGGTGACCCCGAGCCAGGGCACGACCCGGTCCGGCTGCATCATGCGCCAGGCCAACTCGACCTCCCCCCAGATCGGGACGCCCCGCTCGGCCGCCTGGGCCAGCAGGGGCGCGGTCGGCCGCCATCCGGGCGACGTGACGACCAAGTGGACGCCTTCCGGAAGGGTGGCCGTGGAGCCGGCGCCGAGGCTCACCTCGACGTCCAGGGCGAGCAGCAGGTCGGCCTTCTCACGGTTGGCGTCCGTGTCGGCGTCGTCGAGGACGATGATGCGGCCCGCCCCCAGCGCCATCAACCCGTCGGCGGCGGCGTAGCCGGACGTCCCGAGGCCGGCCACGACGACCGTGGCCTCGCCCCACGGGGAGAGGCGGTCGGCGGTGGGGAGCCAGCTCAGGGGTGCTCGGTGAGGCTGTCGAAGGGTCACTGGAAGCTCACCCATTCCGCGTAGAAGATGCCGGTGCCCAGGGCGACGAGGAGGCCGCAGATGATCCAGAACCGGATGACGACGGTCTGCTCGGCCCAGCCCACCAACTCGAAGTGGTGGTGCAGGGGTGCCATCTTGAACAGGCGCTTGCCCTTGGTGACCTTGAAGTAGCCCACCTGCAGGATCACCGACAAGGTGATCAGCACGAACATGCCACCGAGGATGACGACGAGCAGTTCGGTGCGGGTGAGGATCGCCAGCCCCGCCACGGCGCCGCCGAGCGCGAGCGAACCGGAGTCCCCCATGAAGATCTTCGCCGGGGAGGCGTTCCACCACAGGAAGCCGAAGCACGCGCCGGCCAACGCCATCGAGATGGCGGCGAGGTCGGCGGGGTCCCGCGCCTCGTAGCACTGTGGTCCCGAGGTCGAGAGGCGTGCGCACCACTGGCTGTACTGCCACAGGTTCACCAGCGCGTACGCGGCGAACACCATCGTGCTCAGCCCGGTGGCCAGCCCGTCGAGACCGTCGGACAGGTTCACACCGTTGGAGAGGGCCGCGATGATGAACACCACCCAGGCCAGGCCCAGCCAGGGACCGAGGTCGAGCCAGGGGAGATCCCGCAGGAACGACACGAACGTCGAACCCGGGGTGAGGCCGCGCGCATCGGGGAACTGGAAGATGGCCCAGCCGAACGCGATCGCGATGAGTGTCTGCAGGATCAGCTTCCCCCGGCTGTTGAGGCCGAGACTGCGGGCGCGGGAGATCTTGAGCCAGTCGTCCAGGAAACCGACGAAGCCCAGGCCCGCGAACAGGCCCAGCAGCAGCAGGCCGGACGCCGTGGGCGGACGCCACAGGATCAGGTGGGCCAGGGCGTACGCCACCAGTACCGACAGGATGATGGCGATGCCACCCATCGTCGGGGTGCCGGCCTTCTTGAGGTGTTCCTTGGGGCCGTCGTCGCGGACGTACTGGCCATAGCCCTTGCTCACGAGGACGTGGATGGCCAGGCGTGTCCCCACCAGCGTGCCCATCAGGCCGAGCGCCCCGGCCAGCAGCATCATGATCACGGGTGCGTGTCTCCTTCGTCCTGCGAGGCCAGGGCGGCCACCACGGTCTCGAGTGCCAGCCCCCGGGACGCCTTCACCAGCACCACGTCCCGTGGGCCGAGCAAGGTGTTCAGGACAGCGGCAAGTTGGTCCTTGTCGTCCTGATACTGGCCGTGCCCGCCGCGGGCGGCAACTCCGGCCACCGTGTTGTCGCCGTGGTCGCCGACGGCCAGCACCTCGTCGATGCCGAGGTCCGCGGCGAGTTCGCCGACTGTGCGGTGCGCGTCCGCCGAGGCCTCACCGAGTTCGAGCATCGTGCCGAGGACGGCGATGAGGCGTCCGCCCGGCCGGCGCATCGCGGCGAGGCTGTGCAGGGCGGCGGCCATCGAGTCGGGGTTGGCGTTGTAGGCATCGTTGAGGATCGCGAGCCCGTCGGAGCGCGTCGTGAGTTCCATGCGCCAGCGGGACAGCGGCGTGGCGGCGCTGAGGGCCGAGGCCACGGCGTCCAGTTCGAGGCCGGCGGCGAGGCCGACCGCGGCTGCGGCGAGCGCATTGGCGACGTTGTGCCGGCCGAGGACACGGAGGGTGACCGGTGCCCGGTCGGGCTCGACACTCACCGGAGTCTCCGACACGCCGGTGACATTCGGCTCCCGAATGTCACCTCGGTGAGTGTCGGCGCCCACGCGGGACGCGTGCAGCACGAACGAGAACCGCTGGAGGTCGTCCGCGGTGATGTCATCGGCCCAGACCCGCAGTTCGGCCGGGTGGCCGCCGACGTCCACCGGCTCACCGGTCAGGCTGAACGCAGCCAAGTGCGCGGAGGTCCGGGTGGCCATGGCCGAGACCAGCGGGTCGTCGGCGTTCAGGACGGCCCAGCCGTCGGGACCCAGCGCCTCGACGAGCTCGCCCTTGGCGCGGGCGATGGCCTCCACCGAGCCGAACTCCCCCACGTGGGCAGAACCCACGTTGAGCACCGCACCGATGGCGGGCGGGGTGATCCCGGCGAGGTGGCGGATGTGCCCGACCCCACGCGCCCCCATCTCGCTGACCAGGAACTTGGTCCGGGCGTCGACGCGGCAGGCGGTCAACGGCGCCCCGATCTCGTTGTTGAACGACCCGGGCGGTGCCACCGTCGGGGCCGACGCCCCGAGCACCTGCGCGATGAGGTCCTTGGTGGAGGTCTTGCCGGACGAACCGGTCACCCCGACCACGACCAGACCATGCTCGGCACCGTTGTCCACGACCGCGCGCGCGAGCCGGGACAGGCCCTCGACGGTCTCGTCGACGACCACCTGCGGCAGGGCCACGTCCACCTCACGCGACACGAGCGCCGCGGCCGCGCCGGCCCCGGCGGCCGCGACCAGGAAGTCGTGCCCGTCCACCCGCTCCCCCGCGAACGCGACGAAGAGCGCGCCGGGGGTGACCAGACGCGAGTCGATGACCACGTCCTTCCCCACGCGCACGTCCGGGTCGGCCGCCCGCACGAGGCGGCCGCCGACAGCGGCGGCCAGTGCGGTGAGTGTGATCGGTTCCACGTCAGTTCCCCCAGGTCTCGCGGATCACCGCGGCGTCGTCGAACGGGCTGATGGTCCCGGCGATGTCCTGGCCGGTCTCGTGCCCCTTGCCGAGCACGGCCACCCAATCGCCGGGGCGTGCCAGGCGCAGGGCGGTGGTGATCGCGGAGCGGCGGTCCCCCCCGTCGACCACCTCGGTGCCGGCCACTCCCCGCGCCCCCGCCAGCACCGCGGCGCGGATCGCCGCCGGATCCTCGCTGCGCGGGTTGTCGTCGGTCACCACCACGATGTCGGCCGCGGCGGCCGCGGCCTCCCCCATGGGGCCCCGCTTGGTGGTGTCCCGGTCACCGCCTGCCCCGAGCACGGCGATGCGTCGTCCGGTGCGCGGCAGCGCGGCAAGGGCGGCGGCGACGGCTTGGGGGGTGTGGGCGAAGTCCACCACGGTGTGGGGGGCGTCCGGGCCGAGTTCGATGCGCTGCATGCGACCCGGCACCTGGGCCTCGGCCAACCCGGACGCGGCGTCCGCCACGGACAGGCCGGCGGCGTGGACGAGGGCCAGCGCCGTGACGGCGTTGGCCACGTTGAAGTCACCGAGCATCGACAGGGTGAAACGGGTCGTGCCCCCCGGATGGACGAGGTCGACGCGCGACCCGCCGTCAGCGAGCGGTTCGGAGCGGACAACGCGCAGGTCGGCGTCCGGCGCCAGCGTGGTGACCAGCCGTGCCGCGCCATCGACGCGGACCATGTCGGCGAGCTTCGCGCCCCAGGGGTCCGCCGTGTTGACGACGGCGCTGCGGGCCCTCCCGCCCAGGAAGAGCAGGGACTTGGCGGCGAAGTACTCCTCCAAGGTGTGGTGGAACTCCAGGTGGTCCTGGCCGAACATCGTGAAGGCCGCGGCGTCGAACGTGAGGCCCTCGACCCGGTGCAGGGCGAGCGCGTGGCTGCTGACCTCCATGGCGACGGCGTCGGCCCCGGCCTCGCGCACCACCGCCAGCAGTGCCTGCAGGTCGGGCGCCTCGGGCGTGGTGATGGTGGTGCGTGTGCCCGGCAGCGGCTTCCCACCCACGCGGTAGCCGATCGTTCCCACGGTGGCGACCGTCCGCCCGAGTGCGGCCAGTGCCGCCTCGAGCAAGAAGACGGTGGACGTCTTGCCGTTGGTGCCGGTGACACCGAAGAGGTCCAGGGCCTCACCCGGGCGTCCGTAGACGTCCGCCGCCAGGCCCGCCATGGTGTGCCGTGGGTCGGCCACCGTGATCACGGGCAGGCCCGCGTCGGCGGCGAGCTCGGCGCCCGCGGCGTCCGTCAGCAGCGCCAGGGCGCCGGACGCCGCCGCCTGGGCGGCGAAGCGGGCACCGTGCGTGGTCGCGCCGCTCAGGCCGACGTACAGGTCACCCGGCCGCACCTGGCGCGAGTCGAGCGCGACACCGCGCAGGACGCCGGACGCCCCCGGCACCAAGTGGGCCAGGGGCACTCCGGGCGCGGACCCGGGCCTCAGGATGGGGTCGGTCATCAGCGGACGCATCATTCCTTGAACAGGGGAAGCTTGGTCACCTCGGTGTCGTTGCTGGGCTGGACGCCGTACCGCGGCAGCGCCAGGGACATGACGTCACGATAGACCGGGCCGGCCATGCCGAGACCGGCACCCATGGTATCCGGACGGGCGATCAGCACGTAGACGAGGATCTGCGGGTCCTCGACCGGCGCGACGCCGACGATCGAGGCGACCTGACCCGCGTAGCCACCCGTCGCGGCGGTGAGCCGGGCCGTGCCGGTTTTGGAGCCCGAGCGGTAGCCGGGGACCGACAGCTGGGACTCGCTGTCGAGCGTCCGCTGCTCCATCATGTCGACGGTCTGGCGGGCGGCCTCCTCCGAGACGACGCGACGGGTCACGGGCTGCGGCGCCGGCACCAGGGTCCCGTTGTGGGGGCCGCTCGCCCGGATGAGCGAGGGCGCCGTGTACACGCCGTCGTTGGCCACGGCCGCCACCGCGGCGGCCATCTGGACAGCCGAGACCGACACGCCGTAGCCGTAGGAGATGGAGTCGGCCTGGAACCGGCGCATGCCCGCGCCCGGCAGGCTGCCGGTCGACTCCCCGGGGAGGCCGAGATCGGCCTTCTGCCCGAGCCCGAAGCCGGCCATGTACTCGCGCAACTGCGCGGGCTCGAGTTCACGCCCCGCCGTGATGGCACCCACGTTCGACGACTTCACGAGGATGCCGCGGGTGGTGATGTCGATGGTGCCGTGCCGGAAGGCGTCCTTGACCTCGTGCTCCCCGATCTTGACGGTCGGGCCGATGCGGTACGTCCGGTCCGGCGTCGTGACGCCGGCGTCCAGCAGGGACGCGATGGTGAGCACCTTCTGCACCGAGCCCGGCTCGTACACGGCCGAGATCGCGCGGTTGCCCGTGTCGCCGGCCCTCGCCCTGCCCGGGTCGTTGCTGTCGTAGGAGGGGTAGTTCGCCAGGGCCAGCAGCTCACCGGTCTCGACGTCCATGACCACCGCCACGCCCCAGTTGCCCGAGACCTCGTTGACCCGTTCGGCGAGGCGCTTCTCCACCATCCACTGGAAGTCGGGATCGATCGTCAGCTGGAAGTCCTGGCCGTCGACCGCGGGCTTCAGCGTCTGGTTGCCCAGGGGGATCTTGCCGTTGGGCGAGGTCTCGAACTGCTCGCGTCCCTTCACGCCGGCCAGAGCGGTCTCCTGCGCCATCTCCAGCCCGGATCGGCCCTTGCCCTCACTCATGAAGCCCACGATGTTGCTGGCGACGGAGCCCATCGGATAGATCCGCTTCGGGTTCGACTCGCGGAACACGCCCACGTAGCCACCGCGGACCACCTTGCCGGACGCGTCCCTGACGACCTCGTTCAGGGCCGCGTTGAGCCGGACCCACGTGCTGGAGGGCACCTGCTTGGCCAGCTGCACGTACTTCAGGGGCACCGTCTCCCCGGCGGAGTTCGTGTAGGTGGTGCGGCGCAGCTTCTCCTCGATCTCCGCGGCGGGCACGCGCGTGTGGGCCGAGATGATGGCCGCCATCTCGGTCGGTGCGACCGCAGCCTTCGCTCGGTCGGCCTCGCGCACGGCCTCCGGCTCCTTGCCGTTGGTCGCGATCATCGACGGGTCGGCGATGACGTTGACGGTCGCCTCCGTCTGCGCGAGCACCTGGCCGTCGCGCCCCGTGATCGTCCCGCGCTGGGCGGGGACGTCACGGCCGACGGTCATCTTGTCGGCGGCCTCCGCGGCCATCGCCTCAGCGCTGACGACCTGGATCTGGACGGCCCTCGCCCCGACGATCGAGAAGAGGACCGCCACGGTGAGGATCAGCACGCGCAACCGGAACGCCGAGGACGCCAGCGGCACTCGGCGCGTACGGCGGCGCGACGGACGACGACCCGACGACGGCCGGCGGGGGGGCCGGTTCATGGAGTCGCCACCGACGGCTGGACGTCGGACGGTTCGGTCGGCGCGGTGGGCTGGGCGGGCTCGGCCGGCGCCGTCGGCCCGTCGGGCACGGTGGTCGCGGTGGTCGCCGCGGGCCGCGTGGCCGGGGGCGGCACCTCGCCCTCCAGCGGCCCCACACCCGCGGCGCGTCGGGTCAGCGACGGGAACTCGTCGCCCCGCGCGGGCACCGGCGTCCCCAGCACCTCTCCGGTGGCCAGGTCGATGAACACCGCCCTCGGGTTGGGCACCATGCCGAGCGCCGCGGCGCGCTGGCCGAGCTTGGAGGGGGCCTCGGCGCGGTTGACCTTCGCCTCGAGGTCGGACGCCCGATAGCTGAGCTCGCTGGCCGCGGCCTGCTTCTCGCGCACGGCGAAGGCCTGGCTCTGCAGCACGGTGGCCAGGACCAGGTTGCCGACCATGCCGACCATGAACAGGCCCACCACGAGCATGGCGAACGCGGCCGATGACATGCGGCGTGGCGGGCTGGCGATGCTGCGCAACTGCGGACGGGCCTGTGCCGCCGCCTCACCGAGGCGACGCGGGGCCTCCCGGATGGCCTGCCAGGCGGTCATGCTGCCTCCAGTCGTTCGGTCGCGCGCAGGCGTGCGGACGCGGCACGGGGGTTGTCGGCCTCTTCGGCGGGAGTCGGGCGCTCGGCGCCCCGGGTGAGCAGTCGGAACTTGGCCCGGTGCTCGTCGGGCACCACGGGGAGCCCCCGGGGTGCGGTGTCGGTCGTGGCGGCGGCGAACGCCTGCTTGACGAGCCGGTCCTCCAGCGAGTGGTAGGACAGCACGGCGAAGCGACCGCCGGGAGCGAGCGCGTCCAGCGCGGCCGGGATGAGTCCCTCGAGGGCCTCCAGCTCCCGGTTGACCTCGATGCGCAGCGCCTGGAACGTGCGCTTGGCGGGGTGCCCACCCGTGGCGCGGGTGGCCGCCGGGATGGCGTCGGTCAACACCTGGACGAGGCGGGCGGACGTGGTGAACGGCTCCTCGGCGCGGGCGGCCACGATCCGGCGTGCGATGCGGTCGGCGAAGCGCTCCTCGCCATAGGTGCGCAGGATGCGGGTCAGGTCGCGGACGCCGTAGGTGTTGAGCACGTCGGCCGCGGTCGGCCCGGACGCCTGGGTCATGCGCATGTCGAGCGGGGCGTCCACCGCATAGGCGAAGCCGCGGTCGCGCCGGTCGATCTGGAGGCTGGACAGGCCGAGGTCGGCCAGCACCGCCCGGACCTTCGGCGTCCCGTCCTCGGCGAGCACCTCGGGCAACTCGTCGTAGACCGCCTCGTACAGGGCGACACGGTCCCCGAACTCGGCGAGGCGCTCGCGTGCGATGGCGAGCGCATCCGCGTCACGGTCGATGCCGACCAGGCGCGCCCGGGGACAGGCCTCGAGCACCAGCCGGGCGTGGCCGCCGAGCCCGAGGGTGCAGTCGACGTAGGTGCCGCCGTCGGCGAGGGCGGGCGTGAGGAGTTCGACGATGCGCGCCGCCATGACGGGGACGTGCCCCGTCGGAGTGGCTTGCACCATGTCCGCCTCCTTCATCGCTCCCCGCGACGGGGTTTCGACCGGGAGGGCCACCTGGCACCGGGGAAGTGGTGTCAGGGGGTCCGGCCGGGTCGAAGCCTCATCGCGGGGGTGCCTTCTCACTCGTGGGGGCGGTTCGCCCCGCTCGGGAAGATCTCCTCGTCCATGCGAGCGAACTGGTCGTCCTGCTCGGCCTGGTACGCCTCCCAGGCGGCGAGGTCCCAGACCTCCACCCGGTTGAACGCACCGATCACGGCGATCTCCTTGTCCAAACCCGCGTAGCTCCGCAGAACCGGCGGGATCGTCACGCGTCCCTGACCGTCGGGAACCTCCTGCGAGGCCCCCGCGGCGAACGTGCGCTGGAAGTCACGGATCCCCTTCAGGGTCGAGGGTCCGCTCATGGCTGCCTGCGCCTGCCGTTGGAACTCCTCGACGGTCCAGATCGAGAGACAGCGCTCCTGCCCCTTCGAAATCACCAGCCCGTCGCCGAGTTCGTCCCGGAATTTCGCCGGGAGGACGAAGCGACCCTTGTCGTCAACCTTGGGGAAATGGGTACCCAAGAACATCGGGACCCCTCCCTCCGGCTTCCCTCGTCCTCCACTTTGCCCCACTTTACCCCACTAGCCCCCACCAGTGGCAATGACCCGCCGCCTTTTCACCCCGGCACCCCCGCGCGGGGGCCGCAGCGCCCTCCCTGTCAGCGCCTGCGAGCGGCCCGGTAGAGTGAGTGCGTGACGACGAACCCCACTGCTGCCGACGTGACCGAGGTGACGGAACTGGCCCAGCGGCTGCGCGACTCCGTGAGCACCGTGATCGAGGGCAAGGTCGAGGCCGTGGACATGGCGATCGTGGTGTTGCTCGCCGGTGGTCACCTGCTGATCGAGGACGTGCCCGGCGTCGGCAAGACGATGCTCGCGCGCACCTTGGCCCGCTCCATCGACTGCTCGGTGCGCCGCATCCAGTTCACCGCCGACCTGCTGCCCAGCGACATCACCGGCGTGTCGGTGTTCAACCCCCAGACGCGCGGTTTCGAGTTCAAGCCGGGCGGGGTCTTCGCCAACATCGTGATCGGCGACGAGATCAACCGCGCCTCGCCGAAGACCCAGTCCGCACTGCTCGAAGCCATGGAAGAGGCCCACGTCTCCGTCGACGGCACCACCCACGAGCTGCCCAGCCCGTTCATGGTGTTCGCCACCCAGAACCCCATCGAGATGCAGGGCACCTACCCGCTGCCCGAGGCCCAGCGTGACCGCTTCATGGCCGCCATCTCGATGGGTTACCCCACCCGGGCCGCCGAGATCGACATGCTCGAGCACCACGGGGCGCACAACCCGCTCGCGGACCTACGTCCGGTGACGGACGCCGCGGGCATCCTCTCGGCGCGCGCCCGGGCCGCCGAGGTGTTCGTCCACCCGGCGCTGAAGGACTATGTCGTCTCCCTCGTGGCGGCGACCCGCGAGTCGGACAAGCTGCGTCTGGGTGCCTCTCCGCGCGCCAGCCTGCAGTTGCTCCGGGCGGCCCGTGCCCGGGCGGCCATGCAGGGCCGCGGCTACGTCATCCCAGAGGATGCGGACGCGCTGGCCGTGCCCGTGCTGGCCCATCGCGTCCTGCTCAGCCACCGGGCCCACACCGCGCAGGCCTCGACCGCAGACGTCGTGTCCTCGCTCGTGGCCTCCATCCCGGCGCCGCGTCGCGCCTAGGACGGCATGCCCGCGCTCCCCCGCCCCACCGGCCGCACGATCCTGTTCTGGCTCCTCGGGGGCCTGGTGATGATGCTCGGGATGGCCCTCGGCAACCAGGACCTCGTCTGGCCCGCCATCTTCCTGGTCGCACTGCCGGTGGTCGCACTGCTGGCGCTGCTCGTGCTGCGCCCCCAGTTCACGCTGGTTCGGACGGTCGAGCCCGCCGCGACCAGCGTCCGTGAACCGGCGACCGTGCAGGTCACGGCCACGGCCGTCCGCCCGAGCCCGGGTGGGTACGTCATCGCCGAGGACGATCCGGGCGCGCTCCTGGGCCCACCGCACCATGCCCGGCTGTTCGCCGACCGCAGGGGGGCCACCACCGCCACTTCCTATCCGGTGCGGGCGCGGCGGCGCGGCCGGCACACCCTCGACGGCTTCCGCATCCGGTTCACCGATGTCCTGGGGTTCTGGGTGCACACCGTCCGGATCGCCCATCCGACCCCGTTGGTCGTCACCCCGGCAGTCGTCCCGCTGCCGTCGGGCCGGGCCGCCGCCTATGGCGCGACGGGCGAGACGCCCATTCCGCAGACGGCGGTGTCGGGCCCGGACGACGTCCTCGTCCGCGAGTACCAGGCCCGTGACGACGTGCGCCGAATCCACTGGCCCTCGACGGCCCGCAGCGGCACGCTCATGGTGCGCCGCGAGGAGGCCGCCTGGGACCCGACCGCCTGGGTGCTGCTCGACTCACGTGCCGGCGTCCACCCGTCCGCGCGCGGCGAGCAGCCCACCTTCGAGTGGCTGGTGTCGGCGGCGGCGTCCGTCGGGCTGCGCCTGCTGGAGGACGGCTACACCGTCACGCTCATCGACGCCGAGGGCACGCGCCACGAGGTCTCCAGCGACCGGGTCGGCGCGTCCGCGCATTGGCTCGAGCCGTTGGTGGACGCCGAGGTCGCGACCGTCCCCGACCTGCACGAAGCCACGATTCGGATGGCCCAGGCCTCCTCCGAGAACCGCGTGGTCGCCCTGCTGGGCGGCCTCGACCGCGCGACCGCCGACCTGCTGGCCGCGACCACGGCGTCCCGCCACGAGCGCACGGCGCTCACCATGGCGCCGGAGGCCGAATCCCGGCCCGGGTTCGAGGACGGCCGCAACGTGCTGGTCGACCACGGCTGGGAGGTCCGCGAGGTGGAGGCCTCCACCGACCTCGCCCACGTCTGGGGTTCATTGGGGGTGGCCCGATGAGGACCGACACCCGCCTGGGCCTGGCGCTGGCCGTCGCCCTCTGCCTGCAACTGGTGGCCTGGACCCAGCTGACCCGCCACACCGCCGCCGTCCAGGCTGCCGGGGCCGCCATCGTGCTCGTCCTGGTGGCCGGCTGGGTCGCACGACGGGGACTGCGGCTGCCCGCCCCCGGGGTGGTCCTCGTGCAGGGGGTCGTTGCTGCCGCGGCGAGCATCGGCGCGGTCGCCTGGGCGCACGGTGCCCAACACGCGTGGCGGGCGCCGGAACTCCTGGGTGAGGGACTCCGGTTCATCCAGACCAGTTCGGCGCCGATGTTCCCCAGCCCGGGAGCCACCCTGATCTTCGTCGCTGGGGTCGCCTCCCTGACCGTCCTGGCGGACGCGCTGGCGATCGGGGGGGAGCGCCCCGGGGCGGCGGTGATCCCGCTCGCGGGGATGTACCTGGTGGTGGCCCTGGGGCTGGCGACGCCCACCCTCTTCAGCGAGTTCACCCTGCTGGCGATCGGCATCGGCCTGGTCCTGCTCGCCGCGAGCCCCTGGGGCAGCACCGACCGCCCCACCGCTCACGTCGCCGCCCTCGCCACGGCTGTCGTCATGACCGCCGGCGCGATCGGCGCGACGTGGGCGGTGGCCCTGCTCGTGCCCACCTTCGAGCCGCGCACGACCAACGAACCTCTCCAGATGAGCGACCCGTCCCTGGACCTGAAGCGCAACCTCGTCCAGGGATCCGACGAGGTCATCCTGCGCTACCGGACGGACAGTCCGGGCGGCACCTACCTGAAGCTGGCCACGCTCCCCGCGCTGTCGACCGGTGGGTTCGCGTTGTCCGACGTACGGGTCGCCACGGGCCGGATCCCGGCCCCGCCCGGCGCCCCTTCGGGAGTCGCCCGGACGACGACCGTCGAGATCGGGGACTTCGCGAGCGAGTGGCTGCCGGTCCCGTATGCGCCCACCGCCTTCGATGCCCCGGGCGAGTGGGGCTTCGCGCTCGACACGCTCGATGTCATGGCGATGGCCGGACCCGCGCGGACCTCCGCCACCCAAGGGGTCACCTACGAGGTGCGCAGCCTCGAGGTACGCCCGGACGCCGACACGATCGCCCGCGCGGGCTCGACCACCGGCCCCGACCGGGAACTCACCCAGAGTCTGCCGGCCCAGGTCCCCGCGCGCGTCCGCGAGTTGGCCCTGGACCTGACGGAGGCCGCACCCACGGCAGGGGCCAAGGCCCAGGCGCTGGAGGCTTACCTCAGGTCGAACACGTTCACCTATTCCACCGCTCCCAGCACCGGCACCGGCGACGGCCTGGCCACGATCGACGACTTCCTCTTCCGCTCCCGGACGGGCTACTGCGAGCAGTTCGCCGGCGCGATGGCGATCATGGCCCGCGAGGTGGGCATCCCGACCCGCATGGCGGTCGGGTTCGCCCCCGGCACCCAGGAGGGCGACGGCTGGGGCGTGAGCGCCCGTGACCTGCACACGTGGCCCGAACTGTGGCTGGACGGACTGGGCTGGGTGGCCTTCGAGCCGACACCCTCACGCGGCGACACCGGCTCAGGGCCGGGGACCACGCCGCAGGACCCCGGGGTGACGGCCGAGCCGACCGCCGCCCCCACGGCCGGTGAGCAGAGCCCGACCCCGGCCGAGCAGCCCACACCGACGGCCGAGCCGACCCCGGGCGGGGCCGCACCGCAGGGCGAACCGGGCAGCTGGCTGCCGGCGCTGGTGGTCGCGCTCGTTGCGGCGGGCGCCGGCGCGGCGTTCCTCGGTCCGCGCCTGTTGCGTGCTCGCCGGCGCCGCCTCCGCTTCGCCGGAACGGGCGATGCGCGGGCGGACACGCTGTCCGCCTGGGACGAGGTGCGCGAGGTCGTGTCCGACGTTCGGCTGCCCTGGCCGGACGGCTCCCCCCGCTACGCCGCGGAGAGGCTCGTCACGTCGCTCGGTGGGGACGAGGCAGCCGCCAAGGCGCTGCGCAGCCTGGCCGCGGCCGCCGAGCGCGCGCTGTACGACCGGAGCGAGAACTTCGACCTGCCCAGTCGGTGGGAAGCCGAGGTCACCACCATCACGGCGGCGCTCAGGACCCGGGCGCGCGAGAGGTCCGGACACAACAACGCGCCGCCCCGCAGGGCAGCGCGCTGAGATTCTCGGCTCATCGGTGGCCGCGTCACTGGCCCGACCGGCTCGACTCAGAAGGGGTCGTCGCCGCGGCGCCAAGGATCGTCGATGCGGTCGGTGAAGGCCGAATCGGATTCGGGGTGACGCCCGTGGGACTGCGTCTCGACGACTCGCCAGGAACTGACGGCGACCACGGTGGCGACCAGCATGATCACGAAACCGATGACGCTGATGAACCAAGCGATCTGCATGCCTCCGATGAGGGCGCCCAGACCGAGCGCGAAGCCCAACCCGGCAATCGCGGCCCGGCGGCGGTGGAGCGTCCGTGTCGTGGTACCACGGAGCGTGTTGGCGAGCTTGGGATCCTCCGCCGCGAGGGCGGCCTCAAGCTGCTCCAAGAGCTTCTGCTCCTTGTCGGACAGTGCCATCGCGCGCCTCCCTTCATCGTGGGCGGACCCGGTTGACGGGTGTGGAACAAGTGTAGGCGCCCACTGTCTCAAACGGAACCGACCCGTCTCGCCAACGTGGCCCGCGAGACCGCGTGTGGACCGAATCGGGCGATGGCGGCGTCTGCGGCACGCTCCGCCTCGCGCCAGCCCCGGTCCGGCTCGTCGAGGGCGGGCTGGGTGGCGACCTGGTCGACGTCCAGAACCTGCTCGACCCGGATGCCCACGCGCCGCAACCGGGGACGGTCGAGCCGGAACGCGCGCAGCAGCCGGACGGCAGCGGCGTACACCTCATCCGTGACATCGGTCGGGTACGGCAGGGTGAGCGACTTCTGGACGGTGCGGAAGTCGGCGAACCGCAGGGTGAGGGTGACCGTGCGGCCGACCACCCGGGCCATGCGCATGCGGGCCGCCACCCGCGCGCTGGTGCGCAGCAACTCGGTACGGACGAGGTCGAGGTCGTCGGTGTCCTTCGCGAAGGTCTCCTGGCTGCCGACGCTGCGGTCTCCTCGCTCGGTCGTGACGACGCGTCGTCCGTCGATGCCCCAGGCGAGCTCCCACAGCTCTCCCCCGGCACGGGCTCCGAAGGCCCGCTGCAGGGTGGACTTCGGCGTGTGCGCCACGTCCGCGATCGTGGGGAGGCCCAGCTTGTTGAGCTTCTCGGCGGTGGACGGCCCGACCCCCCAGATCTTCTCGACCGGCTGCGGGTGCAGGAAGGGGATCACCTCACCGGGCTGGACGCGGAACAACCCGTTCGGCTTGGCCCTGTTCGACGACATCTTGGCGATCAGCTTGGTCGGCGCGATGCCCACCGAGCACCCGATGCCCTGTTCGTCGGCGACCAGGGCCCGGATGAGCTCCCCGACCTCCTCCGGCTCCCCCAGCAGCCGACGGGTGCCCGTGATGTCGAGGAAGGCCTCGTCGAGGGAGACCTTCTCGACGTGCGGGGTGATCGTGGAGAAGATCGCGAACACCCCGTCGGAGGCAGCTTCGTAGGCGTCGTGGTCGGGCTTGATGGCGATCGCGTCGGGACACAGGCGTCGCGCCCGGGTGGACGACATGCCGCCCTCGACCCCGAATGCGCGCGCCTCGTACGAGGCCGACAGCACCACGCCTCGGTTGGCGCCGCCGACCCACACCGGCCTGCCCCGCAGCTCAGGGCGGCGGCGGACCTCGACGGCGACGTAGAAGGCATCCATGTCGACATGGGCGAGGACGGGCACGACACCTCCTTATTCGAACTCTGATTCGAATCCCATGCTAGGTGGTGGCTCCGACCCTTCGTCAAGCAGGCGCCCCCGTGGCCGGGCACGGGGCGCCGCCCACTCACCCCTGCGGCGCTGAGGGGCCACCCCACCGGTCATCGCCCCGAGGACCCCGGGCTGGAGTGCCACAGCTTGCGCCCCGGGTCGGCGAACTTCCTCGGGACCGACTTCGGGGACTCCCCCGCCGGCGCGACGTCGGTGTAGGGCGACTGCACGAACCCGCTGGGGTGGATGAGCACCCGCCGCTGGCCTATGCCGCCGGCCGCTCCGGCGTGCTCGGTGTCGGCCCGGCGCCTGGCCCGCTCCCCCTGCGACCCGCCCCCACCGTCGGCGTACGGCCGATCCTGCGACCGGGCGTTCCAGTCGGCCCTGAGCCGCTCGTTCTCGGCCACGCCGGACGCCTGCGCCGCGAGGTCGGCGTCGATGATGCCGTGGACGGCGGCGACCGCCGCCCGCTCATCACCGGTCGCCTCGAGCGTGGAGCGCCACAGGGCCTCCAGGTGGAGCAGGTCCCACGCGCCGAGCGCCCGCAACGAGACACCGCGCGCACCCGTCCGCCGCAGTTCCCCCACGCCGACGACCAGCCACGCGTTGAACACCGTCCGGGCGAAGGGACCCTGGGCATCCTCGAAGAAGGTGAGGTCGACCGGGCCCGTCCCGTCGTCCAGGGTCAGGAAGACCACCCGCTTGCCGGACTTCACCGGGGGCGTCTGCGTGGCCACCTTCACCCCGGCCACCAGCAGTCGGCTGCCGCTGCGTCGCTTCATCTGCTCATCCGACCTCGTCGTGCCGATCGCCTCGATGAAGTCGCGGTGGTCCTCCATGACGTGGCGGGTGGCGTCCATGCCCAGCACGGCAAGTTCGGCGGCCATCCGCTCCTCACTGGTCATCTCCGGCAGGCCGGAGACACGCACGTCGCCGGGGACGTCCACCGGACCCACCGGCGGGCCGGATGGACCTCCCTCAGCAACACGCGCCAGGGTCGCCGGCTCGGTGAAGTCGAACGCCACCTGGACGGCCTGGTGCCCGGTCGCACCGCCCGCGCCCAGCCCCCGGGCACGGCCGTGGGCCCGGGCGTCCACACGGTCGGCCCGCTCGAGGTCGGCCAGCGTGAGCAGCAGGTCCCGGCGGGTGATCCGCCCCCGCGTCCCGAGCCCCTGCGGCCGGTCGATGCCGTAGAGGGAGTCGAACCCGCCCGCCAGCACGAGGTGCTCGGCGACGTCGGATCCGGGCCGGGCGCGATGCCAGAAGTCGACCAGCCCGCTGTACGGCCGCCCGGCGACGATGCGCTCCACCTCGGCCTCGCTGATGCCCTTCACGTCGGTCAGGGCGAGCCGGATCCCGAGGATGCCCTCCACCCTCTCCACCCGGTACACCGCATCGGACGCGTTCACATCCAGCCCCAGCACCGGGATGCCCATGCGCCGCGCCTCGGCGAGGATCAACCTCTTGGGGTACATGCCCGGGTCGTGGGTGAGCAGCCCGGCGATGAAGGGGGCGCCGTGGTGCCACTTCAGCCACGCCGACTGGTAGGTGGGCAGCGCGAACGCCGCGGCGTGCGCCTTGCAGAACCCGAAGGACGCGAACGAGACGAGGATCGCCCAGACGTCGGAGATGAGCCGCTCGTCGTAGTCGAGCTTGCGCGCGGCCGGGAAGAACCAGCGCTTCACGTCCTCCTGCCCCTCGGGTGAGCCGAGCGCGCGCCGGGCCTCGTCGCCGTAGGCGAGCGAGCAGCCCGTCATCGCGGCGACGACCTTGATCACCTGCTCGTGGAACACGACGACCCCCTTCGTCTCGGCCAGCGCGGGCCTCAGGTTCGGGTGGGGGTACACCGCCTCGGACCAGCCGTTGCGGGCGCGCAGGAACGGCACCACCATGTCCGACTTCACCGGGCCGGGCCGGAACAGGCTGATGTCGATGACGAGGTCGTTGAACTCGCTCGGGGAGAACTTGCCGACCAGTTCCCGCTGGCCGGGCGACTCGATCTGGAAGCAGCCGATGGTCTCCGCGCGGGAGATCATCCCGTACACGTCCGGGTCGTCGTAGGGCGCCAGCGCGTCGATGTCGATGCGTTCTCCGGAGACCCGTTCGATCTCGTCCAGCGCGTGGGCCATCGAGGACTGCATCCGGATGCCGAGGATGTCGAGCTTCAGCAGCCCGAGGTCCTCCACGTCGTCCTTGTCGAACTGGCTCATCCGGTAGCCGCCGAACGAGCTCTCCACCGGCGTCCGGCCCCCCAGCGTCGCGTCGGACAGGATCACCCCGCAGGGATGCAGCGCCACGTGCCGGGGCAGCCCGTCCAGCCCCTCGACCAGTTCGAACAGCACCCGCAACTGCGCGTCGCCGAGGTTGGCCCGCCGCAGCTCGGGCAGCTCGCGCAGGGCATGCCGGGCGTCGCGGGCCCGGATGTGGGGGAACGACTTGGCGATCTGGTCGATGTCGCCGGGCGGGAGACTCATGGCGGCCCCCACGTCCCGGATCGCATGGCGGACGCGGTACGTCTCCAGCATCGCCACCGCTGCGACCCGATCGGCACCGAAGTCGGCGAACACCCGGTCGTACACCTCGAGCCGGCGCGCGGACTCCACGTCGATGTCGATGTCGGGCAGCGCCCGGCGCAGCGGCGAGAGGAACCGCTCCATGATCAGGCCGTAGCGGATCGGGTCGACCCCCGAGATGCCCAGGCAGTAGTTGACCAGCGATCCCGCACCCGAACCGCGCGCCGCGACCCGGATGCCCATCTCCTTCACCGTGTCGACGACCTGGGCCACGGTCAGGAAGTAGGCGGCGAACCCCATCTGCTCGATGACCGCCAGCTCGTCCTCCAGCCGGTCCCGCACGGACGCCGTGGGCGCGGCACAGCGGGCGGCCAGGCCGGACTCGCACCGGGCGCGGAGCTCGGCCAGCCCACCCGGGAACTCGGGCAGGTGGATCTCACCCAGGCCGATGTCGGCGACCGGGTCGAGGCGGCAACGCAGGGCGAGGTGACGGGTGTCCCCGATGAGCCCGGTCGCGTCGCGACGTCCGGCCAGCAGGGCGACCTCCTCGGCGGTGGACAGCATCTCCTTGCCGGACTTCAGGTGTCCCTCCGCGTTGCGCCGGTCGACGTTGCGGACGTCCAGCGGCACGAGGCGCCGGGCGGCGTCCAGCACGTCGGCGATCGGGGCGTCCGACCTGCGCGCCATGCGGACGGCGTTGGTGAGGACGCCGGTCAGCCCGCGGGCGTCCGCGAACGCGAGCATGTGCCCGGCCAACCGCGCCGACCCGGGACCCGACCCCGCGAGGTGGTGGTTGGTGACGCCGACGACGAGTTGGTGTGGCTCGACGACCTCCAGCCAGTCGGCCAGGACACCTTCTGCGGCCCGTTCGTCGCGCCGGGCCAGCGCGACCCCCAGGTCGGAGTCGGGGCCCAGCACGACCACGACGTCGTCGCGGTGCTCCCCCACCAAGCCCCGGGTGGTGACCGGCGCCCCTCGTTCACCGCGTGCGTGCGTGGCGCTGACCAGCCGGCACAGCGACCCCCAGCCCGCCCGCGACTCGGCCAGGACGACCGCCCGCGTGCGGCCCCGCTCCGGACGCCGCGGGTCGTTCGCCACCGCGAGGTCCACACCCACCACGGGCGCGACGCCGCTGGCCAGGCACGCCTTGGCGAACCGGACCGCCCCGTAGAGGCCGTCCCGGTCGGTGAGCCCCAGCGTGTCCATGTCGTGGCCGGCGGCGGCCTCGACGAGCGCGCTGGGGTGGGACGCGCCGTACTGCAACGAGTACCCGGACGCCACGCGCAGGTGGACGAAGGGATCAGGCATCCCGCGCCCCCGGGCCGGCCGCCCGGGCGAACGCGCGCGCGTCGCGGACGAGGTCGTCGGCCTCGCGGGTGCTGACGACACCCACCGCCCCGGCGTCGACCGCCTGCACCTTGAGCTGGATCATCGCGAAGTAGTCGGCCCACTCCCCCAACTCGGGCGCGACGCGGGCCAGGACCGTCCAGATGCCCACCCGCTCCCGCAACCGCGGGCGCCGGCGCGCCAGCACGCCCGCCGCCACCCGCAGCGCGGCGCGGTGGGCGGCCAGGTAGCGCTCGGCGGGACGCACCGCGTCCTCGGCGGCGGCCAGGGCGGCGGCGATGTCGTCGACGGCGTCCGGGGCGCCGTGGGTGCGGACCGCTTCGGCGGACATCAGTCCACCACCGTCCGCAGGATCCATTCCTCCCCGTTGACCGGGTGCGCCAATTCGTACACGCCCGGCAGCGCCGACCGCCCCGAGCTGGCGAGCACCCGGTACACCTCGGCCTCGGCGAGCAGGTCGCCGGACTCCCTCAGGGACCACCAGTCCGCGGTCTCACGCCAGCGCGATTCCACCCCCAGCACGCGCCACAGCTTGCGGCGCCACAGGAACTCCACCGGCGCGGGCAGGCCCTCCACCTCACCCGCGCGCACCGCGATCGGTTCGTCGTAGCGCCGCATGATCCACCCCACAGGAAACCTCATTCGAACTTCCGTTCGAAGGATTCACCACTCTACGCACCCCCTCCGACAGTCCGTCAAGAGCGCTTGCCGAGGGCGAGGCCGTGGCCCACCGCGACCCCGCGGGTCACCGCGAGCGACTCACAACCGGCGGAAGGTGCTGTCCATCACATCGACGCGCGGGGGGCGCAGGATCGAGCGGGCGACGTTGCGGAAGTCGTGCGTGTCGAGGATGTGCGCGGCCTCCTCATCGGTCAGGTGGTACGCGTGCGCCAACATCCGGACGTGCTCGGTGTAGAAGGCGTGGAGCTTGTCCACACCCTTCAGGAACTCCAGTGCATCGCTCATGGTGCCTCCTGTTGGCCGCGGGCGCCCCAGGAGGGGCGGAACGGCGCCCACCCTACCCGGTACTACCCTGACCCCATGGAAATGCTTCCCGCCGCATTCGCCTCCGGTTGGGCCAGTGGCATCAACGCCTGGGGCACCGTGCTCGTGCTCGGGGTCCTGGGCCGCTTCGCCGGCATCGAGGGGATCCCCGCCGGGTTCCAGCGCACCGACGTCCTGGTCATCATGGGCATCCTGTGCGCCATCGAGCTGGTCGCGGACAAGATTCCCTACATCGACAGCGCCTGGGACACCGTTTCCACCGTCATCCGGCCCATCGCGGGCGCGGCGATCGGCGCGGTCTACGCCGGAGCCACGGGCGACCTCGCCACGATCACGCTCGCCTCGGTGGGCGGCATCACCGCGCTCGTCAGCCACCTCACCAAGGCGGGCATCCGCCTGGCGGTCAACACTTCGCCCGAACCCTTCACCAACGTGGCGGCCTCCGCGACCGGCGATGTCGCGGTGACCGGCGTGGCCACCCTCGTCGCCCTGGCCCCCGTCGCGGCAGCGATCGTGGTCGCGGTCCTCATCGTGGTCGGACTGGTGGTGCTGTGGTCGATCACCAGCCGCATCCGGCGCGGCTGGGCCGCCTTCCGACGCTGGCGGAACCGCAACGACTCCCCCACCCCCGCCTGACGTGGGCCGCGTCACCGTCCTCGGCCACACCTTCGCCGGCGTCGCCGCGGCCGTCCGGCTGGCCCGGGCCGGCCACGAGACCACCCTGGTGGCGGCCCCCGGCGAGGCGGACGCGCTGCGTTCGGCCCTCGGCGACACCCTCGACTTCCCAGCCCCTTGGCGCGACCTGTTCAAGAAGTCCGGACGCCCCGCCGCCGGCGCGCTGGGACTGCACGGGCTCGACCTCGTCCCTGACCCCGACGGCGCCCCCACCGACCGCGGGGACGTCTGGTACGCCGACGTCGCCACCCTCGGCGAGGCCAACGCCAAGGCCTGGCGCGACTTCGTGGACGCCGCCGACGACACCTGGCAGACGATGCGCCCCCTGGGCCTGGAGGCCGAACTGACCCCGGACGCCGTCGTCCGCGCCGGCCTCCACCCGCGCCGGAGCCTGGCCGACGTGGCCAGGACGCTCCCGCACCCGGCGCTGGCCGCTCGGGTCGTGGCGCTGGCGTCCGACCGGGGGCTGGCTCCGGAGGCCACCCCTGCCTGGTTCACCGCCCGGCTGGCCGTCGAGCGGACCTTCGGGCGCTGGCGCCTGCAGGACACCGCCGGGACACCGCGTCCGGCGTCCGCGCTGGTGGACGTGCTGGCCGACCGGCTCGCCGAGCGGGGCGTCCTCATCACGGACGTGGCCCCCCGGGAGTCGGACGCGACGATCGACACCCGTGACCCGGGCGCGTCCTGGCGACGTCCGCCCCGGTGGTCGGGCCGCGACTCGTTCGTGGAGCAACTGCTGGCCCGCCCCGCCCTGCGCGACCAGCGACGTCCGGGCCTGTTCCACGCATCGGCGTCGAGCCCCGGCGGCACGGAGCCGTGGGCCCAACTCCTCACCGGCGCCCTCGCGACGTACGCCGCACACGAGTTCCTGACGGGCGAGGACATCCGTCCGACGAACAAGGCACTCGCGCGTTGAGGGGAAGGGGTAGAGTTGGCCTCTGGCCGAAAACAGACAGGACAGGGACCCTCCGCCTTGAACGACTCTGAACTCCTCGCCCGCGAGCTCGCCCAAGAGCAGGCTCATGTGGACGCCGTCTACGCACGCCTCGACGAGGCGGCACAGTCAGCCCGCAGCGCGGCCCAGACGGGCCACCAGATCTTCCAGTCCGACCGGCAGACATGGATGCGCGAGGAGGACGGGACGGCGCTCTTCGAGCGCGACGCCTTCACCTTCCAGGCCGCCAAGCGCCTCGCCGTGCTGGACGCCGAGCACGAGGGCCTGGTCTTCGGTCGGCTCGACCTCGAGGAGCCCGAGCATCGCGAGGTGCGCTACATCGGGCGCATCGGCGTCCGCGACGAGGAGTACGAGCCGCTGGTGATCGACTGGCGCGCCCGCGCCGCCGAGCCGTTCTACCGTGCCACCCCGCAGCAGCCGATGGACGTGGTCCGCCGCCGCGTCCTGCGTTGTCGCAACGACAAGGTCGTCGGCATCGAGGACGACCTGCTGGACGCCGAGTCCAACCATGACGACCTGCCGATCATCGGCGAGGGCGCCCTCATGGCCTCCCTGTCGCGCTCGCGCGGCATTCGCATGAGGGACATCGTCGCCACCATCCAGGCCGAGCAGGACATGGCGATCCGGGCCGACCACCCCGGCGTGACGATCATCAGCGGCGGCCCCGGCACCGGCAAGACCGTCGTGGCCCTGCACCGCGCGGCCTACCTGCTGTACTCGAACCGGCGCCGGTTCGAGCGCGGCGGCATCCTCGTCGTGGGTCCCGGCCCGGTGTTCATGAACTACATCGAGCGCGTGCTCCCCTCCCTGGGTGAGGATTCGGTGACGCTGCGCGCCATCGGCCAGGTCGCCGGCGACGTGCTGGGCGGGCTGTCCTCCCAGGTCGTCGATGACGCGCCCACGGCCTTCGTCAAGGGCTCGCTCCGCATGGTGTCGGTGCTGAAGAACCTCATCAACCTGCCACTGGGCGATCCCGATGCCGAGCCGCCCTCGCTGCTGGTGACCGTCAAGGGCAACGTGCTCAAGCTGGACGCCGCCCAGCTCACCCGCATCCGCTCGGGCGTGCTCGCCCACCAGCGTGTGAACCTCGGGCGCGCCGCGGCAGAGAAGGCGCTCGTCGCCGCCCTCGCCGCGCAGGTTCCCGACGATGCGGACGTGGATCCCGAAGCGGTCCCGGACCTCATCACCGACGCCACCTCCTATCGCGACTTCGTCGACGCGTGGTGGCCACCGCTGGCGGCCACGGACGTCCTGCGCCGGCTCGCCGACCCCCGCGTCACGGCCAGGGTCGCGGACGGCATCCTCACCCGGGACGAGCAGGGTGTCCTGTCGTCGTCCTACGCGGACGGGCATGAGTGGACCGTTGCCGACATGGCACTCCTGGACGAGCTCGTCTCGATCCTGGGGCCCGAACCCGTCGAGGACACCGGCCCGAGCCTGTTCATCGAGGGGGGTGAGGACGTCACCGAGTTCGTGACCACCGCCGACAGGCTGCGGCGCACCGTCGAGCACGACCTCACCGAGGATCGCCACGAGACCTACGCCCACCTGCTGGTGGACGAATCCCAGGACATCACCCCGATGCAGTGGCGCCTGTTGCGCCGCCGCGGTTCGCAGGCGTCCTGGACGATCGTCGGCGACATCGCCCAGAGTTCCTGGCCCGATCTGGACGAGGTGGGCCGCGCGGTCCGCGACCTGATCGGCAACGCGCCGCACCGCGAGTTCCGCCTGTCGGTGAACTACCGCTCCCCGGCCGAGGTGTTCGACCTCGCGTCGAAGGTCGTCAAGGTGGCCTACCCGCGCGCCGACCTGCCCCGGGCCGTGCGGTCGACCGGGCACGACCCCGAACTGCTGGAGACCTCATCCTCCGCGCTGGTGAGCGACCTGGTCCGCGTCGTCGACCGCATGACGGACGCCGTGGGCGGCACCGTCGGCATCATCGCGCCGCCGTCGCGGTTGGACGCGCTGCGTGAACTGCTGCCCCCGCGGCTGGGGACCCGGATGAACCCGGCCAACCTCGAGCGGGTGCTCTTCGTCTCGCCGCTGGAGGCCAAGGGCCTGGAGTACGACGCGGTCGTGGTGGTCTCCCCCGACGAGATCGTCGCGGAGTCCCCGGGCGGCGTCCGGGTGCTCTACGTCGCCCTCACGCGACCGACGCAGCGGTTGGTGGCCGTCGACATCGACGGCCCCGGTGCGTGGCGCCCGGCCGGCTGACCGGGTCGCAGAATCCCCTCAGGACGCCTGCGCGACCCCGTCTGCGCGCAGCCGCCCCAGGATCTCCGACGTCGCCGTGGAGCGGTTCAGCGTGAAGAACTGCAGACCGGGAGCGCCGGCGTCGATGACGTCGCGGCAGAGCTGGGTGACGATGCCGAGGGCCACCTCGCGGAAGCGCTCCTTGTCGTCGGCGACCTCGCGCAGGGGGAGCACGACGTCCGGGGGCAGGGGCGCCCCGGACATCGCGCCGAAGCGCTCGATCTGCGAGGCGGCGGTGATCGGCATGATGCCCGCGATCACCGGCATGGTGCCGCCCATCTGCCCGAACCGGCCGACCATCGACACGTAGGCCTGCGGGTCGAAGAACATCTGCGTGACGGCGAACTCCGCGCCGGCCTCCTGCTTGTCGAGCAGGATCCGCGCGTCGAGGTCAGCCGAACCCTCCGGGTGCGCGTTGGGGAACGCCGCGACGCCGACGGTGAAGTCGCCGTAGCCCTTGATGAACCGCACCAACTCGGTGGCGTTGATGAAGCCGTCGGGGTGGGGCTCGAAGCGTCCACCACCGGGCGGGTCGCCCCGCAGCGCGAGGATGTGGGTGACACCGAGCCGGGCGTAGGCGTCCAGGGCGCGCCTGACCTCTCCCAGCGGCTGGCCGGCCACGGTCAGGTGGCCCATCAACTGGCTGTCGGTCGTCCCCCGGATCGCCCCCACCGCCGCGAAGGTCTTGTAGCGGCTCGCCCCCGTCGCACCGTAGGTCACCGAGATCCAGTCGGGCTGGTGTTGGCGCAGGCTGTCCACAGTGCCGATCAGCTGCTGGACGCCCGCGTCATCAGAGGGTGGGAAGAACTCCACGCTGAACGTCGGACCGTTCCTGCGCGCCAACCGCTCGACGATGGACTCAGACATGCGGGCCACCCTAGTTCAGGGGGCCATCTCGGCCGCCGGTAGGCTCGGAGCGTGGTCAGCCTCGATTCCGCCAAGCCTGTCTCCGCCGAGTTCCGCGCGGGGGTGTCGGATGCGATCACGTCGTTCCTGGACACCCGGTCCGTGGTGCTCGACGGCATCGACCCGGCGACGGCGCCGCTCCTGGCACGCGCCCGGGTCTTCACCGACGGCGGCAAGCGCCTGCGTCCCGCGTTCTGCGCCTGGGCGTACGCCGCGGTGGCTGGCACGCTCGACCTGCCGGACGCCGTGGTGGCAGCCGCCGCTTCGCTCGACGTCCTGCACGTGTCGGCGCTCATGCACGACGACGTGATGGACGCCTCGGACTTCCGCCGGGGGGTCCCCGCCGCCCACCGCCAGTTCGAGTCGGACCACCGCGGGGAGTCCTGGCGGGGTGACGCCGAGCAGTTCGGTCGCGCCGGCGCCATCCTGCTCGGGGACCTGCTGCTGGTGTGGTCCGAGGACATGTTCCGCCGCGCCGGCCTGACCACCGACGAGGCCGAGCGCGGGCGTCCGCACCTGGAGGCGATGCGCACGGAGGTGACCGCCGGCCAGTACCTCGACGTCCTCGCGCAGGCCCGCGACCCCTACCCCCTGAGCCGCACCCCGGAGGGACGCGAGCAGCTCACGGCGCTGACCCGCACCGTCGTCACGTGGAAGTCCGCCTCCTACACGATCCGCCGCCCGCTCCTGCTGGGTGCGTCGATCGCCGGGGCGACCGACGCCCAGCTCGACGCCCTGACCGCCTTCGGCCAGCCGCTGGGGCGCGCGTTCCAGTACCGCGACGACGTGCTGGGCATCTACGGGGACGAGGCACTCACCGGCAAGGACTCGGGTGAGGACCTCCGGGTCGGCAAGCTCACGCTGCTCGCGGCCGAGGCCTTCGGCCGGGCGTCCGCGTCGGACGCCGCCGAACTGGCGACGCTCTTCGGCGACCCCCGCCTGGACGCGGCGGGTGTGGGCCGGGCCCGGGCCATCATCGACGCCTCCGGTGCCCGGGACGCGGTCGAGGCCGAGATCCACCGCGAGTACGACGCCGCCCTGTCCGCCCTCGGGCGGGCCGACCTCAGCGACGCCGGGCGCGAGGGCCTGGAGAACCTGGCCCGTCTCGCCGTCCGTCGGGACTTCTAGCCCCCGACGTCCAGCCCCCTCGCGCGAGGTGTGGATGACGTCGGGTCGCGCCGGGGTGCGCGGGCCTCAGAGGTGCAGGTCGTCGCTCGGTGGGAGCAGCGAGGGGTCGAAGGTCAGCTTCGGTGAGGTCCCGAACGCCGAGCTGATGACCTCCTCCATCCCCGGGTCACCGTCCCAGGCGGCCCGCAGTCGATCCTTCAGTTCCGTGGCGGCCGCCCGCGGGTCGGACGCCCGGGTGATCGCCCCGCCGACGGCGACGCGCTTGGCCCCGCCGCGCAGGACGGCGTCCAGCGATTCGAGCGTGATGCCGCCCACGGCGAACCAGGGCTTGGACGCCGGGTCATCCTGCGGCGCCTTCTGCGCAGCGTGCCGGATCAGCGGCAGGCCCGGCCCCACGAGCAGGAAGTCGACGTCCGGGTGGGCGAGGGCGGCCTCGGTCTCCTCAGTGCTGTTGCAGCGGCGCCCGATCAGCGTCCACTCCCCCACGATCAGACGGGTGCGGGCCGGGTCGGCCTCGTCGTCGGCGAGGACGAACAGGTCGGGCGAGAGCGCGGCGGCACGGACGGGGCGTCCGAAGTAGGCGGTGAGGCCCTGCGTGGGGCGGGCGGCCTCGGTGATCGCGTCGAGTCCGTCGGCAGCGGTGTCGTCGGCGATGACGTCCGCGAGATCCTCGTCCAGCATCACCGCGTCAGCACCCCCGGCATAGCTGGCGCGGGCGAGAGGCCCTACCGACTCCGGCTCGTCGGGCAGGATGTGGATCAGGCGGGCGAGCTTCAGCCGGGTGGCAATCCCCATCAGTGCGGTCACAGGGCAAGCCTGCCACATCACCGGCGGGTCGAGGGGGCCCTCGACGCGTGCCTGCCTACACTCGAGGCGGGACTGGCATGCCTCTCTTCCCCGATCCATGCCGGAGAACTGTGTTGACGACTGACCGCAACGGTGGCCTCGTGGGCCACGTGCTTGACGACCGATATGAGGTCGTCAAGAAGCTTGCGCGCGGGGGCATGGCCACCGTGTACGTCGCCAACGACCTGCGCCTGTCCCGCACCGTCGCGCTCAAGGTGATGAACGACGGGCTGGGCGACTCCGACGACTTCGCCGCACGCTTCGACACCGAGGCCCGGGCCGCCGCCCACCTGTCCCACGCGAACGTCGTCAGCGTCTTCGACCAGGGCATGGACGCGGGCCGCCCCTACATCGTCATGGAGTACGTGCCGGGCTGCACCCTGCGGCAACTCATCACGCGCGAGGCCCCGATGGAGCCGCGCCGGGCCGTCGAGCTCCTGGAGCCCGTCGCCTCCGCGCTGGCGGCCGCGCACCAGGCGGGCCTGATCCATCGGGACATCAAGCCGGAGAACGTCCTCATCTCCGACCGGGGCCAGGTGAAGGTCGCCGACTTCGGGCTGGCGCGAGCGGTGACCGCGCAGTCGAACGCGGCGACGACCGGCCTGGTCATCGGCACGGTCTCCTACATCGCGCCCGAGTTGGTCACGCGGGGCCGCGCCGACGCCCGTTCCGACGTCTATTCACTCGGCATCGTCCTGTACGAGATGCTGACCGGCCGCAAGCCGCACCAGGGCGAGACGCCGATCCAGGTCGCCTACAGCCACGTGCACAACCAGATCCCGGCGCCGTCGATGGAGGTCTCCACGACGTGGCGCGACGGGCGCGGTGGCATCCCGCCCTATCTGGACGCGCTGGTCACCACGGCCGCCAACCGTGACCGCGCCAGCCGGCCCGCGGACGCCGGCGTCCTGCTCGGCCACCTCCGCGCGGCCAAGGACGCCCTGGCCCGCGGCGTCGTGGACGACCCCGCCCTCGTGGCCCGGATGCGCCACACCGAGCCCGAGGCGGCCGACGGTGCGACCACGCCGGTGCCGACCATGCCGCCGCGGCTGGGCGCGGAACGCCGGTTCACCCCGGTGACGCCGGTGTCGCCGACGTTCGACGTCTCGGTCGACGGCGCACCCTTCTACAGCACCGGCCCCCTGCCCTACTCCCCGCAGTCCCCCCACACCCGCACCTTCCCCGAACTGTCGGCGCGCCCGACCCCGGCGCCGGTGCCCGGGGGCTCGGCCGCATCCCGTCCGCGCTCCGGCCCTCGCTGGGGGCGGCTGGTGGCAGTCCTGATCGTGATCGCCGTGCTCGGTGGCGCCGGCTGGGGTGGCTGGTACTTGGCCGAGGGCCGCTGGACGACGGCGCCCTCCCTGGCGTCCCTCACACAGGCGGACGCCACGGCCGCGGCGCTGGCCTCCGACGTGCGGGTGGAGTTCCAGCAGGAGTACAGCGAGGACGTCCCCGCCGGCCAGGTGATCCGTACCGAGCCGGGCCCCGGCGACCGGGTGCTGCGGGACGGCACGGTCAAGGCCTGGGTCTCGCGCGGGCCGGAGCGGTTCACGGTTCCGTCGGTCGTGCAGAAGCAGCGCGAGGATGCGGAACGGCTGATCACCGACACCTCCCTGTCGGTCGGCAACGTGGCGGAGGAGCACAGCGACACGGTCGCCCCCGGGGTGGTCATCGCGCAGGGCACGAAGGCCGGCACCCCCGCGAAGCGGAATTCCCCCATCGACCTCGTGGTCTCGAAGGGTCCGGCTCCCGTCGCGGTGAGGAGCTTCGTCGGCAAGCCCGTCGGCGAACTCCAGGCGTGGGCGAAGGGCAACGCGCTCAGGGTCGACCTGAGCGAGGAGAACCACGACACGGTGGCCAAAGGAGCCGTGATCTCACAGAACCCCGGTGACGGTCACCTGCTGCGCGGCGGGTCGATGTCCGCCGTCGTGTCGAAGGGACCCGTCATGGTGACGGTCCCCTCCGGCCTCCGTGGGATGGGGGCCGACAACGCAGCGGCCAAGGTCCGCGAAGCCGGCCTGGTGCCGGAGTTCAGGCGCCTCGTCAACGGCGGCTTCGGCATGGTGCTGAGCGTCGAGCCCGGTGAGGGCGCCAGCCTTCCGAAGGGCTCAAAGGTCGTCCTGAACCTCGTCTGACGCCGAGGGCTCCGAAGCCCGGCGCCGAGGGCCTGCCGCGGCGCTGGGTCAGACGCGCAGGTGCTCGATGAGCCGTCCGATGAAGGCCTCACACTGGGCCAGCTGGTCGGGATCGATGAACTCATCGGGCTTGTGGGCCTGGGCGATGTCGCCGGGACCACACACGACGGTCGAGATGCCCGCCAGCGCGTAGATACCGGCCTCGGTGCCGTAGGTGACCTTGTCCGGCTCGACGGCCAACCCGAGCTCGCGACCCAGTTCGACGACCGGGGCGTCCGCGGGGGTGTCGAGGCCGACGGTCGCCGTCTGCACCTGGAAGTCGACCCACGCATCGGCGTGCTCCGCCTTCATGGCGCGCTCCAGATCCCGGCAGTACGCCTCGAACCCCGCGATCACCTGCTCGTCGTCGGTCTGGGCGATCGAGCGGAACTCGCACGTCAGCGTGCACTCGGCCGGGATGATGTTCACGCCGTTGCCGCCGCTGATGAGGTTCACCGAACCGGTCGTGTAGGGGATGGGGTAGGCCTCGTCGAACGGACCCTCCGCCCGCCAGCGATCGCACTGGTCACGCCAGTGGCGCACCGCCGCTGCCGCGTACTCGATCGCGTTGACGCCCTCGGCGGTCAGGCTCGAGTGGGCCGCCACGCCATGGAAGGTCACCTTCACGAGGTTGATCGACTTGTGGGCCCGGATCATCCGCATCGAGGTGGGCTCCCCGACGAAGCACACCCGCGGCGCGATGCCCACCGAGCGCAGGCCGTCCACGAGCGGCTGGGCACCGATGCACCCGACCTCCTCGTCGTGGGACAGGGCCACGTGCACCGGCTCCCGCAGCGGCTGGGCGACCAACGCGGCGAGCGCGTCGACGATGATCGCGTCGAAGCCCTTCATGTCGGTGACCCCGCGGCCGTACAGCAGTCCGTCCCGCTCCGTCAGCGTGAAGGGATCGGAGGTCCAGTTCTGGCCGTCCACCGGGACCACGTCGCTGTGCCCGCTCAGCATGACGCCGCCGTCCGTGCCGCCCTGGGCGTCCGGCACCGTCACGACGAGGTTCGCCTTCGTCCCGTCCCCGTTCGGGAACAGGTGCGGCGTCAGACCCAGCGAGCGCGCATGCCCGGCGACGAGTTCGACGAGGGGCAGGTTCGAGTCGCGGCTGGTGGTGTCGATGCCGATGAGGCGCTCGAGCCAGGCCAGCACGCCGGCGGAGGGAGACGTCATGGCGTCCTGTCTACCACCGTCACGAGCCGGGCACCCACGGCGTCCCGTCGCGCAGGTCGTGCACGGTCGTGGGCGTCATCTCGTTGTAGCGCCCGTGCGCGAGCGCCCAGCCACGGTCGGAGAGCAGCGCCTCGTGGATGCCGAAGCCCTGCGGCGCCGCGACCTCGCGCAGGAAGTCGATGTGCTCCTTCATGGCCGCCCACGGCCCCATCATCGGGATCGCGACCACGTCGACGCCCGCCGGGGCGGTGTCGAGCGAATCCCCGGGGTGGAAGAACGTCGGCTCCCCCTCGGCGCTCACGACGAGGCCCACATTGCCGATGCGCAGGATGTCGCGGTGGATGACCGCGTGCAGTCCTCCCACCGCCTCGATCCGGACGCCACCCAGGTCGACGGTCTCGTCCTCCGCGATGCCCTGGACGCCCGCGGGCAACGGGTGGTGGCTGAGCACCCCCGGCTCCACCCAGACCTGCGCGCCGGGGTTGTCGGCGATCAGCGCCCCGATGTGCTCGGGGTCGATGTGGTCGGGGTGCAGGTGGGTGACGACGATGGCATCCAGGTCGGTCAAGCCGTGCCAGGCGTCGGAGAAGTTGCCCGGATCGAACATGATCCGCCGGTCGGCCACCTCCAGCAGGACGGCCGCGTGGCCCAGGTGCGTGATCTGCATGGGACCAACCTAAGCTCGGGGGATGAGCACTGGCTACCTCGAGGACCAACCGACCCGCGACGCCCTCGACGCCATGACCGGAGCCGTCGTGGTCGAGTTCGGGACCGATTGGTGCGGCTACTGCCGCGCGGCTTCCCGCTTCATCGAACCGGAGTTGGCCGAGCGCCCCGACATCATCCGCATCCGCGCCGAGGACGGCAGGGGCCGCCCGCTGGGGCGTTCCTTCAGGATCAAGCTCTGGCCGACGCTGGTGTTCCTGCGCGACGGCGTCGAGGTGTCCCGCGTGGTCCGGCCGGGCAGTCGTCAGGCGGTCGCCGACGCGATCGCAGCACTGGACGTCTGAGCAGGGCGCCGGTCAGGCCAGCAGTTCCGCGACCACCGTGCCGGCGTCGTGGCACTGGTCGACGGTCACGTCCAGGTGCGTCACCGCACGGACGACCCGCGCCCCGACCGCCGAGATCCTCACCCCACGCTCGGACGCCGACGCCACGACCTCTCCGGCCGTGCGCGACCCGGTGGGCACGATCACGATGTTGGTCTCGGGCTCGGCAACGTCGACCCCGGCCGAGCGGACGGCCTCGGCGAACGCCGACGCCGCCGCGTGGTCCTCGGCCAGCCGCTCGACGTGGTGGTCGAGCCCGTGCAGGCAGGCCGCCGCCAGCAGTCCGGCCTGGCGCCAGCCTCCACCCAACCGCTTGCGCAGCACGCGGGCGGACGCCATGGCCTCGGCCGAGCCGACCAACACCGACCCGACCGGCGCCCCCAGCCCCTTGCTGAAACAGACGCTGACGGTGTCGAAGAGCGCCCCGTAGGTGGCCAGCGGCACGCCGGTCGCCACGTGGGCGTTCCACAGGCGCGCGCCGTCGAGGTGCATCGCCACGCCCGCGTCCTGGCACAGGGCCCGCGTCGCGCGCAGGGCGTCCAGCGACTGCACCGTGCCGCCGCCGAAGTTGTGGGTGTTCTCCACCTCGACGCAGGCGGTGGAGACGAGGTAGGGGCCGGCGTCCGGGGAGAGCAGGGCCTCCACCGCGGCCGAGTCGAGTCGCCCGTCGGACGTCACCCACGTCCGCATGGTCACCCCGGTCAGCGCGCCGTGCGCCCCCATCTCGGCGCGCGCGATGTGCGCACCGGAGTCGCACAGCACCTCCTGGCCGGGCTTGACGTGCTGGGCCACACCCAGGACGTTCGCCAGCGACCCGGTCGCGCAGAACAGGCCCGCCTCGTGGCCGAGCAGGGCCGCGACCCGCGACTCGAGCTCCCCGATCGTCGGGTCCTCGGCGTAGACGTCGTCGCCGACCGGTGCGGCGGCCATCGCCGCGCGCATCGCGTCCGTCGGCTGGGTCAGCGTGTCCGAACGCAGGTCGATCATCACATCTCCCGCGGGACGAACTCCTGCACCGGGTTGCTGCCGCGCCGCAGGATGTCCGTGCGCAGTCGCTCGGCGAGGTAGAACGCGAGTTCGATGCCCTGGTTGCGGTTCAGGCGCGGGTCGCACGCGGTCTCGTAGCGGTCGGCCAGCGCGTCCTCGTCGAGCTCGTCGACACCGCCCACGCACTCGGTGACGTCGTTGCCCGACAGCTCGATGTGGACGCCACCGGGCCAGGTGCCCAGCTCGGCGTGCACGTCGAAGAACCCGTCGACCTCGTCCCAGATGACCGGGAAGGCGCGCGTCTTGTAGCCCCGCGCCGTCGAGTAGGTGTTGCCGTGCATCGGGTCGCAGACCCAGGCGACCTTGCGCCCGGTGCCCTCGATCGCCTCGATGATCGGCGGCAGGGCGTCCCGGACCCTGCCGGCACCCATCCGCGTGATGATCGTCAGGCGGCCCGGCTCGTTGTCGGGGTCGAGTCGCTCGACGAGCTCGCGCGCCTGGGCGGTGGTCGTCGACGGGCCGAGCTTCACACCGATCGGGTTGCGGAGCCTGCTCAACAGCTCGACGTGCGCGCCGTCGACCTGGCGGGTGCGCTCACCGATCCACAGCAGGTGCCCGGACGTGCCGTAGGCCAGCCCCGTGCGCGAGTCGATCCGGGTCAGCGCGTGCTCGTACTCCATGAGCAGGGCCTCGTGGGAGGCCCAGTAGTCGACCGTGCGGAACGCGTCGTCGCTCACGCCGCACGCGATCATGAACGCCATCGCGCGCTCGATCTCGTCCGCGAGCTGCTCGTACTTCGCCTCGACCTTCGAGTTGCGGACGAAGTCGGTGTTCCAGCTGTGCACGGTGCGCAGGTCGGCGAAGCCGCCGTTGACGAACGCCCGCACGAGGTTCAGCGTGGCGGCGGACGAGTTGTAGACGTCCAGCAGGCGCTTCGGGTCGGGGATGCGGGAGGCGGCGTTGAAGTCCAACCCGTTGACGGCGTCCCCCCGGTAGGCCGGCAGGGTCACACCGTCGCGGGTCTCGTCGTTGCTGCTGCGCGGCTTGGCGTACTGGCCGGCGATGCGGCCGACCTTCACCACCGGGACCTGCGCGGCGTACTGCAGCACGACCGCCATGGACAACTGGACGCGCAGCGCGTTGCGGATGTTCACCGCGGTCACGTTGCCGAACGTCTCGGCGCAGTCACCGGCCTGGAGCATGAAGGCCCGGCCGGCCGCGACGTCGGCGATGCGGGACTTGAGCTCGTCCGCCTCCCCCGCGAACACCAGCGGCGGCCGCTGCCGCAGCGCTCCCACCACGGACGCGAGCGCCTCTGTGTCGGGATAGGTCGGCTGCTGGGCCGCTCCGATGGCGTGGAGGTCAGTCAGCGAAGGGATGGTTGTGGACACCCACCCAGAATAGACGTTCGTCACGCGTGGGCCGCGGTCGGGACCGGGTTGCGGTACGGGCGTTCGCCTCAAGCGGACGCGCTGGGCGGCGGCGTGGGTGCCGGGCCACCGCCGGGCCGCTCCCTGACGCGACGGTCCGCCTCGGCGGCATCCACCGAACCCGACTTGATCGAGGAAGCGTAGGCCTGCACATACGTCTGGCCCGTGAGCTGCTGGATGGCGGCCATGACCTCGTCGGTGACCCAACGCGCCAGCGCCCGGTCGTCCTCCAGCCCCTGCCAGGCGGAGAAGTCCAGCGGCTCACCCACGACGACGCGCGGACGATCGACCCACGGGATGCCGAACTTCTTTCCGGTGATCTCCGCGCCGCGGATCCCGACCGGGACCACCGGGCAGCCGGTGATCAACGCGAGGCGCGCGACGCCCGTCTTGCCCTGGTAGAGCCGTCCGTCGGGCGAACGGGTGCCTTCGGGGTAGATGCCGACGACGCGCCCCTGCTGGAGGGCCTCGATGACCGGGCCGAGCCCGTCGACGGCAGCGCGTCCGCCGGTGCGGTCGAGCGGCACCATGCCCACGGCCTTGAGGAACCAGGCGATGGCGCCCCACACGAAGCCCTGGTCGCGACGGAACGCCTCCGCCTTGACGGGGAGCGTGACCTGGCGATCGATGAGCGCCGGGGTGAGGAAGGTGTCGGCGGAGGAGACGTGGTTGCTGGCGAGGATGACCCCGCCGGTGCGCGGGATGTTCTCCGCCCCCGTGATCGTGGCCTTGTAGCCGTGCTTGACGAACTGCACGAAGGGCACCTTGAAGAACCCGTACCAACTCATCTGCTTACCTCCTGCCGGGTCAGCCTAATGCTCTCGCCCCTACGATGGCGCCATGGCGAACCCGGACCACATGCGCCCCTTCCACGCCGACGGCGACGACGTGGGCATCCTGTTCTGCCACGGCTTCACGGGCTCGCCCGCCTCATTGCGCGGGTGGGCCGACCGGGCCGCCGAGGCCGGGCACACGGTGGCGCTCCCCCGGCTGCCCGGGCACGCCACCGTGTGGGAGGAACTCAACGTCACGAGTTGGCGCGACTGGTACGACTGCGTGGACGCCGAGTACCTCCGCCTCCAGGAGCGCTGCGAACACGTGTTCGTGGCCGGCTTGTCGATGGGCGGTTCCCTGGCCCTGCGTCTGGCCGAGCACCACACCGACGTCGCTGGCCTGATGCTGGTCAACCCCGCCCTCGGCGCGGTCGACCCGATGGCGCGGTTCGCGGGCGTGCTGAAGTACCTCGTGCCGTCGAGGCCCGCGATCGGCAACGACATCGCGCTGGAGGGCGCCGACGAGGGCTCCTACGACACGACCCCGGTCCGCGGCGTGCACGAACTGCACCAACTGTGGACCGACGTGCGCTCGGTGCTCGACCTGGTCACCTGCCCGATGATCCTGTTCCGCTCGACGGTCGACCACGTGGTGCCCGCCTCGTCGTCCGACACGATCCTGCGCCTGGTGTCGTCGACCGACATCACCGAGGTGCACCTGGCGAACAGCTACCACGTGGCCACGCTCGACCACGACGCGAACACCATCGTCGAGCAGTCGCTGCAGTTCGTGGACCGGATCGTGGCACGGGGCCGCTAGGCCCGGCGCGTCCGGGGCCACCTCTCCTCGGACACCCGCTCGACCGCGTGCACCAGCCGCAGCGGTGGCAGGAGGCCGCCAGAGGCCAGGGCGTCCAGCGCCGCCCGTTCATCGGGGGCCAGACCCTCCCCCTGCTCGACCGGCGCACCCAGCAGCACCGAGACCACGCACTCGCCACAGGCCGGCCCGCGGGCGGCACAGGCGTTGCAATCGACCAACATCGTGTCCATGTCGCCACCGTTGCAGGGGGGTCTGACATTTGGCGTGGACGGGTGTCCGCGCGCGGCGACGTCGCGGGTCTCCCGGCGCGGGGGTCGGCCTCAGACCTGTCGCACGAGTGCACGGGGCGCGGCACGCACCCCCAGCTGTGCCCACGCCGCGCGTCCCGCACGGCGTCCGGCCCGCGTCGCGCCCGTGGTGGAGGCGGACGAGCCGTACCCCACGAGCAGGATCCGGTCGTCCTTGGCCAACCGGACCTCGTCGCGCATGAGGATCCCGCCACCGGGTTCGCGCAGGCGGAGCGGCGACAGGTGCTTCAGGGCGGCCCGGAAGCCCGTGGCCCACAGGACGGTGTCCACGTCCACGTCGGTCACGGCGTCGAACGGCTGCCAGGACGGGGGGACCACCAACGCACCGGACGCGCTGGGACCCAGCCCCTCGGCGCCGTGCGTGAAGGCCGGCTCGGGTTCGAACCGCGCCGTCGTGGGACCGAACGACCGCACCATCCCGCGCGAGACCAGCACCCCGGCGTCCACCCCGTCGAGGTACTCGCGCCAGAGCGGGATCCCGGTCGTCCGCACCACCGATGCCGGCGGCAGCCCCGCGCCCGTGCGCTCGCGCACGGCGCGCTCGACGGCCACGCCCCAGTCGTTCTTCACGAACGGCGACGCGGTGAAGTTCGGCGGACGCCGCGTCGCCCAGGTCGTCGTCGCGGCGAACGTCGCGATCGGCAGCAGGAACTGGACGGCACTCAGCCCACCGCCGACGACCAGCACGCGGCGATCGGCGAAGTCCTCGGGACGCCGGTAGTCGACGGTGCGCAACTGGCGGCCGGTGAACGTCTCGATGCCGGGGACGTAGGGCACGAAGGGGTTGGTCCACGTGCCGGTCGCCGAGATCAGGAGCGTGGTGGTGAAGCTGAACGGACCCTGGGGCCCGGTCGCCTCGACCAGCAGCGCACCGGGCCGGTCGAGGTGTCCGGCCTCACGAACCGCCACGACCTGCACCGGTCGGACGACCTCCAGCCCGAACTTCTCCTCGTAGCGACCGTAGTAGTCGGCGACGACCAGGCGTGAGGGCACCGCCGGATCGGGACGCCCCAGAGGCATCCCGGGCAGGTCGGCGATGCCGTGCGCCTTGTCGAAGGTCAGGCTGTCCCAGCGGTGGCGCCAGGCCCCGCCCGGGCCGTCGTTGCCGTCGACGACGACCATGGACTCGCCGGGCACGAGGCCTCGCACGACCAGTTCGTGCGCGGCTGCGAGCCCGGCCTGTCCCGCACCGACGATGGTGACGTCGAGGTGGCGGTCGGCGAGTCGGGCGGTCGTGGTCATGGCCACCACAACCCCGCGGGCGCCCGTCCGATTCCCCGGCCCTCGCGGTTGCACGGAAAGTGTCGGCCCCGGCCCCTAGCGTCTGCCGGCATGACGACCTCCGCCCTCCAGCCCAGCCTCGACGACCTCGGCCGCCACCTCGCCACCACCCCCTTCGTGGTGGTGGATCTCGAGACGACCGGTGCGGGCGCGGACGCGTCGATCACGGAGGTGGGAGCCGTCCGGGTCGAGGGCGGTGAGGTGATCGGCGAGTTCCAGACGCTGGTCAACCCGAACGCGCACATCCCGCCGCTCATCTCGGTCCTGACGGGCATCACGAACGCGATGGTGGCGGACGCCCCGCGCGTCGACCAGGTGATCCCGCCGTTCCTGGAGTTCGCCAGGGGCGCCGTCCTGGTGGCCCACAACGCGGGCTTCGACGTGGGATTCCTGAAGCGCGCGTGTGCGGCCCAGGAGATCCCGTGGCCCGGCTTCGGCGTGGTGGACACGGTGGCCCTGGCCCGAGGCGTCCTGATGCGCGATGAGGTGCCGAACGTCAAGCTCGCCACGCTGGCCCGGCACTTCCGCGCCCCCGAGGCGCCGAATCACCGGGCCCTGACGGACGCACGGGCCACGGTCCAGGTCCTGCACGGCCTGCTGGAGCGGGTCGGGAACCTCGGCGTCCACACGCTGGAGGACCTGCTCGAGTTCACCCGGGGAGTCTCCCCCGAACGCCGCGCCAAGCGGACGTTCGCCTCGGACGTGCCCGCGGCGCCGGGCGTCTACCAGTTCGTGGCGGACCTGCCCGACCGTGAGGGGAACGTCCGCCGCCAGGTGCTCTACGTCGGCAAGAGCGTCAACCTGCGCCATCGCGTTCGCAGCTACTTCACGGCCGCCGAGAAGCGCCCCCGGATGGAGGAGATGGTCCGCATCAGCACCGGGGTCGAGACGACGGTGTGCCGGACCGCGCTCGAGGCGGAGGTGCTGGAGCTGCGCCTCATCGCCGCCCACGCCCCCCGGTACAACAGGAGGTCGAAGTTCCCCGAGCGCCAGCATTGGCTCAAGCTCACCGACGAGCCCTACCCGCGGTTGTCGCTGGTGCGCAGGGTCGCCGACGACGGGGCCTGCCACTTCGGCCCGTTCTCCCGCCGCGAGGCGGCCGAACAGGCGGCGCTGGCGGTGTACGAGGCGTTCCCGATCCGGCAGTGCACCGAGCGGCTCTCGGAGCGCAGGCGCGTGAGCCGCTGCGCCCTGGGTGACCTCGGCAAGTGCCTCGCCCCCTGTGACGGCACCACCTCCCGCGCCGACTACGTGGTCGTGGCGGACGCCGTCCGCGCCGGTCTCACCGTCGACGTGCGCGGTGTCCTGCAGGCGCCGCGGGAGCGCCTCGCCCGGCTCATCGCGTCCGAACGGTTCGAGGAGGCCGGCCGGCTGACCGCCCGGCTGGAGGCCTTCGTCCGGGCGTCGACGCGCGCCCGGCGGATCGAGGCGTTGGCCGGCTGCCCCCAGGTCGTGGCCGCGAGCCGGGGCGAGAAGGGGTGGGAGGTGCACGTGATCCGGTACGGACGCCTCGCCGCCGCTGCGCTGGCCCGGCCCGGGGAGGTCGTCCAGGCGGTGGCACGGGACGCCGTGCGCGCGGCGGAGCACGTTCCCCAGCCGGTGCGGGGCCAGCCCGCCGCCACGATCGAGGAGGCCGAACGTGTCGCGGGGTGGCTGGAGCGGCCGGGCACCCGCATCCTCGAGATCGAGGGCGACTGGGCCTGGCCCCTGCACGGGTCGATCGCGATGGATGACCTGCCCCGCCACGCCCTCCCCGACGGCCCGGTGCTCGATAGGGTGGCACCATGAACACCGCCATCGTCTTCATCACCACCGAGGTCGACCGCGTGAGCGAGGTCGCCGAAGAGGTCGCCACCCTGACGGGCGTCACCGAGGTCTACTCGGTCACCGGTGACATCGACCTGGTGGCCATCGTCCGCACCCGCGACGTCGAGTCGATCGCCGACGTGGTGACGGGCAAGATCAACAAGGTCGTCGGCGTGACCGGCACACAGACCCACCTCGCGTTCCGCGCCTACTCCACCCACGATCTGGACGCGGCGTTCTCCCTGGGTGAGTGATGCCCGGTCGCGGACGCGTGACGGTCGACCCGAACGCCGGACGCCCCCGCCGGTGCGGCGGGGGCGTCCGATTTCGCTGAGGCGGATCAGGCCTCGGTGACTTCGACCGACTCCACCACGACCGGCTCGACCGGGCGGTCGCCACGGCCGGTGCGCACCTTCGCGATGGCGTCCACGACGTCGCGGCTGGCCTGGTCGGCCACCTCGCCGAAGATCGTGTGGCGGAAGTTCAGGTGCGGGGTCGGCACGACGGTGATGAAGAACTGCGACCCGTTCGTGCCGGGGCCGGCGTTCGCCATCGCGAGCAGGTAGGGCTTGTTGAAGGCCAGGTCGGGGTGGAACTCGTCGCCGAAGCGGTAGCCCGGTCCGCCCGTGCCGGTGCCCAGCGGGCAGCCACCCTGGATCATGAAGCCGTCGATGATGCGGTGGAAGCCCAGTCCGTCGTAGAAGTTGCCGGTGGTGGCGGCGCCGGTCTCCGGGTCGCGGTACTCCTTGGTGCCGGTCGCGAGGCCGACGAAGTTCTCGACGGTGTTGGGAGCCTGTTCAGCGAACAGGTTGAGGACGATGTCCCCGTGGTTGGTGTGAAGCGTCGCCTGCTGGGCCACGGTGGATCCTTTCGCGTCGTTACTCGCGCCGGACGGCGCAACGTGCGCGGACCACGTTACCCAACGGACCCTGTTCCTCGGGGACACGCCTTGGGTACGGTGGAACCACGCGATCACGCGAACCACACAACCGCAACGGAGGAACCCCGTGAACCGGAAGCAGTTCGAACGCGCCGTCGGTGACACCACCCACGCCGCGAGCGACCTCGGCAAGGACGCCCTTGCCCAGGCTCAGGTGTACCTGCAGCAGGCCCAGGAGTACCTGGCCCCGCGCGCGCAGGATGCGCTCCACCAGGCCGGCGAGTACATCGGCCCGTACGCCCACGACGCCAAGAAGCGCGGCGCCAAGCTCGCGGCTGACGCCATGGACGCCGCCCGCCCGAAGATCGATGAGGCGCTGGACCGCGTGTCCCCCGCCCTCGACAACGCCTACGCGCGCATCGCGCCGGCGGTCGACACCGCACGGAGCAAGGTGCAGTACAGCCTCCTGCCGACGCTGAGCGAGGTCCTCCACACCGCCGCTGACGACATCGCCAAGGTCGAGCTCCCCGACGTTCCGGCCCCCAGGAAGAGGTCGTCCGCCTGGGCGACCATCGGTCGGCTGTTCCTCGCCGGAAGCCTCCTCGCGGTCGTGGTCTTCGCCGTGAAGAAGTTCCTCTCCCCCGATGACTCCGGGTGGCAGGCGCACGAACCCAGCCAGCCCTACGTCCCCACCGCGACCCAGACGATCGTCGACGACCTCGCCACCGCTGCTGCCCACGAGCAGACCGACGTGGACGCCGCCGAGCAGTGGATCGAGGACGGCGGTCACACGCTCCCGACCGACGACCCCATCGCCACCAGCGAGGCCGAGGTCACCGACGAGACCACGGAGGGCGATGCTGCCCCTTTCGTGGCTAGCCCTTACGGGGCCGGCTCCTATGTGGGGTCCGAGCCGCCGGAGGGCTTCGCCATCAAGGGCAACGAGCGCTCGATGAAGTACCACGTCGAGGGCAACGGCGGTTACCAACGCACGATCGCCGATGTCTGGTTCAACAGTGAAGAGGCCGCCGAGGCGGCGGGCTTCACCAAGGCCCAGCGCTGAGGGCCTGATCCGGCCCCCGGACGAGGCGTGAGAGGAGGGGCGTGACCACCACGGTCACGCCCCTCCCGCATGTCCGGGCGGAAACGGTGCGGGGACGGCTCACAATCCGGCCCCCTCACAGGCCTTCTTGGTTGGAACATCCCTCAGGAGGCCATCAACCATGTCGCGATCCGAACCCCGAACCATGTCCCGGCCCGTCCCCACCATCGACCCCACCGCGTGGGTCGGTGCCGCCCCCTTCGCCGCCCACCTGCACCAGCTGTGTGCGGCCTCGGGCCTTCCCTGGCAGGTCATCGCCACCTTCGCCGGCGTGCCGCTGCGCACGGCCGCGCGGCTGGTGCCGGCCGGGGGCACCGCGGAGGGCAATCCACCGCGCCTGCGCCGCATCCCGCGCGCCACGGCCCGCCGGCTGTGGTCCGTCCAGGCGGACGACCTGCACCGGCTGCGCAGCACCTGGGTCGAGGCCGGTCCGACCTGCGCCCGGGTCGTCCGCCTCATCGCGACCGGCGTCCCACCCCGACAGGTGGCAGCGCACCTCGACTGCACGCTGGGATACCTGGAGCGCCTGGTCGACGGGCTGCCCGCCACCGTGACCGCCGAGGTCGCCGTGCGTGCGCGTGTCGCCGCCGAGACCGCGGACCGGGCGTTCACCCGTCGGGCGCTCGCCGCCGCCTAGGGTGTCGTCGTGCCCTGGCCCTCCCCCGCCCCGGCCCTGCTCTGCGCGGTCGTGGCGGCCCTCGCGTCCGCGGCCCTCACCCCCGTCGTCCTCCGCGCCCTGCCCGAACCCGATGATCCGGACGGCAAGCCGCCCTACGCCGCACTGTCGACACCCCGCTTCCACGGCACCGTCGGTCTGGCGGCGCTCGTGGCCGGCTCGGTGGTGACGGCCACGCTCCCCTGGCAGCACTGGCCGGCGTGGGCGGCACTGGCGACGGTCGGCGTGCTCGCCTGCACGATCGATGCCCACACCACGTGGCTGCCGCTCCCCCTGGCCAGAGCCGGGTGGGCCGTCGCGGCCATCGGCGTCCTCGTGGTCAGCCTCACGTCGGCAGCGTGGACGCCGGCACTGGCCGCAGCCACCGGGGCTCTGGTGCTCGGCGGCCTGTTCCACCTACTGTGGCGTCTCACCGGTGCGTTCGGCTACGGCGACGTCCGCCTCGCAGCGACCATCGGGGCCGTCACCGCACTGGACTCGGCCTCCCTGGTGATGGGCTCGCTGGTGCTGGGTTCGGCCACGGGCGCAGCCATCGGCCTCGGTCACCGGTTGGCCGGGGGCCGCGGCCCGTTCCCCTACGGGCCCGGCCTGCTGGCCGGACCCTTCCTGGCACTCGCGGCTCGCGACGCCCTGGCCGGCGCGGGGCTCAGCTGGCCAGCGACTGGGTGAGGGCCACCCAGCGCTTCAGCAGGCGGGCCGCCTCGCCGGAGTCGATCGCCGCGGTGGCACGTGCGAGCGGCTCGCGGAACTGCTCCGTCAGGTCCGCGTCCGGGTCGGGACCATCGAAGGCGAGAATCGCCGCGGCGGCGTTCAGCAGGACGATGTCCCGGACGGCACCGGTCCGTCCGGCGAAGGTGTCACGGACGACCTGCGCGTTGAACTCGGGCTCGCCGCCGACGAGGTCCTCCTTCGTCGCCACCGCGATCCCCAACTCCGTCGGGTCGAGGGTCGTCTGCACGACGCGGCCCTCGCGGATGACCCAGACGTCCGAGGTGGTCGTCGTCGTCAGCTCGTCGAGACCGTCCCCGCCGTGGAAGACCAGCCCGCGGTTGCCGCGTCCAGCCACCACGTCGGCCACCAGGGCCGCCACCACACGGTCGGCCACACCGATCGCCTGGGCGGTCGGACGCGCGGGGTTGGCCAACGGTCCGAGGTAGTTGAACGTGGTGCGGATGCCCAACTCGCGCCGCGGCAGCGCCGCGTGGCGCAGGGAGGGGTGGTAGTGCGACGCGAAGAGGAAGACGATGCCGACCTCCTCGAACACGCGACTCTGCAGCGACGGGTCGAGGTCGAGGACGACACCGAGGGCCTCGAGGCAATCCGCGGTCCCGCTCTTGCTGGAGGCGGCGCGGTTGCCGTGCTTCACGACCTTCGCCCCCGCAGCGGTGGCGACCATCGACGCCATGGTCGAGATGTTGACCGTGTTGGCGCGGTCACCGCCGGTACCGACGATGTCGACGGCTTCGCGGGACGGCAGTTCGATCGGACGCGCGTTGTCGAGCATCGCCGTCACGAGCCCATTCATCTCGTCCGGGGTCGCACCCTTCGCCTGGAGCGCCACCATGAACCCCGCCACCTGCACGGGCGAGGCTGCTCCGGAGAGAATCTCGTTCATGGCCCACGCGGTGTTCTCGTGGTCCAGGTCCTGGCGGTTGACGAGGGTGGTGAGCAGGTCCGGCCAGGTGGGGCTCACTTGGCCTGCGCCTCGCTCGCCAAGCGGACCCGCAGCGTGTCGGCAACAGCACTGGGAAGGCGCACCGGGTCGATCGGGTAGGGCACCACGGCATCCGCACGCGACCACGTGGCGAGCCACGCGTCGGCCACGCGCGCGACCAGGAGGACGACGGGCGGGCAGTTCACGTGCTCGTCCTTCACCTGGCGGCACAGGCCCATGCCGCCGGCCGGGGTCGACTCCCCGTCCATGACCACGAGGTCGATGCCGCCGCCATCCAGCGTCCGGCTCACGGCCTGGTGCGTGGCGCACTCGACGATCTCCACCTCCGGCAGGTCAGCAGCGACGCGACGCCCCAGCGCGAACCGAACCTGGTCGCGGGTGCTCCGGTCGTCGGAGTAGACCAGGATGGTCGCCTTGGGGGTAGCTGCCTCTTCGCTCATCGCGTCCTCACTTCTCCAAACAAGTCGGGATGATGGTCATCGTAGCCCCGCTGCGCTCACGCGCGCACAAGGGCCCAGCGACGACGCGCACAGTCACGGACAGGTAACGAACCGGGTCATTCTGTCCACTGCGGCTCGGGCCGACGTGACCCGGAGAAGGGTTCCCGGTAATAATGACGCCCGTGGCGAATACAACGAAGTCGAGCGCGGTCCCCGTCATCCCTCACGGAGCCATCCACCCGATTGCCCCGGCACGCTTGCACGGTATCAAGGGCAAGCCGGACATGGTGGCCGTCGGGACAGTCATCTGGCTCGCGAGCGAGTTGATGTTCTTCGCGGCCCTGTTCGCCGCCTACTTCAACCTGCGCAACCACACGACGGCCATGGCGGCCCCGGGTGAACAGACCATGTGGGAGTGGGGCACCGCCCACTTCATGCAGGACTGGTTCGGCATCTCCCTGCCGTGGTTCTCCCTGCTGAACACGACCGTCCTGGTGCTGAGCTCCGTCACCTGTCAGGTCGGCGTGTTCCGCGCGGAGAAGGGCTACGTGTCGCGCACCGGCAGCATCTTCAACGTCGCCTCCTGGGGCATGCGTGAGTGGTACGTCCTCACCTTCCTGATGGGTTCGTTCTTCCTCGGTGGCCAGGCGTACGAGTACTTCCTGCTCGTCTCCGAAGGGTTCGTCCTGCAGACGAACGCCTACACCTCGGCCTTCTTCCTCGCCACCGGCTTCCACGGCCTCCACGTGCTCGGCGGCCTCATTGCCTTCCTGCTCATGATCGGCCGCACCTACGTGGCGCGGACGTTCACCCATGAGCAGAGGGTCCATGCGATCGTGACGTCGTACTACTGGCACTTCGTCGACATCGTCTGGATCATCCTGTTCGCGGTGATCTACCTCATCCGCTGACCGTCCCTCCTCCTTCGAAAGGCGCATCGATGCGATTCCGAAACACCAGGAGGCGACCCTCCTCTGCACAGCGAAAGAGGGCGGCGCGGCCGCTCTCGCTGGCACTCGCGCTCGTCCTCATGGGCGCGCTGTACGCCGCTCTCGCCCCCGCCACGCAGGTCGCCGCCGACACCGGCATGTCCGCCCAGGTCGCCGAGGGGAAGGCCCTGTTCCAGGTGACCTGCTCCTCGTGCCACGGCCTCAACGGCGAAGGCACGTCCCAGGGTCCGTCGCTCGTCGGCGTGGGTGCTGCCGCAGTCGAGTTCCAGATGGCGACGAACCGCATGCCGATGGCCAAGCCCGGCGCGCAGGCCCCCCGCAAGGTGGTGCAGTACACGGCAGAGGAGATCAACAACATCGCCCGCTACGTGCACACCCTCGGCCCCGGTCCGGACATCCCCAAGAGTTCCGCCTACGACTACAGCGGCCTCACGGATGAGGACCTGGCCCGCGGTGGCGAACTGTTCCGCACCAACTGCTCCGCATGCCACCAGGCAGGAGCCAACGGCGGTGCGCTGCCCAACGGCAAGTACGCCCCCGCCCTGCACGGCGTCGAGCCGCTGCACATCTACGAGGCCATGCGGACCGGACCCCAGCAGATGCCCGTCTTCTCCGACGGGGCCATCCCCGACAAGGACGTGGCCTCGATCATCGGTTACCTGAAGAAGATGGAGGACCAGCCTTCGGCCGGGTTCTCCCTCGGCGGCCTCGGCCCCGTGAGCGAGGGCCTCGTCGCCTGGGTCCTCGGCGTCGGCGGCCTCGCCTTGGTTGCCACTTGGATCGCTTCTCGAGGAGCACGCGCGAAATGAGCCACGACCACTCCACCTCCCTCGCCACGATCGAGGACGACCCCCAGCGGTACCCCGTGCCCGACCCGGGCCCCGAGGAGCACGTCGAACGGTGGTCCGACGTCGACCCTGACGCCGGCAACCGCGCCTACCGCCAGGTGGTCACGATCTTCGGCCTGGTGCCGCTGTTCGCGATCGCGTTCGTGGTGATCTACTTCGCGGTTCCGGGCGACGCCACCGCCCACCTGTTGGGCGTCAACTGGCACGTCCACTCGGTGCTGTTGGGCCTCACCGGTGGCATCGCGACCCTGCTCATCGGTATCGGGCTGGTCCACTGGGCCCGCCAGCTGATGACCGACACCGAGGTCTCCGAGCCCCGCCACGCCGCCGCCTCCAGCGAGGAGGAGCGGGTCGCGTTCGTCGAGGCCGTCAACCATGGCATCTCCGAGGCGGGCGTGGCCCGCCGCAAGATGGTCCTCGCCTCCTTGGGCGGCGCGCTCGGCATCATCGCGGTCCCCGCGCTGGTGACCCTGGCCGACCTCGGTCCGTGGCCCGTCGCCGCGGTGCGTCGCGAGACGATCGAGAAGACCATCTGGGCCGACGGCGTCCGTGTGGTGAACGACACCAACTGGATCCCGCTCAAGGCGTCCGACCTCGAGATCGGCCAGCTCGTCAACGCCGAGCCCGAGAACCTCCGCGACCTCCACGGCAAGGACTACCAGAACGCGAAGGCCAAGGCGGCCCTGATCGTCGTGCGCATGGACCCGAACTCGATCAAGATCCCCGAGTCGCGCCAGGACTGGCACGTCGGCGGCATCCTCGCCTACAGCAAGATCTGCACGCACGTCGGCTGCCCCATCTCCCTGTGGGAGCAGCAGACGCACCACCTGCTGTGCCCCTGCCACCAGTCGACGTTCGACCTCGGCAACTCGGGCGTCGTGGTCTTCGGCCCCGCCGCTCGCGCCCTGCCGCAGCTGCCGCTGAAGGTGGATGCCCAGGGCTACCTGGTCGCCCAGAGCGACTTCACGGTCCCCGTCGGCCCGAGCTACTTCGAGCGCGACTCCCGCAACGACTACAAGGACGGTGATCGGTGATGGCCAAGCCCGTCGGCATCACCCCGGAGAGCGACATCCTGGAAGGGCGTCGCCCGGAGGAGCCCAGCACGATCAAGACCCTGTCCGGCCCCGCGGCCTGGGTGGACGACCGGGTGGGCTTCGCCAAGATCGGCACCGGCCTCCGCAAGGTCTTCCCTGACCACTGGTCGTTCCTGCTCGGCGAGATCGCCCTCTACAGCTTCGTCGTGCTGCTCCTGACCGGCGTCTTCCTGACGATCTGGTTCAAGCCGTCGATGGCCGAGGTCGAGTACCACGGCAGCTACGAGCTCATGCGCGGCCTCCAGATGAGCCAGGCGTTCGAGTCGACCCTGCAGCTCAGCTTCGACATCCGCGGCGGCATGCTGGTGCGCCAGATCCACCACTGGGCCGCCCTCCTGTTCATGGCGGCGATGACCGCGCACATGCTGCGCGTGTTCTTCACCGGCGCCTTCCGCAAGCCGCGTGAGCTCAACTGGCTCATCGGCGTCGGCCTGCTGAGCCTCGGCATGATCGCCGGCATGACCGGCTACTCGCTCCCCGACGACCTGCTGTCGGGCACCGGTCTCCGGTTCACCGATGGCGCCATCCGGTCGATCCCGATCGTCGGCACGTGGATGGAGTTCTTCGTCTTCGGTGGTGAGTACCCCGGCGACGCGATCATCGCCCGCTTCTACATGGCGCACATCCTCCTGGTCCCGGCCATCCTGCTCGGCCTCATCGCCGCGCACATGGCGCTGCTCGTGTACCACAAGCACACGCACTTCCCGGGCCGGGGCGCGACGGACAACAACGTCGTCGGCTACCCGCTCTTCCCCGTCTACATGGCCAAGGCCGGCGGCTTCTTCTTCATCGTCTTCGGCGTGCTGGTCCTCATGGGCGCGACGTTGTCGATCAACCAGGTCTGGCTCTACGGCCCGTACAACCCCGCACAGGTCACCGCCGGCTCCCAGCCGGACTGGTACATGGGCTGGGTCGAGGGCGCGGTCCGCATCATGCCGGGCTGGGAGTCGCACTGGGGCGGGACCACCTGGTCGTGGAACATCTTCATCCCGTTCGCGATCCTCATGGGCATCCTCTACACCGCTCTGGCCGTCTGGCCGTTCGTCGAGCAGTGGCTCACCGGGGACAAGAGCGACCACAACGTGCTCGACCTCCCGCGCAACGCCCCGACCCGCACGGCGCTCGGCGTGGCCGGCATCACGGCCTACGGACTCTTCTGGGGCGGTGGCGGCAACGACATCATCGCGACGCAGTTCAACGTCTCGTTGAACAGTGTCACCTGGTTCCTCCGCATCGCGGTTTTCGTGGGCCCGGTCATCGCGTTCATCGTCACCAAGCGCCTGTGCCTCGCACTCCAGCGCGCCGACCGCGAGCGTGTGCTCCACGGTTCGGAGACGGGCATCATCGTCCGCTCCCCCGACGGCGGGTACACCGAGCCGCACGCACCGATCTCGCACCAGGAGGCGTTCACCCTCACCCAGCACGCGCAGCACCGGCCGCTGGAGGAGACCCCCTCGCACGACGAGCACGGCGTCAAGCAGTCCGGCCCCGGTTCCGTCAGCGGGTTGCGCGCCCGCCTGTCGGCCTGGTTCACCGGTGATGACATCGCCAAGCCGACCCGCGCCGAGATCGAGCAGTCACACCACCACGACGACGAGCCCAAGCAGCTCGCCTGAGTGTCGGAGCGATCGGGCCCCCTCCCACCGGGAGGGGGCCCGATGCATGCGGTGGGTAAGCTGGGCCGGTGCGCTTCACCACCGGCAAGCCCGACCACGACCTGACCTACGACGACGTGTTCATGTCGCCGACCCGCTCCTCGGTGCGCTCTCGCATGGACGTGGACCTCACCTCCACCGACGGGCTCGAACTCTCCACGCCGCTGGTCGTCGCGAACATGACCGCGGTCTCCGGACGCCGCATGGCCGAGACCGTCGCCCGGCGCGGAGGGATCGCCATCATCCCCCAGGACCTGTCCCACCACGCCGTCACCACGATCGTCCAGCGCGTCAAGGCGGCGGACACGGTGTTCGACACCCCGATCCGCGTCACGGGCGACACCATCGTCGCCGATGCCCTCCCCCTCATCCCCAAGCGCGCCCACGGCGTCGCGGTGGTGGTGGACGACCGGCGTCCGATCGGCATCGTCTCGGCATCGGACGCCGCGGGCGTCGACCGCTTCGTCCCCGTCCACGAAGTGATGACCACCGACCTGACCCTCGTCCCCGCCACGGCGTCGGCCAGCGCGGTCTTCGACACCCTCACCGACAGCCGTCGCAAGGTCGCCATCGCCGTGGACGACGCCGGCGACCTGGTGGGTGTCCTCACCCTGAAGGGCGCCATGCGCTCGGCCATCTACACCCCCAGCGTCGACCGGGCCGGACGCCTCCGCGTCGGCGCCGCCGTCGGCATCTCCCGCGAGGCCTCCCAACGCGCCCGGGCACTGCTGGCCGCAGGTGCGGACGTCCTCGTGATGGACACGGCGCACGGCCACCAGGACCGCATGCTGGAGACCCTGTCCGCCGTCCGCGTGGTGCGCGACGAACACGAGGCCGCCACGGGCGTCCGCGTGCCTCTGGTCGGCGGAAACGTCGTCACGGCCGAGGGTACCCTCGACCTCATCGAGGCCGGCGCGGACATCGTGAAGGTGGGTGTCGGCCCCGGGGCCATGTGCACCACCCGCATGCAGACGGGCGTCGGACGCCCCCAGTTCTCCGCCGTTCTGGACTGCGCGGCGGCCGCCCAGGACGCCGGGAAGGCCATCTGGGCGGACGGCGGCGTCCGGCACCCGCGTGATGTGGCCCTGGCCCTGGCGGCCGGCGCCGGCGCAGTGATGATCGGCTCGTGGTTCGCCGGGACGCACGAGTCCACCGGAGCGCTCATGCACGATCCGGACGGCCGCGCCTACAAGGAGTCCTTCGGGATGGCGTCGGCCCGCGCCGTGCGTGCCCGGACGCACCAGCAGACCTTCTTCGAGCGCGCCCGGGCGGGCCTGTTCGAGGAGGGCATCTCGAGCTCGCGGATGTACCTCGACCCCGCACGCCCCGGCGTGGAGGACCTGGTCGACTTCATCACCTCCGGCGTCCGCTCGTCGTGCACCTATGCCGGCGCCCGGACGCTCCCCGACTTCCATGCGCGGGCCACCATCGGCGTCCAGAGCCGCTCCGGCTACGAGGAAGGGCGCCCCCTGCACAGCAGCTGGTGATGCGAGGTCTGGCTGCCCGGTCCTTGGGGGTGGTGGTGGCGGTGGTGGGGGTCCCCGACACTCAGACTTGCCACCAACGACCGGGTGGCCATCCGGCTCAATGGTGGCAAACCGACGCGCGAGAGCTCGGCGCCGCGACACGCACTGGCGTCACACCAGCCACCGGTGGCGTACCGGCGCTCCGGTGGCAAGCCTGAGTGTCACGCCCCGGCACCGCCCAGCACCCACCCAAGAAGGCCCCAGAGACCCTCCCGACGGCTTTCGGGCACACAGCTGACCCCTCCACCCCGGGACGCCTCTCCGCGCCCACAGGAGGCCTCCCCAGCCCTCGTCCGCGATCGCGCCCATCCGCAGGAAAACGAGAGGGGGACGGACCCCAAGGTCCGTCCCCCTCTCGAGGTGGTTCCGCTCAGTGCTGGTAGTCGCCCACGTAGTACTCGTACGCCCACCCCAGGGCCGCCCAGATGCCCACACCGAGGCCGAGCAGCGTCAGCCACCAACCGAACACCGGGCCCAGCATGATGATGGTGATGGCCACCGTCGACCAGAACGGGATGATGGACGTGGGCGGGAAGAAGCCCAGGACGCCGGCGCCCTCGACGATCTCGCCGTCGTGGCGGTCCTCCGGACGGGGACCGGTGGACCGACCCGTCAGGAAGAGCATGCCCCAGACCATCGCGGAGAAGATCAGGGTCAGGATCAGCACCGTGGTGCCGATGGGCTCGATGTGCCCGTCCGCCCGGTACGTCATGTACGGGTAGACCGGGGTGACGATCGCGAAGAAGATCACCAGGAACAGGAAGATCTTGGCCTCAGTCTTCATCGGGTGCCCTCCTCGGACTTCGCAGCGTGGGATTCCTCGGCGACGATCGCCTCCTGCAGCGGGTTGACCGGGTGCGGTCCGATGCCGGACACCTCCGGGTGGTGCAGGTCGAAGGCGGGAGCCTCGGAACGGATCCGCGGCAGCCTGGTGAAGTTGTGCCGCGGCGGCGGGCACGAGGTCGCCCACTCCAGCGAGCGGCCCCAGCCCCACGGGTCGTCCACGGTCACGCGCGGGGCGCTCTTGTGGCTCTTGTAGACGTTCCACAGGAACGGGAGCATCGAGATGCCCAGCAGGAACGCGCCGACCGTGGAGACCTGGTTGAGCAGCGTGAAGCCCTCACCGGGGAGGTAGTCGGCGATGCGGCGCTGCATGCCCTCGACACCCAGCCAGTGCTGGACGAGGAAGGTCATGTGGAAGCCGGCGAACACGAGCCAGAAGTGCAGCTTGGCGAGCTTCTCGTCCAGCATGTAGCCGTACCACTTCGGCCACCAGAAGTAGAAGCCGGCGAACATCGAGAAGACGACGGTGCCGAACAGCACGTAGTGGAAGTGCGCCACCACGAAGTAGGTGTCGGACACCTGGAAATCAAGCGGCGGCGAGGCCAGGATGACGCCGGTCAGGCCACCGAAGAGGAAGGTCGTCAGGAAGCCGACGGCCCACAACATCGGGCTGTCGAGCCGGACGGACCCGTTCCACATCGTGCCGATCCAGTTGAAGAACTTCACACCCGTGGGCACCGCGATCAGGAACGTCATGAACGAGAAGAACGGCAGGTTCACCGCGCCGGTGACGAACATGTGGTGGGCCCACACGGAGATGGACAGGGCGCCGATCGAGAGGGTGGCGCCGACCAGGCCGACGTAGCCGAAGATCGGCTTGCGGCTGAACACCGGGATGATCTCGGTGATGATGCCGAAGAACGGCAGCGCGAGGACGTACACCTCGGGGTGCCCGAAGAACCAGAACAGGTGCTGCCACAGGATGGCACCACCGGTGGCGGCGTCCAGGATGTGCGTGCCGAGGACACGGTCGCTCAGCAGGACCAGCAGACCGGCGGCCAGGACCGGGAACACGACCAGGATGAGGATCGACGTGACGAGGATGTTCCACGTGAACATCGACATGCGGAACATGGTCATGCCCGGTGCCCGCAGCGTGACGATGGTGGTGACGAAGTTCACCGCACCCAGGATGGAGGACAGTCCCAGCATGTAGAGGCCGACCAGCCACAGGTCACCGCCGACGCCCGGCGAGTGCACCGCGTCCGACAGCGGAACGTAGGCGAACCACCCGAAGGAGGCGGCGCCGTCGGGGCTCAGGAAGCCGGCGGAGGCGGTCAGCGAGCCGAACAGGTACAGCCAGTAGCTGAACATGTTCAGGCGCGGGAACGACACGTCGGGAGCACCGATCTGCAGCGGCATCAGAGCGTTGGCGAACGCGGCGAACATCGGCGTCGCGAACATCAGCAGCATGATCGTGCCGTGCATGGTGAAGAACTGGTTGAAGGTCTCGTAGTGCAGGTACTGCAGACCGGGGAAGGCCAACTCGGCACGGATGGCCAGGGCCAGGAGGCCGGCGAACGCGAAGAACGCCAGGGCCGTCCAGATGTACAGCTTCGCGATCACCTTGTGGTCGGTCGTGGTCATCCACGACAGGATGATCGCGCCCAGGTTCTGCCTGCGGACCGGACGCTCCGCAGCGGTCGAATCGACTCGGGCAAGGGTGGTCATGGGGTCAGCCCTCCAGCTTCGGCCCGGTGGACGGGAACTCGGGGAGAATCAGCGCACCGGTCTGGCCGTCGGCGGCAAGCTTCTTCACGTACGCGTTGTACTCGGCCTCGGGGAGGACCTCGACGTGGAACACCATGGCCGCGTGGTAGGTGCCACACAGCTCGGCGCACTTGCCGAGGAACGTGCCGGGCTTCGTCGCGGTGACGTCGAACGTGTTCGTCCGACCGGGGATCACGTCCAGCTTGAAGTAGAAGTCCGGGATCCAGAAGGAGTGGATCACATCGGCGGAGTTGAGCTTGAAGCGGACCGGCTTGTTCAGCGGCAGCACCAAGGTGGGGATCTCCTCCACCGTGCCGACGGTGTGCGCGTCGACGCCGATGGCCGGGTTGTCCGCCTCCATGTAGTTGAACGTCCAGGACCACTTCTGGCCGATCACGTCGATCTTGTGCACCGCGTCGTCGCTCTCCTTGGCCAGGACGCCGTTCTGCGCCTGCACCGTGAAGAAGAACAGGACGCCGATGATCAGGAACGGGACCAGCGTGTAGAGGATCTCCATCGGCAGGTTGTACTTCACCTGACGCGGCACGTCGTCCTCGTGACGACGGCGGTAGCGGAAGATCGCCCAGCCGATCAGTCCCCACACGAGGACACCGATGACCATGGAGGCGATCCAGGCACCATTCCACAGGTTGCCGATGAACGGCGCCCGGTCACTTGCGGCCTCCGGGAGTCCCCATCGACCCCACTGCTCCATCGTCGCCTGGGAACACCCGCTGAGGGCCAGAGCGCCGACGGTGGCGGCTGCGGCTCCCCAGATGCGTCGTGCGGCCTTGGAGGTTCTGTTCGAAGCCACGTCACACCCTTCCGATACTTGGGTCGACCCCTTGCGTCCGGGCAGCGCCCGGCCTTGGGAGTCGATGCTCGGCGAAAGACTAACCCAAAGACACATCCCGACGCCTCCTGCGAGGCGCCGGGATGTCGACTGGTGGGACGAACGTGTCCCGATCGTGACCTAACTAGGCCACCGTTCACATCAGTGGAAGCTGTCCCCACAAGCGCAGGATCCACCCGCGTTCGGGTTGTCGATGGTGAAGCCCTGCTGCTGGATCGTGTCGACGAAGTCGATGGTCGCGCCGGCGAGGTAGGGGGCGCTCATGCGGTCGGTGACGACCTTGACGCCGTACCACTCCTTCTGGACGTCACCCTCGAGTTCGCGGTCGTCCAGCGCCAGCTGGTAGCGCAGGCCGGAGCAGCCGCCGGGGGCCACGGAGATGCGCAGCGCCAGGCCCTCCTCGCCCTCGCCGGCCGCCAGGGCGGAGACCTTCTGGGCGGCGCCCTCGGTCAGGATGATGCCGTCGGCCAGGGCCTCGGTCTGGGTGTCAACGCTCATGAGAGTTCCTCCGGGTGAGTCTGGTGCCGGTCCCACGCCACGGGCACGGCGGCGTGGTCCAACGCGGTGCCCAGCCAGTTTAGGTCACGCTCGGCGACAAGCGAAGCCGTCACCATGTCCAGCTGGACGCCATGCCCGCGGCGCGCCTGGTCAGTTCCTCGGAGCCCAGGTCGTCCTCGCCACCGAAGGGGTAGGCGACCTCGACGCCGAACGTCCGCAGTTCCCGGCCCGAGATGTCGACCGTGCGTGCCCCCACGACGACCGGTCGGAGCGTGCGCTCCCCCAGGGCCGCCACCTCCTTGATGACGTCGCCGCCGCGGTGGGCGAAGTCGACCTCGTCGGCTCCCGTCACGAGGACGTCCGCGACGGACGCCGTGCGTTCGAGCCCCGCCACCTCCGCGCACAGCGAAGGACCCGAGGTCGTCCACGCGCCCAGGGCTCCGAGCGCGAGAACCGCACCCCCGGCGGCGCCCAGGCCCGGGGCGTCCGGGACGCCGAGGGCGGCGGCCAGCGAGCCGAGGGCCGCGTCCGTGGCGAGCATGATGGCCGGCTCGGTGCCGGCCGCGCGTCCGCGCCGGGACGTGAGACCGCGCAGCCCGAGCAGCATGTCGCCGAGTTCGGCGGGGTCGACGACCGCGATGAGTTCGGTGCTTCCCACCAACGCGCGGGCGGGTCCCAGGTCGAGGGCGGCGAGCTCCCGCAGGGCGCCCGCCCCGGCGTCCAGCCGCACGTCCGCGACCGCACCGAGCGCGTGCAGGATCCCCGCACCACCGTCGTGGGTCAGCAGGCCGGTGAGGTCGACCACGACGCGGCGGGGACGTCCGGCCAGGGCGGCCGCCAGGGCGCGGCCGACGCCGAGCGACGTGGAGGTGGGGTCCACGCCGATCGGTTCCTCGTCACCGTGCGCGTGGTCGTGGTGCCCGTGGTGGTGGGCCCCGGCGTCCGGGTCGCGCACGACGACCGCGTCGTCACCCAGCGCGGCCAGGGCGAGGGCCAGGTCCGGACCGCCGGCGGCCATGGGCACGACGGCGACCTCGATGCCGGGGCGTGCCGCCACGAAGGCGCGAGCGAGCGCGGCCCCCGCGTCAGCCGACGCGAGGGCCCCGATCCGGTCGGTGCAGACGACGACCCTCACGAGGGGAGCAACCCTTCGAAGGACTCGCCCTCGCCGATCCACCCTTGGATCTCCGCCAGGGAGACGTCCTCATCGGGCACGATCACGTCGGAGTCCAGGAGCAGGTCGTCGTCGAGGAGGGTGCCCTGGCTGCGGATCTCCGCCAGGAGCCGGCCGAGCGCCCGGCGCAGCCATTCCTCGTCGCCCGCGCGCGCGGCGGCCTCGACGTCGTCGTCCAGAGCGTTGAGCAGGTCCAGTTCGGCGTCATCCAGCCGGTACTGGCCCTCAGCGAGGATGCGGACGATCATCGCCGATCACTCCCCCTGACTGGCGGGCCCGCGCTCGGCGTCCGCCACCTCGGTCACCTCGGCGTCGACGGGTTCCGCAGGAGAAGCCGCCAGCTGCGGGGTGGCCGGCGCGGCGGCGCCGGAGGTGATGGCGCCCATGGACGCCTTGAGGGAGGCCAGCTCGTTCTCGACCTGCGAGGACGAGGCCAGCGAGTCGAGCTCGCGGGTGATGTCGTCCTTGAAGGACCCGGACGGGTCCTCCAGCGCACCGGAGGCGAGCAGCTCGTCGATGGCGCCGGCGCGGGCCTGCATCTGGGCCGTCTTGTCCTCCGCGCGCTGGATCGCGAGACCGACGTCGCCCATCTCCTCGGAGATCCCGGTGAAGGCCTCGTTGATGCGCGTCTGTGCCTCGGCCGCGGAGTAGGTGGCCTTGATGGTCTCCTTGCGCGTGCGGAAGGCGTCGACCTTGGCCTGGAGGCGGGTGCTGGCGCGGACGAGCTTCTCCTCCTCGCCCTGCAGCGTGGCGTGCTGGGTCATGAGGTCGTCGAGCTGGTTCTGCAGGCCCGACTTGCGGGTCAGGGCCTCGCGCGCCAGATCCTCACGGTTGACCTCGAGGGCCCGCTGGGCCGACAGGGTCAGCTTCTTCATCTCGGCATCGAGCTGGTTGGCCTGGAGTTCGACGCGCTTGCGGCTGGTGGCCACGTCGGCGACACCGCGACGGACCTTCTGCAGCAGCTCGAGCTGGCGCTGGTAGGAGTAGTCGAGGGTCTCACGCGGATCCTCGAGCTTGTCCAACGCCTTGTCGGCCTTGGCGTTGAAGACAAGCTTGAGGCGTTCGAACAAACCAGCCATGGTGGTCGTGGGTCCTTCCGTGGGAACGGGGTGTGCCCGGCCAGCCTAGCCGCGCGCGCTGCGCGGGGGCAGGCCGCCTTCGGGGGTGGTCCCCCGGAGCGGACCCTGACTCTGCAATAGAATGGTCTGCGATCCACACCGACCAGCCGAATCCGAGGAACCGTGGCCCTGTTCAAGAAGTCCGCCGAGCCCGAGCCGACGCCGGGGCCAGCGCCGGCCCCCACCCCCGGCGGCAAGAAGTCGGTGCCGACGCCGTCCCGACGCGAGGCCGAGGCGGCCCGCCGCCAGCGCCTGAAGCCGTCGCTCTCCCCCAAGGAGGCCAAGGCCCGCGACCGTCAGGCGCAGATGGCCGCCCGCGACCGCCAGTTCGCCGAGGTGGAGGCATCGCCGGCGCGCGTCCTCTTGCGCGACCACATCGACTCCCGGGTGAACCCGGCCGAGTTCGCCATGCCGGTGCTGCTGGGCATCATGGCCGCCACGCTGATCCCGGCGATCCTCCCCTACATCCAGTACCTGCTGTACGCCTCGTGGGCCTACATCTTCCTCATGGTCGGCGACCTCTTCCTGATGTGGCGCAGCTACAAGACCAAGCTCGCCGAGCGCCACCCGGGGACGCCGCTGCGCGGCCTGCTCATGTACGGCTTCAACCGTCAGATGACATTCCGTCGCTGGCGGCGCCCGTCCCCGCGCGTCAAGCGCGGTGAAGCGGCCTGATGTTCCGCTGGATCGCCGACCCGACCTCGGACGCCGAAGCGGCCTCCGAGGCGGGCCTCGGCCAGGTGTTCCCCACCCAGGCGGACGCCGAGGCGTGGCTCACGGCGTCCTATGAAGACCTCGTGGAGGCCGGGTTCGCGAGCGTCACGCTGCTGGAGGGTGACCGGGTCGTGTACGGCCCGATGAGCCTGTTCGCCTGACTTCGGCGACCCCCAGTCCCACCCCGAAGGCGGCCACGAGGATTCCCGCGCCCACCATCACGGGCGTGGAGAACCGCAGCGCCTCGAGCCGGTCCTCGTACGTCTGGATCTTCGTGCCCTCGGCGTTGGTGCACACGTCACCGGGCCCCATCGGCACCCCACGGCACGCGATGGACGGATTGAGCAGGTTGGCCACCGCCCACACGGCGACGGCCAACCCGATGACGACGACCACGAGGTGGCCGAGCAGGCGTCGGCTCAAGACTCGCGGACCTGGGTCTCGACGAACGGGGGCTTGACCACCGCGAAGGTCTCGGTGTTCTTGCGCACGACCACACCGACCTCAGCACCCGGCTTGTACTCGGTGTCGAGCAGGGCGAGGCCGATGCCGACGCCCAGCGTCGGCGAGAAGGTGCCGGAGGTCACCGTGCCGACGACCGTCCCCTCCCCGTCCACGCAGTCCATGCCCGGACGCGGGATCGCGCGGCCCGTCGAACGAATGCCACGAATGCGACGGGCGGGGCCCTCGGCGCGCTGGGCACGCAGGGCGTCCGAACCCCAGAACTCCTCCTTGTCCCAGCCGACGGCCCACGCGGCCAGCGCCATCACGGGCGTGATGTCGAGGCTCAGTTCGTGTCCGTGCAGCGCGTAGCCCATCTCGGTGCGCAGCGTGTCGCGTGCACCCAGCCCGCAGGCGAGGATGCCGTACTCCTGGCCCGCGGCCATCACGGCGTCCCAGACGACGCCCGCGTCCTCGACGCGGCAGACCAACTCGTAGCCCCGCTCACCGGTGTAGCCCGTGCGGCAGATCGTGAGCGGTCGGCCGGCGACCGTGCCCTCCCGGAACTGCATGTAGTCGAACTCGGCGTCCACGCCCAGCTTGGTGAGGACCTCGTCCGACAGCGGACCCTGGACGGCGAGCACCGCGTAGTCCCCGTGCTGGTTGGTGACGGTGATGCCCTCCGGGGCCGCAGCCTGCAGGAGCGCCACCACCTCCGTGTTGTTGGCCGCGTTGGGGATGAGGAAGACGTCGTCGTCCGAGCGCAGGTACTGGATGAGGTCGTCGACGACCCCACCGGCATCGTTGCAGCACATCGTGTACTGGGCCTGGCCGGGGCCGATCCTGCCCAGGTCGTTCGTGAAGCACCGGTTCACGAAGTCCTTCGCTCCCGGGCCGGACACCTGGGCCTTGCCGAGGTGGCTCACGTCGAACACCCCGACGGCGTCACGCACCGCCTTGTGCTCGGCAACGATGGAGGAGTACTGCAGCGGCATGGACCAGCCACCGAACTCGGCGAACTTGGCGCCGAGTTCCACGTGACGTTCGTGCAGTGGAGAAGTCAACAGTTCGGGCATGCCCGAGAACCTATCGCAGTGGGTAGGGTGAGATGCCTACCCGAGCCGCCCGAAGTTCCTCGCGCCCATGAATGGAGACGAAATCGTGCCCACCGCCGCGCTCCCCTCACTCGCCGCCGCAGCCAGCCTGCCCAAGGACACCGATCTCCTCGTGGTCGGCCTGGCGGACGCCTCGGACGGACCGGTGCTCGTGGGAGTCCCCGAGGATCTCGAGAAGGCATGGGCCAAGCGTCACGGCACCTCGCTGCTCGCGTCCGCACAGTCCCTGGGGGGCGCGGCCAAGGTCGGAACGACCGTCGTCCTGCCCGGTGGACCCGGCATCGTCGTCACGGGGCTGGGCGGTGTCGACGTGACGCCCGAGCAGGTGCGGCGCGCCGCCGGCAACGCCCTGCGCGCGGCGGCCAAGGTCGCCGGCGACCGGACGCTCTCGGTCGCGGTCAGCCTTGAGGCGGTCGAGCCCGAGGTGCTGCGCGGCGCCGCCGAGGGCGCCCTGCTCGGCGCGTACGGCTACGCCAAGGACACCCTGGACGGCCAGAAGCGGCCGATCGGGTCGGTGACGATCCTCTCCGCCGCCAAGGACGCCGGTACCCACGTCGCAGAGGCCGCCATCGTCGCGACCGCCGTGAACCGGACGCGCGACTGGGTCAACACGCCCCCGAACGCCCTCTACCCCGAGACCTTCGCCGAGACCGCCCGCGCCCTGGCCAGGGACGCCCGCCTCGACGTCGAGGTGCTCGACGAGAAGGCGCTGCAGCGCGGCGGTTACGGCGGCATCCTCGGTGTCGGCGGCGGCTCGCAGCGCCCCCCGCGCCTGGTGCGCATCGCGTACGCCCCGCGCGGCGCGACCACCCACCTGGCCCTGGTGGGCAAGGGCATCACGTTCGACACCGGCGGCCTCAACCTGAAGCCGGCCGAGGGCATGATCACCATGAAGTGCGACATGGCCGGCGCCGCCGCGGTGGTCGCCGCCGTGCGCGCGATCGCCGACCTGAAGCTCAAGGTCAAGGTCACCGCGTACGCCGCGATGGCCGAGAACATGCCCTCGGGGGCGGCCTACCGCCCCAGCGACGTCCTCAGCATGTACGGGGGCAAGACCGTCGAGAACGCCAACTCGGACGCCGAGGGTCGGCTCGTCATGGCGGACGCCATCGTCCGCGCCGGCGAGGACGAGCCGGACCTGATCGTCGACATCGCCACCCTGACCGGAGCCTGCGTGGTGGCCCTGGGCGAGCGCGTGGCGGGACTCATGGCGTCCGACGACGAGACGGCCGATGACCTCATGGACGCCGCCGAGGCGTCCGGTGAGGCCTTCTGGCAGCTGCCGATCCCGGACGAGGTCCGGGAGAACCTCACCTCGGAGGTCGCCGACCTGGCCTCGTCGGGCAAGACCCGCTACGGCGGTGCCCTGACCGCGGCCGCATTCCTGCAGTCCTTCGTGGCGGACGGCGTCCGCTGGGCGCACCTCGACATCGCCGGCCCGGCGTGGAACGGGAATGCCCCCTACGACTACGTGCCCAAGGGCGGCACGGGTGCCGGTGTCCGGACGCTGGTCTCCCTGGCTCGTACGTTGGCGCAGCGCACGGACAGGTGAGGTCCACCGGCGCACACCCAGGATGTGGATTGCCCGCGCAGAGGGCTAGTCTGGAACCCGTTACGGCCAGTCATCGAAGAAGGAGCCTGTGAGCATGCCGACGAATGTCCCCCTTCCCGCACTGGGTGAAAGCGTCACGGAAGGCACGATCTCCCGCTGGCTCAAGGCGGTTGGCGACACGGTGGAGGCCGACGAGGCCCTCGTCGAGATCTCCACCGACAAGGTCGACACCGAGATTCCCTCCCCCGTCGCGGGCACCGTGTTGGAGATCCGGTTCGAAGAGGATGACGTCGCCGAGGTCGGCGCCGTCCTCGCCGTGATCGGTGAGCCCGGTGAGGCCACGGGTGGCAACGACGCCCCGGCAGCGCCCGCCGCGGAGGCCGCCGCTCCGGCCGAGGAGGCTCCTGCCCCTGTCGAGGAGGCTCCCGCAGCCCCGGCAGCGCCCGCGGCGTCCGGCCCCGCCCAGGGCACCGAGGTGACCCTGCCCGCACTGGGCGAGTCCGTCACCGAGGGCACCATCTCCCGCTGGCTCAAGGCGGTCGGCGACACCGTGGAGGCCGACGAGGCCCTCGTCGAGATCTCCACCGACAAGGTCGACACCGAGATTCCCTCCCCCGTCGCGGGCACGCTGCTGGAGATCCGGTTCGAAGAGGATGACGTCGCGGCGGTCGGCTCCGTCCTGGCCATCATCGGTGATCCCAACGCCGCCCCGGCCCCCGCCGCCCCCGCTCCCGCCGCGGAGCCGGAGGCTCAGGCCGCCCCCGCCCCCGCCCCGGCCGCCCCTGTCGAGGAGGCTCCCGCAGCCCCGGCAGCGCCCGCGCGCGGATGCCCCGGACACCGGCTACGTGACCCCGCTCGTCCGCAAGCTCGCGGGTCAGCACGGCATCGACCTGAACACCGTCAAGGGGTCGGGCGTGGGTGGCCGCATCCGCAAGCAGGACGTCCTGGCCGCCGCTGACGCCGCCAAGGCCCCGAAGGAGGTCGCCGCCCCGGCCCCGGCCGCCGCTGCTCCTGCGCCGGCCGCTGCTCCTGCGCCGGCCGCTGCTCCTGCGCCGGCCGCCGCGCCCGCGGCGTCCGCACCGAAGGCCGAGCCCGCCGCCACCCAGCGCGGCACGACCGAGAAGATGTCGCGCCTGCGCAAGATCATCGCCGCCCGCATGGTCGAGTCACTGCAGGTCTCGGCGCAGCTCACCGCCACGGTGGAGGTCGACCTGACCAACATCAGCAGGATCCGCGCCAAGGCCAAGGACGCCTTCAAGGCCCGCGAGGGCGCCTCCCTGTCGTACCTGCCGTTCATCACCAAGGCGGCGATCGAAGGCCTCAAGCAGTTCCCGAAGCTCAACGCGCAGATCGACGTCGAGGGTGGCACGATCACCTACGCGGACGCCGAGCACGTCGGCATCGCGGTGGACACCGAGCGTGGCCTGCTCGTCCCGGTCATCAAGGACGCGGGTGACCTGAACGTCACCGGCCTGGCCAAGAAGATCGCCGACATCGCCGGGCGCACGCGCACCAACAAGGTGACGCCGGACGAGCTGTCGGGCGGCACGTTCACGATCACGAACTACGGCTCCGCCGGAACCCTGTTCGACACGCCGATCGTGAACCAGCCCGAGGTCGCGATCCTCGGCACCGGCGCGCTCGTGAAGCGCCCGGTGGTGGTGAAGGACGCCGAGCTCGGTGAGGTCATCGCGATCCGCGACATGATGTACCTCTCGGTCTCCTACGACCACCGCCTCGTCGACGGCGCGGACGCGGCCCGCTTCCTGTCCTTCGTCAAGGCCCGCCTCGAAGAGGGCGACTTCGGCGCCGAGTTCGGGGTCTGACGGACACTCCACCCTCACCGACGGGCCCGCTCCCACCAGGGGGGCGGGCCCGTCGGCGTCCGCCGGGTGCGCGTACAGTGCTGCGGGTGCAGCATTCCTCCTTCCGTGACGGTTTCACCTTCGACTACCTCGGCTTCGACGGCACAGGGCTGGCCCTGAGCGACTATCGCGAGACGTGGGACCTGCAGCGGGCCGTGCATGCCCGCGTGGTGACCGGCGAGGTCGGCCCCCAGGTGCTGTACGTGCAACACCCACCGGTCTACACCGCCGGACGCCGGACGGAACCCCACGAGCGCCCGTTCGACGGGACGCCGGTGGTCGACGTCGACCGCGGGGGCAAGATCACCTACCACGGACCGGGGCAGCTCGTCGGCTACCCCATCGTCACGCTGTCCCGTTCGATCGGCCCCTTGGAGTACGTACGCCGCCTCGAGCAGGCGGTCATCGACGCGCTCCTGCTCTGGGGCATCGCCGGCCAGCGGGTGGAGGGCCGCACCGGTGTCTGGCTCCCCGCCGGCGGTGGGCGCCCCGAGCGCAAGATCTGCGCCATCGGTATCCGGGTGGCCCGGATGACCACGATGCACGGGTTCGCGCTCAACGTCGGGGCCGAGTCCTCGGGTCCGTTCGGGAACATCGTGCCCTGTGGCATCGACGACGCGGGCGTGACCAGCATCGCGGACGAGATCGGCTCGGCCCCCCGTCTGGTCGAGGTCGCGCAGGCGCTGGAACCACTCCTGGCCCGCGAGCTCTCCTTCGCCCTGCTCACCGGCGCCTTCGGCCGCAGCTGACGGGACCCACGGCAGGCGTGACGCCCCTAGGGTGGGGGCATGGCAGTACGCATCGGGGTCCTGACGTCGGGCGGGGACGCCCAAGGCATGAACGCCGCAGTCCGGGCCGTCGTCCGGGCCGGCGTGGCAGCCGGTGCCGAGGTTTTCGGCATCATGGAGGGCTGGCAGGGTGCCGTCGACGGGGGCGAGAGCATCAAGCCGCTCCGGTGGGGTGACGTGAGCGGCATCATCGCGCAGGGCGGGACGGTGATCGGCACCGCCCGCTGCGCGGCCTTCCGCACGATCGAGGGCCGCCGGGCGGCCGTGCGCCACCTCATCGAGCGTGGCATCGACCGGCTCGTCGTGATCGGCGGAGACGGGTCACTGACCGGCACCGACAGCCTCCGTGCCGAGTGGCCGGACCATGTGGCGGCGCTGCTGGAGGAGGGCGGCATCACGGCCGACCAGGCCGCCGCGCACGGCCGTCTCGTGATCGCGGGGCTCGTCGGATCCATCGACAACGACATGGTCGGCACCGACATGACGATCGGCACCGATTCGGCCCTGCACCGCATCACCGAGGCCATCGACGCCATCGCCAGCACGGCGGCGTCCCATCAGCGCAGCTTCGTCGTGGAGGTCATGGGCCGCCACTGCGGCTACCTCGCCCTGATGAGCGCGATCGCCGGCGGCGCCGACTACGTCCTGATCCCGGAGCAGCCGCCCGTCGCGGACTGGCACACCCACATGGCGACGGTGCTGCGCCGTTCACGCGGCGCTGGTCGGCGCACGTCGATCGTGGTCGTCGCCGAGGGCGCCGCCGACGCACGGGGCAACCCGATCACCGCCGAAGAAGTACGCCGCGTCCTGGCCGACGAGATGGGTGAGGACGCCCGGGTCACGATCCTCGGCCACGTCCAGCGCGGCGGGACACCCAGCGCCTACGACCGCTGGATGGCGTCCATGCTGGGCCACGCGGCCGTCGGAGAAGTGTTGAGCGAGGGCCGCGAGTCGCAGGTCATCGGCGTGCGCGCGAACCGACCGCAGACCGTCCCGCTGGTGGACGCCGTCGCCGCGACCCGCAACGTGGCCACGCTCATCGAGCAGGGCCGGTTCGATGAGGCGATGACCGCGCGGGGCCGGTCCTTCGTCCAGATGTCGACGGCGTTCCGCCGACTGTCGGAGGCCCGGCCCCACATCGAGGCCGACGGCAGGGCGCCGCGGGTCGGCGTCATGCACGCCGGCGGGCTCGCGCCCGGCATGAACCCGGCCGCCCGGGCGCTGGTCCGGCTCGGCATCGACCGGGGCCACAGCATGCTGGGCATCCAAGGCGGCTTCCCCGGTCTGCTCGACGCCGACGTGCACGAGCTCGGGTGGGGCGACGTCGAGGGCTGGGCGGCCACCGGCGGCGCCCACCTCGGTACGAGCCGTTGGATCCCCGGGGAGGAGGACCTGTACCGCCTGGCCCGCTCGATCGAGACCCTCGCGCTCGACGGTCTCATCATCGTCGGCGGGTTCCAGGCCTACCGGGCGCTCGCCCTCCTCGACGTCGAGCGCCGCCGTTTCCCCGCCCTGGCGATCCCGATGGTGGTGCTGCCCGCCTCCCTGGACAACAACCTGCCGGGCCTGCAGATGGCCATCGGCGCCGACACCGCCCTCAACGTCGCCGTCGAGGCGATCGATCGGATCAAGCTGTCGGCCAGCGCCGCCAAGCGCGCCTTCGTCGTCGAGACGATGGGACGCCGCTGCGGGTTCCTCACCCTCGCGGCCGGCGTGGCCACCGGGGCCGAGCGCGTCTACCTGAACGAGGACGGCATCTCGATCGCCGACCTGAAGGCGGACATCGACCAGATGGTGGCCTCCTTCGCCGGGGGCCAGTCCTTCTGGCTGGCCCTGCGCAACGAGGAGGCGTCCGCGTTCTACACCACGGACCTGCTCACCCGCATGTTCGAGGCCGAGGGCCGCGGCGCGTTCAGCGTCCGCGGCGTGGTGCTCGGCCACGTCCAGCAGGGCGGCTCCCCCTCCCCCTTCGACCGGATCAACGGCGTCCGGCTCGCCGCTCAGGTGACCGACTGGATGAGCGAGCAGCTGGCGTCGGGCGAGGCGAAGCACGTGTTCGCCACCCCGGAGGGCATGCGCGGTGTCAAGGAGCTCGACGATCTCGTCGACTGGCAGACCCGACGCCCGCTGGAGCAGTGGTGGCTCGTGCTGAAACCGGTGTTGGGTGCCCTCGGGAACCGCCCGTAGAATGATCCGGTGACCGACACGCAGCCTCGCCGCCTTCTTCGCATCGAAGCAAGGAACGCGGAGACCCCGATCGAACGCAAGCCGTCCTGGATCAAGACCAAGGCGGTGATGGGTCCCGAGTACAAGGACATGCAGAACCGCGTGAAGGACGGCGGACTGCACACGGTGTGCCAGGAGGCCGGCTGTCCCAACATCTTCGAGTGCTGGGAGGACCGTGAGGCCACCTTCCTCATCGGCGGTGACCAGTGCACCCGTCGCTGCGACTTCTGCCAGATCGCCACGGGGCGTCCGACCGGCTATGACAAGGACGAACCCCGCCGCGTCGCGGAGTCCGTCCGTGAGATGGGTCTGAGGTACGCCACGGTGACCGGCGTCGCCCGCGACGACCTCCCCGACGGGGCGTCGTGGCTGTACGCCGAGACCTGCCGCCAGATCCGCGAGCTGAACCCCGGCTGTGGCGTCGAGTTGCTCGTGGACGACTTCAAGGGCGAGCGCAGGGCGTTGGAGACGGTCTTCGAGGCCGCGCCGGAGGTGTTCGCCCACAACGTCGAGACGGTCCCGCGGATCTTCAAGCGCATCCGTCCCGCCTTCGACTACGCGCGATCCCTGAACGTACTCACCCAGGCCCGCGAGGCCGGCCTGGTCACCAAGTCGAACCTCATCCTGGGCATGGGCGAGACGCGCGAGGAGATCAGCCAGGCGCTGGTCGACCTGCGTGACGCCGGCACCGAACTGCTCACGATCACCCAGTACCTGCGTCCCTCGGCGCTGCACCACCCGATCGACCGCTGGGTGACGCCGGATGAGTTCCAGGCGCTGGAGGACGAGGCGAAGGCCCTAGGATATGCAGGAGTGCTTTCCGGGCCGCTCGTCCGCTCGTCCTACCGTGCGGGGCGCCTGTACCGGCAGGCCATCGAGGCCCGCAAGAAGGCACCGCAGAACCAACCCGTGGAGTGAATCATGGCTAGCGAGAAGGCGAAAGAACTCGCCGCGAAGCAGAAGGCCGCCATCAAGGCGGAGAAGCTGCGCAAGAAGAACAGCGACGACCCCCGGGACTGGGGCCAGATCCGCCAGTTCCGCGAGGCCTACAAGCGGACGGCCGAGATCGATCCCGCCGTCACGTGGTGGATGCTCGGCGTCGCGGTCGGTGTCGCCGTCGTCATCGCGGTCATCGGCCTGCTGGCCAACCTCGCGTGGTGGGCCTGGCTGCCGCTGGCGCTGGTCTCCGGCCTGCTGGGCGCGATGCTGGTGCTCACGCGGCGTGTCAAGGGCGCCATGGTGAAGCGTTACGAGGGCCAGCCGGGTTCCGCGGAGGTGGCCCTCCAACTGCTCAACAAGAAGAAGTACACCTACGACATGGGCATCACGGCCACCCGGCAGCTCGACCTGGTGCACCGCGTCGTCGGCCCCTGCGGCGTCGTGCTCATCGGCGAGGGCACCGTCGGTCGCGTCAAGCCGCTGCTGAACGGCGAGGCCCGCAAGCACGAGTCGATCGCCTACGGCACCCCCGTCACCGCGATGTACCTGGGCAACGGCGAGGGGCAGGTCAAGCTCGGCGACCTCGAGAAGCGCATCCTGAAGATGCCGACGGTGCTGCAGCCCCACCAGGTCGCCGAGGTGCGCCAGCGCCTTCGTGCTCTGGACGCCGTGCGCCCCAAGGCCCCGGTCCCCAAGGGCCCGATGCCCGCGCCGAAGGGCATCAACCGCGCGATGCGGGGTCGTTGACCGCTCCGACACCCTCCGCCGGAGGGTGTCGGAGCCCTCAGGGGCCCTCCAGTTCCTCCGACAGCTCCAGCCAGCGCAGTTCGAGCTCCTCGACCTCGGCCTCCAGCGCGTGGATGGCTTCCATCCGCGCGGCCAGACCCTCGTAGTCACTGTGGTCGAACTCGGCCAGGGCCATCTTGTCGGCGTCGGCTCGGGCGGTCAGCTTGGCGATGCGGCGCTCCAGTGCCTCGACCTCCTTCCGGGCAGCGCGCAGTTCCGCCCCCGTCAGCCCGGGTGCCGCGGCCCGCGCCGGACCGGGCCTGGGCGCCGACGACTGAACCCCGGCCGCCCGCAGGCGCAGGTACTCCTCCACGCCGCCGGGCAGGTGACGCAGCCGTCCCCCCATCACCGCGTACTGCTGATCGGTCACCCGCTCGAGGAAGTACCGGTCGTGGGAGACCACGATCAGGGTGCCGGGCCACGAGTCGAGGAGGTCCTCGACGGCGGCGAGCATGTCGGTGTCGAGGTCGTTGGTGGGCTCGTCGAGGATCAGCACGTTCGGCTGGGCCAGCAGGATGAGCAGCAACTGCAGGCGTCGCTGTTGGCCGCCGGACAGGTCCTTGATCGGCGTGCTCAGTTGGGCGCTGGAGAACCCGAGCCGCTCGAGCAACTGGCTGGGCGTCATCTCCTGCGCCTTGGAACCCGACCCGAGGGTGTAGCTGGTACGCAGGCGTCCGATCAGGATGCGGACCGGCTCGTCCAGGTGCTCCTCCAGCCCACCCAACTGCTGGCTGAGGGTGGCGACCTGCACGGTCTTGCCCCGCTTCACGCGTCCGGACGTCGGAGCCAATGAGCCGTCGATCAGCTTCAGCAGCGTCGACTTGCCGGCGCCGTTCACGCCGAGGATGCCGGTCCGCTCCCCCGGCGCCAGCCGCCACTCGACGCCGCGCAGCACCTCCTTGTCGCCGTAGGAGACCCCGGCGTCGTGCAGGTCGACGACATCCTTGCCCAGCCGGGCGACCGCCAGCGACTGCAGCGCCACCTGGTCACGCAGCGGCGGGACGTCGGCGATGAGCGCGTTCGCGGCGTCGATGCGGAACTTCGGCTTGGAGGTGCGCGCCGGCGCCCCTCGGCGCAGCCAGGCGAGCTCCTTGCGGGCGAGGTTCTGCCGACGCTGCTCGATGGCGGCGGCCTGGCGGTCACGCTCGACGCGCTGGAGGATGTAGGCGGCGTAGCCGCCCTCGAAGGGCTCGACCATGCGGTCGTGCACCTCCCACGTCGCGGTGCAGACCTCGTCCAGGAACCAGCGGTCGTGGGTCACCACCAGCAGTCCACCGGCGTTGGACGCCCAACGCTGCCTGATGTGCCCGGCCAGCCAGGTGATGCCCTCGACGTCGAGGTGGTTGGTGGGTTCGTCCAGGGCCAGCACGTCCCAGTCACCGACCAGCAGCGCCGCGAGGGAGACGCGGCGGCGCTGACCGCCGGACAGGTCACCCACGACCCCGTCCCAGGGAACGTCGGCCAGCAGGCCCCCGATGACGTCCCGGACGCGCGGGTCCCCCGCCCACTCGTGCTCGGGAGCGTCGGCGACGACCGCCCGCGCCACGGTCAGGGTCGGATCGAGGGTGTCGGCCTGGTCCAGGACGCCGACGCGCAGGCCGCGCCGCGCCGTGACCTTGCCGGCCATCGGCTCGAGGCGTCCGGCCAGCATGGACAGCAGGCTCGACTTGCCGTCGCCGTTGCGTCCGACGATGCCGATGCGGTCGCCCTCGTTGACTCCGAGCGTGACGGAGTCGAAGACGACCTTGGTGGGGAATTCGAGGTGGAGGCCTTCAGCCCCGAGCAGGTGTGCCATGGCCGCTCAAGCCTAGTGGGTGCGGGCCCAGACATGGTTCAAGCCCGACACCACCGCATTGTGGTGCCAGGCTTGGGTTGACGACGCCCCACGTGGGGGCCTGAAGGGATTCAGGCGATCAGCTCAGAGCTGCTGCGCCTGGACCATGTCCTCGGAAATCTCGTTCCACATCTGGACAATGTCGTTGAGCTTCATGGCGGTCCTCCTTCGATTTGTTGCTCGGGTGTTGGGTGGTGGGCGCGAGGGTCCTCGCGCGGTCGTCCGTGCGGACGGTCAGAGCTGGTGGGCCTGGACCATGTCCTCGGAAATCTCGTTCCACATCTCGACGATGTCGTTGAGCTTCATTTTTTCCCTCCCTTCCTTCTGGTTCCTGTCCTCCCTCGAGGACACCTCCATATTATGGTCTGGCAGACTAATAATCAAGCTGTCCGCCAACCGTTGGTGCCAACCCATGCCAACAAGGGCCTCACTAGGAACGCAGGAGCGCCCCGTCCGCAGCGGACGGGGCGCTCCTGGCGCCTCTCCCCGCCCCCCTGAGGGACGGGGTCAGCGACACCGATCAGCTGGGTCGCGGCGCACCCGGTCGGGCGTAGCGCCACCAGGTGAGGGCCACGCACAGGACGGCCCAGACGACCCCGATCCAGTAGAACGGCACGACTCCGAGGGTGGTCAGGCCGATGCCGAACAGGAACGGACCGAAGGCCGCGATCGCAGCCGTCCACCCGATGACGCCGCCGGCCTGGCGACGCTCGAAGATCATCGGCATCTGCTTGAACGTGCTGGCGTTGCCGATGCCCGCGAACAGGAAGATCAGCAGCATCCCCCACAGGAACCGGTTGAAGCCGGCGCTCAGGGTCGCCGCCGACGTGGTGTCGGGGGTCAGCCCCCCGATGGTCCACCAGATCGAGCCGACCAACCCGATGCCGGAGACCAGCGTCCAGATGGCACCACCCATGCGGTCGGTCAGCGGGCTGAACAGGATGCGGGCCCCCGCACCCACCAGCGGCCCGAGGAACACGTACTTGGCGGGGTCGGGCACGGCATAGCCCTCGACGAGGAGGCGCGCCGTGGCCCCGACACCCTCGACGATCGCCGCGTTGCCCGAACCGTACAGGTTGTTCATGAGCAGGCCGAACTGCGCCGAGAGGCCCGAGAAGGTGCCGAACGTCATGATGTAGAGGATCGTCATCCACCAGGTGTCCTGGTTGGAGAAGATGTCGAACTGCTGCTTGATGTTGGCCTTGATCGGCACCGACTTCAGGTACTTCCAGGCCAGGAAGGCACCGATGAGGATGAACGGCAGCCAGACGTAGGACGCGGCTTGGTACCAGACGGTCGCGCTGGGCTTCCCGGGGATCTTCATCTCCTGGCTGATGCCCATCCACCACAACATGCCGAAGCCGATGATCCACGGGGTCAGCAGCTGGACCAGGGAGACGCCGAAGTTGCCGATGCCGGCCTGGAGGCCGAGCGCGGTGCCCGAGAGCCGCTTGGGGAAGAAGTACGACGTGGACGGCATGAAGCCCGAGAACGCACCGCCGCCGATGCCGGCCAGGAACGCCAGCACGAGCAGTTCCCAGTAGGGCGCGGTTCCCGGCAGCATCGTCCGCACACCCCAGCCCAGCACCGGGAAGATCAGCAGCAGGGTGGTGAGGGCCACCATCTTGCGCGTGCCCATGATCGGCGGGAGGACCATCCACACCAGTCGCAGGAGGCCGGCCGACAGGCCCGGGGTGGCCGCGAGCCAGTAGAGCTGCTCACGGGTGAAGTCGTAGCCGATGGCGTTGAGCTTGGGGATGATCGCGCTGGGGAGGAACCAGGCGATGAAGCACATGGTGAGGCTGAACGTGGTGATCCAGAGGGTGCGCCAGGCCAGGGACTTGTCCCAGGTGGCCTCGTTCTCCGGATCCCAACTGGTCAGCCACTCACTGCCCGAGCGAACCTTCTCCTCTGCACCGCTCATGCGTTGATCTCCTCTCGGGCGCGGAACGCCGGGACGTCCGCCATGGTGGGGGGTACGTCGACATCATCGCCGAGATGCGGGGACTGCGTGTTCAGCATGCGGTGAATCGTGACGTGCATCCACAGCAGCGAGATCCCGGTGACCGCGAACAGGATGGCGAAGGTGGAATTCGCCATGCCGGTGAACGCCTTGGTGTAGGCGAACATGGGGGGCAGGAAGAAACCGCCCAGACCGCCGAGCATCCCGACCAGACCACCGACCGAGCCGACGTTGTCCGGGAAGTAGGTCGGGATGTGCTTGTAGACGGCCGCCTTGCCGATGCCCATCGCGCAGCCGATGACGAAGACCAGCGCCACGAACAGCCACAGGCTGATCGAGTAGTGCATGACCTCGTTGCGACCACCGTCGGGCTGGTAGAGCACGATGTGCCCGTTGGGCATCATCAGCACGCCGGAGGCGGCCAGCATCACGAAGAAGGTGCCGTACATGGCCCGGCGAGCGCCCCAGCGGTCGCTGAACCAGCCGCCCAGCGGGCGCAACAGGGAGGCGGGGAAGATGAAGGTCGCCGTCAGCAGGCCCGCGGTGGCCAGGTCCACACCGAAGTTGTCGACGTAATAGGCGGGCAGGTAGGCCGAGAGGGCGACGTAGGCGCCGAACACGACCACGTAGTACAAGGAGAAGCGCCACACGCGGATGTCCGTGAGGGGCCGCAGCATCTGCCGCACGGTCCGGGACGCCCCGGGCATGCGGTCGCGGTGCGGGGTGACGAAGAACATGACCACCGCGATGGCGACGAGCAGGACGGCATAGATGACCGGGATCAGCCGCCAGCCGCCGACGACACCCAATCCGTACGTCGCACCCGCGGTGCCCGCGATGATCGCCGGTCCGATGAACTTGGTGACGGAGGCGCCCACGTTGCCCGCCCCGAACAGGCCCAGCGCGAAGCCCTTGCTGCGATCGGTGAACCACGCGTTGTTCCAGGACACACCGACACTGAAGCTGTTGCCGACGAAACCGACGAGGAACGCGAGCAACAGCAGCATCGCGTAGCTGTCGGCGAACGAGACCGCGAAGGAGGCGACGGCACCGGTCAGCAGCAGGAACATCATGACCTTCTTGCCGCCGATCCGGTCGGCCAGCATGCCGGCCGGCAGGCGCCACATCGAGCCGTTCAGCACCGCCACGGCGCTGATCCAGCTCAGCTCCACGTCCGTGAGGCCGAACTCGGCCTGAATGGGTTTGCCCAAGATGCCGAACATCAACCAGACGGCGAACATCATCGTGAACGCCAGTGTGGACATGGTCAGGACGCGCCCCGACCCGGGCGCCTCGTGACGTGGTGCACCCTCAGTCATGGGGCTCCTCGAATAGTGGACTCAGGTCCTTTAAAGCAGGACGAGGGCGATCAAACCACAAGGCATCCGACAACGTCAACTACATGCCGTAGGAAGGGTGAACACCCCAGCCACAAGGTGGTTGAATCGCGAACCAGCCGAACGTTGCGCGCAGCCCCGGCCATCTGGCTAGACTCTCCATCACCATCCTTTAAATGGGTGGCGCCAGCAGCCCGACCAACCTGAGGACGACGATGACCGAGGAGCCAGTCCAGCCTTTGGACGTGTTGGGTTCCCCCGTACGCCGCGCCATCCTCGACACCCTCGCGAACCTGCCCGTGCTGGCCACCGCCGACACCCCCAACCGCAGCAAGGGCCTCACCGCGGCCGAACTGGGCGAGCGTGTCGGCCTGCACGTCACCACCGTCCGCCACCACCTCGAACGCCTCGAGCTGGCGGGGCTGGTCCACAGGCATGCCGAGCGGACCGGCGTCGGACGCCCACGCCACCACTTCACCGCCGCCCCGGGCAACCTCGCCGAGGTCGGCGACCCGTCCGCCTACCGGCTGCTGGCCGAGGTCCTCACCGAGGCGATGGCGTCGGTCAACCCCGATGCGGTCTCCGCGGGGCGACGCTGGTCTCAGAGAACCATCAGCACGGCGCTCGACCCAGACGTCCGTGCCGCCCCCGCCCGCACGCCGGGGCAATGGTTGGGCAAGCTGGGCGCGCTCATCGACCTGCTGGACAGCTGGGGGTTCGATCCGTCCGTCACCACCGAGGCCGGCGGCCGCACGAGCCGCGTGTGCCTGAACCGCTGCCCGTTGCGGGAACTGCCGCCGCCAACCCGGCCGTGGCGTGCGGCGTCCACCGCGGCGTCCTCGAGGGGGCCCTGGACGCCCTCGGGGAGGAAGGCGTGACCGTTGAACTGGAGCCCTTCGTCCAGCCCGATCTCTGCGTCGCCCGCCTGACGCCCTACCCCCCGTTCCCCGTCAGAACCGTCCCGAGCGAAAGGCCCCTCCGATGACCGCCACGCAGCCCCGGCCGACCCAGCCCGTCGGCCTCGACGGCCCGCTCGCCGATGCCCTCATCGGCGCCGGCAAGTTCTTCAGGAAGTCCACCATCACGCCCGACAACCGCGCGATCTTCAAGGAGGGTGGCCGCGGCGACTGGTTCTACCGCGACCGCTGGGCCTACGACAAGGTCGTGCGTTCCACCCATGGAGTGAACTGCACCGGTTCCTGCTCCTGGAAGGTGTACGTCAAGGACGGCATCATCACGTGGGAGGCCCAGCAGACCGACTACCCGTCGGCGGGTCCCGACAAGCCCGAGTACGAGCCCCGCGGCTGCCCCCGTGGCGCGGCGTTCTCCTGGTACACCTACTCCCCCACCCGCGTGCGCTACCCGTACCTGCGCGGCGTCCTGCTGGAGATGTACCGCGAGGCCAAGCGCGAGCACGGCGACCCGGTCGTGGCGTGGGCGTCCATCGTGCAGGACCCGGTCAAGGCCAAGCGCTACAAGAGCGCCCGGGGCAAGGGCGGCCTGGTCCGCGCCAGCTGGGACGAGGCGGTCGAGATGATCGCCGCCGCGCAGGTCTACACCATCAAGCGCTGGGGCCCGGACCGCATCGCGGGCTTCTCCCCCATCCCGGCCATGTCGATGGTCTCGCACGCCTCGGGAGCGCGGTACACCAGCCTCATCGGCGGCTCGATGCTGAGCTTCTACGACTGGTACGCCGACCTACCGGTCGCCTCGCCGCAGGTGTTCGGTGACCAGACCGACGTGCCCGAGTCGGGCGACTGGTGGGACGCGGGCTACCTCATCATGTGGGGCTCGAACGTCCCGCTGACCCGCACGCCGGACGCCCACTGGATGACCGAGGCCCGCTACCGCGGCCAGAAGGTCGTCGTGATGAGCCCGGACTACGCCGAGAACGTGAAGTTCGCCGACGAGTGGCTACCCGTCGCCCCCGGCACGGACGCCGCGCTCGGCATGGCCATGGGCCACGTCGTGCTCAAGGAGTTCTTCGTCGACCGCCAGGTCCCCTACTTCGAGAACTACACCCGCGCCTACACCGACCTGCCGTTCCTCGTCACGCTGGACCCGGTGGCGACCGGGGCCGACGGGGCCGTCATCTTCCGCCCCGGCAAGAACCTGGTCGCCGGCGACTTCGAGAACGACCAGTCCGGCAGCGAGAACGCGATGTTCAAGCCGGCGCTGTGGGACGCGGCGACCAACGCGCCGGCGATCCCCAACGGCACCCTGGGCCACCGCTTCGGCGACGAGGGCCTGGGCAAGTGGAACCTCGATCTCGGCGACCTCCGCCCCGAGCTCACCCTGCTCGGGGACGAGGCCGTCGAAATCGAGCTGCCGATCTTCGACTCCCCGGACGGCAGCGCCCAGACCGTGCGCCGCGGCGTCCCGGTGCGTCGGGTCGGCGACAGGCTCGTCACCACGGTCTTCGACCTGATGCTCGCGCAGTACGGCGTCGGACGTCCGGGCCTGCCGGGCCAGTGGCCGGCCGGCTACGACGACGAGTCGGGCGCCTACACGCCGGCGTGGCAGGAGATGATCACCAACGTGCCGGCTGCGCAGGTCGAGCGCATCGCCCGCGAGTTCGCGCAGAACGCCGAGGACACCCAGGGTCGCTCGATGATCCTCATGGGCGCCGGCACCAACCACTGGTACCACTCCGACCTCATCTACCGCACCATGCTCATGCTGACGACCATCACCGGTTGCCAGGGCCGTAACGGTGGCGGCTGGGCCCACTATGTCGGCCAGGAGAAGGCCCGCCCGATCACCGGCTGGGCCCAGATGGCCTTCGGCCTGGACTGGAGCCGGCCGCCGCGCCAGATGATCCAGACGGGCTACTGGTACATCAACACCGACCAGTGGCGTTACGACACCTTCAGCGCGGACGAGCTGGGTGCGGGCGCGGCTGGCAACGGCATGTTCAAGGGCAAGGTCACCGCCGACCTGTTCGCCCAGTCGGCGCGTTCGGGATGGATGCCGTCCTACCCCACGTTCGACAGGAACCCGCTCGAGATCGGCGACGCGGTCAAGGCGTCCGGCCAGGAGGTCGGCCCCTACGTGGCCAACGCGCTGAAGTCGGGCGAACTGAAGTTCGCCGTCGAGGACCCGGACGCCGAGGAGAACTGGCCCCGCGTCCTGATGCTGTGGCGCGCCAACCTGTTCGGCAACTCGGCGAAGGGCGATGAGTACTTCCTCAAGCACCTGCTGGGCACCGACCACGCGGTCAGCGCCGAGGAGACCCCGGAGCACCTGCGCCCCCAGCACATCCGGTGGCACGACGAGGCCCCCCAGGGCAAGCTCGACCTCGTCCTCACGCTCGACTTCCGCATGACGAGTTCGACCCTGATGTCGGACGTGATCCTGCCGGCCGCCACCTGGTACGAGAAGCACGACATCAACACCACCGACATGCACCCCTTCGTGCATCCCTTCACCCCGGCCATCAACCCGCCGTGGCAGAGCAAGACCGACTGGGACAGCTTCCGCCTGCTCGCGAACAAGTTCTCCGAGCTGGCCCAGACGCACCTGGGCACGCGCACGGACGTGGTGGCCGTCCCGCTGATGCACGACTCGCCCGACGCCATGGCGACCCCCCACGGCATCGTCGCGGACTGGAAGACCGGCGAGGTCGATCCCATCCCGGGCGTGACCATGCCCAAGCTGGTGCTGGTCGAGCGCGACTACACCCAGATCGGTGAGAAGTACGGCGCGATCGGCCCGCTGATGGACCGCCTCGGCACCACCACGAAGGCCGTCACCGTCGACGTGAACTCGGCGATCACCTACCTCAAGGGCAAGAACGGCGTCAGGACCGGAGACGGGGTGGCCGCGGGTCGCCCGAAGCTCGACCACGGCATCCACGTGGCCGAGTCGATCATGGCGCTGGCCGGCACCACGAACGGCCACCTGGCGGTCCAGGGCTTCAAGACCCTGGAGAAGCGGACCGGCACGCTGATGCACGACCTCGCGGCCGAGCACGAGGGGAAGATCATCACGTTCAGCGACATCGTGGGTCAGCCCACGCCGGTCATCACCTCGCCGGAGTGGTCGGGCAGCGAATCCGGCGGACGCCGCTACTCGCCGTTCACCATCAACGTCGAGCGCCTGAAGCCCTGGCACACCCTGACCGGTCGTCAGCACTTCTACCTCGACCACGACTGGATGGACGCCCTGGGCGAGAAGCTGCCCACCTACCGGGGCCCGCTCAACATGACCCACCTGTTCGGCGAGACGCCGCTGGGCGAGCAGACCGAGTTGGGCGTGTCCGTCCGCTACCTGACGCCGCACTTCAAGTGGGCGATCCACAGCCAGTACCAGGACAACTGGTTCATGCAGAACCTGTCCCGGGGTGGCCAGCAGGTGTGGATGAGCGTGCAGGACGCGGAAAAGGTCGGCATCGACGACAACGACTGGATCGAGCTGGTCAACCGCAACGGCGTCGTCGCCGCGCGCGCGATCGTGTCGCACCGGATGCCCGAGGGCACGGTGTTCATGTACCACTCCCAGGACCGCCTCATCGACGTGCCGCTCACCGAGACCAACGGGCGCCGCGGCGGCATCCACAACTCGATGACGCGCATCCTGATCAAGCCCAGCCACATCATCGGCGGCTACGCCCAGTTGGCGTTCGCGTTCAACTACCTGGGTCCGACCGGGAACAACCGCGACGAGGTGACGATGCTGCGCAAGCGCACCGCCCCCTTGAAGTACTGACACCACCACCACGAGCCAAGGAGACGAAGAACATGCGCATCATGGCCCAGATGGCGATGGTGATGAACCTCGACAAGTGCATCGGTTGCCACACCTGCTCGGTGACCTGCAAGCAGGCGTGGACCAACCGCACCGGCCTGGAGTACGTCTGGTTCAACAACGTCGAGACGCGCCCCGGCCTGGGGTACCCCCGACGTTACGAGGACCAGGAGAAGTGGAAGGGCGGCTGGGAACTCGGCCGCAACGGCCGCCTCAAGCTCAAGGGCGGCGGTCGCCTGCGGAAGCTGGCCACGATCTTCAGCAACCCCAAGCTGCCGGAGATCGAGGACTACTACGAGCCCTGGACGTACGACTACAAGAACCTGATCGAGGCGCCCGCCTCCGAGACGTTCCCGGTCGCCCGCCCGCACTCGATGCTCGACGGCCGCCCGATGAACCCCCAGTGGGGCGCCAACTGGGACGACGACCTGGGCGGCACCTACAAGACCGGGCACGACGACCCCATGCTGAAGGGCATCGAGGAGAAGGTCACCTTCGAGTTCGACAAGTCCTTCATGTTCTACCTGCCCCGCATCTGCGAGCACTGCCTCAACCCGACCTGCGCGGCGTCGTGCCCCTCGGGCGCCATCTACAAGCGCGAGGAGGACGGCATCGTCCTGGTCGACCAGAACCGCTGCCGCGGCTGGCGCATGTGCATCTCGGGCTGCCCGTACAAGAAGATCTACTTCAACCACTCCACCGGCAAGGCGGAGAAGTGCACCTTCTGCTACCCACGCGTCGAGGTCGGCATCCCGACCGTGTGCTCGGAAACCTGCGTCGGCCGCCTGCGCTACATCGGCCTCATGCTGTACGACGCGGACGCCGTCACCGCGGCTGCGTCGGTGAAGGACGAGAAGGAGTTGTACGAGGCACAGCGCAGCGTGTTCCTCGACCCCAACGACCCTGCCATCGCCCGCGAGGCGGAGCGCCAGGGCATCCCTTCGGACTGGGTCGAGGCGGCGAAGAAGTCCCCGGTGCGCCGCCTGATCCAGGATTACCAGGTCGCGTTGCCCCTGCACCCGGAGTACCGGACGATGCCGATGGTCTGGTACATCCCGCCGCTGAGCCCGATCGTGGACGCCGTCCGCGACACCGGCGTGGACGCCGAGGACGCCGGCAACCTGTTCGGAGCGATCGACGCGCTGCGGATCCCGCTGGAGTACCTGGCCAACCTGTTCACCGCCGGCGACGTCCAACCGGTCCGCCGGGTGCTCGACAAGCTCGCGGCCATGCGTTCCTACATGCGCGACGTCAACCTCGAGCGGGAGCCGCGCGAGGAGATCGCCCAAGCCGTCGGCATGACCGGCGACGAGGTGAAGGAGATGTTCCGCCTCCTGGCGATCGCGAAGTACGAGGAGCGTTACGTGATCCCCACCGCGCACGCCGAGCAGGCGCACGCGCTGGAGGAGCTCGCCACGGACTGCCCCGTCGGCGAGGGTGGTCCGGGATCCTTCGGCGGTGGTTCGGGCGGGCCGGTTCCGGTCGCGATCCAGACCCTGCGCGAGACCAAGGAACGCATGCAGGCCGACGACTTGAGCCAGGTCCCCGGTTCGGTCGACTACCTGAACTGGGACGGCCGCGGCATGCCGGGCAAGGCGAGCCCGGAGCGGGTCGAGAACCGGCACGGCATCCCCGGCGCCGGGCCCGACATCCCTGCCGACCCGAAGGCGGAGGCCCCGCTCAGGGGAAACACCGTGCAGGAGCGTGAGTGATGGCGCCCAGCCCCGTTGAATGGCTGGGCCGCCTGGTCGGGCGCGACCCCGGAGCCGGCGCTCAGCCGGCGCTGGCGTCGCGCCGCAAGCACCCGGCACCGGCCCTCGCCGAGACCGACCTGCGGATGGCGTGGCAGCTCACCTCCCTGCTGCTGTCCTACCCCGACGATCGCGTGACCGCGCTGCTGCCCCAGATCCGCGAGGCGGCCACCGCCCTGCCGGACGCCGTGGGCGTCCCGCTGGTGCGGCTGACCGACCACCTCGCCGAGGCGGACGCCCGGGCCCTGCAGTCGCGGTACGTCGACACGTTCGACACCACGCGCAAGTGCGCCCTGCACCTGACCTACTACGCCCATGGCGACACCCGGAAGCGCGGGATCGCGCTGGTCCAGTTCAAGCAGGCCTACCGCCGCGCCGGCCTCGAGATCGGCGACGACGAACTGCCCGACCACCTCTCCGTGGTGTTGGAGTTCGGGGCCACCGGCTCGGTCGACGTGGCGTGGAAGCTGCTGAACGACCACCGCTCGGGCATCGAATTGCTGCAGCTCGGGTTGGACGCCAAGTCCTCCCCATGGGCGGACGCGGTGACCGCCCTGCGTGCCACGCTCCCGCCGATGAGCGGTTCCCAGGCCGAGGCCGTGTCCCGCCTGCTCGCCGAGGGGCCGCCCGACGAGGAGGTCGGCCTCGACGGCTACGCCCTGGACCCGCGCCTCAACCCGCACCCCGCCGATGACGACCTCGATCTCTCCCTCGACCTGACAGGAGCCCCCCGATGAGCCTCTTCCTGTTCGCCGTCTTCCCCTACATCGCGTTGGGCGTGTTCGTCGTCGGCATCATCTGGCGCTACAAGTACGACAAGTTCGGCTGGACGACCCGGAGTTCGCAGCTCTACGAGTCGCGCATGCTGCGGATCGGTTCGCCGCTGTTCCACTTCGGCATCCTGCTGGCGATCGTGGGTCACGCGATGGGTCTGATCATCCCGAAGGCGTGGACCGACATGGTGATGAGTCCGGAGGCCTACCACTGGATCGCCGTCGGCGGCGGCGTGACCGCCGGTCTGATGATCACGGTCGGCTTCATCATCCTGGTGTTCCGGCGTCGGACGGTGAAGACGGTCTTCAACGCCACCACCGTGAACGACAAGGTCATGTACCTGGTGCTCGGCATCACGATCTTCTTCGGCATGTGGAACACCATCAGCACCGCGCTGAGCGACGAGTACCACTACCGCGACGGCGTGTCCCCGTGGTTCCGGAGTGTCTTCGCGTTCCAGCCGAACGTTGACCTGATCGCCAACGCGCCCTTCCAGTTCCAGGCGCACGCGGTCTCGGCGTTCCTGCTGGTGCTGATCTGGCCGTTCACCCGTCTGGTGCACGTGTTCTCGGCCCCGATCGGGTACCTCACGCGTCCGTACGTCGTCTACCGCAGCAAGGGCGACACCGGCCAGCGTCCGACCCCGTCGCGGGCACCGCAGGGCACGTGGACCAGCCCGACGGCGCGTCGCTGACCTGACGCTCCCCCGCCACCCGACGCGGGCCCTGTGCACAGGGCCCGCGTCGTGCCGTCCCACCGGGCATCGGAACTGCACTGGGCTAGGCTGGCTCCATGAGTCGACCTCGTGTGGACCAAGTCCTCTGGCAGCCCTGGATCGACCACGTCTGCGCCGCGGTCGGGGTCGATCCGGTGCAGGTCGACACCGCCGCCCTGCACCGCGTCTCCGCAGAGGTCGCCACCCTGTTCACCCGTCCGATGGCCCCGGTGTCCGCCTTCCTGCTCGGGTTGGCAGCGGGCTCCGGCGTGGACCTCGAGACCGCCCACGCCGCCCTGGTCGACGCCGCGAGCGCGGCCCGGACGGGCGAGAGCTGATACCCGGATGCTCGACCGGGAGCGTGCCGATCACCGCTTCGCCAGCCTGCTCCGGTGGGCCGCCGGCACGCGTCCGGATCGTCTGGTCGTGCTGTGCTCCGACGCACCCCCGGACGCCGCCGGCGCCGGATCGACGGCCCTGCGCCTGGCGGGATGCCTGGCCGACCTTCCCGCGCACCGACTCGTGGACCTCGCACTCGCCGGCGGCTGCACCGTGCTGGCCGCGGAGGACGCCTGCCCCGCCCGGGTCGTCCCCACGCAATTCGAGCCCCTCCCCGCCCTCACCGACACCCGCGTCGCCGTCCGAACGGCACCTCCCGCCCCCGGGCAGCCCGTCATGCTGGTCAGCGAGGCGAACCCGCCGGTCGGGCGACGCTTCCTGGTCCGTCCCCACACCGAACCGGCCGTGATCGAGCACCCCGTGGACACCGACGACCAGGCCCGACTGGTGGCGTCGCTGCGCGCGTTGGGAGTCCGGGGCGGGGCGGACGAGGGAGGGACTGCGCCCGGCGTGGCGCTGGACGTCGCGGGCTGCATCGCTTGCGGTGTCTGCGTGCGAGCCTGCCCTCACGACGCACTCGCGCTCACCCACGCCGGGGGGGTGAGCACCCTGCTCCAACGCCCCGACCGCTGCCGGGCCGAAGGGGCGTGCGCGTCCGCCTGCCCCCAGCACGCCATCAGCCTGGGCGAACATCATCCCTGGGCGACCACCCTCTCGGCCGAGCCGCTGGCGTTGGCGAGGCTCCACACCCGGGCGTGCCCGCGTTGCGGGACCCCCGTTCCCCTCGACCGGCCTGACGGCCTGTGTGGCCCGTGCGCCCAGCGCAGGGCTGAGCCGTTTGGCTGGGACGTGCCCGAGGCCGTGCGCGACCGGCTCCCCGAGCACGTGCGCAGACGCCTGGAGGAACGCGGCTAGGCCAGGACGGCCTCGAAGGTGGGCAGGGCGCCGCGCAGCAGGTGACCGGCGGCCCGGTACAGGTCGGTGGCGGCGTGCTCGATGACGAGGTCGGCGAAGCCCGGCGCCCAGACCCCCAGATGGTCACGCACGAACGCTCCGGCAGCGGAGAGGGCGAAGGCTTCAGCCGCCGCGTCACCGCCCTCGCGTGCATCGAGCGCGGCGACCGCCAGTTCACCCAGGAAGGCCAGTTCGAGGCCGATGTGGTCGTCCGGTTCCCGGTTCAACGCGGGGGCCTCGAAGCCCGCCTCGGCGTAGGCACGGCGCACTTGCAGGGTCTCCGCCTCGAAGGTGAGCCCCTCCTCGGAGCGGTGGACTGACTCCCACGGGCAGGCCTTCATCGGTCCGGGGCCGACGAAAAGCCGGGTGTGGTCGGCGGCGAGGTCAGAGACGGGTGCCGGAGCCGTGACCGCGCGCCCCAGGAGGGCCACGCCGCGCTCCGTGTCGGCCGCCCCCTGCGCCCGGCCCGAGAGTGGCCAGGCCGCAGCCAGGTTGGCGTCCACGTTGGCGAGGGTCGCCGGCCCGGCCTCCTTGCGCAGGAAGAGGTGCGCGAGGAAGGCGCACGCCGACGCGACTGCGTCCAGTTCGTCCGTCGTCGCCACGATCACACGCCGACGCGGACCATGCTCGCGTAGAAGAGCATCCGGCCGATGACCTCACCGGCCAGCACCAGCAGGAACGATGCCACCGCGATCGTGGGGAGCAGACGTGAACCGGCGTCCGCCTGGCCGGACAACCGGTACAGGAGGTAGCCCAGCAGGGCGATACCCGCGAACACGAGGATCGTCTGGGCGGCGGAGAACGCTCCGTAGGTGTCGGTGAGCAGGTGCAACGACTCGGACGCCGCGGGCGACGGGTGTGTGCCCAGGTAGCCGATGTAGGCGGGCAGCCCGATGGACTTCAGCCCGAGCGCCAGGATGGCGCCGAACGCGATGCCGCGCACCGACCGCTTGACCAGATTCGTGCCGGCCGCTTCGAGTTCGTCCCCCTTCTTGGCCCGGACGCCGGCCGCGATGACCAGCGCCGCCCCGACCGCCAGTCCGCCGAGCAGGAAGGCCGTCAGGAAGAAACGCAGGGGGGTGTAGGAGGTCGCCCACGCCGGGACGGTGCTCAGCGAGTACACCTGCGAGATGGCCCAGACCAGCGCGACTCCCAGCAGAGCTGCGAGGACCGCCACCGCCTGACGCAGGCGGGCGGGGCCCAGCTTGAACCACTGCAGGACGGCGAACAGGGCGCCGACGCCGAGGAACGCGGAGCCGACCACGACCTCCAGCGACAGGGGCGACGCGGGGAAGTGCCGGATGGCGTTCAGGGCGTTCAGGGGGTGCCCCAGGTGGGTGGCGGACGCGATGAAGCCGAGCATCAGCAACGGGCCGATCGCGTACAGGGCCGGGTTCGTGACCCGCTCCATGGTCTCCTGCTTGACGCCGATGCCGAGGACGTTGATCAGACCGAGCACGATGAACGAGCCGGCCGACATCTGGGCGGCGATGGTGAAGATCACCAGGGGAAGCTCATTCAACATGGCTCACAACTCCTCGCGGTTGGCGATGCGCCCGGTCCCCCGCCCCGACGGCTGGGCCTTCGGGTGCGCGATGACGACCAGGTTGGGTCGGGTGATGGTGGGGTCGGGCAGCGGCTCCACCGCGTTCTGGGTTCCGAGCAGTGCGCGGACGTCGTCCGCTTCCCCGTAACCCAGCGCACGCGACGGGCAGGCAGCCACGCACGCGGGATCCTCACCGGCCGCGATGCGGTCGGCACAGAAGTCACACTTGGTCATCACGCCCTTGTCGGGGTTGAACTGCGGCGCGCTGTAGGGGCAGGCCATCTCGCAGTAGCGGCAGCCGATGCACACCTTCGGATCGACGCTGACCACGCCGTTCTCGCCCTTGTGCATGGCGGTCGAGGGACACACCGCCACGCAGATCGGGTCGGCGCAGTGGTTGCAGGAGATCGACGTGTAGTAGGCGAACACGTTGTTGGTGAACGTGCCCGTCCGCTCATCCGCCACCCACGAGCCGCCCGTGTACTCGGCGACGCGGCGCCAGGTCACGCCGACCGGCAGGTCGTGCTTGTCCTTGCACGCGATCGAGCAGGCCTTGCAGCCGGTGCACTTGCTCTGGTCGAACCAGAAGGCCAGTTGCTTGTACTGGGCCATGTCCTCACGCCTTCCTGATGTCGACGAGTGCGGAGTGGACGCCGTTCGCCTTCGCGTACGAGGTCGTCTGCATCGAGGTCAGCGTGTTCACCGAGCCGCCGACGTCCAGACCACCGGGACTCTCCGGCCTGTACCACGCGCCCTGGGGCACCGAGACGACGCCGGGGATGATGCGGGGCGTCACGTAGGCCGGGAGCTTGATCCGGCCCCGGTCGTTGAACACCACGACGCTGTCACCGTTCTTGATCCCGCGCTTGTCGGCATCGAGGTCGCTGATCCAGACGTGCTGCGGGTGCGCCTCCTTCAGCCACGGGCTGTTCCCGTAACTCGAGTGTGTCCGCTGCTTGTAGTGGTGGCCGATGCACTGCAGGGGGTACGTGTCCTGCAGGGCGTCGCCGGGCATCTCGCGGGTTTCTCGGTAGACGGGCAGGGGGTCGATCCCGTTGCCGTCCTCGACCGGCCAGTCCTGGCTCATGGCGTACAGGTTCGAGCTGAAGATCTCGATCTTGCCCGACGGCGTCCCGAGGGGATTGGCGACGGGGTCCTCCCGGAACTTCTTCATGCCGATCACCGGATCGAGCTTCTTCCTGAAGATGCCCTGCTCGCGGAACTGCTCGAAGGGCGGCAGGTCGGGGATGTTCTTGCGGCTCTCGTCGTAGATCCACCGCACCCAGTCCTCCTGGGTGCGACCCTCGGTGAACTTGTCCTTGACCCCCAGCTTCTCGGCGATGCCCGTCAACTGCTCGTAGACGGGCATCGAGTCGTACAGGGGCTCGATCGCCTTGTCCGCCATGAGCGCGTAGCCCATGTTGCCGGCGCTGCCCTGGGCAGCCAGATCCACCTGTTCGGCCGTCGTCACGTCCGGCAGGACGATGTCGGCGTAGCGCGCCGACACCGTCATCTGGTTGTCGATCACCACGATCATCTCCACGAGGCTCTCGTCGGTGATGATCGTGAGCAGGTCGTTGATCTGGCCGTGCTGGTTCACCAGCGCGTTCGAGCCGTAGTTCCAGATGAACTTGATGTTGCTGTTCAGCACGATGTCATGCTTGACGTTCGCGTTGCTGTTCAGGTTCTTGAGGTCACGCACGCCGTCGCGGTACGTCCAACCCTTGCCGTTCGTGATGGCCTCGGGCCACTGGAAGTGCGAGATGACCGGACGCACGGGGTTCTCCAGCACGGGGAAGGCAGCCATGCCGAGGTTGGCCGCGCTCTCCCGCTCGCCGGTTCCGCCACCCGGGATGCCGTTCGCGCCGATCATGTTGGCCAGCACCATGGGGGCCCGCGCCTGGTTCTCACCGTTGCTGTGCCGCTGGTGACCCCAGCCGGTGTTGACGGCGCATGGCTTGGTCGTGGCGATCTCGCGTGCGAGTCGGACGATGGTGGCGGCTGGGAGGCCCGTGACACGCGCCGCCCACTCAGGCGACTTCTCGACCCCGTCCGGGCCGAGCCCGAGCACGTAGGAGCGGTAGGAGTTGCCGGCCGGGACGCCCGGAGGCATGTGGTCCTCGTCCCAGCCGACGCAGTAGGTGTCCAGGAACGCCTGGTCCTGGAGGTTCTCGCTGATCATGACGTGCGCCATGCCGGCCACGAGGGCCGCGTCGGTGCCCGGGCGGATGGGCACCCATTCGTCGGCCAGGTTCGCCGCGGTGTCCGACAGGCGCGGATCGATGACGATCAGGCGGTGCCCCGACTCCTCCTTGGCCTTCTGGGTGACGAACACCTCGCCCCCACCACTCATCCGCGTCTCGTGCGGGTTGTTGGCGAACATCACGACCAGCTTGGAGTTGCGGGTGTCGTCGTTGCTGTTCGACCCCTGCCACGCGCCGTAGTGGAAGTCGACCGCGGCCTCCACGTTGCCCGCCGAGTGGTCGTTGTAGTGATCGAGGTAGCCACCGATGCAGTTCATGAGCCGTGACACGGCCGTCGCGCGGGGCGGCCAGGACGTCGCCACCGTGGCCCCGAGGACGCCGGTGCCGTAGTTGAGGTAGATCGACTCGTTGCCGTACTCGGCGATCAGTTCCTTGAGCTTGTCCGCGATCAGGGTGAAGGCCTCGTCCCAGGAGATCTCCTCCCACTTCTCCTCGCCGCGCTTTCCGATGCGCTTGAGGGGCTTCTTGAGCCGCTCGGGCGAGTAGATCCGCTGCCGGATCGAGCGTCCACGCACACAGGCCCGGATGGTCTGGCTGCCGAGCTCGTCGTCGCCCGTGTCGTCGGGGTCCACGCGGACGATCGTGCCGTCCTTGACAGCCAACCGGAGCGGGCAGCGGCTGCCGCAGTTCACCGTGCACGCACTCCAGACCACCGCGTCCTCGGTGGCAGGGGCGTTCTGCTCGCGCGGCTGCAGTCCGCAACCGCCCAGACCCATGGCGCCGGCGGCACCTCCGGCCACCGCACTCCACTGCAGGAATCGGCGGCGGCTCAGCGGCAGCACTCCGGTCGTCCGTGCAGACGGTTCACTCATGGGGCACCCCTGTCGATCGGGAAGTTCTACTCCGACACAGTGTAGTTCTGGCGAGTTCCCCGCGCATGGTTTCCCGTGGTTGCAGCCTCCCCTCGAGTCCGATCGACCAACTAGGGTGGACCCGTGACCACCTTGCCGCCCCTCGTCGAGCCCGGCCCCTCGCTGACCAAGGACGAGACGCACCGCTACGCGCGCCACCTGCTGATCCCCGCGGTCGGCGAGCTCGGCCAGCGCCGCCTGCGGAACGCCCACGTGGCCGTGCTGGGTGCGGGCGGCCTCGGCTCTCCCGCACTCCTCTACCTCGCGGCGGCGGGAGTCGGACGCATCACGATCATCGACGACGACGTGGTCGATGTGACGAACCTGCACCGCCAGGTCATCCACCCCGACGCCAGCGTCGGCACCGCCAAGGTCGAGTCGGCGGCCAAGGCGGTCCGTGACCTGAACCCGAGCGTCGAGGCCGTCACCCGCCACGTCCGGCTCACCCGCGCCAACGCGGCCGAGCTGTTCACCGGCGCCCATCTCGTGCTGGACGGCACCGACAACTTCGAGACCCGCTACGCCGTCAACGACGCGTGCGCCGAACTCGGGCTGCCGTACGTCTGGGCGTCCGTCTACCGCACCCAGGCGCAGGTCTCGGTCTACTGGGCCGCACCTCCCGCGCCGCACGTGGGCACGGACCTGCGCGACCTCTTCCCGAACCCGCCCGCTCCCGGCACCGTGCCGAGTTGCGGGGACGCCGGCGTCCTCGGAGCCCTGACCGGCCAGGTCGGCTCGATGATGGCGGCCGAGGCGATCAAGCTCATCTGCGGCATCGGCGACCCCCTGCTGGGGCGCGTCGCGTTCCTCGACCTGTTGACCGCCTCGATGACCGAGATCCCCCTGCGGCCGGGCACCCGCCCCGCCGCGCCCGAACCCACCACGACACAGGAGCCGCCCACGATGGAGACCGTGACACCCGCCGAACTCGCCGCCGCGCTGGCGTCGGCCGCACCGCCGGTCGTGCTGGACGTGCGCGAGCCGGCGGAGGTGGCCATCGCCGCGATCGAGGGCTCGCGGCGCGTCCCGCTGGGCGAGGTCCTGGCCGACCCCGGCGCAACGGGTCTGGCCCCGGACGCCGACATCGTCGTGCACTGCAAGGTCCAGCCCCGGGCGGAGGCCGCCGCGCGCTCACTCGTCGCCGCCGGCCACACCCACGTGCGCGTGCTCGAGGGCGGCATCCTCGCGTGGGTGCGCGACATCGACCCGAGCCAGCCGGAGTACTGACCGATGGCTGACGCTCGTCGTCCCCTCCTGACGGTCGAGGAGTACCTCGCCGAGGTCCTCGCCCTCGTCACCCCCATCCCGCAGACCGAGCGGGTGCCGCTGCGCGAGGCGTCCGGCCGCACGCTGGCCGAGCCGGTGCTCGCCCGCGGCGACGTCCCGGCTTTCGCCAACTCCGCGATGGACGGCTTCGCCGTCCGCTCCGGCGAGCTCGCGCCGGGAGTGGTGCTGCACGTGACCGGCGAGGTGCTGGCGGGCTCGGCCGAGGATCCCCCCTTCGGACCCTGCGCGTGCATCCGCATCATGACCGGGGCCCCGCTCCCCTCCGGCGCGGACGCGGTGGTGCCCGTGGAGCAGACCACGCCGGTCGAGGGTGGCATCCGCGTCGACGAGGTCGTCGAGGTCGGCCGGCACGTCCGTCGCGCCGGTGAGGACGTCCGGGCCGGGGACGTGGTGCTGGACGCCGGCGTCCGGCTGGATGCCCACGCGTTGGCCGCCGCTGCGGCGGCCGGGGCACCCACGCTCGTGTGTGCGCGCCGACCGGTCGTGGGCGTCATCGCGACCGGCGACGAGCTCGTCCCGCCCGGGGACGCGCTGGGTCGCGGCCAGATCTACGAGTCCAACGCCACCTTCCTGGCCACCGCGATCGCCCGCGACGGTGGTGTCGCCCGTGTCCCGGACGCCGTGCGCGACACCCCCGAGGCGCTCACGTCCGCCCTTGATGAGTTGGCCCACGACTGCGACCTGATCCTCGTCTCGGGAGGGGTCAGCGTCGGGAACGCCGACGTGACCCGGATCGTGCTGGAGTCCTCCGGTGCGCGGTTCCGCCACGTGCGGATGCAGCCCGGCAAGCCGCAGGGCTGGGCGCGCTGGTCCGGTGTGCCGGTCGTCGCGCTACCCGGCAACCCGCTCTCGGCCGCGGTCAGCTACGAGACGTTCGTGGCCCCTGCTCTCGACCGCCTGCACGACCGCCCGTCCCCCGGCTGGTCGGTCGCGGTGGCGGCCCAGGGGTGGAGTTCGCCCGCGGGGCGCCGTCAGGTGATCCCGGTCATCCTCGACGTCGACACGCGCGGCCAGCAACTCGTCAAGCCGGCGCATCGCCGCGGCTCGGCGTCCCACATGGTCACCTCGCTGGTGGCCGCCAACGCGCTGGCCGCCGTGGGTGAGGACGTCACCGCGGTCGCCGCCGGCGACCTCGTCGCCGTCAGGAGGATCCCGTGACCGACATGCCCTTCACCCACCTCGACTCCGCCGGCCACGCCCGCATGGTCGACGTCACCGACAAGCAGCCGACCGTGCGCGCCGCGACGGCCGCGGCGTCGGTGGTGGTGTCCCCGGGGGTCATCGCGCTGCTGCGATCGGGCGAGGTGCCCAAGGGGGACGTCCTGGCCGTGGCACGCATCGCGGGCATCCAGGCCGCCAAGAGAACCCCGGACCTGTTGCCCCTGGCCCACATGATCGGAGTGCACGGCTGCGAGGTCGACCTGGACGTACAGGACGCCGGGGTCGACATCCGCGCCACCGTGCGGACCGCCGACCGGACCGGGGTCGAGATGGAGGCCCTCACCGCCGTCAGCGTGGCCGCGCTGGCGATCATCGACATGGTCAAGGGGTTGGACCGCTTCGCCCACATCGAGCACGTGCGCCTGCTCGCCAAGGAGGGCGGCCGCTCGGGGACCTGGAAGAGGGAGGGCTGAGGCATGTTCGATGCCATCATCGTGGCCGGCGGGCAGGGTTCACGCATGGGCGGGCTCTCCAAGGCCGACCTGGACATCCGCGGCGAGCGTCTGCTGGACATCGTCCTGAGGGCCACTGCGGGCGCGGCGACGACCGTGGTGGTCGGCGAGGTGGCCGTGCCCGAGGGCGTCCTGCTCACCCGCGAGGACCCGCCCGGCACCGGCCCCGCCGCCGGCCTGCTCGCGGGACTGGACGCCGTCGAGAGCCCTGCCGAGTGGACCCTCGTGCTGGCCTGCGACCTGCCGGGCGCCCCCACCGCGGTCGCCCGACTCCGGGAAGCCCTGACCACGGCACCCGCGGACGCCGACGGCCTCTGCCTGCGCGACGCCGGTGGGGAACTGCAGCACCTGGCCGCCTTCTACCGGACGGCCGCGCTCCGCGAGGCGTTCGCGGGGTGGGGCGACCCGGCCAACCGTTCGGTACGCGGCGTGATGGCCTCGCTGGCCCTGTTGCCGGTCGACCCGGGCGGCGCGTCGGTTCAGGACCTCGACACTCCCGAGCAACTCGCGCACTGGATCGCCTCGCACCCCGCCGACCCGGCCAACGAGGCCGAGGACGACAAGCAGGGCTGGCGCGCCTTCGTCGAGGACGCCTGCGCCCGCCTCGGCCTGGACCCGTCCCGCGTCGACGAGCACGCGATCCTGCGCCTGTCGCGGCGGGTCGCGCACGACGGAGCCCGACCGATGGCACCCGTGGCCGGGTACATCCTCGGGCTGGCGCTGGGGGCGGCGCCGGACGCCGACCCCCTGACCGTCATGGCCGACCTGCAGGACGCCATTGCGACGGCACCCCACCCGAACGAGGAGGACTGATGGCCCACATCCGCTACTTCGCCGCCGCGGCCGAGGCCGCGGGCACCCGCACCGAATCGGTCGAGGCCCCCACATTGGGCGAACTGCGCAGCGCCCTGGTGGCACTCCACGGGCCGGGCTTCAGCGGCGTCCTCGACCGTTGCTCCGTGCTCATCGACGGCGCCAACACGGCCGACCCCGCCACCCCCCTGGCCGAGGGAACGCTGGTCGATGTGCTGCCGCCGTTCGCGGGGGGCTGATCGGGGGCCGATCACCCTCGCACACCCCATTCCGCAAACGCGGGAGATATGCTCGATCCATGACGCATCTGCGAATTTCTGACGCCGCCGCCCTGCTCGGCATCAGCGATGACACGCTGCGGCGCTGGATCGACGCCGGGCGTCTCGACGCAACGGCCGACGAGGCCGGTCGCAAGGTGGTGGCCGGCGTCGACCTGGCGCGGCTCACGCAAGAACTCCACGAGGCCGACGACGAGGCCGCCGCGGGTGCGCGGCGTCACCGCTCGGCTCGCAACGAGTTCACCGGCCTGGTCACCGAGGTGCTCTCGGACACCGTGATGTCCCAGGTGACGCTCCAGTGCGGTCGTTTCCGGGTGGTGTCGCTCATCTCGACCGAGGCCGTGCGGGAGATGCGGCTCGAGCCGGGGTCGGTGGCGTCCGCGATCGTCAAGGCCACCAACGTGGGCATCGCCACCCCGCAGGGCCTGTCATGAGGCGCCCCGCGGTGGCTGCCGCCGTCGTGGCCCTCGGCCTCGCGCTGGCGTCGTGCGGGAGCGCCGCTGCGTCGCCCGGCACGACCGCCCGGGGGGCCAAGGTGTCCGTGTTCGCCGCCGCCTCCCTCACCGGGGCGTTCACGGAACTGGCCGGGCTGGATCCCGGCCTCGACATCATCTTCACGTTCGACGGCTCCCCCACGCTGCTCGACCAGGTGTCCGCCGGCGCCCCGGCCGACGTGCTCGCCACGGCCGACGAGGCGACGATGGCGAGGGCGGACCGGGCCGGCCTCCTGGCCTCGGCACCCGAGGTCTTCGCGACGAATGCTGCGGTGCTGATCGTCCCCGCCGGCAACCCGGCGGGCATCACCGGTCTGGATGCGTCGCTGGACGGCAGGAAGCTCGTGCTGTGCGCACCCACGGTGCCCTGCGGAGCCACCGCCAGGACGATCGCCGACGCGGCCGGGATCACGCTCGTCCCGGTCTCGGAGGAGCAGCGGGTCACCGACGTGCGTGGCAAGGTCGAATCGGGCGAGGCCGACGCGGGGATCGTGTTCGCGACCGACGCCAGGGCCGCGGGCGCCAAGGTACGGACCATCCAGCTGCCGGGCGCCGACCGCGCCGCCACGCGCTATCCGATGGCTCTGGTCGCGGGGGCGCGGAATGCCGAGGGGGCCGCGGCTTTCGTGAAGCTGGTCACGAGCCCGAGCGGTCACGAGATCCTGGCCAAGTACGGGTTCGGCACCCCATGACCGCTCCGCGGTGGCTGCTGCTCCCGGCAGGGCTGGCCCTGGCCTTCGTCGTCGTCCCGCTGGGGAGCGTCGCGCTCCGCGTCCCCTGGGACCGGCTCCCCACCCTGCTCACCGCGCGGTCCTCCCTGGACGCGCTCGGACTCAGCCTGCTCACGTGCCTCGTGGCCACCCTGATCAGCGTCCTGCTCGGGTTGCCGCTGGCGGTGGCGGTGGGCCGCTCGGACGGCCGGTGGGCAGCCGCGGCCCGCACGCTCGTGACCGTTCCCATGGTCCTGCCGCCCGTGGTGGCAGGACTGGCACTCCTGATCACGTTCGGACGTCGCGGCACCCTCGGCGGCACCCTGTCGGCCTTCGGGATCGAGGTCGGCTTCACCACCATCGCCGTCGTCATGGCGCAGGTGTTCGTCGCGATGCCGTATCTCGTCACGAGCGTCGAAGGAGCCCTGCGGACCGCCGGGACCGGTCACGAGCAGGTGGCCGCGACGCTGGGAGCCTCCCCCACGTACACGCTGTTCCGTGTCACCGTCCCGCTCATGGCGCCCGCCTTGGCCAGCGGTGCCGCCCTGACCTTCGCACGCGCCCTCGGCGAGTTCGGGGCGACCATCACCTTCGCCGGTTCGTTGCCGGGCGTCACCCGGACGTTGCCCCTGGAGATCTATCTGCTCCGCGAGGTGGACACCGACTCGGCCCTGGCGTTGGCGCTCGTCCTCATCGTCGTCGCCGCCCTGATCGTGGCGCTGACCGGTTGGTTGTCCCGCCGCACCACGCGCCGGGCCGTGACATGAGCGTCGAGGTCGCGGCGGCCGTCGCGGAGCGGGGCGCGGATCTGCACCTGACCGTCCCCTCGGGCACGACCACCGCGCTGGTGGGGCCCAACGGTGCGGGCAAGTCCACCCTGCTCCAGCTCGTCAGCGGCCAGTTGCGTCCGGACTCCGGTCACGTGCTGCTGGGTGGTGACACGGTGAGTGGACCCGGGGTGCACGTCCCCGTCCACCGTCGCCGGGTGGCCCTGCTGGAGCAGCGTGCGCTGCTGTTCGAGCACCTGACGGTCCTCGACAACGTGGCCTTCGGGTTGCGCGCACGGGGCGTCCGACGGGAGGAGGCACGCGCCCGCGCCCGCGCCGAATTGGACGCCGTGGGCTGCGGCGACCTCGCCGGCAACCGGTCATGGGAGGTCTCCGGCGGGCAGGGCCAGCGCATCGCGCTCGCCCGCGCGTTGGTGACCGACCCGACCGTCGTACTGCTCGACGAGCCCCTGGCCGCCCTGGACGTGCGGGCGGCCCCGGCGATCCGGTCGCTGCTGCGGGACCGGCTCCGGGGGCTCACGACCCTCGTCGTCACCCATGACGCCATCGACGCCTTGAGCCTCGCAGACGCGCTCGCGGTGGTGGAGGCGGGGCGGGTCGTCGACACCGGCCCCGTCCTCGACTCCTTGGCCCGGCCGCGCACGCCCTTCCTCGCCGATCTCGTCGGGGTGAACCTGCTGGTCGGGGTGGCGACCGGCTCGGACGTCGTGACCCTCCCGGGAGGCCTCGCGATCACCGGCGTGGCCCAGACGCCCCTGACCCTCGGACAGCCGGGCTTCGCGTCGTTCGCCCCGGCGTCGGTGTCGGTGCATGCGTCCGAGCCCACCGGAAGCCCCCGCAACCACCTGTCGGCCCTCATCCGGACGGTCGAGTCCCGCGGCGCGGTGGTGCGGGTCGGGTGCGCGCTGGCCGACGACACGCCCATTGCCGTGGAGGTCACCGCCGGCGCGGTCGTGTCCGAGGGCCTCGAACCCGGGCGTCCGGTCTGGCTGGCCGTGAAGGCCGTGCAGGTGGAGCTCTATCCGCGATAGGGAGCCGGGCCCAGCATCGAGAGCCTGGCCGCGTCAGCCCCCGATGGCGCTCATCGGACGCCGTGGCTGCAGGAACCCGGGATCGTTGATCCCGTGCCCCGGCAGCTTGGCCGCCAAGCTGGCATGGATGCGCCGGGTGATCTCCTCCCGAGGCGCGCCTTCGCGCAGGGGCGTCCGCAGGTCGGACTCGCTCGTGGCGAACAGGCAGTTGCGCAGTTGGCCGTCCGCGGTCAGGCGCAGCCGATCGCAGGCCCCGCAGAAGGGACGGGTGACCGAAGCGATGACGCCGACGGTGCCGAGGGGCGCGGCGTCCGGCTCTCCCCAGGGCCGGACGCGGTAGCGCTCGGCCGGGGCCGCACCTCGGCCGGGGATGGCCTCGAGATGGAATGCCTGCTCCAGCCAGGCCTGCGTCTCGTCGGCGGTCACCATGCCCTCGCGGCTCCAGGTGTGCCCCGCGTCGAGGGGCATCTGCTCGATGAAGCGGAGTTCGGCGTCACGCTCGAGGGCGAACCGCAGCAACTCGACGGCCTCGTGGGTGTTCACGTCACGCAGCAGGACGGTGTTGAGCTTGAGTGGCCCCAACCCCGCGGCTCGCGCAGCCTCGATACCGGCCAACGTGTCGGGGAGCCGGTCGCGCCGGGCCATCCGCGCGTAGGTCGGGGCGTCCAGCGTGTCGAGGGACACGTTCACGCGGGCCAGCCCCGCCTCCGCCAAGGGGGCGGCCAGCCTGGCGAGGCCGATCCCGTTCGTGGTCATCGAGACCTCGGGCCTGCCTCCCGGCCCCTCGAGTGCGGCGATGCCGGCCACGATCGCGACGATGTCCGCGCGCAACAGCGGCTCCCCGCCGGTCAGGCGCACCTCCGTGATCCCGGCCTCCACCGCGATCCGCACCAACGCGACCAGTTCGTCGAGCGTCAGGAGCGAGGCCTTCGGCAGCCACGGCACACCCTCAGCGGGCATGCAGTACGTGCAGCGGAGGTTGCAGTGGTCGGTCAGCGACACCCGCAGGTCACGGTGTTCGCGTCCATGGCCGTCGACCAACAGGGGCAGAGCTCTCACGCGTCCGAGCCCCACCGCGACCACACCGTTCGCCCGGAGGCCTCGGTCTGGTGCTTCCAGATGGGGAGTTCCGCCTTGACCGCCTCCACCAGCGCCTCGCAGAGCGCGAACGCCTCGGCCCGGTGCGGAGTCGCCACGGCACAGGCGAGGGCCACCTCGCCGACGCCCAGGTGCCCCACCCGGTGCGACACCGCGACAACGGCCTCCCCAGCGGGATCCCGCTCGGCCAGGACGCGCTCGGCGATCCCGACGAGCATCGCCTGGGCGTCCGGGTGGTGGGAGTAGTCGAGGCCGACGACCTCGCCGGACGCCTCGGGGTCGTGGTCACGGATGATGCCCGTGAAGGTCGCCAGGGCCCCCGCCCGGGCGTTGGTCACGGCGCCCACGTGGAAGGCGACATCGAGCGGATCGGTCGTGACGGCGGCATGGACGAGGGCCATCAGTGGTCCCCACCTTCCAGTTGGTGGAGGATGTGGGGCACCAGCGGCAGCAGCACCTCGAGCCCCTCGGTGACGGCGCCCGGCGACCCGGGAAGGTTGACGACGAACGTCGTCCCGACGCTCCCGGCCACGCCGCGCGACAGGTGGGCGTGCGCCTTCCCGGACGCGCTGCGCAGCAACTCGGGAATGCCCGGCACCACACGCTCCAGGACGGCCAGGGTGCCCTCCGGCGTCAGGTCCCGGGGCCCGAGCCCCGTCCCGCCCGAGCTCACGACCAGCCGCGCTCCCCCGGCGACAGCCGCACGCAGGGCGTCCGCGACGGAGTCGGCGCCGTCCGGCACGACCGTGCGCGTCACCGCGAAACCCGCCGCCGACAGCAGGGCTGCTGCGGCCGGACCCGACGCGTCCTCACGTCGACCTGCGGCACAGCGGTCGGACACGGTGACCACATGCGCCTGAACTGCTTCAGTCTCCACCGGCCCAACCCTACCGCCCGTCAGACCGCGACGCGCTCGGCGGCGCTCTGCTCCGCGTGGTGGCACGCCGACCGGTGCTGCCGCTCACCATCGGGGCGGTCCACCAGCTCCGGCTCCTGACGGAAGCACCATTCGGTGGCCATCCAGCACCTCGTGTGGAAACGGCATCCCGAGGGCGGGTTGGCAGGGCTGGGGACGTCTCCGGTCAGCACGATCTGCTGGCGCGTGTCCCGCGCCCGCGGGTCCGGCACGGGGACGGCCGACAGCAGCGCCCGCGTGTAGGGGTGCGTCGGCCGCTCGTAGATCTCCTCCTCCGTCCCCACCTCGACGATCTTGCCCAGGTACATCACGGCGACCCGGTCGGAGATGTGCCGCACCACCGACAGGTCGTGGGCGATGAACACGTAGGCCAGGCCGAGCTCGTCCTGGAGCTTCTCCAGGAGGTTGACGACCTGCGCCTGGACCGAGACGTCCAGCGCCGAGACCGGCTCGTCGCAGATCAGCACCTGGGGGTTGAGCGCGATGCCGCGGGCGATGCCGATGCGTTGCCGCTGGCCCCCCGAGAACTGGTGCGGGTAGCGGTTGATGTGCTCTGGATTCAGTCCGACGAGGTCGAGCAGCTCCTGGACCCTCCGGCGACGCCCCTGGCGCGGCACCACGTCGGGGTGGATGTCGAACGGCTCCCCCACGATGTCGCCGACGGTCTTGCGCGGGTTCAACGACGTGTACGGATCCTGGAACACGATCTGGATGTCCCGGCGCAGGCGTCGCATCTCGGCCGCGGTCGTGGCGTGCATGTCCACGCCGTTGAGCACCACCCGCCCGGACGTGGGCTCCTCCAGGCGCATGAGCAGTCGTCCGAGCGTCGACTTGCCACAGCCGGACTCCCCGACGACACCCAGCGTCTCGCCGCGCCGGAGCTCCAGGGAGACGCCATCCACCGCGCGGACGTGACCGGTCGTTCGCCGGATGACACCCGTCTTGATCGGGTAGTGCTTGACGAGCCCCTCGGCCCGCAGGACGATCTCAGGCTCGGCCATCGGCGAGCACCTCCTGGGTGTGGTGGCACGCGGCCAGCCTGCCGGGCAGCACGTCGACCAACGGGGGCAGCACCGCTCGGCACACATCGGTGGCGTAGGTGCAGCGCGGGTGGAACGGGCACCCCGTCGGCATGCGCAGCAGGTTGGGTGGCAGGCCGCCGATCGCGTGCAGTGTCTGCCCGTGCTGGTCGAGTCTGGGGATGGAATCCAGCAGGCCCTTGGTGTAGGCGTGCGCCGGGCGGCTGTACAGGTCGTGGACCCCGGCGCTCTCCACGATGCGGCCGGCGTACATCACCGCGATGCGGTCCGCGACGTCGGCCACGACGCCCATGTCGTGGGTGATGAGGATGAGCCCCATCCCGGAGTCGGCCTGCAACTCCTTGAGCAGCTGCATGATCTGCGCCTGGACGGTCACGTCGAGGGCGGTGGTCGGCTCGTCGGCGATGAGCACCCACGGATCCAGGGCGATCGCCATCGCGATCATGATGCGCTGACGCATACCGCCGGAGAACTGGTGCGGGAACGCGCGCACGCGCTCCCGCGCAGCCGGGATGTGCACGCGCTCCATGAGCCTGACGGCTTGCTCGTAGGCGTCCGACCGGTTCATGCCCTTGTGCACCCGGAACATCTCGGCGATCTGCCAGCCCACCGGGAACACGGGGTTGAGCGAACTGAGCGCGTCCTGGAAGATCATCGAGATCTCAGGACCGCGCACGGCCTGGCGCTCGTTCTCCGGCAGCTTCTGCAGGTCGCGACCGCGCAGGAACACCTCACCGCCGGTCACGAAACCCGGAGGCGTGTCGAGGATGCCCATGATGGCCTGGGCGGTCACCGACTTGCCGGAACCCGACTCGCCGAGGATCGCCAGGGTCTCTCGTTCGTCGAGGTGGAAGGAGACCCCGTTGATCGCCTTGGCCACACCCTCGCGGGTGCGGAACTCGACCCTGAGGTCGCGGACATCGAGAAGGTGCTCACCAGTCACGGCGTCCTCCTAGCGCAACTTCGGGTCGAGGGCGTCGCGGACGACCTCGCCGAGCATGATGAACGACAGGACTGTCAGGGACAGGAACAGCGAGGGGAACAGCAGCATGTGGGGCGTGTTCACGATGTAGCCCAGCCCGGACGCCTCGGAGATGGCCTGCCCCCAGGAGTAGGCCGGAGGCCGCAGGCCGATGCCCAGGAACGACAGCGTGGCCTCCAGGGCGATGTACTGGCCCAGGTTGATCGTGGCCACCACGATGACCGCCGCCAGGGAGTTCGGCAGGATGTGGCTGATGATGACCCGCAGGGGCGAGGCTCCGAGGGCGCGCGCGGCCTGGACGTACTCGTTCGGCTTCACCTGCAGCACGGAGGAGCGCATGATGCGGGCGAGGCTCGGCCAACCGAGCACGCCGATCGCCATCACGACCTTCAGCACCTGCAGGATCAGGGGCTGGTGGTTCGGAGTGGGCAGTGAGTAGAGGATCACGATGCCCCCGAGCAGGATGGGGATCGCGAAGAAGATCTCGCCGATGCGGCTCAGCAGCGTGTCGACCCAGCCGCCGAAGTACGCAGAGATCGTCCCGATGACACCGCCCAGCAGCGTCGTGACCAGCGTCGCCAGGACACCGACCAGGATCGAGGCCCGTGCCCCGTGGATCGTGCGCGCGTAGACGTCGCAGCCCTGGATGTCGAGACCGAACGGATGGCCCTCCATCGGCCCCTGACGGGCCATGGACAGGTCGCAATAGCCGGGGTCCGCCCGGGTGAAGAGCGTCGGGAAGGCCGCCATCACCCCGAACACCGCGATGAGCGCCAGGCAGAGCCAGAACAACGGGTTGTGGCTCATCTCACGCCAGGCGTCCGACCACAGGGACGCACGGCGGTCGTCGGTCGGCGTGCCCACGGCCTGGGGCTGACCGGCCGCGGCCACCGCGGCGGTGGGGTCGCTGTCAGTCATGCGAGATCCTCGGGTCCAGGACGCCGTACAGCACGTCGACGATGAGGTTCATGAGCAGGTAGACCAGGACGAGGATCGTCACCGCGCCCACCACATTGGCCCCGTCGCGGGCGCTGATGCTCTGGAAGATGAAGTTGCCGATCCCGTTCACGTTGAAGATCCGCTCCGTCACGATGGCTCCGCCCATCAGCGACCCGAAGTCGAAACCCATGTAGGTGATGACGGGGATCATCGAGTTGCGCAGGGCGTGGATGCCGATCGAGCGTTGCCGGCTCAGGCCCTTGGCCTTGGCCGTCCGCACGTAGTCCGCACGCAGGTTCTCCACCAGCGTCGTCCGCGTGAGCCGCGCGATGTAGGCCACCGACAGGGAACCCAGGACGATGCCGGGCAGGATCAACTGGTACAGCTCCCCGGCGCTCGCCGTGACCGGGATCACGTTGGTCAGGCCGGCCTTCAGGATCACGAACTGGCTCATCGCGCCGATGACGAACACCGGCACCGAGATGATGACCAGGGTGGAGGTCGTGACCAAGTAGTCGACGAACCTTCCCTTGCGCAGGGCCGCGAGGATGCCGGCCGAGATGCCGATGAGGGCGGTCCACGCGAGGGCGATGAGCGCCAGCTTCAGCGTGGTGGGATACCGGGCGACCAACTCGTCGATGACGAGGTTCTGCCGGAAGTTGCGGCCCAGGTCACCCCGGAGGAGGTTGCCCATGTACAGCGCGTAGCGCACGAGCAGGGGTTGGTCGAGGTTGTACTCCCGCTTGAACGCCTCGACGTAGGCGGGTGGGCACTCGCGATCCCCACACCGACCCTGCCACGGCTCGCCGGGAAGGGCGAAGACCAGGAAGTAGAGGAGAAACGTCGCCCCGACGATCACCGGGATCATCTGGAGCAGGCGACGGATGATGTATTTGATCAAGAGAGGCTTCCTCGCCGAAGGCTGGGCCGGCGGAGGCTGAACGCCCCCACCGGCCCATCGGAGTTGGCAGTTACTTGAGCCTGATCTCCGACATGGCGATCGCGCCGAAGGCGTTGAGCTTGACGTCGGTGACCTTGGTCGAGAAGCCGTACGGGGTCGCCGAGTACCAGAGCGGGATCGTCGGGTAGGCCTCCGCCAGCATGGCTTCAGCCTCTTGGTACGCCTTGTTGGACGCCGCGGCATCCGTGGCGGCCGCGGCCTCGGCGAGCTTGCTGTTGAAGGCGGGGTTGTCGTACTTGGCGTCGTTCGAGGCCGCACCCTTCATGTAGATCGGGGTGAGGAAGTTCTCGATCGACGGGTAGTCCATCTGCCAGCCGCCGCGGAAGATGCCCTTGAGCTCGCCGGCCTTGATCTTGCTGCGCAGCGTCTTGAAGTCGGGCGTCACGTTGACGGCGCAGTCGAGGCCCAAGGTGTTCTTCCAGCCGTTGCAGACGGCGTCCGCCCACTGCTTGTGGCCACCCTCGGGGTTCACCGAGAGCTGCAGCTGACCCTGGTAACCGCCGGACTCGGTGTACAGCTGCTTGGCCTTGGCCACGTCGAACGTGCAGGCGTCACCGCACTGGCCCGCCTTGTAGCCGTCCACGACCGGGGAGACCCAACCGGTGGCCGGGGTCCGGGTGCCGTTGAACACCTGCTTGGTGATCGTGGCGCGGTCGATGGCGGCGCCCAACGCCGCCTTGAGCTTGACGTTCGTCTTGAACTGCTCGTCCTGCGGCGAGAAGGTGATCCACTGGATGATGCCGGTGTCGGCGACCTTGGCGCGGTCACCGAGGGCCGCCTTCCACGCGTCCCCGGCGAGCTGGTCGGCCGGGATGATGTCGACGACGTCGATGTTGTTGGCGAGGAGATCGGTGTAGGCGGCCGCGGGCTCCGTGTAGATCCGGTAGGTGATCTTGTCGACGTTGCCGGCGTGCTTGCCCGAGTAGTCCGCGTTCTTCTCGAGCACGATCTCCGTCGCGGTGTTGGACGCCACCTTGTAGGGACCGGCGCCGATCGGCTGCTTGCCGAAGGAGTCGCTCTTCGGGTCGGTGAAGAACGAGTCGGGCTGGGGAGCGAAGGCCGAGTAGCCGAGACGCACGGGCAGGTTGGAGACGGGCTCAGTCGTCTCGATCGTGAAGGTGTGATCATCCTTGACGGTCAGGCCCGCGAGCGTGTCGGCGGTCGGCTTGGTCGCGCATGCGGCGTCGGCGCACTGGGCCTCCGCGAAGCCCTTGATGGGCTCGAAGAAGTACGACCCCTGCTGGCCGTTGGGGCCGTACGCCGTGTAGTTCCAGGCGTCCACGAAGTTCTTCGCCTTGACCTCGGTGCCGTCGGAGAACTTGTAGCCCTTCTTCAGGGTGACCGTGAACAGCACGTTGTCGGTCGTTTCGATCTTCTCGGCGATGTCGAGTTCGGGTGCCGCGGTGTCCACGTTGTAGTGGATGAGCTTGGCCGTGACCGCGTCGATGACGTTGCCACCACACACTTCGGACGTGTTGCCCGCCACGAGCGGGTTCTCCGGCGTGCAGCCCCGAACGATGATCGCACCACCTGCCTTGGCCGTCGCCCCAGCGGTGGTTCCGGGTGAGGGAGCGTTGCTGCTGCACGCCGTGGCGATCAGAGCGAGGGCCGCGACGCCGGCGATGCCGGCTCCACGTAGCGAAATGCGCATGAATCCTCCTAGCGATGCGGCGGGCTTCATCGCTCCACCGCTCGCGCGGAGCATAACCCTTCCGCAGCGGCCCACCGCAGGAATGTGATCCAAACGCAACGCGTCAATTTTCAACACAATCCTGTGATGGGCCCTGTCGGAAGGCGTCGACCGGCGGACGCCGTCGGATCAGGAGACCAGCTGTTCGCGCTCGATGATCGCGTCGCGGAGTTCACGGCGCTTGCGCTGTTCGTCCGGATCGGGCACCGGGACGGCCGACAGCAGCCGCTGCGTGTAGGGATGCTGCGGACGGGTGACGATGTCCAGCGTGTCCCCCACCTCGACCAGGTGGCCACGGTGCATGACGGCGATGCGGCTGGAGACCTGCTCCACGACCGCGAGGTCATGGCTGATGAACAGGCAGGCGAAGCCGTACTGCTCCTGGAGGTCCTTGAAGAGCGTCAGGACGCGGGCCTGCACGGACACGTCGAGGGCCGAGGTCGGCTCGTCCGCGATCAGCAGCTTCGGGTTGAGCGCGAGCGCGCGGGCGATGCCGATGCGCTGGCGCTGGCCGCCCGAGAGCTCGTGCGGGTAGCGGTTGCGCATGGCTCGGGGCAGGTGCACCGAGTCCAGGAGGTCCTCGACCTTCTTGCTCAGCGCGGCGCCCCGGAGACCCTCGTGGAGCAGGAGTGGCTCACCGATCGACTCCCCGACGGGCAGGCGCGGGTTGAGCGAGCTGCCGGGGTCCTGGAACACGATGCCCACCGTCTTGCGGAACGGCTTGAGCTCCTTGACCGACTTGTTGGTGATGTCGAAGCCGGCCACCTGCAGGCGGCCCTCACGGACCGGCAGGAGCGCGACCGCTGCGCGTCCGACCGTGGTCTTGCCCGAACCGGACTCGCCGACCAGGCCGACCACCTCGCCCGGCTCGATGCGCAGGTTGATGTGCTCGGCGGCCCGGAACTCCGGGCGCCGACCCTGCTTGGGGTAGACGATCGCGACGTCGTCCATGAGGAGCGCCGGCTGCTGGCCCGCGGTGCGGGATTCGCTCAGCGGGACCGGGTTGCCCTCGGTCTCGATGACCGTGTGGGGGCGGCCTCGGAGTTCGTCGTCCTCCACGTGTTCGGCCAGGTGCGGCACCGAGGCCAGCAGTTGCTGGGTGTAGGGGTGCTGGGGATCCTTGAAGATCTGGCGGCTGGTGCCGGCCTCGACGACACGACCGTCCTTCATCACGATGATGCGGTCGGCCATGTCGGCCACGACGCCCATGTCGTGGGTGATCAGGATGATGCCGGCGCTCACCCGCTCACGCAGCTGGCGCATGAGCTTCAGGATCTCCGCCTGGACGGTCACGTCGAGCGCCGTGGTCGGCTCGTCGGCGATGAGCAGCTTCGGCTCACACGCGAGGGCCTGGGCGATCATGATGCGCTGGCGCTGGCCACCCGACAGCTGGTGCGGGTACTTGTTGAAGCTGTCCTCGGGCTCGGGGATCTCCACCATCCGCATCAACTCGACCGCGCGTGCCTTCGCCGCAGACGGGTTCATCAGGTAGTGGGTCCGGAGGGTCTCCACGATCTGGAAGCCGACGGTGTACACCGGGTTCAGGGCGGTCATCGGTTCCTGGAAGATCACGGAGATCTCGTTGCCACGGATCTCCCGCAACTCCTGGATCGACATGCCGACCAGTTCGGTGCCCTTGAGGTCGGCCGAGCCGGTGGCCCGCCCGGTGGGGGGCAGGAGGCCGAGGAGGCTCATGGACGACTGGGTCTTGCCGGAGCCGGACTCGCCGACGATGGCCAGCACCTCGCCCGCCTTGAGCTCGTAGCTCATGTCCTCCACGGCGGTGAACCACTCATCACCCACCCAGAAGCGCACGGTGAGGTCCTTCACCGTGAGGATCGTGTCCCCCTTGGCGACGGGGCCGCCGGTGTCCCGGGAGAGCTTGATGGCGTCGGTGAAGGCCGACCGGGCCTTCTCGGGCTGGTTGGGCTGGCTCATCGGCCCTCCTCCTTGCTCGTGCGGGCGACGCGGGAGGCGGCCAACTGCCTCTCGGCCTTGGCCATGGCGCGCGCGGACGGGATCTTCTTGGTGCGCGGGTCGAACGCGTCGCGGAGCCCGTCGCCGATGAAGTTGATGCTGAGTGCGATCAGGATGATGAACAGGCCGGGCCACCAGAACAGCCACGGACGGGTCGAGAACGCACCTTGGTTGTCGGAGATGAGGCGGCCCAGCGAGATCGTGGGCTCGGTGATGCCGAAGCCGACGAAGCTCAGGGCGGCCTCGAGCGTGACGGCCGCGGACATCAGCAGGGTGCCGTTCACGACGATGACGCCGACCGCGTTGGGCAGCATGTGCTTGGTGATGATGCGCCAGTCACTCGCGCCGGCCACCCGGGCCGAGTCGACGAACTCGCGCTCGCGCAGGGTCAGGAACTCCGACCGGACGAGGCGGGCCAGGCCCGTCCACAGGATGCACCCCAGCGCGATGGCCAGGATGACCGGCATGTTCTCCCGGATCGACTGCGTGACCTCCGGCCCCGCGTTGAGGCGCAGCGGGATCTTGCTCACGAGCGAACCCAGCACGGCACCCAGCACGATGACCGGGAGGGTGATGATGAGGTCGGTGAAGCGCATGAGCGCCATGTCGATCCTGCCGCGGTAGTAGCCGGACAGCGATCCGATGGTGACGCCGATGGTGAGGGCGACCGCGCCGAGCACGGCAGCCACCAGCAGCGAGGTCTGGACGCCGGTCAGCACCTGCGCGAAGTAGTCGCGCCCCAGCGAGTCCTGACCGAAGGGGTTGGCGCCGATGGCGAAGGACGTCGCGCCACCGAGGCCGGGCACCGACAGCGTCGGGCGTCCGCCGTTGATGACGTCGCCGGACGTGATGGTCTGGACACGCCAGAGGCCGTCAATGGGTCCGATGCCCATGGCGAGCACCGACAGCAGGAACACCAGGAAGATCGTGATGAGGCCGAACATGGCTCCGCGGTGGCGGACGAACCGCCTCCACACGATCTGCCCCTGCGAGAGGCCCTTGACGTCCTGCCCCTCGCCGACGCCCTCGCCGCGGCCGACGGCGGCCTCGTGGTCGTCCTCGGCCACCTCGACGGCCAGGTGGCCGGCGTCCGTGGTGTCGACGGGCACCTCGGTGTCGTGCGGCGGCGCGTCGGGCACCGCCTCCTCGATGCGATCGGCATCATCCGCCCCGTGCTTCGGGGTGTAGTTGTCGTTGCTCATGCGTTCACCCGGATCCTGGGGTCGATGACGGCGTAGAGGAAATCGGCGACGAGGTTGGCGATCATCGCCAGGCCACCGGTCAACATGATGTAGAACATGACCGGATCCACCTCTTGGCCACCGAGGGAGGTGAGGAACATGCGTCCCATGCCCGCCCAGCCGAAGATGGTCTCCGTGATGACCGCACCGCCGATGAGGGTGATGAAGTCGACGGGCACGATCGACGCCAGCGGCATCAACGCATTGCGCAACGCGTGGCGGACGATGACGACACGCTCCGAGAGGCCCTTGGCCCGCGCCGTGCGGATGTAGTCCTGGTTCAGCACCTCGAGCATCGCGCCCCGCTGGTACCGGACGTAGGTGGCGAAGGAGATCATCACCAACGCCAGCGTCGGCAGCATCAGGTGGGTGGCCTTGTCGAGCTGTTCCATCCAGAAGTCGGCGCGCAGGCCCGGAGTGGTGGCGCCGATGGTGGCCAGCGGCCGACCGCGGATCTGGGGCGCGGCGTTGTAGGGCCCCCAGGTCTGCAACACGCGGTCGACGAAGATCAGGACGCTGACGAACAGGGCCGTGATCATCGCGCCGCGGATGGAGATCTGGCGGTCCGGACCGCCGAACAGCCATCCGATCAGGGCGGCGATCGCCAGTGCGGCGGCCAGCAGGCCGAACATCCAGCCCCAGCTCATCTGCCAGTAGTGGAAGAGCCACTGCAGTGGCCACCACGTGATGGTGCCGACCACGGCCGTGACGAGGGCCGAGTAGAGGGCGCGCTTGTTGCTCGAGCCCGCGAAGAGGGCGTTCGTCGCCGCAGCGAACAGGATCGAGAGGATGGCGATGGCGGCGACGCCGATCGTCGGGTTCTGCACCCAGCCCGTGGTCAGGGTGAGAACCAGCACCGCGAAGCTCACGATCAGGGCGGCGCCGAAGACCCGCAGCTTCTTCTTGCGACGGCCTCCCAGGGCCCCGGCCCAGAACAGGCCCGAGACCACGCTGAGTGTGACCACCAGCGGCCAGTTGATCGTGGGGCGCTGCAGGTAGTCGTTGGCACCGATGGCGAGGAATTGCTTCAGCAGGACGGCGACCCAGAAGATCGGCAGCGAGTACAGCAGGAACGAGATGAAGGTGATGACGTAGTCGAACGAGGTGTACTGACGCAAGGCCGACACCAGGCCGATGGTCACGCCCAGCAGGATCGAGATGATCGTGGCGGCGAGCACCAACTGCACGGAGGTGGCGATCGCTCCGCGGACGAGCTGGCCGACCGGCTGCATGGTGCGCCACGCGATGCCGAAGTCACCCCGCAAGAAATCGCCCAGCCAGAGGAAGTAGCGCTGGTACCAGGGCACGTCCAGGTGGAGCAGGCGCACACGGTTCGCGATCAGTTCGGCACGGTTCGGCGCCGGGTTCTCCCGCAGGTCCACCAACGGGTCGAGCGCGAACTCGAGCAGCCCGTACATGAGGAACGACAGGATGAAGAGCGTGCCGAGGGCCAGGGCCAGCCTTCGAGCGATGAAACGTGCCATGGACTACTCCCAGTCAGGGGCATGCGGCGAACGGGCGGTCAGGTGCATCGGGTGATAGTAGCGAGGTCAACTCGCGCTGTGGGGCGCCAGGATTGCCTGGCGCCCCACAGTGTTGATACTTAGCGACTCACGGCCATCGGTCAGGCCACGGTCTCCCACTCCCAGAAGTTCCAGAAGTAGGTCGGCGACAGCGGGATCGACGAAACGCCCTTCACCTTGGTGGTGTCGATGCCGGTGATCTCCGGGAACTGGAAGATGGTCAGGCCGAAGGCCTCGTCGACCAGGATCTTCTCGACCTCCTTGACGATCTCGTTCTGGCGATCCGTGTCGGTGGTGACGTTGAGCTCGTTGAGGAGCTTGTCGACCTGGGCGTTGCTGAAGCCGCCGAAGTTGTTCTGCCCCTTGGACAGGTAGTTCGGCGGAACCTGCGACACACCCAGGGAGGTCGACTGCCAACCGAACAGCGACGCGTCGTAGACGTCGTTGGTGCTCAGCAGCTGGCCCCAGTCCTTGCTGGAGGCGTCCACGATCTTGAAGCCGGCCTGCTCGGCGGTCTCCTTGATCAGCTGGAACTCCTGCTGACGCCGGGTGTTGTTCTGGGCGAACAGCAGTCGGACGGTCGGGCTGGGCACCCCGGCCTCGGCCAGCAGCGCCTTGGCCTTGTCGACGTTGGAGCCGCCACCGTAGGTGGCCTCCATGCCGTTGGCCTGGGAGGTCGCGTCATACTCGGGCGAACCGGGGACGACGTTGTAGGTGTTGCGGATCGAGGCCTCGGGGTTCAGCGGCTTGATGATGTTGTCGATGATCCGCTGACGGGGCAGGGTCTGGAGGAACGCCTGGCGAACCTTCTTGGCCTTCTCCGCGTCACCACCGTAGGACTTGGGGTCGAACGGCCCACCGTTGTTGAAGACCAGGTCGACGTGCTCGTAGGTGCCACCGGACTGCGTCAGGGTCTCGACGTTGGGCGCCAGCGCCTGCAGCTGCTGCAGGATGTCGGCCGTCGACTGCGGCTGCGTGATGGCAACCTCACCGTTCTGCAGGGCCTGCACCGACGCCTGCGCGTCCGGGATGATGCGGACCGTGAGCTTGTCGATCTTCGGGGCGCGCATGCCCTTGTAGTTCTCGTTCTTCTCGACGGTGAGGAACTGCTCCTCGACCATCTCGGTGATCACGTACGGGCCGGAGCCGACGAGCAACTCCTTGTCGGACGGCGTCGACTTGAAGTTGAAGTCGTTGTTCCAGACCTTGGCGATCTTGCCCAGGGCAGCGCGGTCGTTGTTCTTGAACGCGTCGATGATGGCCTGCTGACCGGCCTTGGCATCGGTGGACGCCAGGGCACGCTTGGCCACGATGTGCGCGGGGACGCCGACCGGCGCCATGACGTGCGTCTCCCAGTCGACGAACGGCTCGGACCAGGTGTAGGTCAACTCCTTGCCGTCGGCCGAGATCTCGGGGAAGTCCTTGATCAGCGTGTAGCCGGGGGAAGCTGCGTTGAAGAAGACGTTGTCGCCCTCGACGCCGGTCACCTCACCGGTTTCGTCGTCGGTGGTGACCTGGTCGGCCTCGACGGTGTTGAAGTTGGTGGAGACCGCACCCCAGAGGAGGACGGCGTCCGCGGCGGTGACCGGGGTGCCGTCGGACCACGTGGCCGTGTCGGCCAAGGTGATCTTGACCTTCAACGGGTCGTCGGAGACCTTCTCGTACTTGCCGAACGAGGCGTTCTGCGCGATGTTCAGGTCCTCGTCGTAGTACCCGATCGTGTCGTTGGTCAGGTACAGGATGTTGGCGTTGGCGGTCGCGTTCCCGTAGTCGGTGTCCGAGTTGCGGCTGTAGAACGCCTGGTTCCACGCGACGCTGAGGGCCGTGGGGCCCTTCGCAGCGGCAGTGCTGCCAGCGCTACCACCGGGGCTGCTCGCCGTGGGCGTGGCCGGCGTGCACGCCGAGAACGCCAAGGCGCTGGCCAGGGCGATGCTCGCCGTGGCCAAGAGCTTGCGCTTGCTCAATGTTCCTCCAAGGATTCCGGGAGGCGCCAACGATGGTGCCCCCGTTCGGACCAACCTGCCCAGAGTGAGCAGTTGGGCGTCGTGAATGAACCGTACACACGCCCTCCACGGCCGTGGCAACAGGTCGGACAAGCCGATGTTGATTCGTTACTCATCCGTGATGCGGAACAGTGAAATCCCAAGTCGGGAAGTGAAAAGTGATCAGCGGCGGTTCACCACGACCGTGCCGAGAAGCAGGTCGTTGATGCCCCGGCGATCGGGGCCGATGACCACGGCGGGCAGCACCAGGCACACCAGGGCGGCGCGCGCGATGGCGCGGAGGGGCCCGATGCGGCTGCCGTCCGTCCGCGTCACGCCGATGCGGGAGATGAGCTGGCCGAAACTGCTCCCGGTCAGGGAGGTGAGGAGGGCCTTCTGCACGAAGTAGGTGGCCAGCCCCATCCAGGCCTTCCAGCCGCTCTCGGTCAGCACACCGCCCCCGAAGATCCCGATCGCGACGGCCATGCTGGCGCCCCAGTCGAGCACCAGCGCACCCACCCGACTCCCCCACCGTGCAAGGGATCCGGGCCCGGACTCGGGCAGCCCCAGGCTCTCACCGGGATGGGTCGTCGGCACTTCGGTCACCTGCCCCACCCTAGCGGCGGGCTTGTAACACCGCCGAAACACGGACGACACCGACCGGTGACCTCACGGTTCTAGCCTTCGAGGAGTCAGATCCCTACCAGTTCGGAGGACCCATGTTCCAAGGCGCCGATGACCTCCTCGCCTTCATCGAGGAGAACGACGTCGAAACCGTCGACGTCCGCTTCTGCGACCTGCCCGGCGTGATGCAGCACTTCACGATCCCCGCGAAGTTCCTCACCGCTGACATCTTCGAGGACGGCCTGAGCTTCGACGGCAGCTCGATCCGTGGTTTCCAGAAGATCCACGAGTCGGACATGACTCTGCTGCCCGACCCGACCTCGGCGTACCTGGACCCCTTCCGCAAGAGCAAGACGCTCAACATGAACTGGTTCGTGCACGATCCGATCACCAAGGAGGCCTACAGCCGCGACCCGCGCAACATCGCGCGCAAGGCCGAGGAGTACCTCAAGTCGACCGGCATCGGTGACACCTGCTTCATGGGGCCGGAGGCCGAGTTCTACGTCTTCGACTCGGTCCGCTTCGAGACCAAGGCGAATGCCGGCTACTACTTCATCGAGTCCGAGGCCGGGGCGTGGGCGTCCGGCTCGGAGACCGACCTGGACGGCCGCGCCAACCGCGGTTACAAGGTGAAGTACAAGGGCGGCTACTTCCCGGTGGCCCCCGTCGACCACTTCGGCGACCTGCGCGACGACATGGTCCGGCACCTGCAGGCCGTCGGCCTGGTGATCGAGCGCGCCCACCACGAGGTCGGCACGGCGGGCCAGGGCGAGATCGCCACGCGGTTCGACACCCTGCTGGCCGCGGCCGACAACATCATGAAGTACAAGTACGTCATCAAGAACACGGCGTGGGAGGCCGGCAAGACCGCCACCTTCATGCCGAAGCCGATCTTCGGGGACAACGGTTCGGGCATGCACGTGCACCAGTCCATCTGGGCGAACGGCGAGCCCCTCTTCGCGGACGAGGCCGGTTACGCGGGCCTGTCCGACCTGGCGCGCTGGTACATCGGTGGTGTCCTGCACCACGCCCCCTCGCTGCTGGCGTTCACCAACCCCACGATGAACTCCTACCACCGCCTGGTCCCGGGCTTCGAGGCGCCGGTCAACCTGGTCTACAGCCAGCGCAACCGCTCCGCCTGCATCCGGATCCCGCTGACGGGCCCCTCCCCCAAGGCCAAGCGCATGGAGTTCCGGTGCCCCGACCCGTCGGCCAACCCGTACCTCGCGTTCGCCGCGATGCTGTTGGCGGGTCTGGACGGAATCCAGAACAAGATCGAGCCGCCGGCCCCGATCGACAAGGACCTCTACGAGCTGCCGCCCGACGAGCACGCCGACATCGCCCAGGTTCCCGCCTCCCTCGGCGAGGCCTTGGACGCCCTCGTCGCCGACCACGACTACCTGCTGGCCGGGGACGTGTTCACGCCTGACCTCATCGAGGCCTGGATCGAGATGAAGCGCGAGGACATCGACGCCATCCGCCTGCGTCCGCACCCGCACGAGTTCGAGCTGTACTTCGACCTGTGATCGATGGGGAACGTCCCGGCCCATGCCCTGGGCCGGGACGTTCTCGTCGTCAGAGGAGGCGGCCCGTGGGGTCGAGGGGAGGCTTGCTGCCCGGCTCGGTGCCGGTGGCGACCGGACGTTCGGTGTGCGACCACTGGGACCACGAGCCGGCGTAGAGCTGCGCCCGCCCGAGACCCGCGTGCTCCAGGGCGATCAGGTCGTGGCAGGCGGTGACTCCCGACCCGCAGTAGACCACCACACCGTCGGCGTCCGTGATGCCGGCCGCGACGAAGCGCTCGCGGAGTGCCTCGGGTGCCTTGAAACGTCCGTCCGTCAGGTTGTCGGCGAAGGGCAGGTTGATCGCGCCGGGGACGTGGCCGGCACGGGGATCGACCGGCTCGGTGTCCCCGCTGTACCGCTCGGGGGCGCGAGCGTCCACCACGATCGGTGCGGTGGCCGCGTCGTCGATGGTGGCCAGCGCCTCCGGCGGCCAGGGGCGGGGCGTGAAGGTCGCCGGGGCGGGCGCCACCGGTCCCTCCTCGAGTGCGCCGGACCAGTGCGTGATGCCGCCGTCCAGGAGCGCGGCCTCCACACCGAGCATCCGCAACAGCCAGACGAGGCGCCCGGCCGAGGCTCCCCCGGCATCGTCGTAGGCGACCACCACCGCGTCGTCGCCGATGCCCGCGGCCCCCATGCCCTCGGAGAAGACGTGCGGCTCGGGCAGCGGATGCCGGCCGGACTCGGGAGATGCCTGGGCTGCGAGCACGGCGTCCAGGTCGACGAACACGGCCCCCGGCACGTGACCGGCGGCGTGGGCGTCGTGGCCGGATCGGCCGTCGAGGTACCAACGCACGTCGGCGACGACGACGCCCGGGTGGTCGGAGAGGAAGGTGGCGGGCACGACCGGTGGGATCATGCCCGCCACTGTAGCGACGACGTCAGTCGATCAGGACCGCGGCCCAACCCGCCGCAGCTCGTCGATGCCGTTGAGCGTCGACACCGCCGGCTCCGCCTGCAAGGTGGGGTCGATCGCCAGGTACGCCTTCGTCTCGCGGGCGATGAGGCCGGAGCAGACCAGGAGACCGATCAGGTTGGGGATGGCCATGAGGCCGTTGGCGATGTCGGAGAAGGTCCAGACGATGTCGAGCTCGCTCACGGCGCCGACGAAGACGACCGCGCTGAACAGCAGGCGGTAGGGCAGGACGCCCTTGATGCCGACCAGGCGCTCGACGTTGCGCTCGCCGTAGTAGGCCCACCCGAGGATGGTCGAGTAGGCGAAGAACACGACCGAGATGGCGACGATGACGCCACCGCTGGTGCCCGGAAGCCCGATGGAGAAGCCCTCGGCGGTCAGGGCGGCACCCTTCTTGTCGCTCATCCAGGCACCGGTGGAGATGATCACCAAGGCGGTCATGGAGACGACGATCATCGTGTCGATGAAGGTCTGGGTCATCGACACCAGGCCTTGGCGCACGGGGTGCTTGGTCTTCGCGGCCGCGGCGACGATGGCCGCCGAGCCCATGCCGGATTCGTTGGAGAAGATGCCGCGCGCGATGCCGTACTGGATCGCCTGGGCGATCACGGAGCCCGCGAAGCCGCCGACGGCGGCGGTGCCGGTGAAGGCGTCGCCGAAGATGATGCCGAAGGCGCCCGGGATGGCCTGCCAGTTGATCGCCAGCACGACGAGCGCGCCGACGACGTACACGACGATCATGACGGGCACGAAGCCGGCGGTGACGCGGCCGATGGCCTTGATGCCGCCCAGGAGGACGGCACCGGTCATGACCGCGATGAAGATCGCGGTGACGATGGGGTCGATCGCGAAGGTGTCCTTGAGCGTGTGGGCGACCGTGTTGGCCTGGGTCATGTTGCCGATGCCGAAGGACGCGATGACGGCTGCGACGGCGAAGAACAGCGACAGGAAGACGCCGAAGCCGTTGGGGATGGCCTTCATCAGGTAGTACTGCGGTCCGCCGGACATCTCGCCCTTGGCGTCGGTCGTGCGGAACCGGACGCCCATGAACGCCTCGGAGTACTTCGCGGCCATGCCGAAGAACGCCGTGACCCACATCCAGAACACGGCGCCCGGGCCACCGATGGTGATGGCCGTCGCCACACCGGCGATGTTGCCGACGCCGACCGTGGCGGCCAGGGCGGTGGTCAACGCCTGGTAGTGGGAGACGTCACCATGCTCCTCGAGCCCGTCGTGGCGGTTGATGAAGGCCAGCCGCAGGGCTGGGACGAGCTTGGTGATCTGGATGCCGGCCAAGCGGATGGTCAGCCAGATGCCGGTCCCCAGCAGTAGGGGCAGGAGCACGAACGGCCCCCAGACGATGTTGGCGATGTCGCCGAGCACTTCTTCGAGCACGGTGGCCCCTCCTGATCGGTTGTGGGCACATCAGACCACCGGGAGCCGCCCTCCGGCAAGCATCACGGCCGATCGTCTCGCACCTGGTACACATCCGTGACCGGGGGACGCCCCCCGTCAGATGGGCAACCGCTTGAAGATCGGCGCCGGAATGTGCCGCAACACCATCATGACGGCCTCGAACGCCGCCGGCGTCCAGACCACCGGCTTGCCCGCCCGGGCGGCGGCCACCACCATCGTCGCGACCTCGTCGGGGTTGACCGTGAGCGGCGCCTCCTTGACGTGCGCGGACATCCGGGTGCGCACCTGCCCCGGGCGCACGACCAGCACCTTGACCCCCGAGGGCGCCAGGGCGTCGCCCAGGTTGGTGTAGAAGCCGTCGAGGCCGGCCTTGCTGGACCCGTAGACGAAGTTCGAGCGGCGCACCTTCAGGCCCGCGGCCGAGCTCATCACGATGATCTGCCCGTACCCCTGCTCCTTCATGCGCTGCCCCAGCAGGACGCCCACGCTCACCGCACCGGTGTAGTTCACCTGCGCCGCCAGGACGGCCTTGCGCTGGTCGGCCCACAACTCCTCGTTGTCGCCGAGGACGCCGAAGGCGACGATCGCCACGTCCACGTCGCCGCTCGCCCACGCCCGGTCGATGACACCCGGGTGCGCGTCGAAGTCGGTGGCGTCGAAGTCGAGCACGTCGACGGCCCGGGCCCCCTGGTGCGCCAGGGCCGCGACCGTGGCGTCCGTGCGGTCGTCGCCCGGCTGGACGCCCAGGACGACCCGGGCCGGTGCGCGCTTGAGGTACTCCCCCACGATCGCGAGGCCGATCTCGGAGGTACCCCCCAGCAGCAGGATGGTCTGGGGGTTGCCGGTGGCGTCGATCACATCAGCTCCAGTCGTCGTGCCATGTCGGAGGCGAAGACCTCCGTGGGATCGATGGACCGCCGGGTGGCGATCCACTCGTCGATGCGCGGATACATCGCGTGGAAGGTGGCGGCGTCCGTGCGCGAGTCCTTCGAGGTGTAGAGCCGTCCGCCGAACTCCAGGATGCGGGCGTCCAGACCGCGCAGGAACTCCGACAGGCCGTCCTTGATGGGGAAGTCGACGCACACGTTCCAACCGGCCATGGGGTAGGAGAGGGGCGCACGGTTGCCCTCCCCGAACAGCTTGAACACGTTGAGGAACGAGTAGTGGCCGGAGGCCTGGATGCTGTGGATGATCTTCTTGAACTCGTCCACCGCGGCCGGGGGCACCACGAACTGGTACTGCAGGAACCCGTGGCTGCCGTAGGCGCGGTTCCACTCCCCGAACATGTCGAGCGGATGGTAGAAGCCGGTCAGGCTCTGGATCTTGTTGGTGTAGTTGCCCGACTTGGCGTACCAGACCTGGCCGAGGGTCCCGAAGGTCAGCTTGTTGGCCAGTCCGTTGGGGAAGACGTCGGGGAGCGTGACGAACGTCCTGCCGCTGAACTCGAGCGGCTTGGCGGCGAGCTTGGGCGCGTACTCCTGCAACTCGGCGAGCGTGGCGAGCGATCCGCGGGAGATGGCTGCGCGGCCCAGCTTCGGCGGTGCGGCGATCGCGTCGAACCAGGCGCTGGAGTAGTCGTACCGGGCCTCGGAGCCGTCGGAGTGCACCGCGATGGTCTCCTCGAGGGTGTGGGTGACGACGCCGTCGGCCAGGAACCAGGCCGTCTCGACGCGCTCCATCGCCAAGGTGGCGCGCAGGACGATGCCCGTCAGGCCGATGCCACCGACGGTCGCCCAGAACAGGGACGCGTCGGGATCGTCCTGGCTGCCCTCGGGCCTGAGGGTCAGCACGCGACCGTCGGCGACCAGCAGGTCCAGTGACGTGACGTGGTCGGCGAAGCTGCCCGCGGAGTGGTGGTTCTTGCCGTGGACGTCGTTGCCGATCGCCCCGCCGACCGTCACCTGCCGGGTGCCCGGCAGGACCGGGACCCACAGGCCGTGCGGGAGCGCCGCCTTCATCAGGGCGTCCAGGCTGATGCCGGCCTCGACGGTCACGGTCGCCGTGTCGGTGTCGATCTCGAGGACACGATCCAACGCCGTCATGTCGACGACCAGCCCGCCGCCGTTCTGGGCGACGTCGCCGTAGCTGCGGCCCAGACCGCGTGCCAGCACGCCTCGGCCGCGGCCGGACGCCCGGCGCTCGGCCTCGCGTGCCACCGCGGTGGCGATCACGTCCACGTCGGGGGTGCGGAGCACCTCGGCGGTGGTGGGGGCGGTGCGTCCCCAACCCGTGAGGCGCATGGGTGTCGTGGTGGGAACCTTGCTCACCGGGCCAGCCTAGTGCCGCTCCGGCCCAGGGGTCGGGCTCCGGTGCAACCCGGCCTGCCTGCACCTGGGGCTCGGGTCAGCCCAACCCCCAGAACACGCGGTCCATCACCTCGCGCGCGAGGCGCGCCCGGCGAGACCAGTCGTCGATGAACACCGACGCCTCGCCCTTGTCGTACCCGAGCAGTTCGGCCACGGCGGAGCGCTCACGCGCGTCGGTGGGGATCGCGTCCGACGGACGACCCCGCAGCAGCATGGTCGCGTTGCGGATCCGCGTGGCCATGACCCACGACTCGCGCAGGGCCGCGGCGTCCTGTGGGGCGAGGAACCCACCCGCGACGGCGGCGTCCAGTGCGGTCAGGGTGCGGGGCGTCCGGAGTTCGGGCGCCTCACGGCTGTGCTCGAGTTGCAGGAGCTGGACGGTCCACTCGACATCGGCGAGCCCGCCGGGCCCGAGCTTGACGTGACGGCGCGGGTCCAGTCCGCGGGGCAACCGCTCGTTCTCCATGCGGGCCTTGAGCCTGCGGATCTCGTTCACCTGCCGCGCCGAGATGCCGCCCTCGGGGTACCGGACCGCACCGAGCAGCCCCAGCAGGGTGGACGACAGCGCCCGGTCGCCGGCCCCGTGGCCGGCCCGGACCAGGGCCTGCGCCTCCCACGTGCTCGACCACTTCTCGTAGTAGGCGGCGTACGAGGCGAGCGTGCGCACCATGGGACCGTTCTTGCCCTCGGGGCGCAGGTCCAGGTCGAGCTCGACGGCCGGATCCGCCCCGGGTTGCCTCATCAGGTCCCGCAGGCGTGTGACGACCCTGGTTCCCAGCGTGACGGCCTCCGCATCCCCATCGGCCACGACGACCATGCCGTCGGCGTCCGAGGAGTACGACAACTCGCGCCCTCCCCAGCGACCCAGGGCGATGAACGCGAGTTCGGGAGCCCCCTCGACTTCGCGGCGGGCGACCTCGAGGGCGGCGTCCATGGTGGCCGACATGAGGTCGGAGAGCCCGTCGCCCACGGCCACGACGTCGGCACGGCCCAGCAGGTCGCCCATCGCGATCCGCACCATCTCCTTGCGGCGGACGGCTCGGATCGCCTCGGCCGCGGCGCGCGGGTCGTCGTACCTGCCGGCGCTCACCGACATCTCGCGGAGGATGTCCTCCTGGGACCGGACGAGACCGTCGTCCTCGGCGAGCAGCTGGGTGGTCTGGGGCGCGCGCAGCAGCAGGTCGACCGCGAACCGGCTCGAGGACAGCACCCGTGCGAGGTTCTCGGCCATCGCCCCTTCGTCGCGCAGGGCGCGCAGGTACCACGACGACGCGCCCAGGGCCTCCGACACCTGACGGAAGGCCAGCAGTCCGTTGTCCGGGTTGGGGCCGTCCGCGAACCAGCCCAGCATGGCCGGAAGCAGCTGGCGCTGGATCTCGGCCTTGCGCGACACCCCCGTCGAGAGCGCCTCGATGTGCCGAAGCGCGGCCTTGGTGTCGTTGAAGCCGAGCGCGCGCAGGCGGGTCTCGGCCGCGTCCGAGGTGAGGCGGACGGCTTCGGAGGGGATCCGTGCGACCGCCTCCAGCAGCGGCGAGTAGAAGATCCGCTGGTGCAGGCGCTGGACGCGCCGCGTGGACGCCCGCCAGGCGCTGGTGAGGGCGGGGGCGTCGGCGAGGCCGACGCTGCGGGCCAGGCGGCGCAGGCTGGTCTCGTCGGAGGGCATGAGGTGGGTGCGGCGCAGCTGGTACAGCTGGATGCGGTGCTCCAGCACGCGCTGCAGACGGTAGGCCTCGCCCAGGCCCCGCCCCTCCTCCCGGCCCACGTAGCCGGCAGCGACGAGGGCGTCCAGGGCCTCGAAGGTGCCGCGCAGGCGCAGCCGGTCGTCCGCCCGCCCGTGCACCAACTGGAGCAGCTGGACGCTGAACTCGGTGTCCCGCAGCCCGCCGGCACCGAGTTTGATCTCCTGGTCGGCGTCTCGGGTGGGAATGTGCGCGATGACCCGCTTGCGCATGGCCCGGGTCTCGCCGACGAACTTGTCGTCGTCGGCCACCGCCCAGACCCGGGGGGCGACGAGATCGACGAACTCCTGCCCCAGGGCACGATCACCGGCCATGGGCCGCGCCTTGAGGAGGGCTTGGAACTCCCAGTTCTTCGCCCACTTCTCGTAGTAGGACCCCATGGAGGCCAGTGAGCGCACGAGCGGGCCGGCCTTGCCCTCCGGACGCAGGTTGGCATCGACCGGCCAGATGGTCCCGGCAGCGGTGTGCGCCGAGCAGATGCGTGCGATGCCGGCGGCCAGCTTCGTCGCGGTGGCGATGGCCTCGACCGGTGAACAGACCGGCTCCCCCGCCGCGTCGAGGGCGGGCTCGGCGACGTAGAGGACGTCCACGTCGGAGACGTAGTTGAGTTCGCGCGCCCCGCACTTGCCCATCGCGAGGACGGCGAGCCGGACGTTCTCGTGACCGGCGACCTCGGCGCGGGCCAGGGCGAGCGCGGCCTCGATGACGGCATCCGCGATGTCGGCCAGTTCACGGCCCACGTCGGCCACGAGCGCGTAGGGGTCCGGGGCGGTGAGGTCGCGGGCGGCGACGCGGAGGACAGCGGTGCGCTGGGCGAGGCGCAGGGCGTCCGAGGTACCGCGTCGGGCGATCGGGGCGACGGCGTCCGGGTCGGCGCCGACGGCCGTGAGGAGGTCCCGGCGCAGGGTCGTGGCATCACGTGCGGCGGGCTCGTCGAGGAGCACCCCCAGGGCGTCCTGATGGACGCCGACGTGCTGGTTCAGGGCCACGGAGGCCCCGAGCACGCGGGCGACCCGGTGGATGCGACCGGGATCTGCGAGCACCGAGCGGAAGGCGTCCGGCCGCTGCGCGAGGCGGGCGAAGCCGCTCATCGCCAGGTCCGGGTCGGCGCTGGTCAGGACCTCGTCCACCAGCCGCCCGATCGCGTCCTCGTCCTCGAAGACGCGGAGCCAGGACTCGATGAGGGTGACCGCGTGGCGTGGGTCCCCGAAGCCGCGCCCGGCGAGTCGGCCGGCTGCGGTCGACATGCGGTCCATGCCAGCCGATGCTAGCGCTCTGGCGGCCCATCGTTCTGGGTTGTCGTGACGCCGGATAGTCTGGGGGCACCGTCCACCACAGGAGCACCCTGATGAATGAATCGCGTGCGGCGCACCCCGCCCGCACCGACGAGACGACGTCGGTCCCCCTGACGGCGCGATGAAGCGCGTTCCGGACGCCGACGCGCTGGCCGCCGCCGCACGCACGGCGGCCGACCTCGCCTCGGGTGAGGACGTGGCAGGGCCCGCGCTCGCCGCGGCGGTGCGCACCAGCCTGGCCTGGCTGGCGCACAGCAATCCCGGGAAACTCGTCGAGGTGCGCGTTCCGCCGTTCGCGGCGGTGCAGGTCGGCGTCCCGGGGCAGGCGTCCACCCACAGGCGCGGCACCCCGCCGAACGTCGTCGAGACGGACGCCGCGACGTGGCTCGCCCTGGCTTCGGGCCGGTTGGACTGGGGCGACGCCGTCGACCGGCACCGGGTGTCCGCGAGCGGCGCCCACGCCGATCTGACGCACCAGTTGGGGGCGGTCAGGGCGGTGTTGGTGCGCTGACGCCGGGGGCGGAGACCTCAGGCCCGACGGCTCGCCAGGTCGATGACATCCGCGTCCGGATGCGCGTCGAGTCGGCACAGGATGCCGTCGGCGTTGCCGAACACCACACCCGGCAACGAGAAATCCGTGGTCACCTCGCGGAAGCCCAGTTCGGCGTGCAGCGTCCGCGACGCCAGGTTGGACGCGCTGACCACGTAGAACACGGACGACGCCCGCTGGAGCACCCAGTCCACGCGGGCCTGGGTGAGGCGCCGCCCGACGCCGCGGCGGCGGAACTCGGGCTTGACCACGACGCCGCTCAGGTACCAGCCGTCAGGAGCGTTGCGGCCCCCGTGGGCGACCGGGGTCAGGTGCGCCAGCCACGCGTAGGCGATGACCTCGCCCGCGCGCTCGGCGACCAGCAGCGTGCGGTTGTCGTCGTCGAACTGTCGCCCCTGGATCTCGGCCCAGTCGACCATGTCCCCGCCCCCACGGTGGGCGGCCAGGGCCGCAGTCAGGGCGATGTCGGCGCGGCACGCCTCCCGGATGCCGACATCGGGCAGCGGGACGCCGTGGGCCTCAGGCTGGTAGCGGGCGAAGAGCGTGTTCACGATGGTGACCACACTGGCACACCGTCCGGAGGGGACCCGTCGCGTCCCAAACCCGGGTGACCGGCGGGGTCACAGGGCAGGCAACTGCTTGCTCAGCTCCAGCGGTGTGACCTGCTGGCTGTACTCGGCCCACTCGGCGCGCTTGTTGCGCAAGACGAAGTCGAAGACGTGCTCACCGAGCGTCTCGGCGACCAGTTCGCTGGTCTCCATGGCGCGGACGGCGGCGTCCAGGCTGTTGGGCAGGGGCCTGATGCCCAGCGCCGCGCGCTGCTTGTCGGTGAGGGACCAGACGTCGTCCTCTGCCGGGTCGGGCAACTCCATCTGGTTCTCGATGCCCGACAGGCCCGCGCTGAGGATCAGCGCATAGGCGAGGTACGGGTTGACCGAACTGTCCAGCGACCGGATCTCGATGCGTGCCGAACTGGCCTTGGTCGGCTTGAACATGGGGATGCGTACCATGGCGGACCGGTTGTTCTGGCCCCAGGTGATGTGCGCCGGGGCCTCTCCGCCGGCCGCGAGCCGCTTGTACGAATTGACCCAGGGGTTCAGCACGGCGCTGATCTCCGCGGCGTGGTGGAGCAGCCCCGCCACGAACTGGCGGCCGGTCCGCGAGAGGTTGAACTCGCCCGAGGCGTCGTAGAAGGCGTTGGTGTCCCCCTCGAACAGCGACACGTGACTGTGCATGCCCGACCCCGGGTGGTCGGAGAGGGGCTTGGGCATGAACGAGGCGAAGAGGTCCTGCATGACGGCGACCTCCTTCACCACGACCCGGAAGGTCATGATGTTGTCGGCCATCGTCAGGGCGTCGGCGTAGCGGAGGTCGATCTCCTGCTGGCCGGGACCGCCCTCGTGGTGGCTGAACTCGACCGAGATGCCCATCTGCTCCAGCATCGAGATGGCGGTGCGCCGGAAGTCCGTGCCCGCGGTGTCGGTCGTGTGGTCGAAGTAGCCGGACGTGTCCACCGGGGTGGGCTCGACCCCCGGCACGATCGGCCGCTTGAACAGGTAGAACTCGATCTCGGGGTGCACGTAGAAGGTGAAGCCCATGTCACCGGCCTTCTTCATCGCACGCTTCAGGACGCCGCGGGGATCGGCGAAGCTCGGCGATCCGTCGGGGAGGCCGATGTCGCAGAAGAGGCGGGCCGTCCCCCCGGAGGCGCCCCGCCACGGGAGCATCTGGAACGTGGACGGGTCGGGGTGCGCGATCATGTCGGACTCGTACACGCGCGCGAAACCCTGGATCGCCGAGCCGTCGAAGCCGATGCCCTCGCGGAGGGCGCCCTCGAGCTCAGCCGGGGCGATCGCCACGGACTTCAGGAACCCCAGCACATCGGTGAACCACAGCCGGACGAACCGGACGTCCCGCTCCTCCATCGTGCGCAGGACGAAATCGGTCTGCCTGTCCATGCCACCATCTTGGTCGAACCGGTGTTACGCGCGGGTTACACCTCAGGGTTTGAAGGTGTCGAACGCCGAGGTGCCCCAGTCGTCCTCGCTGTCACCCTCGTCGTCGGCGTCGTCCTCGGCGCGGTAGCGGGGGTCGTTCTCCCACTGCTCGTTGCGGAGTTGGGCGTGCTCCAGCGCCTGCTGGGCCTCCTGACGGGAACGGTAGGGCCCGAGCCGATCCTCGGCCCTCCCCCCTTCGTACTGCTCCACCTGACCCGTGACCAGGTTGTAGTACCACTCGGTGTCATGCGTCATCGCGCGCCTCCTCGCTCGGCCCCGTCCACGGCTCGCCGATACGTCCACACTATGATCGCCCCGTGACTCCCATCAAGCCTCACCCCATCTCCGCGCGCCGTCCCGTCCCGGTGTCCATCCCGCGTCCCCACTACGTGGACCGGCCCGCGCCCGAGCGCTACACCGGCCCGCACGTGCAGTCCGCGGAGACGATCGAGCTGATGCGGGAGAGTTCACGTATCGCGTCCGGCGCCATGTACGCCGCGGCCGCCGCCATCGCCCCGGGCGTCACGACCGACGAGCTGGACGCCATCGCCCACGAGTACATGCTCGACCACGGGGCCTACCCCAGTTCGCTGGGTTACCGGGGCTTCCCCAAGGCGTGCTGCACGTCGGTCAACGAGGTCGTCTGCCACGGCATCCCGGATGCCCGCCCGCTCGAGGACGGCGACCTGGTCAAGATCGACGTGACGGCTTTCAAGAACGGGGTCCACGGCGACAACTGCGCCACGTTCGGCTGCGGCGAACTCGACGAGGAGTCGCGCCTGTTGATGGAGCGCACCCACGAGGCCATGATGCGCGGCATCCGCGCGGTGCGGCCCGGGCGCGAGACCAACGTCATCGGCCGCGTGATCGAGATGTACGCCAAGCGCTTCGGCTACGGGGTGGTCCGTGAGTACACCGGCCACGGTGTCCACACCGCCTTCCACTCGGGCCTGGTGATCCTGCACTACGACAACGACGTGTACCGGGACGTGATGGAGCCGGGCATGACCTTCACGATCGAGCCGATGCTGGCCCTCGGCGACCCCGGTTCCCACGTGTGGGACGACCAGTGGACGGTGGTCACCAACGACGGTTCGCGTGTGGCGCAGTGGGAGCACACGGTGGTCGTCACCGAGGACGGTGTCGAGATCCTCACCCTGCCCCCGGACGCAGCCTGATGCGCCAGCTGGTGGCGGTCCTCGGGGTCGGCGTCGTCGAGGCGTCCACACCCGTCGCGCTCGCGGACGACCTCGGCATCAACCGCGGCGACGGCGTCTTCGACGCCGCCCGCGTGGTGTCGGACGCCGCGGGCGTCCGGGTGGAACTGCTCGAGCCGCACCTGGCCCGGTTCGTCCGGTCGCACCAGAAGATGGCCATGGCCGAGCCCGACCTGGATGCCTGGCGGTCACTCATCGACGAGGCGGTCGCGGCCTGGGACTCCCCCGGCGAGGCGATCCTGAAGCTCATCGCCACGCGCGGGCAGGAGCACGAGCCCACAGCGGCCGGGGCGTCCTTCCTCACGCTGACGGCGGCCGAAGGTGAGCTCTGCCCCCCGCTGCGCGTCATCACGCTGACGACCGGCCGGTCCGCGGACGCCTTCGCCGCCGCGCCCTGGCTGTTGGGCGGGGTCAAGTCGCTGTCGTACGCCGTCAACGTCGCCGTGGCCCGCGAGGCCCGGCGGCGCGGGGTCGACGACGTGCTGTTCACCTCGTCCGACGGGTACTGCCTGGAAGGCCCTCGCTCGGGGCTCGTCGTCCGGTTCGGCGAGGAGTACGTGACCACTCCGGTCGCCGGGACCGGCATCCTCGACTCGGTGACCATCGCTGCGGTGGCCCAGGGCTTGGCCGCGCGCGGCACCACCCTCAGCGAGCGGCTGGTGACCCCCGCCGAGCTGATCGCCTCCGACGGCGCCTGGTTGCTGTCGGCCGGCCGGGGCGTGTGCGAGGTCGTGGCGCTCAACAACTCCCCCGTCCGCACGGACGAGGCCGCCTCGGCCCTGCTGCGGGAGTTGGCCGGCTTCTGACGGGGGTGGGGACGAGCCGGCCTGTAAGCCGGGTTCTGTTCTCGTGCGAGAGGTGATCATCCATCTGTGACGGCTGTTGCCAGCCGCCTCCGACACGACCTTCCGACCGTGCCGCGCAACCTACCCGGAGGCCTCGCGCGAGCAACGCTCAAACAGCCTCCGCGGGCCGAAGCCCTTCTTGGTCTTGCTCCGGGTGGGGTTTGCCGTGCCGTCCCTGTCACCAGCGACGCGGTGAGCTCTTACCTCGCCGTTTCACCCTTACCCCCTTGCGAGGGCGGTCTGTTCTCTGTGGCACTGTCCCGCGGGTCACCCCGGGTGGGCGTTACCCACCACCCTGCTCTGAGGAGCCCGGACTTTCCTCTGCGGTTTCCCGCAGCGATCACCCGGCCGACTCGTCCGAGGATCCAGTCTACCGCTCAACCGAGCCTGAACTCGACCTCGCCGGTGCGGACGTCCGCCTGGACGAGCCTGGCGGCCACTTCATCGCCCAGTCGCGGATGCCCGCCCTTCAGGGGCGCCGCCACGGCGGGGACGTCGAGTTGGATCTCGCCGTCGTCGTTCTTCGCGTTCCACTCCACGAGGGTCCCGGTGAAGGTCTCCCCCACCCGATCGGCCAGCACCAGGGCCTCGACCAGGTTCAGGATCCCACGCTCGTACTGGTTGGCCCGCTGTGTCGCCCGCCCCATCACCGAGGGCAGCTCCGCCAGTTGCTCCCGCACCCACTCCGGCACGGCCTCCCCCGCGCACAGGGCCACGCAGGCCTCCCCGACGTAGCGGTCGACCAGACGGCGCAGGGGCGCCGTGGCGTGCGCGTACGCGGTGTTCATGGCGCCGTGCAACGGCTGCCCGGGCACCTCACCGTCGAAGGCCGCGTACCCGGCCCCCCGGAAGAGCGCGGTGCACGCGTTCAGCATCGCGAGGTGCTGGGGCCGGGTGGGGTCGAGGGACCGGACGAACTCCGGGTAGCCCAGGGAAGCGGGCCACGCGATGTGGAGCCCCTTCGCGACCCGGCGGAGCTTGTCGATGCCGTACTGCTGGGCCGGCGGCAGCGTGCGCAGGATGCCGACCTTCGCTTCCAGCATGATCCCGGCGGCCTGCATGCCGGTGAGCAGCGACACCTGGGCGTTCCAGCCCTCGACGGGCAGGGTCTGGCGGAACTCGAGCTCCCAACCCCCGCCGGCGGTGACGCGCACCTCCTGCTCGGGGATCTGCAGGCTGACACCACCGCGGGCGATCTCGAGGGCCTCGCGTTTGCGCCCGACCTCACGCAGGAGCTGCAGGTTCTCCGATGCCGTCCCGGCGTCAAGGGCCTCCTGCACGCCCGCGTAGGTGAGCTGTTCGCGGCTGCGCACCCGCACGCGCTGCACGGTGGTGGAGACAGCCTGACCGTCGGCGTCCAGCCGGTGTGCCCACAGCAGGGCGGGCCGCACCTCGCCGGGCAGGAGGGAGGCGGCCCCCTCCGAGAGGACGGGCGGGTGCAGCGGCGTCCGGCCGTCGGGGGCGTACAGGGTGACGCCACGCTCGTGCGCCTCGGCGTCGATCGCCCCACCCGGGGTGACGAACGAGCCCACGTCCGCGATCGCGTACCAGACGACGTAGCCGGCCCCGTCACGCTCGATGAACACCGCTTGGTCGAGGTCGGTGGAGCCGGGCGGGTCGATGGTCACCAGCGGCAGGTCGGTGCGGTCACGGTCGGGCAGCGTCACCGCGGACGCCGCACGCTCCGCCTCGGCCAGGACGTCCCGGGGGAAGCCCGCGGGCACCTCGAGCCCGTCCCGCAGGCGCTCCAGCCCCGCACGGATGGGCTCGGGCGCACCGCCGCGGGTCGACAGGTGCAGCGCGGGCATGGTGTCAGAGCCCTGACTCGGAGGTGCGGACCAGGATCCGGTTGCACTCCTCGCAGCGGAGGACCTCGTCCTCGGCCGCCGCGCGGTAGCGGTTCATGTCGGACGCGTTGGCCTCCAGCTGGCAGCCACTGCAGCGGCCCTGGTGGAGCAGCGCGGCACCGACGCCGGACTTCTCGGCGATGCGCGAGTACAGGGCCAGCAGGTCGGCCGGGACAGCCGCGGCGATGGCGCTGCGTTCGGCCTCGCGCTGGCCCCGTTCGGCCGCGATCTCCGTCAACTTGGTCTCGCGGGCCTTCAGCACGGCCCGAAGGTTGTCCTCCAGCTCAGTCTTGGCCTCCGCGGCGCGTTCTGCGGACTCGCGGGCGGTCTCGAGCCGGTCCATGGCGTCCAACTGGACATCCTCCAGTTCACCGATGCGGCGCCTGAGGTGCTCGATCTCGTCCAGGAGACCCTGAAGGGCCTTGCCGTCCGTGATCGACCCGTCCGCCACCCGCTTCTCGTTGCGCGCCAGGCGCTCCCGCACCGGACCGAGATCGGACTCGGCCTTGTCCAGCTCGGCCTGGAGGTCGGAGACGATGGTCTCGGCGGCGATGACCCGCTCGGCGGCGCGGGCCCGATCGGCCTGCAGGGCGCGCGCCTGCGTGGTCTCGGGCAGGGATGCCCGCCGATGGTCCAGTTGGGCGATCGCGGTGTCACTGGCCTGCAGGTCGAGCAGCCTGCGCTGCGCCTCGGCGGCAGCCTTCATTCCGGTCCTCCTGACGACGGCGTGATCCGCACGATACCGCAGCGCTCGCACAGCACGGGGTGACAGGATGAGGCGCATGACGATCCTGTACCTCGTCCGCCACGGACAGACGGAGTGGAGCAGGTCCGGCCAGCACACCAGCTACACGGACCTCGACCTCACCGAGAAGGGCGTGGAGCAGGCCAGGGCCCTGCGCGAGAAGCTCGACCCGTCCGAGTTCGGGCTGGTGCTCTCCAGCCCCCGCCTGCGCGCCCGCAAGACCGCCCACCTGGCGGGGTTCGAGGATGCGGAGGTCACCGACGACCTGGCGGAGTGGAACTACGGGGAGTACGAGGGGCTCACCTCCCAGCAGATCCGCGCGAACCACCACCCGGGGTGGCGCCTCTGGTTCAACGGCGTCCCCGGTGGCGAGACCCACGACGAGGTTCGGGAGCGGTTGACCCGCGTCGTGCATCGGGTCCGCGAATCGGGGGTGGAGAAGGCGATCTGCTTCGGGCACGGTCACGCCTCCCGCGTGCTGGCGCTGTGCTGGCTCGACTTCCCCCTCATCTTCGGGCAGGCCTTCCCGCTGGAGGTGGCGTCCGTGTCGATCCTCGGTCGCGAGAAGGAGTCCTGGGCCGTCCTGCGCTGGAACAGCTGAGGGCCGCCCCGCGTAGAGTGGGTTGCGGCTTGCTCACGCACAGGGAGACCCATGGACAACAAGGACTCGAAGCTGCCCAACCGGCAGACGCCCTTCTCGGACGCGTTCGTCGCGTTCATCCCCCAGGACTGGGCCCCCTATCCCCAGGAGTTGCCCGCACGCCTCCCCGCATCCGAGCACACCCGGTCCCGGCGTGACGCGGTCAGCGCGGCCTTCCCCGGGGAGCGCATCGTCGTGCCCGCCGGCACCCTGCGTGTGCGCAGCAACGACACCGACCATCCCTTCCGGCCGCACTCGGCGTTCGCCCACCTGACGGGGCTGGGCGCCGACCGCGAGCCGGACGCCGTCCTCGTGCTCGAACCCGTCTTCGCCGAGGGGGGCGACGACCCCGATGGGGTCGAGAGCGCCGGGCACACGGCCACCCTGTACTTCAAGCCGCGCGCCCCCCGCACCGACCCCGAGTTCTACGCCGACGCCCGCTACGGCGAGATGTGGGTGGGCCAGCGCGAGTCGCTGGAGGAGATGGGGGCGCTGACCGGGCTGCCCTGCGCGGCGCTGGTCGACCTCCCCGCCGCGCTCAGTGCCCACAACGACCGCATCCCCACCCGTGTGGTCCGCCGGGTCGACGACCGGATCACCCAGCTGCTCGACGAGCTCCGCCGCGCCCACGGCGTCGAGTTCGACCCGGGGGTGGACGACGAACTCGAGGTCATGCTGTCGGAGCTGCGCCTGATCAAGGACGACTTCGAGATCGCGCAGCTGCAGGCGGCCTGCGATGCCACCACCGTCGGCTTCGAGGCCGTGGCGGCGGACTTCCCCACCGCCGTGGCGAAGGGGCGTGGCGAGCGCTGGTGCGAGGGTGTGTTCGCCCTGCACGCGCGCCACCTCGGCAACGACGTCGGGTACGGCAGCATCTGCGCGGCCGGCGACCATGCCAACACCCTCCACTGGATCCGCAACGACGGCGACCTGCATGACGGTGACCTGGTCCTGCTCGACATGGGCGTGGAGGTCGACTCCCTCTACACCGCGGACGTCACCCGCACCCTGCCCGTCAACGGCCGGTTCGCCCCGGCCCAACGCAAGGTCTACGACGCGGTCCTGGCCGCCCAGCAGGCCGGCATCGACGCCGCCCGTGCCGGGCGCACCTTCCACGAGGTCCACGACGCCGCGATCCGGGTCGTCGCGGAGCACCTGCACGCGTGGGGCATCCTCCCGGTCTCCGTGGAGCAGTCCCTCGACCCCGTCGAGGGCGGGCAGCACCGCCGCTGGATGGTCCACGGGACCTCGCACCACCTGGGCCTCGACGTCCACGACTGCGCCCAGGCCCGCAAGGAGTTCTACCGTGAGGGCACCCTGCGCCCGGGCATGTGCATCACCGTGGAGCCGGGCATCTACTTCAAGGCCACCGACCTGCTCGTGCCGGAGGAGTTCCGCGGCATCGGCGTCCGGATCGAGGACGACATCGTCATCACCGACGGCGAGCCGCTGATCCTGTCCCGGGCGCTCCCGCGCGACCCGGATGACGTCGAGGCGTGGATGGCCGAGCGGCTGGGTCGATGACGGAAGCCGGCGCTGCGGGTTGGGAGGCGGTCCGGCAACGCCTGGACCTGCCTCGCGACGATCCTGACCGCGCACACATGGGCTGGCACTGGTACGTGGATGGCGTCGTGCAGCCCGAGCCGGACCTGGCCTTCGCCGCCGAGCAGGCCCGAGCCGGCCGGGGGTTCGTCTGGTGCGGGCTCAAGGATCCCGATGACCCCACGATGCGGGCCTTCCAAGAGATGTTCGGCCTGCACGAGCTCGCCACCGCGGACGCCGTCGAGGGGCACACCCGCTCCAAGCTGGAGATCTTCGACGACTCGCTGTTCATGGTCGTCTCCACGGTCGACTACGTCCCCCACCGCACCCTGACCGCGACCTCGGAGATCGTGTCGACGGGTGAGGTGATGGCCTACGTCGGGCCCTGGTTCGTGCTGACGTCGCGGCGCGGCGGCCGTCCGTTCATGAACCGCATCCGCGCGGCACTCGAGGCCACCCCCCACGAGCTGGCCGAGGGCCCTTGGCGCATCCTGTACGCCATCCTCGACCATGTCGTGGACGACTTCACCGAGACGGTGACCGAGATCGAGCAGGACGTCGACGCCGTCGAGGAGGTGGTGTTCGCCCCCGATGTCCGCACGGACGTGGACGGGGTCTACCACCTCAAGCGTGAGCTCATCGAGTTCAAGCGCTGCCTCATGCCCCTGGCCCTGCCCCTGCAGCGACTGCAGAGCGACCGGCTGCCGAACGTGCCCGCCGAGGCGCGCGCCTACTTCCGGGAGGTCTCCGACCACCTGACGGCAGCGCGCGAGTCGACCGCCGCGCTGGACGAGGTGCTGACCGCGCTCATCCAGTCAGCACTCACCCGGGTGTCGCTGTCGGACAACCAGGACATGCGCCGCATCTCGGCGGCGGTGGCGATGTTCGCCGTCCCCACCACGATCGGGGCGATCTACGGCATGAACTTCGACAACATGCCCGAACTCCACTCCGAGTACGGGTACTTCATCGTGCTGGGGGTGATGGCGGCCTTCGTCATCGGCATCGCGGTCTTCTTCACCAGGCGCGGATGGCTGTAGGAAGCGCGTCGAGATGACCCCGGGCGCCGGTGCGGCGCCCCTAGAGTTGCGCCATGGCCGAACCCACAAAGGTGTTCCTCGACGAGGACGACATCCCCACGCACTGGTACAACATCGCTGCGGACTTCCCCACCGCCGCTCCCCCGCACCTGCACCCGGGCACCCAGGAGCCCTTGACCGCCGCGGACATGGGCGCCCTCTTCCCCGACGGTCTCATCGAGCAGGAGTTGTCGACCGAGCGGTGGATCGAGATCCCTGAGGCGGTCCAGGAGATCTACCGCCTGTGGCGTCCCAGCCCGCTGCACCGCGCCCGCCGCCTGGAAGCCGCGCTCGGCACGACCGCGCGCATCTACTACAAGTACGAGGGCGAGAGCCCGGTGGGTTCGCACAAGACGAACTCGGCCGTGCCGCAGGCGTACTACAACAAGCTCGCCGGCCGGAAGCGCTTGACCACCGAGACGGGCGCCGGCCAGTGGGGCGCCGCGCTGGCGTTCGCGACCCAGGTCTTCGGCCTCCGGTGCGACGTGTGGCAGGTGCGCAACACGTACGACACCAAGCCGTACCGCCGCATCCTGATGGAGACCTTCGGTGCGTCCGTCACTCCCAGCCCGTCCGACAAGACCGAGGCCGGACGCGCGCTGCGGGAGCGGTTCCCGGACACCACCGGCTCGCTCGGCATGGCGATCTCCGAGGCGATCGAGGAGGCCGTCAAGGATCCGGACGCCTCGTACTCGCTGGGGTCCGTGTTGAACCACGTCGCCCTGCACCAGAGCGTCATCGGCCAGGAGGCGCTCAAGCAGTTGGCCAAGTTCGGCGAGCAGATGCCCGACTTCCTGTTCGCGTGTGCGGGTGGCGGGTCGAACCTCGCCGGCATCTCATTCCCGTTCATCCGGGAGAACCTCGAGGGCCGCGCACGCGTCGACATCGTCGCCTGCGAACCGGCCGCCGCTCCGTCGCTGACCCAGGGCGAGTACCGCTACGACTTCGGCGACGCCTCCGGCATGACTCCGCTGCTCAAGATGTACACGCTCGGCAGCGACTTCGTCCCCGACCCGGTCCACGCCGGCGGCCTCCGCTACCACGGCATGGCGCCGCTGGTCTCGCACGCCTACCACGAGGGCCTGCTGCGGGCGACCGCCGTCAAGCAGCGCGAGGCGTTCGCGGCCGGCGTGACGTTCGCCAGGGCCGAGGGCATCGTGCCGGCCTCGGAGTCGAACCACGCCATCGCCGGAGCCATCGCCCAGGCGAAGAAGGCCACCGAGGACGGCACCTCGCCGGTGATCCTCATCGGCGTCTCCGGCTCGGGCCAACTCGACCTGCCGGCCTATGCGGAGTTCCTCGCCGGGACCATGCTGGACGCCTGATCCCCCGAAACCCACGAACGCGGTTCCTCGCCCCGGCGAGGAACCGCGTTCGTGTCGGTCGGCTCAGCGCTCCGACGGACCCGATTCCGAGGAGCCCGAGGACGGCGGACGCCAAGGACCATCGGGGTCGGCGGGGTGCCACGGCTGCTGGCCGGGCTGCTGCTGGCCCGGGCCGGGCCACGGCGCGGGCTGCTGGGGTTGGCCCTGCTGTCCGGGCTGCGGCCAGGGCTGCCCCGGCGGCTGGCCCTGCTGCCACGGCTGCTGCGGGCCCTGCTGCCACGGCTGGCCCTGGCCGCCCTGTTGCCACGGCTGGGACTGGGGGCCCTGCTGCCACGGCTGGCCCTGGGGCCCCGTCGGGTTGTTGAACTGGGACGCCCGCGCACCCGGCGCCTGCGCCAGCAGTTCGCGCGCCTGGGCGACGACCTTGTGCTCACACAGGAGCTCGTACTTGGTGGCGATCGTCTGCGTGACCGACGTGAAGTCGCGCTGGCCACGGCTGACGGCGTACCCGAGCACGGCGAAGAGGAGGCCGATCGCCACGCCGATGACCAGCGCGGTGAGTAGTTGGCCCAAGAAGTTCTGGCTCGGGAACAGGATCATCATGAAGATCGCCACGATGAAACCGGTCGACAGGCCGCTCATCATGCCCTGGCCCAGGACGGTGCCCCACGTGCGGCGTCCGGTGACCCGCTCCACGAGGCGCAGGTCGGTGCCGACGATCGCGAGGTTGCCCACCGGGAAGTGCTGGTCGGCGAGGTGGTCGACGGACTTCTGGGCCTCGGCGTAGGTGGCGTACACGCCCAGCGACTGTGGGTACTCCAAGCGGAACAGCGCCTGGTTTCCGGCGATCGGGTTCTGCTGTGTCATCGGTGTTCCCTTCCTGCCCCCATGCCGGCGGCCTGCCCGCGAGCGACGATCGCCCCGGCCAGCTTGACTCCTGCCTCGTCCACCATCTCGTCATCGACCACGATCGCACCGCGGGCCCCGCCGTCGAACGACGCGGCCCTCGCATAGGCGTCCACGATGCGGTGCGCGCGCTCGAAATCCTCAACGCGCGGCGAGAAGGCGGCATTCCCCGCCTCGACCTGCAGGGGGTGGAGTACCCACTTGCCGTCATACCCGAGCGCGGCGGCCCGGGCCGCGGACGCCTCGAACCCCGCAACGTCGCGGATCGCCACGTAAGGGCCGTCGATCGCCTGCAGGCCGTGCGCGCGGGCCGCGACGAGGATCGACATCAGCACGTGGTGGAAGGCGTCCGCCGGGTAGCCCGCCGGCTGGGCGCCGACGTTGAGCCCGCCCATGCCGAGCGATGCCATGAAGTCGCCGGGCCCGTACACCAGGCTCTCCAGCCGGGGTGAGGCGGCTGCGATCTCGGCGACGTGGAGGAGACCGACGGCGTCCTCGATCTGCGCCTCGATGCCGATACCGCCCACGACGAGTCCGGCCCCCTGCTCCACCTGGGTGACCAGCAGATCCAGGGCGACCACCTGGGACGCGGCGGTCACCTTGGGCAGGACCAGGCAGTCGATGCGCGCGCCCGCTCCGCCGACGACCTCGGCCACGTCGCGGAAGGTCCAGGGCGTCGACCAGTCGTTGACCCGCACGGTGACGGTGGGTGCGATGAACCCCGCCGGGTCGTTCAGCGCGTCGACGATCCGGCGGCGCGACTGCTCCTTGACGGCCGGGGCCACGGCGTCCTCCAGGTCGAGGAAGAGGGCGTCGACGCGCAGGTCGCGGGCCTTGGCGATGAAGCGGTCGGAACTCCCGGGCACGGCGAGCACCGTGCGGCGGACGCGGGAGGGACGGGTCGGACGGGGCATGCGCCCAGCCTAGGGTGACGGGCCCGGCGGTGGGGCCGCTAAGGTGCGCGCGTGACCCTCGCCCGACCCACTCCCGGATCCGCCTGGTTCGTCATCCTGGGCGGAGTCAGTGCCGCGCTCCACGTGGCGAAGCTCTCCCCCGCCATCCCGGCGCTGCAACGCGACCTCGGGGTCTCGCTGGTGACCTCCGGGCTCCTGCTCTCGCTGGTGCTCCTGGCCAGCGCCCTGACGGGACTGTTCGTCGGTCTGCTCGTGGAGCGTTTCGGCCTGCGTCGCAGCCACCTGGTGGGCCTGGGCGTGCTCAGTGCGGCCGGTTTCGCGGGCGGCTTCGCGCCGGACGAGGCCGTCCTGCTGGTGCTGCGGGCGGTCGAGGGCATCGGGTTCCTGCTGGCCACGGTGCCGGCTCCCGCGCTGGTCCGGCGGCTCGTCACCCCACACCGGTTGACCCGCATGCTGGGCTTCTGGTCCGCCTTCATCCCGGTGGGAGCCGCCGGCGCCCTGCTGGTCGGGGCCAGCGTCATCGACGTGTGGCGCTGGCCGGGTTGGTGGTGGCTGACGGCCACGGCCTCCGCGGTGGCCGCACTTCTCGTCCGGTGGCGTGTGCCGGCCGACCCGGCGCACCGTGGGTCCGCGGACGGGGTTGCGTTGTCGGTGGGGAACCGCGCGAGGCAGACCCTGGTCCACCCCGCCCCTTGGCTGCTCGCCCTGACGTTCGCGTGCTACTCCCTGCAGTGGCTCGCCGTGATCGGCTTCCTGCCGTCGGTCTACGCCGCCTCAGGCTGGGGGCCCGCGACGGTCGCCGTGCTGGCCGCACTCGTGGCCCTGGCGAACGTCGTCGGCAACGTGGGTGCGGGCTTCGCGTTGCACCATGGGGTCGGGCCACGCACCACGTTGCTGGCCGGCTTCACCGCGATGGCGCTGGGTGCGGTCCTGGCCTTCGCCTCACCGACGTCGGGGCTTCCCCTCGTCCAGTACTCCGGCGCGCTCCTGTTCTCGGCATTCGGCGGTCTGGTGCCGGGCACGCTGTTCGCGATCGCGCCGCGCCTGGCCCCCAGCGAGCGCACGATCTCCACCACGGTCGGCTGGATGATGCAGTGGTCGGCGTTGGGACAGCTCGCGGGCCCGCCCCTGGTGGCCTCACTGGCCACGCTCGTCGGTGGCTGGCAGCTCACGTGGCTCGCCACCGGATCGGCGTCCGTGGTGGGGATCCTGCTGGCCGTCCTCGTCACCGCCCACGCGACCCGGCGCGCGGCCCACTGACGCGTGGAGGGGCGCCCGCGCATCCGCGGGCGCCCCTCCAGGCTCCGGTCCGAACTCGTGACTAGGTGATGGCCTGCCAGAGCTGGTAGACGCCCAGGATGCCGAACAGCAGCGCCGTGATGCCGAGGGCGATGTTCTGCACGAGGCTGTTGCGCCACTCCTTCGGGATGTGTCGTCCGTTCAGCAGGCCGAGGTTCGCGATCGCCATGAACGGCATGAACAGGGATCCGAGGACGCCGTAGGCGATGATCAGGCCGAACGGCTGGTCGAGGAACAACAGCATCATGGGCGGGAAGGTGAGCCAGAGCAGGTACCACTTGAAGTACTTGCCCCCCACGCGGGTGTCCGGGTGCCCCTCCTCGAGACCGCGCATGCGACCCATGAAGTCGGCGAACATCAGGGAGACGCCGTTCCACACACCGATGACGGACGAGAACGCCGCCGCGAAGAAGCCGATCAGGAAGGCCTTGCCGACCACCACGCCGTAGCGCGCCTCAAGGACGGTGGTGAGGTCGAGCAGGCCCTTGTCGCCGGCACTGAGCTTGACGCCGGCAGCGCTGACCACCTCGGCGCCGACGATCATCATCGACACGACGAAGATGCCGGTCACGACGTAGGCCATCGTGTTGTCGATGCGCATGACCTTCATCCACTTGGGCGTGTACCAGCCCTTCTCACGCAGCCAGTAGCCGTAGGCAGCCAGGGTGATGGTGCCGCCGACCCCGCCGGCCAGCGCGAGGGTGTACATGACCCCGTTGGGATCATCCGGCAGCCGCGGGATCAGGCCGTTGAGCATCGCCGGGATGTTGGGCGTCGCGATGGCCGCCAGCGCGACGATCGTGATGAACATCACGCCCACCAGCGCAGCGGTCACCTTCTCGACGATCGCGTAGCGGTTGAACCACACGAGCAGGAAGCCCACGATGCCCGTGACGATGGCGAACACCTTCAGCGGCACCTGCGGGAACAGCGCGGCCAGCGGCAGCGCGGTCGAGGACATCGCGCTGGCGCCGTACACGAAGCCCCAGATGACGATGTACGGCGCGAAGTAGAAGGTCGTCCACCTGCCCAGGCGGCGCCAGCCCTCGAACATCGTGTAGCCGGTCGCGAGGGAGTACCGTCCCGCACCCTCGACCAGGACGATCTTCAGGATCACACCGACGATGACCGCCCACAGCAACAGGTAGCCGTAGCGTGAGCCGGCGACGAGGGTCGCCACCATGTCGGCCGCACCCACGCCGGTTCCGGCCACCACGATGCCCGGCCCGATGATCTTCCACTTGGCGACCCGGCCGCCGTCGTCGTCCACTCGTTCGTGATGACCGACCTTCCGGCCGTCGTCGACTGTTTCCTCGTGCATAGGACCCCTTCGTCTTCACTGCGGACGCATCAGGACAGTGCGTCTTCTTTGGCAACGTAGCGGGCTGCCCGAGGGGCCTGCCACTCCGACACAGCGGATTTCAACAGTCGACCCGGGATTCGAAAGAGTCGCCCTCAGGCGAGCGGGACTGCCAGGTTGACGCCGTGGGCGGTGAGCCCGAGCCGTTGGGCGACAGCACGCGAGGCGATGTTGGTGCGTGCCACCCGGAACGCGGCGAACCCGGACTTCTGGACGCCGGCCGCCAGGGCCGCCGCGGCGACCTCGACACCCACGCCTCGGCCTCGGGCCTGCGGGGCGACGAGCACGCCGACGTCGACGGGCCAGCCCCACAGCGTGGTCAGCACGGACGCCGCGACGAGGTGGTCTCCCTCGATGACGCCGAAGCTGGCCTGCGGCGTCTTGTCGAAGCCTGCCTCACTCCACTCCGCGGCGGACACGAGGGGGCGGAGTTCCTCGCGATCCTCGGGTTCGGTCAGGACGGCGGAGGAGGTCAACGGGGTGGTGTGGTCGGCCCAGAAGTGGTCGGCGGGGCCGAGGACGGGGCCGGTCGCGAGCGGCTCCCACGTGGCGGGGTCGACGAGGGCTCCCGGCTCGTGGGCCAGGGCGAGTTCCGCCACCTGCGCGACACGGGCGAGCGGGGCGTCCACGTAGGCGTGGTCGCCCAGCAGCAGCACCAGCGCGGCGTCATGGGGGCGTCCGGAGGCGGCCACCGTGACCGGGAGCAGACCTGGGACGGGCACCCCGAACCGACGGGACCAGTGCCCTTCGATCCGGGTGCGCGTCGCGGCGTCCATCTGCGCAGCCTAGCGCCGCGTGAGCACTGCGCGCGGGAGGTGCGCCCGGCATGATGGCCTCATGAGCGATGCACCAGCGACCACCGTGACCCTCACCCGCCGCGACCTCATGCAGTACGTGGCCACCAACGGCCGGGGCGCCACCATCCAGATCGGCGGGGAGGGCAACTTCTCCCCCGTCGAACTCCTGCTCGCCGCCATCGGCGGGTGCACCGCCGTCGACGTGGACGTGATGACGTCCCGTCGCGCCGAGCCGGAGGTGTTCGAGGTCGTCTCCTCGGGCCGCAAGATGACGGAGGGCGGCAACCACATGGAGGACCTCACGGTCACGTTCCGCCTGCGGTTCGCCGAGGACGCGGACGGCGACAAGGCCCGCTCGCGCATCGAGCCCGCGATCAAGGCCTCCCACGAGCGCGACTGCACCGTCTCCCGCACCGTCGAACTCGGCACCCCGATCGCGTTCGTGGTCGAGGAGGCCTGAGTCTGAACTCGCCCCCCGTGTTGCATTTCCGGGTGGAACAACCCCAAGGATCCTTGGGGTTGTTCCACCCGGAAATGCAACACGGGGGGCGAGACGGGTGGGCTCAGCTCACCACGAGGTTCAGCTTGCGACCCGCGAGGCCCCGCCTGCGGGTGGCGAGCCTCTCGGCCAGGCCGGTCAGTGCGTGGGCAGCCGGGTTGTCCGCATGGGTCCTGACCAGCGGGACGCCCTCGTCGCCGGACGCGCTCATGGCCGGGTCGATCGGAACCTCGGCCAGCAGCGGGACGTCGTAGCCCAGGCGCAACGTCAGGGCCTCGGAGACGCGCGCGCCGCCGCCCGTCCCGAACAGGTCGACGCGGTGGGTCTCGGCGCAGTGCGGGCACGTCGACTCGAGGTAGGCCATGTTCTCGATCACGCCGATGACCTTCTGGTCGACCATGGACGCCATGGTCCCGGCCCGCTCGGCGACCTCGGCCGCCGCCTGCTGCGGGGTGGTCACGACGATGACCTCGGCGTTGGGCAGCTTGGTGCCCAACGACATGGCGACATCGCCGGTGCCCGGGGGCAGGTCGACGAGCAGGAAGTCGAGGTCACCCCAGTAGACGTCGGCGAGGAACTGCTGCAGCGCCCGGTCGAGGATCGGCCCGCGCCACGCGATCACCTGGTCGCGGGACTGCTTGAGCATGCCGATGGAGATGACCTTCAGATCACCGGCGGGCACCGGCAGGATCATGTCGTCGATGCCGGTGACGTCGGCGTCCGCGATGCCCAGCATCGGGGGGATCGAGTGGCCGTAGATGTCGGCGTCCAGCACGCCCACCTTCTTGCCCCGGGCCGCCAGCGCCTGGGCGAGGTTGACGGTGATCGACGACTTGCCGACCCCGCCCTTGCCTGAGGCGATGAGCAGCACCTGGGTCAGGTTGTCCGCGTTCGCGAACGGGATCGCCCGCTCCTTCACGCCCCCGCGGAGCTTCGTCTTCAGTTCGTCGCGCTGCTCGTCCGACATGACACCGAAGTCGAGGTCGAGCCCGGTCAGGCCCTCGACACCCTGCAGCGCCGCGTGCACGTCGTGCTCGATGGTGCCACGCATGGGGCACCCCGAGATCGTCAGCAGGACCTTGACCCGGGCGAACCCGTCCTCGTCCACCTCGACCTTCTCCACCATGCCGAGTTCGGTGATGGGCTTGTGGATCTCCGGGTCGTTGACGCGGGACAGCACGTCCCACACTGCGGCGTTCAGGCTCTCGACAGACATGGGCCCCACCTTACTGAGCCTCGTGGGCGTCTCCCACATGCTGCCCTGCGTGGACGCCGGACACGCGCGGCGTCGAATGGTGCTCGCCGCGAGCCCGAGGGCGAGGGCGAACGGGGGACACCCCGGCCCTCACTGCTCCGTGCGCCGCTTGTCCCGCTTGTCCCGCTTCGGCGCCTCGGGCGCCGGGTCATCATCGCGGCTGAGCTCCTCCACCAAGTCGCGGAGTTCGCCCCGGATGAAGTCGCGGGTGGGCATGTCGTTGATCCGCATGCGCAACGAGGCGATCTCGCGGGCGAGGAAGTCCATGTCGGCCCGCGACTGGGCCGCGACCTCCCGGTCGCGCTCGGCGGTGACCCGGTCCCGGGCCTCCTGCCGGTTCTGCGCCAACAGGATCAGCGGTGCGGCGTAGGAGGCCTGCAGCGAGAGCAACAGGGTGAGGAAGATGTAGGGGAAGGGGTCGTTGAGCAGGTGCGGCGCGATGTTGTTGATGATGGTCCAGGCGATGATGAACACCGTCATCCAGATGAGGAACCGCGCGGTGCCCATGAACCGGGCGAAGCCCTCGGCGAAGGCGCCGAACGCGTCCTCGGAGAACTTGATCTTCGGCCACCACCTCCGGTGGCGTCCGGGCGTGTTGAGGCGGTCAGGCGGACGCTGGGCCATCGCTCACCCCTTCGGCCAACTGCAGGCCCCGCCAGTCGGTGGGGAGGATGTGGTCGAGCACGTCGTCGACGGTGACCGCACCGACCAGCAGGCCCGCGTCGTTGACCACCGGCGCGCAGACCAGGTCGTAGGTCGCGAAGTAGCGGCTGACCGAGGCGACGTCGTGGTGCGGGTGGAGCGGGGTGATCGACCCGTCCACGAGGCCGGCGGCGAGCACGGACGGGGGCTCCCGCAGCAGCCGCTGGATGTGGACCGCCCCCAGGTAGCGCCCGGTGGGGGTGTCGAGGGGCGGACGGCACAGGAACGCCAGGGCGGCCAGCGCCGGCGTGATCTCCTCGTTGCGCAGCAGGGCCAGGCAGTCGGCCACGGTGGCGTCCGGCCCCAGGACGACCGGCTCCGGCGTCATGAGGCCACCGGCGGTGGCCGCGTCGTAGTTCAGCAGGAGCCGGACGTCCTCGGCGTCCTCGGGCTCCATCCGCTCGAGCAGGGTCTCGGCGAGTTCGGGGGTCAGCTCTGCGATCAGGTCAGCGGCGTCGTCGGGGTCCATCTCCTCGAGGATGTCGGCCGCCCGCTCGGTGTCCATCGTCTGGATGACGCGCACCTGCTCCGCCTCCGGCATCTCCTCCAGGGCCTCGGCGAGGAGTTCGTCGTCCAGCGCCTCGACGACCTCGGCCCGGCGCTCCGGGCTCATCTCATGCAGTTCGCGCGCCACGTCTGCCGGCTTCATCTCGGACAGCTGCGCCAACACCTGGTCGGTGCCCTGGCCCGAGTCGACGAAGAAGTCGGGCACCTCTGTCCAGTCGACGATGACCACGTGCCCCCGTGCGAACGGGGAGCGGCTGGTCACCTCGCGCAGCGCGACCTCACCGACCTCCCACGCGCCTCGGGCGCGGGTCTGCATGATGGCCACGTCGTAGATGGTGGTCGCCGGAGCGCCGCCCCAGTTGACCTTCTTGTCGAACAGGTCCTCGAAGACGAGCGACTCGTACTCCCGGCGCTGGAACGCGACCGTGTTGACGACGCCCGAGATGATGACCTGCTGGGCGTCGATGGAGTGCACGCGCTCCATGGGCAGGAACACCCTCCGAAGGCGCAACAGCTCCACCACGAGTCCCTTGACCCGTGGCGAACGCGCGTTCGCGCGGTTCTGCACGACCACGTCGCGGACCTTGCCGACCTGGTCCCCACTGGCGTCCAGCACGGGAAGGCCCTTGATGCGCGAGGTGAAGATCGAGGAAGGCAACCCACTCACGGTGCGAAGGTTATCGCACGCGTCACGTCGCCTCGGGGTCGAACGGAACCCTGCTCGGCACCACCCTGTCCGCGTCCGGGCCGTCGCTCCCGGCGGCGTCCGACGGCGATGGGTTCGCACCCTCCGGGGCGGCGTCGGGCGAACCCGCGTTCCGCGCGTCCTCCAGCGTGTTGCGCACCAACGTGCCGCTGGAGAGGGCCTCGTCCCGGATCTGGCGGAGGTCCTCGACCTCCTCACCGCTGAGCAGGTGCTTGCTCACGAACGTCTTGGGGTTCAGGTCCGCCAGGCTGATGTCGGCGAAGTCGTCGCCCAGCTCCTTGCGGAGCTGGCCACGGGCGTCGTTCCCGATGCGGCGCAGGTAGCTCAGGACGCGCGCCGCCTTGCGGGCGAGCTCGGGCAACTTCTCGGGACCGAACACGATGATCGCGAGGACCACCAGCGCGGTGATCTCCCAGAGGTTGAAGTCCATCCCGTGTGACCTCGCTCGTGCCGCGCCCGGGTCAGAGCCCGGCGGCCTCGAGGAGTTGGACGAACGTACGCGCCTGCGCTGGGCTCGCCGGCTTGAGCGGACGGCGCAGCACCGCGGGATTGAACCCACGAGCGGCCAAGCCGGCCTTGACCAGCATACAGCCCTGCGTCGCGAACACCCCGGTGTACACGGGGAGCAGGCGACGGTAGACCTCCAGCGCATCCTGCTGGGCGCCCTCGGCGAGGAGGTCCATCCACTCCTTGGTGACGGCGCCGCTGAAGTGCGTCGACGTCCCCACCACGCCGACACCGCCGATGGACATGAGGGGCAGCGTGACCGCATCGTCGCCGGAGTAGTAGGCCAGGTCGGTCGCCGCCATCACCCGTGCCGAGCTGACCAGGTCACCCTTGGCGTCCTTCACCGCGACGATGAGCGGGTGGCGGGCCAGCTCGATGATCGTCTCCTCGGGGATCGGGATCGCCGAGCGGCCGGGGATGTCGTAGAGCATGACCGGCAGGTCGGTCGCGTCGGCCACGAGCAGGAAGTGCTCCAGCAGGGCATCGGCGGGGGGCTTGCTGTAGTACGGCGTCACGACCAAGAGGCCGTCGCAGCCCGCCTCCACCGCGTCCCGGCAGCGCTTGATGGTGGCGGCCGTCTCGTTGGTGCCGACACCGGCGATGACCTGGGCGCGGTCTCCCACCTCGCTGACGACGGCCTTGAGCAGTGCGCTCTTCTCGTCGTCGTCCGTGGTCGGGGACTCCCCCGTGGTGCCGTTCACCACGAGCGAGTCGTTGCCCTGCTCGTCGACCAGATACGCGGCGAGGCGCCTGGCCTCGTCGAGGTCGAGGGATCCGTCGTCGTGGAAGGGCGTCACCATGGCCGTGATGAGGCGCCCGAAGGGAGGATGGGCCATGCGCGACAGTCTAGGACACCCCCGGGCCAAGTCTGACGATAAGGTGGGCGCGTGAACGCAGCCGCGAAGCCCGCCGCCTCCCACCCGTCCGCCGCCGCATGGGCCGAGTCGTTCGTCCCCGAGGCCGCCGGGGCCGCTGATGCCCGCGCGGCCGCCGAGGGCATGGGCCTCACTCCCGTCTCCCCCGGCGTGTCCGCCACGCTGGCGTTCCTCGCCCGCACCACGGGCGCACGAGCCGTCGTCGAGATCGGCACCGGCACCGGCGTGTCGGGGCTGGCGCTGCTGTCGGGAATGGTGCCCGAGGGCGTCCTGACGTCGATCGACAGCGAGCCCGAACACCAGGCCGCAGCCCGCACCGTCTTCGCCGCCGCCGGCCACCCCGCACGGCGCGCACGCCTCATCGCCGGTCCCGCCCTGCAGGTCCTGCCCAAGCTGAGCGACGACGCCTACGACATGGTCCTCGTGGACGGCGACGAACTGGAGTACGTGGAGTACGTCGAGCAGGGCCTGCGCCTGCTGCGCTCCGGGGGGCTTCTTGTCCTGCACGGCGCGCTCGCCGGCGGGCGCATCGCGGACGACTCCAACGAGGATGACGAGGTCGTCATCATCCGGGAGGCCCTGGCTGCGGTTCTGGAGTCCGACGAGCTCTCCCCGATCGTCCTGCCCATCGGCGACGGCCTGCTGGTCGCACTGCGCAGCTGAGGGCTCCGGCGACCTCAGCCCACGACCGAACGCCCGACGGCCCCGCGGAGAATCCGCGGGGCCGTCGCGTTGCTGCGGTCAGGCGCTGACGCGTCCACCCTTGGTGACCACCGTGATGCCCGAATCCGACACGTGGAAGCCACGCGCCAAGTCGGCCTCGCGGTTGACACCGACCTCGGCGCCGTCGTCCACGATGACGTTCTTGTCGAGGATCGCGCGGCGGATGACCGCGTTGCGGCCGATGCGGGCGCCGGAGAAGACCACCGACTCCTCGACCTTGGCCCACTTGTCGACGACCACGTTCGGGGACAGCACGGAGCGGTCGACGTCGCCGCCGGAGATGATGCTGCCGGCCGAGACGATCGAGTCCTCAGCGGTGCCGCGCAGCGTGAACTTCGCCCCGGGCGCCTGAGCCTGCTGCGTGAAGATCGGCCACTGCCGGTTGTACAGGTTGAACTCGGGCTCGACGCTGACCAGGTCCATGTGGGCTGCGTGGTAGGCGTCGATGGTCCCCACGTCGCGCCAGTAGCTGCGGTCCTTGTCGGTGGACCCGGGCACGTCGTTCTGCGTGAAGTCGTAGACCTGGGCCTGACCCTTGTTCACGAAGAAGGGGACGACGTTGCCGCCCATGTCGTGCTTGGAGTCCGGGTCCTCGGCGTCCGCCTTCAGCATCTCCACGAACGCCTTGCGGGTGAAGATGTAGTTGCCCATCGAGGCGAAGGACTGGTCCGGGCTGTCGGGCAGTCCGGGCGGGTCGGCCGGCTTCTCGAGGAACTGGTTGATCTTGTTGTCGTCGGCAGCGTCGATGATGCCGAAGGCGGAGGCTTCCGACCGCGGGACGCGGATGCCCGCCACCGTGCACTCCAGGCCGGAGTCGATGTGCGACCGGAGCATCTCACTGACATCCATGCGGTAGATGTTGTCGGCGCCGAACACCACGATGTAGTCCGGGTCCTCGTCCGTGATGAGGTTCAGCGATTGGTAGATGGCGTCCGCGCTGCCCTGGTACCACTGCTTGCCCGTGCGCTGCTGTGCCGGCACCGAGGCGACGAAGCTGCCCAGGAGCGTCGACATGCGCCACGTCTGGGCGATGTGCCGGTCGAGGGAGTGCGACTTGTACTGGGTCAGTACGGCCAGCTTCGTGAGGCCGGAGTTCGCAAGGTTGGACAGGACGAAGTCAATGAGGCGGTAGGTGCCGCCAAAGGGAACCGCCGGCTTGGCCCGGTCGGCGGTGAGAGGCATCAGACGCTTGCCCTCGCCACCGGCCAGGACAATCGACAGGACATTCGGTCGATTGCTCATGCCCCCAACCTAGGCCACCCGACCCCGGCGAGCGCTGCAAATCCCATAACTGTCACGCCGACTTCACCGGGGTGTCACTCGTGCCCACGGCGGTCTGACCAGTTTTTCCTCGTCTTTCTTGGGGCTGTGACACGATCGGGCCATGCGCGTTTCGATCCTCACCCGTGAGTACCCCCCGTTCATCTATGGCGGCGCCGGCGTCCACGTCGGGCAGCTCGTCCCGCAATTGCGGAAGTTCACCGACATGGTCGACGTCCAGTGCATGGGCGAGCCGCGCGAGGGCGCGACCGCCCACGCCGAGAACTACCCCGAGGGAGCCAACGGGGCGATCCGAACGCTCGGCGCGGACGTCGCGATGGCTGCGGCGATCCCCGAGGTGGACGTCGTCCACGCCCACACCTGGTACGCCCAGTTCGCCGGCATCATCGCGTCGGAGTTCCAGGATGTCCCGCTCGTCGTGACGGCCCACTCGCTCGAGCCCGACCGCCCGTGGAAGGTCGAGCAGCTCGGCGGCGGCTACCGCGTCTCCAGCTGGATCGAGAAGACCGCCTACGAATGCGCGGACGCCGTCATCGCCGTGTCGGCCGCCATGATCAAGAACATCCAGGACGCCTACCCGTTCGTTGAGACCGAGCGCATCCACGTGGTGAAGAACGGCATCGATCCCGAGGAGTTCAAGCCGGACCACGACACCGACGTCATCGCGGGCCTCGGCGTCGACCTGTCGAAGCCGATCGTCACCTTCGTCGGCCGCATCACCCGGCAGAAGGGCCTCATCCACCTCGTCCGGGCGGCGAAGATGTTCGACCCGGACACCCAGGTGCTCCTGCTGGCCGGCGCCCCGGACACCCCGGAGATCGCCGCCGAGTTCAACGGCGCGTTCGCCGAGCTCAACGAGGCCCGCGGCAGCGGCGTGGTGTGGGTCCAGGAGATGCTCCCGCGCGAGGCCGTCCGCCAGGTGTTGACCCACTCGACCGTGTTCGCCTGCCCGTCGATCTATGAGCCCCTCGGCATCGTCAACCTCGAGGCCATGGCCTGCGAGCTGCCGGTCGTGGCGTCCGCGGTGGGCGGTATCCCGGAGGTCGTCGTGGACGGCGAGACCGGCCTGCTGGTGCCCTACGACCCCAAGAGGGCGGATGACGCGGAGTTCATCGCGAACTTCGAGCGGACCTTCGCCGACAGGATCAACACGGTCACCCGTGACCCCGAACTCGCCGAGAGGATGGGCAAGGCCGGACGCCAGCGCTGCATCGACGAGTTCAGTTGGGAGAAGATCGCCCAGGAGACCGTCGAGGTCTACCGGGCCGCCCAGGCCCGGCGCGCGGCACGCAGGGGCTGAGACACCGCACACAGCAATGTCCCCCGGGTCTGACGACCCGGGGGACATTGTTCGTTCGGCGTGGTGGTCGTCAGCCGACGACGCTCTTGAGTGCCTCGAGCAGCTCCGCTGCCTCGGTGGCATTCATCTCGATCACGAGTCGGCCGCCACCGTCCGCGGGAATGCGCATCGCGATGACGCGGGACTCCTTCGCGACCTCGATGGGGCCCTCACCCGTGCGGGGCTTCATTGCTGCCATGTTCTCCCTCTCTGCCAGACTGCGAGAACTCGCTGGGGTCCATTATCGCAGACGCTCCCCAAGGGTGTTCCAGCTGGGTGGCGAGGCGGCCCAGCAACTCGTCCACCTGCGCGGTCGAATACCCCCTCGTGGTCAGGGCGAACTGCACCTCGCGGAGGTCCCGGGCGGTGAGTTCCCCGGCGGGAAGGTCGAGCACCGGGGCGTCGTGGACGGGCGGCGGCATCTCGCCCAGGCGTCCGGAACCGGCGACCGCCGCGACGGCCAGCACGACCACGACGAGTGCGACGAGGAACCAGATCACGTCAGTGGCTGTTCATCTCGAGCTGATGGCCGTGCTCGACGATGATGGTGACCGCCTCCTCGACATCGTCGACGATGTGCAGCAGGTCGGCGTCCGGCTCCGAGATGTAGCCGTCGGCGAGCATCCGCTGCCGCAGCCAGTCGACCAGGCCCTGCCAGTAATCGCGGCCGAACAGGATGATGGGAAAGGACGTGATCTTCCCCGTCTGGACCAGGGTGAGCGCCTCGAACAACTCATCCAGGGTGCCCATGCCGCCGGGCATGACGACGAATCCCTGCGCGTACTTGAGGAACATCACCTTGCGCACGAAGAAGTAGCGGAAGTTGATCCCGAGGTTGACGTGCTTGTTCAGCCCGACCTCGAAGGGCAACTCGATGCCCAGGCCGACCGAGACCCCGCCCGCCTCGGAGGCACCCCTGTTGGCGGCCTCCATGATGCCCGGGCCACCGCCGGTGATCGTCGCGTATCCCGCCTGCGCCAAGGCTGCACCCAGCCGGACGGCCTCGGCGTACATCGGGTGCTCCCTGGAGGTGCGCGCCGAGCCGAAGACGCTCACGCCGCGCCCCAGCTCGGCGAGCGTGCCGAACCCCTCCACGAACTCCGCCTGGATCCGCATCACACGCCACGGGTCCGCGTGCAGCCAGTCCTCGCCCCGACGTCCCTGCAGGAGCCGTTGGTCGGTCGTGGTGTCCTGCACCTGCCCGGAACGGCGGATCACCGGGCCCTGCTGCCGGAAGTTCTTCCTGGACGTCTTGGTCACCGCAGCAGCCTAACCGTCAGGCCAGCCAGCGCAGGAGGGCTTCGTGGCAGGTGTCGAGGTCGGCGACGGGGCAGAACTCGTCATCGGTGTGCGCCTTGCCGGGATCCGCCGGCCCGAAGTTCACCGCCGGGACGCCGAGGGCCGAGAAGCGAGCGACGTCCGTCCAGCCGTACTTGGCGCGGGGCTCGCCCCCGACCGCGGCGAGGAACTCGGCCGCGGCCGGACGGTCGAGCCCGGGGCGCGCGGCAGGCGACTCGTCGGTGAAGACCAACTCGTGGCCGGCGAAGACCTCGGCACAGTGCGCCTTGGCGTCGGCGATGCTACGGTCCGGCGCGAAGCGGAAGTTCACGGTGATCGTGCAGCGGTCGGGGATGACGTTGCCCGCGATCCCACCCACGACGCCAACAGCGTTGAGCCCCTCGCGATATTCCAGGCCCTCGACCTCCACCGTGCGCGGGGAGTAGTCGGCCAGCCGCTGCAACAGGACGCCGGCGTCGTGGATGGCGTTGTGCCCCAGCCAACTGCGTGCCGAGTGCGCCGCCGCCCCGGTGGTGGTGACGTCGAAGCGCAGCGTTCCCTGACAGCCGCCCTCGATGTGGGCGCCCGTCGGCTCCATCAGGACCGCGAAGTCCCCCTCGAGCAGGTCGGGTCGGGTGCGGGAGAGACGCCCCAGCCCGTTCTTGACCGCCTCGACCTCCTCGTTGTCGTAGAAGATCCACGTCACGTCGTGGCGCGGCTCCACGAGCGCGGCGGCCGCCGCCAGGGCCACCGCCACACCCCCCTTCATGTCGCACGTACCGCGTCCGATGATGAGGTCGCCCTCGCGCCGGGAGGGCAGGTTGCCGGCGACGGGCACCGTGTCGAGGTGGCCGGCGACCACGACGCGGGTGGCCCGGCCCAGCTGCGTGCGGGCCACGACGGCGTCCCCGTCCCGATGGAGGTGCAGGTGGCGGTACCGGCCCAGGGCCTCGGCCACGGCGCCCGCCAGCGCGGCCTCGTTGCCGCTGACCGACTCGATGTCGGTGATCGCCATGAGCAGGGCGGGCAGGTCAGCGGTGAGGTCGAGTGCCATGGCGGACAGCCTAGTCCCAGCCCTTCGTGGCAAACTGGCACCTGATGATGACCTCAGGAGACGCCATGCAGCAGCCCGACGAGCCCACCCAGGCCATGCCGGCTTTCGAGGCGGACGGACCCGCCCCACGGGCCGACGACTCGGCCGGTTCCCGGACCGTCGATGACGCGCGTCGGGGCCCTCGCCCGTTGGTCTGGGCCCTGGCCGTCCTCCTCGTGCTGGCGCTCATCGGGGGCGTCGTGTGGTTCGCCGTGTCCACCACCCGCGCCAACCGCGAGGCCTCGATCCGGGACACGGCCACGGCGTACCTGACGGCGGTCGCCGAGGGCGACGCCGCCGCCGCGCTCAACCTCCTGGCCGAGAAGCCGGCCAACGTCGCCCTGCTCACCGATGACGCGCTGGCAGCGTCGAAGCAGGCCGCCCCCCTGACCGAGATCCGGGCCGGCGCCGTCGGCGGAGGCGACGACACCCCGACGGTCGACGTCTCCTACCGCCTGGGCGAGGAGGCCGTCTCCACGACGCTCAAGCTGACCGGCGACGGCAGCTCCTGGAAGGTGTCCGACGGCACCGGCGAGCTGGTCGTCCCCGAGCGCCGTGCGCTCACGGTCAACGGCGTCACCCTGACCGAGGAGAACAACCCGGTGTTCCCCGGCCGGTACACGGCCGCCCCCGTCAACGACCGGGTGAGGCTCGACGGCGAAACCGTCGGCACCATCGCGACGCCGGAGCAGGATCCCACGTCGCTCCAGGTGACCCCGGTGTTGTCCGAGGCGGGGCGTGAGGTGGTGCTCAACGCGGTCCGGACGCGCTACGACGAGTGCCTGGCGGCGACGGAGTCCCGTCCGGCCAACTGCCCCTTCGGCGTGTCGACCGACGGGGTCCAGGTCGCCGAGGGGTCGGTGCGCTTCACCGGCGTCAACAACCCCTGGGAAGGGTTCGCCCCGACGCTGGATCCCGGGGCGATGACCGTGGCCGGCAAGATCCCCTTCGAGGTCCGTGCCACCGCGACGGTCTCCCGTGGCGGCCTCAGCATGGACGCCACGACGGCGCTCCGGGGCGAGCGCGGCTACACCGTCGACCTGAACCAGGACCCGGCGGTCGTCAGCTGGTGGTGAGCCGGCCTTGAGTAGGCTGGGGCCGATGTGGACGCGGGCCGCCCGATTTCGGCCCACCGCCTGGACACGAGGAGACATTCATGATCACTGCTGCACGCCCCGCTTGGGGCTGGGGCCTGGCCACCACCACCGCTTCGGGTGACGTGCTGGACGTGTGGTACCCCTCCCCCGCCCTCGGGATCCCCGCCGAGGAGGAGACGGCCCCCGCCTCCCTGCTGACCGCCGTGATCGAGGACGACCTCCGCGGCGTCCGCACCGAGGTGGTCCGCACCGAGATCGACCTCGATGGCGCCCCGGCCTCCACGGCGGACGCCTACCTGCGGCTCCACCTGCTCAGCGCCCGCGTGTGCGCGCCGCGCAGCATCAACCTGGACGGCATCTTCGGCACCCTGCCGAACGTGGTGTGGACCTCCGCCGGCCCCTGCGCCGTCGAGGGCTTCGAGGACGTGCGTGCCGCGCTCCGGGCCGCCAAGGGCCACCTCACCGTGTACGGCGTGGACAAGTTCCCGCGCATGGTCGACTACGTCGTCCCCGCGGGTGTCCGCATCGCCGACGCCGACCGTGTCCGCCTGGGCGCCCACCTCGCGTCCGGCACCACCGTGATGCACGAGGGTTTCGTGAACTTCAACGCCGGCACGCTGGGTGCCTCGATGGTGGAGGGCCGCGTCTCGGCCGGCGTCGTCGTGGGTGACGGTTCCGACGTCGGCGGGGGTGCCTCGATCATGGGCACGTTGTCCGGTGGCGGCAAGGAGCAGATCTCCGTCGGCGAGCGCTGCCTGCTGGGCGCCAACGCGGGGATCGGCATCTCGCTGGGCGACGACTGCGTGGTCGAGGCCGGCCTCTACGTCACCGCCGGCACCAAGCTGACCCTGCCTGACGGCCGGGTGGTCAAGGCCGCGGAACTGTCGGGACAGGACGGGCTCCTCTTCTACCGTGACTCGGTGACCGGTGCGGTCTCCGTCCGCCCCCGCAAGGGCCAGACGGTCGAGCTGAACGCGGCTCTGCACGCGAACTGAGCGCGGTCTTGAAGGCGCTCCGACGAATCCTCGTCGCGCTGGTCATCACGAGCCTCGTGATGACCGGCATCGTCGTCGGCCTGTTCGCGGTGTACACCTGGAACAGGGAGCCCCTGCCCCTGTCGGACCAGTGTGCGGCGTCGGTGGCCGACATGACGGTGCCGGTGAGCCCCGAGCAGGCGGAGAACCTCTCCGTGATCGTCGGCGTCGCCACCCAGCGCGGGCTGGCACCCCGGGCGTCCACGATCGCCATCGCGACGGTGTACCAGGAGTCGGGCATCCGCAACCTCACCTACGGTGACCGGGACTCGCTCGGCCTCTTCCAGCAGCGACCCTCGCAGGGCTGGGGGACGCCGGAGCAGGTCCGGGATCCCTACCACGCCTCAGAGCGGTTCTACGCGGCCCTGGTCGAGGTGCCCGACTGGCGGACCGGCGATGTGAACGACGTGGCGCAGGCTGTCCAGCGCAGCGGACACCCCAACGGGTACGCCAAGCACGTGGAGAACGCCCGGCGTCTCGCCAGCGCGCTGACCGGGGAGACGCCGGCGTCCTTCTCCTGCCGTGTCTCCGACCCGCCCCCCGGTGACCCCGAGGCTCTGGCGACCTTCCTGGAGCGGACGCTGCCCTCCTCGAGCCGGGTGACCCGCACCTCGGACCGGGTGACCGTCAGGGCCGCGACCGAGAGCCTGGCCTGGTCCGCGGCGTCCCTCGCGATCGCCAACCACCACCGCTTCGGATTGGCCGGTGTCGAGGTCGCGGGGCGCTCGTGGACGCCCAGCCCACGCGACCTGGCCCCGTGGGTCGGGGAGCCGTCAGGAGGATCGACGGTCGTGATCCGGTTCGACGTGAAGCCGTCGCCGACGCCGTCCGGCCGCTGAGGGGCTTGGGGGCGCCTCAGCCGGCCAGCCTGGACGCTGCGGCGGTGATCCGCTCATCGGACGCCGTCAGCGCGATCCGGACGTGCTGGGCACCGGCCGGGCCGTAGAAGTCACCCGGCGCGGCCAGGATGCCGCGCTCGGCGAGCCAGTCCACGGTGGCGCGGCAATCCTCGCCCCGGGTGGCCCACAGGTAGAGCGAGCCCTCGGAGTGGTCGACGCGGAACCCCGCCTGCTCGAGCGCCGGCTTGAGCACCCGGCGCCGGGACAGGTAACGCTCCCGCTGCTCCACGACGTGGTCGTGGTCGGCCAGCAGGGCGACCATGACGTCCTGGACCGGTCCGGGGACCATGAGTCCCGCATGCTTCCGGACCGACAGCAGTTCCCCCAGCACCGAGGCGGAGCCGGCCAGGAATCCCGCTCGGAACCCGGCCACGTTCGAACGCTTCGACAAGGAGTGGGCGGCGATGAGCCCCTCGGTGGTGCCGCCACAGACCTCCGGGTGCAGGACCGAGACCGGTTCGGCCTCCCAGCCGAACTCCCCATAGCACTCGTCCGACGCGAGCACCGCGCCGACCGAACGCGCGGCGTCCACCCAGGCGCGGAGTGCGTCGGCCCCCAGGATGGCACCGTGCGGGTTGGCCGGCGAGTTGACCCAGATGAGCTTCGGACGCGCGGCGGCGGCCTCGGCCGGGTCGTCGGTGGCCAGTACCTCGGCACCGGCGATGCGGGCGCCCACCTCGTAGGTGGGGTACGCCGTCGTGGGGATCACGACGGTGTCCCCCGCTCCGATGCCGAGTTGGAGCGGCAGGTGCGCGACGAGTTCCTTCGTGCCGACCACCGGCAGGACGTTGGCGTCCTCGAGCGGGACGCTCCCCCACCGCGTCTCGAGGTACGTGCGGATGGCCCTTCTCAGCGCGGGGGTACCCCACACCGTCGGGTAGCCCGCCCAGCCGGCGGCCGCAGCGGCCAGCGCGTCCACAGCCAAGGGGGGAACCGGGTCGACCGGCGTCCCGACCGACAGGTCACAGACGCCGTCCGCATGCGCCCGGGCGCGCTCACGCGCCCCGGCGATGGTGTCCCACGGGAAGTCGGGCAGCCGGCCCGACAGCCCGGTCACTCGCCCTGGGGCGGAAGTGCGGCGACCAGCGGGTGGTCGGCTTCGATCTTGCCCATCTTGGCCGCGCCGCCCGGGGAACCCAGGTTGTCGAAGAACTTCACGTTGACGTCGTAGAACTCCGCCTGGTCGGCGGGGACGTCGTCCTCGTAGTAGATGGCCTCGACGGGGCAGACGGGCTCACAGGCGCCGCAATCCACACACTCGTCGGGGTGGATGTAGAGCATGCGGTTGCCCTCGTAGATGCAGTCGACGGGGCACTCCTCGACGCACGCGAGGTCCTTCACGTCGACGCACGACTGGGTGATGATGTAAGTCATCGAATACGCTCCTGACAGTTCCCTACGCTGGACTCAGTGCCCCACCATACAACGCCGGACAGGAGGTTCGATGCACGTGCCAACCGATGTGGTGGCATCTCTGCGACCGGCCCTCCGGGTGGGCGAGCGCGTCAGCCTCCGGGCACTCGATTCGGGCACCGCCCGCGAGGTGATCGGGTTCGTGACGACGTTGTCGGATGCACGGATCGGTGTGGTGGACCGGCGGGGCACCGAGCACGCCCTCGACCGCACGGACGTCGACGCGATCCGGCGGGTTCCGGTCGCCCTCGGCCGGAGGCCCGAGGCGACTCCGCGGGACCTGCTGGATGCACTGGCCGACCGCGCCCGGGTCCCGGGGACGGCTTGGGTGGCACGCATCTCGTCCCTGCTCGAGGGCCGGACGCCCCCGGCCGCGGTCCCGCCGTGGGGCGAGTGGGCCGAGATCGACGGCGTCCGGGTCCGCTTCGAGGGCGAGTGGGTGACGCTGCCCGGCGCGTCGGTCGACACGATCGTGGCGGCGGCCTGGTGGGCGACGCGGATGGGCGCCCGTTCCGTCCAGGTGCGCACGGAGGACGCGGGCGGCGGTGACGCGCTCGCCGAGGCGGGGTTCACCCCGCTCGGCTGACGACCTCAGCGCTCGATGCGGTCGGGCTTTGCGTTGGGGTTGGTGCACACCACCGGGGTGAGCGTGTTGTAGGTCCACTTGAAGGGCTCGGTCTTCACCAGCGCTCCGTTCTTGTAGAACAGGCGGTTGTAGTTCACCGTGAATCCGTCCTTGGCTTCCTGGGGGCTGCACACCGCGGAATCGTCCTCGATCGCGGGGCCCGGCGACTTCACGGCGCTCTTGACCGGCTCGGACGCCTTCACGTCGTAGATCTTGGTCGACCACACCCGCACCGTGACCTCCCACCCCTTGGGACCGTTCCTGGTAAACGCCTGCATGAGGACGCCGTAGTCGGTGTTGTTCTTGAACTTCATGTCGACGGAGTTGTAGTCCAGTGTGGCCTCGCGCCCCACCGGGTAGCGGCTGAAGTACAGCGAGTGGGGCTTGTGGTAGACGTCCTCCAGCCCAGCGAAGAAGATCGCGTTGAAGGTGGTCGTCGTGGTCTGCGAGATGCCGCCGCCCATCCGTTCGACCACGCGACCGCCGTCGATGGCGCCCCCGGCCTGCCAACCCCGGGCGATGGTGCGCGGGCCGAGCACCTTGTTCATCGAGAACGTTTCGCCCGGCTTGAGGAGGACGCCGTTGATCAGGCCGGCCGACTTGCCGATGTTGTTGATGCGGTAGGCGGAGCCGGGGAAGTAGGTCGTGAACTCACCCGTGACTTGCTTGATGCCCATCTTCACCGCCATCTCCGTCGTGAAGTCGGCCTTCTTCTGGGCGACGGTGACGGAGGCCTTGCGCTCGTCACCGGACTTCACCATCGCCTCGCGGACGACCTGGACGAGCTCCTCCTTGGCCACGCCCATGCCGTCGACGGAGGGGACGATGGTGGGCTTGCCGCCCTCGAAGGTGAAGCGGGCGTTCTTGGGTTCCTGGTGGCCAAGCCCGGCGATCGCGGTGCTGGCCTGCTCCATGAGGGCGTCGGCGTCCAGGGTGGCCCGGAGCGCGCCGTCGACCGTCTCGATGGAGAGGGACTGGGCGATCATGGCGGGCTCGATGGCGAAGGTCTTGTCGCCAGCGTTCATCGTGATCGGGCCGGAGAGAGCGGGGGTGATGACCTCGTCCAGGGTCCGCTGCGCCTCGGCGGTGGTGACGTCGGGCTCCTGCTCGCCGACGACGGCCTCGACCTCGGTGCTGTGGAGGTAGGCGGCCACCAGAGCGGCCTTCGTGGCCTCGGCGTCCACCTTGGTGCCGGCCGCCCCCTCGCTGAGTGAGGGCTTCCCGTCCACCATCGCCAGTTCGGCGTTGACCGGCTCCGTGTCCGCCAACTGCGCCAGCTCGGACGCCGTGGCGTCCAGCGCGGCCTCATCCCGCGTGACGACGGCGTCGTGGGGGCGGCCACCCGTCAGGTTCTCCCAGATGACCCGCGGGTCGAAGGACTTCCTGCCACCGGCGGCGGCCACGGACGCGTGGGCGTCCACCCCCAACCCGAGTTCGCTCGGGGACTTGGTGAGCAGGTGTTCACCCGAGTTCACGGTGATGGGAGCCGTCGAACGCCCGGCCAGTTCGGTGGTGAGCTTGTCCTCGGCCTCGCGGGGGGTCAGGCCGCCCACCTCGACGCCTTGGATGGTGGTCTTCGGAGCGAGCGTCTCGCCCGCCAACGCGTAGCCCGCACCGTAGCCGCCGCCCAGGAGCAGCACCGTCCCGGTGATGACGATGGCGGCAAGTCCTCCCCGACGCCTCTGGCGGGGCGCCGGGGCCGGGGTTGCGGTGGAGGGGGCGGTGTGGGTCATGCGCTCAACTTTCAAGGGTTCTCCCGACATGCTAGGTGAGCGGTGCCCCCGCGTCCGAATCACCGGTGGTGTTGCCGCACCCCCGGATGCACTTCCGGGTGGCAGAACCCCGAGAATTCTCGGGGTTCTGCCACCCGGAAATGTCACACGGGGGTCAGGTCAGCCGATCAGGGCCTTGGCCTTCTCCACGGCCGCCTCAGCGGTGATGCCGAACTCCTGGTACAGGGTCTTGGCCGCGGCGGAAGCGCCGAAGTGGTTGAGACCGATCGCCTCGGTGTTCGCGCCCAACAGGTCCTTCCAGCCGACCGTCGTCCCGGCCTCGATGACGACCTTCGGGAGGTCGGCGGGCAGGACCTCGGCCTGGTAGGCCTCGTCCTGTGCCTTGAACCACTCGACGCACGGCATCGACACGACGCGGGCCGGGACGCCGTCCGCCTCGAGCTGGGCGGCCGCCGCGACGGCCAACTCGAGTTCGGATCCCGTGCCGACGAGGACGACCTGGGGCTCCGCGGAGGCCTCCTTCAGGACGTAGCCGCCCTTGGCCACGCCCGTGGCCGGCGCGAAGCCGGAGCCCTCGGAGCGGTCCAGGGTGGTCACGTTCTGCCGGGACAGGATGAGCGCGGACGGCTTGTCCTTCGTGCGCAGGATCTGCGCCCACGCCTGGGCGGTCTCGTTGGCGTCGCCGGGGCGGACGACGTTGATGTTCGGCATGAGGCGCAGGCTCATCACGTGCTCGACCGGCTGGTGGGTCGGGCCGTCCTCGCCGACGCCGATGGAGTCGTGGGTCCAGACGAACACGGGGTTGACGTGCGACAGCGCGGCCAGGCGCGGGGTCGTCCGCATGTAGTCGGAGAACACCAGGAACGTGGCGCCGTACGGGCGGGTGAGCCCGTCCATCGCCATCGCGTTGATGATGTTGCCCATCGCGTGTTCGCGGATGCCGAAGTGCAGCGTACGGCCGCCCGGGCGTCCGGTGAAGTCGTGGCTGCTGCGATCGGCCGGGATGAACGAATCGACGCCCTTCATCGTGGTGTTGTTCGAGCCCGCGAGGTCGGCCGAGCCACCCCACAGCTCGGGGACCACGCCGGCCAGCGCGTTGAGCACCTGGCCGGACGCCGCGCGCGTGGCGAGCGAGCCGGCTTCGAAGACCGGGAGCGCGTCATCGAGACCGTCCGGGACCTCCTTCGTCAGGATCCGGTCGAGCAGTGCGGCCCCGTCGGGGTTGGCGTCGCGCCACTCCTGGTAGCGCGGCTCCCACTCGGCACGCGCGGCGGACGCGCGGTCTGCGGCGTTCTTGCGGGTGTACTCGACGACCGCACCGTCGACGGCGAAGGGCGTGTCCTCGAAGCCGAGCAGCGCCTTCATCGCGGCGATCTCGTCGCCACCCAGCTTCGACCCGTGGATGCTGTGGTCGCCGGCCTTGTTGGGCAGGGGCCAGCCGATGATGGTGGTGACCTTGATGAAGTGCGGCTTGTCGGTGACCTGGCGGGCCTTCTCGATCACCTCGAAGAGCTCTTCGACCTTCTCCTCGTAGGTGGTGAATCCATTGGTGAAGTCGACGTGGTGGGTGTCCCACCCGTAGGCCGCGTAGCGGGCCTCGACGTCCTCGGAGAAGGCGATCTTGGTGTCGCCCTCGATCGAGATGCGGTTGTCGTCGTAGAACAGGAACAGGTTGCCCAGGTTCTGCGTCGCGGCCAGGGACGACGCCTCGGAGGCGACACCCTCCTGCATGCAGCCGTCGCCGGCGATGCAGTACACGTCGTGGTCGAAGACCGACTCGCCCGGCGTGGCGTCGGGGTCGAGCATTTCGCGGACGCGACGGGCGCTCATGGCGAAACCGACCGCGTTGGCGACGCCGGCACCCAGCGGACCCGTGGTGCACTCGACGCCCTTGGTCACACCGAACTCGGGGTGCCCCGGGGTGATGGAATCCCACGTGCGCAGCGCCTGGAGGTCCTCCATCTCGAGCCCGTAGCCGGCGAGGTACAGCTGCGAGTACTGGGTGATGGAGCTGTGGCCGGCGGACAGCACGAAGCGGTCGCGTCCGAGCCAGCGGTCGTCGGCAGGGTCACCCTTCATGACCTTCTGGTACAGGAGGTACGCCAGCGGCGCCAAGGAGATCGCGGTGCCCGGGTGGCCGTTGCCGACCTTCTCGACGGCATCGGCGGCGAGCACGCGTGCGGCGTCGACCGCCTTGCGGTCCAGATCGGTCCAGGTGAATTCAGACATGGTCGAAGCATTCCTCCAGTCGACGGTCATGGGCAAGACAGGTGTCCGTTCGCGAGCCTATGCCACCGCCACGCGGGACGGGGGCGGTTGCCATCATGATTCTCAGGCCTCGTCGAGCGCGCGTCCCCGCTGCTCGGGTAGCAGCAGGGCGGCCCCGGCCGCGATCAGGAACGCCACGCCGAAGACGCTGAACGGCAGCGCGATGCCCCCCGCCGCCAACAGGACCGGGACGAACCACGGCGACGTGGTGATGATGGACGCGATGCGTCCGAACGCCGCCGCCGACCCGGTGCCCGTACCGCGGACACCGGTCGGGTACAGCTCCGGGCCCACGGCGTACAGGGCGCCCCAGGCGCCGAGGTTGAAGAAGGACAGCAGACACCCGAACACGATGATCAGGGTCTCGGTCGGGGCGAAACCGAAGCCGACCGCGGAAGCTGCCGAACCCAGCAGGAAGACCGCCAGCGTGACGCGGCGGCCCCAGACCTCGATGAGCCAGGCCGCGACCCCGTAGCCGGGCAGCTGGGCCAAGGTGATGATGAGGGTGAACGCGAAGCTCCGGACGAGCGGGAAGCCCCTGCCGACCAGCAGGCTGGGGATCCAGATGAACGCCCCGTAGTACGACAGGTTGATGCAGAACCAGACGATCCACAGCGCGGCGGTGCGCACGCGGTACCGGGGCGACCAGATGGAATCGGTCGCCATGGAGGCCTTGAACCCCGAATCGGGGCTGGTCACGGACTCGACGCCGGCGGCCTCCTCGTAGATCCGGACGGCGGCCTCGGCCTCGGCGACGCGCCCCTTCTTCTCGAGGAAGCGGACCGACTCGGGCAGCCGGAACCGGACGTAGAGGGCGTACAGGGTGGGCACGATGCCCACGCCCAGCGCCCAGCGCCACCCGTTCGCGTCCAGCGGGATGATGAAGTAGCCGATCAGCGCGGCCATGATCCAGCCCAGCGCCCAGAAGGCCTCCAGCCCCACGATGACACGGCCGCGGATCGCCTTCGGCGCGTACTCGCTGACCAACGTGGACGCCACCGGCAGCTCGGCACCCAGCCCCAGGCCGACGAAGAAGCGGAGGGTGGAGAGGATGGCGACGGCGGCCAGGATGCCCACGCCCTCGGGACCGGGCACCAGGGCCGACACCCCCGTGGCCAGCCCGTAGACCACCAACGTGAGGGCGAACACGGTGCGGCGTCCGATCTTGTCGGCGAGGAGGCCACCGAGCGACGCGCCGACGGCCATGCCGACGAAGCCGATCATGGCGATGTAGCCGAGCATGTCGGGCTTCATGCCCCACTGGGCGCCCAGGGCCGCCATGACGAAGGAGATCAATCCGACGTCCATGGCGTCCAGCGCCCACCCGACGCCGGAGCCCACCAGCAGCTTTCCGTGCTTGCGGGTGAACGGCAGCCGGTCCAGTCGCTCGGCGCGCGTCAGCATCTCAGCCATGGCCCCTCCTCGGGCGAGCCCCTCCCACGAGGGGACTCGGCAAGGGTAGGGCCTCGGGGCGGGGCGACGCCAGATCTTTCTAGTGCAGTGGACGATATTTGAGGCGGGGTCTGCACCCCGCCCGCCGGCCCTCACCAACGCTGGACGAACACCGCCGTACTCAGCCCCGGGACGGAGAGTTGACCGTCGTCGCAGCGCGCGGTCCGGACGAGGTCGTCCGCCCCCGTGGCCTGGACGGGGTGCAGCGAGCAGAGGCGCCCGAACAGGGGTGGTGCGATGTGGCGCACCCACCAAGGGTTGGCGTTGAACACCACCACGATCGCGGCGAACCGCTCATCGACGCGGACGCCCGCGCGGTCGTCGAGGACCATCACGACGACGCCGTCCCGCTGCGCCCACGATCCCGACAGCGGGAAGGACACCTTGGCGTGCACCTGGTCCGCGTCGGCGAGCCGGAACAGGCGGCTCGAGGCACGCAGCCGCAGCAGGTCGAGGCAGACGGCGTGGGAGAGCCGCATGTCCGCCGGGCTCGGCTTGAGGGCGGGGTCCGCCAGCAGCGGCTTCATGTAGACCCACTTGTCGGCGTTGTCGGCGGCCGGCGGCAGCCCGGCGCCGAAGCCATTGTCGGTGAGGGTGAAGTCGAGGTAGTTGAACCAGTCCCCCGAGGTGTAGGAGTTGCGATCCAGGGACTTGCTGCGGAGGAAATCCGTGCCCGCGTGCCACATGACGGGGCTCTGCCCCAGCGTCGCCACCGCCAGCGCCAACGCGTTGGCCCGGACGCGCTGCGCCATGGGCACGTCGTGGGGCAGCTTGAGGGTCAGCGCGTCGAAGAGCGTCTCGTTGTCGTGGGCGTCGACGTAGGTGATGACCTCGTCGGGCGCCTCGGCGTAGCCTGCCGCGACGCCGTCCTTGTACGGCACGCGGTCTCCGCGGATCGGACGCCGCGTCCGGGCGGAGGTGAAGGTGTAGTCGCGCAGGTTCCCGGCGAGACCGAGCTGGATGATGTCGGTGCACCCGAGGAGACGCTCGCGCTGCTGCGCCGGCGTCCCGTTGGTGGCGGCACCGTTCGGGGCGCCCGCCAGACCGGTGGCGAAGCCCTGACAGCGGGGGTCCTCGTCGAAGGGACCTCCACCGCGCACGGCGTCCCGGAGGCGATCCGAGAAGGTGGCGATCTGGGTGCCACCCAGCTGGCCCTGGGTCGCCTGGACGAAGCGGGCGTTCCCGGCCACCTCACCGAAGTCCCAGCCCTCGCCGTAGAGGGTGACCGCCCTCCCGTCGACGCCGTCCCGCTCGGGCGTGAGGGCGTCCAGGGCGGCGCGGACGGCGAGCATGTTGTCGCGGGTGTGGTGGCCCATGAGGTCGAAGCGGAAGCCGTCCACGCGGTAGTGCCGCACCCAGTGGACGACCGATTCGACCATGAGCTTGCCGGCCATCGCGTGCTCGGTCGCCACGTTGGGGCAGCATGTCGACCGGGCGACCGCGCCCGACCCGTCGAGACGGTGGTAGTAGCCGGGCACGATGCGGCCCAGCACCGACGTGCCGCCCTGCCCCTCCCCGTCGGTGTGGTTGTAGACCTGGTCGAGCACGACCAGGAGCCCCATCGCGTGCAGGGATCCGACCATCAGGCGGGTCTCCCGAACGCGGCCCGCCCCGTTGATCGCCTCCTCGCTGCACAGGGATCCCTCCGGGACCTGGTGGTGCCACGGGTCGTAGCCCCAGTTGAAGGCAGGGCGCTCGGCAGCGCGCACCGCTTGCTGCTGCTCGTGGGAGTCGGGTGCCGCCGCCTTGAGCGCGTCCCGGTCCGGGGCCGTGCGGCGACACGGGTCCTCCTCGACGGAGGAGTAGTCGAAGATCGGCAGCAGTTGCACTGAGGTCAGGCCGGCCTCGGCCAGGCGCCGCAGGTGGCGGGTCCCGTCGCTGTCACACGCGAAGGCGGCGAAGGTGCCGCGCAGGGCCTCCGGCACCGTCTTGTCGGCACGCGAGAAGTCGCGGACGTGCAGTTCGTAGACCACCTGGTCAACGGGGTGCCCGAGCCGGGGCGACGGGGTGTCGCGCCAGACCTGGGGTGCGATCTCGGGGTCGTCGAGGTCGAGGACGAGCGAGTGGGTCGAGTTCAGCGTCAGGCCGATCGAGTACGGGTCGGTCACCCGGTTCTCGACCACGCGACCGAAGGCGGGTGCGAACACCGTCACGGAGTACTGGTACCGGGCCCCCTTCCAAGTGGCGTCACCGCTGGCCGACCAACAACCGTCCGGCTCTCGGTGCATCGGCACCCGTTCGGGTGCGTCCTGCAGCGAACGTCCGACCTCCCACAGGAGCAGGTGGGCCGTGTGGGCCGTGGGTGCCCACACCCGAGTCGTCGGAGTCCCCTCCTCCCAGGAGACTCCCAGCCGGGCGTGCACCGCGTCCGGGTAGAGCGCGTCGAGGAGTCGCGCGAACTGGACGCCGCTGGCCTCGACGAGGAGCCCGTTGGGGTGGCGGGCCGTCACGACGACCTGACCGCGGAGGAGTCCACGCAGGTCCGGCACGGTGGGGACGGCGAGCGCGATCTCCTCGGCCAGGTGGGGGTGCTCCCGACGCAGGCCCTCGGACGGGGGTTCGGCTCTCGGCGTCAAGGGGATGGTCACCCACGGGACGGGCTCGCGCCGACCGGGGTCGACGCCCCCGTCCGGCGCGACGTGCAACATCCACTCGAGGTCGGATGCCAGGACGCCGGCCGGCAGTGCGGTGCGCGGCCACATGATCGTGCGCGGGTCCACCCAGTGCCCGCGCGCGAGGGCCAGGTCGCCGGGAGTCCGCATGGTGCCAGCCTAGGACGCGAGCGCGGCGTAGCGACCGCCGGCACTCACGAGTTCCTCATGGCTCCCCCGCTCGACGATGCGACCCTTCTCGAGGACGACGATCTCGTCGGCGTCGCGGATCGTGCTGAGCCGGTGGGCGATCGTGAGCGTGGTGCGACCTGCGGCGAGGTGATCCAGGGCCGCCTGGAACTCGCGCTCGGTCTCGGTGTCCAACGCGCTCGTGGCCTCGTCCAGCACCAGGACGCGTGGATCCGCCAGCAGCGTCCGCGCCACGGCGACCCGCTGGCGCTCACCGCCGGAGAATCGGTGGCCCCGGGCACCGACGATGGTGTCGAGCCCGTCCGGGAGGCGCCGGATCGTGTCGGCGACCTGCGCCGCCTCGAGGGCGCGCCAGAGGTCGTCGTCAGCGGCGTCCGCCCTGGCCTGGAGCAGGTTCTCGCGGATGGAGGCGTGGGTGAGGTAGGTGTCCTGGGTGACGACGCCGATGGCTCCGGCCAGATCCGCGGACCTGAGGTCGCGGAGGTCGATGCCGTCGATCGTGACTCGACCGGCCGTGGGGTCGGCCAGGCGGACGAGCAGCGTGGCCAGCGTCGACTTGCCTGATCCCGTCTCCCCCACCACGGCGATCGAACGTCCGGGTGCCAGGTGGAGGTCGATGTCGCTGAGAACCTCCGCATCGCCGTCCGGATAGCGGTAGGAGACACCTGTGAAGCGGACGTCGCCGCGCACCTGCTCCTTGGGGAGGGGCGTCGGGTGGGCGGGTTCGGCAACCTCGACGGGGAGGTCGAGGTACCCGAAGATGCGGCTGAGCAGGGCCATCGAGCTGATCCACTGGGCGCCGACGTTGAGCAGCCCCAGGACCGGACGGAAGATCTGGCTCTGCAGCGCGGTGAACGCGACGAGGGTGCCGATGGTGACGCCGCCGGTCAACTCCGGGAAGCCGCCCGCCAGGTAGATCAGCGCCGGGATCGCCGAGAAGATGATCTGCATCGTCGCCATCCGCCACTTGCCGGCGAGTTGGCTGCGGACCTCGAGTTCGGCGAGGTGGCCCGAGGTGAGGGTGAACGCGTCGACCCGGGTGGCCTGGATGCCCAGGGTCTTGGTGAGCAGGGCGCCGTTGACGCTGAGCGCCTCGTCGACCTGCGCGTGCAGGTCGGCCATGGCGCGCTGGCGTTGGGTGGTGATGTCGCGGCGGACGAGCGCCACGCGGCGGGTCAGGGCGATCGCGGGCGGGAGTACGACGAGGCTCAGCAGCGACAGCCGCCAGTCGAGGACCACCATCGCGATGGCGGTTCCGACGGCTGTGGTGAGGTTGGACGCCACGGACGTGGCCGTGGTGGTGATGACGGACTGCAACCCGGCGATGTCGTTGATGAGCCGGGACTGGATCTCACCGCCGCGCGTCCGCTTGAAGAAGGAGAGCGATTGCCTCTGGACGTGCGCGAACACGTCGGTGCGCAGCCGGCTCATCACGCGCTGGCCCATCGTCGTGGCCAGCCACGTCTGCACCACGCCGAGGATCGCCGTGGCCACCGCGATCGCGATCATCCCGCCCACGAGCCACGCCAGCAGCGTGGTGTTGCGGTTCGGGAGAGCGTCGTCGATGACGGCCCGGAGGAGGAAGGGCTGCGCCAGGCCCACGAGGGACGCGGCTACCACCGCGGCGATGACGACGGCGAGAGCGCCCTTGTGAGGGGCGAAGAGCGCGGCCACGCGGGCCACGGAGACGGGGGACTCGATGAGCTGCGCGCGGTCGCGCGGGTCGATCCGCTGCGGGCCACGCATGTCGGGGCCACCGGTCATCTCGCCCACGGGTGCCTCCTTCCGGTCCTTCGATATGCTGAGGTTACCTCAGCATCAACCGGGAGGACGGGGTGGACATTCCCGAGACCGAACTGGCCGACCTCATCCTGCGCGTGGCGCGTCGACTCCGACGCACGACGGCGGATGAACTCGAGGGCCTGCCCGTCAACCCCCACCAAGCGCGCGCACTGCGGACGATCACACGGCTGCAGCCCTTGCGGATGGCCGACCTGGCCGAACGCCTGCACGTGGCGCCACGGTCAGCCACCGACGTCGTGGACGCCCTGGTCGCCGGGGGCTGGGTGGCACGCGATGCCGACCCGTCGGACGGCCGGGCGACCCTGCTGTCGATCACCCCCGCCGGGTCGGGGCTCAACGACGAGGTGGACGCAGCTCGCGCCCGTGCGGCCCGCGCCGTGCTGGGGGGCTGGGACATGGAGCGACGGGCGCAGGTGGCCGGGGCGCTGGCGTCCCTGCCCCCGGAGGAGGGGGGATCACTCCCCGCCCCCTCGCCCCCATCCAGTGTTGCCAAACCGTGACCCGCAGCGGCGCGGCATCCCGCGGCGATGGGTCTTGGGCAATTGCGCCAGCCCGCGATAACACTGATATGTTGAGAGCGCACATTGCTCAGCTCTGAGGGGACCCCCACCATGACCGAACAGACCCCGTCTGGCATCTCGCGCCGGACCCTCGCCAAGGGCGCCGCATGGAGCGTCCCCGCCGTCGCCGTTGCGGCGGCTGCTCCCGCCTACGCGCAGAGCGTTCCCTGCGTTCCCGTGCTCGATGAGGTCAACTCCTGCAAGAACGCGAAAGCCGACCAGTACAAGCTGGTTTTCACGCTGAGCGGGAGCAACTGCGGCGCCTGCACCCTGGAGATCCGGAGGGTCTACGAGGCCACCGGCCAAGGCCGCACCATCTGGGCGGGGGTCGCCACCGGCGGGACTCCGATTTACGTCTGCGAGCCCTACAACATGTCGAACTACATCATGATCGAGGCAAGGATCAATTGCCCCGGCGATGAGGGAACGTGGCAGTCCTACAAGGTCCGAATGCCGCAATTGACCAGCTCCAATTGCACCACTGAGGAGTGGGCGGCCAACTGCCCGAGCTAGACGACCACCGACACCACTGCTTGAGAGCAAGCCCGCCAGAGGCCCGCGAGACATCGTCTCGCGGGCCTTCACCGTTCTTTCAACCCTTCGACGACATCGACCCGACCACCTCGGCGTCCCACCGATTCGTTCAGCCGACCCGCCGGGCGGAACGCCCTTGGCCGGACCCGTGCCGGGCATTCGGAACCGCGCCTCGCCCCAAGGCCGCCACTGCCGACGCGGGACACGACCCCCGCCTTGGAGGACAGGGCAACCCCACCCCCGACCATTTGAGAATGATTCTCGATCTGCTCTAGCATGGTCGCCATGCGCTCCTCGATCCTCGCCGTGCCCCTGCTGCTCACGCTCGCCGCGTGCTCGACCCCCGCCACCCCTGGGACGACAGGAGCGCCCGGGGCGTCCGCCCCTGCCGTCATCGCGACCACGACGCAACTCGGCTCGATCGTCGGCGACATCACCGCCTGCGCCGGCACCACGTCCGCGACGCTCATGGGGCCCGGTGACGACCCGCACGACTTCTCGCTCGCGTCCAACCAGGTCGCGTCCCTGCTGAAGGCCCCGCTGGTCGTCGCGAGCGGCCTGGGCCTGGAGGCTGGGATCGCTTCCACCTTGGAGAACGCGAAGGCCGACGGCGCCACCATCTACGAGGTGGCACCCCACCTCGACCCGCTCTCCTACGCCGACCTGGAGGCGAGACAGGAAGCGCGGCGCCAGGGCGACGCACACGCGGACGAGGGCGACGAGCACACCGAGGGCACCTACGACCCGCACGTGCACATGGATGTCGCGCGGATGGCCAAGGCCGCGGCCCTGATCGGCGACGAACTGGCGAAGGCGACGGGCGTCCAGAAGTACGCAGGGTGCGGCACCGAGGTGGAGACGAAGCTCCAGCAGACGGACGCCGAGGTCCGACAGATCCTGGCGGCGATCCCCGCAGAGAAGCGCGTCCTGATCACCGACCACGAGGCCTACCACTACTTCGCCGACGCCTACGGCTTCCAGATCGCGGGCGTGGTCATCCCCGGCGGCTCCACCGACGCCGCACCCAGTTCGTCCGAACTCGCCGATCTGGTGAAGGTGGTCCGGGAGGACAAGGTGTCCGCGATCTTCAGCAACAACACCGTCAATCCGCGGCTGGTCCAGGCCGTCGCACAGGAGGCCGGCACCGACATCAAGGTCGTCCAGCTCTACGAGGGCTCGGTCGGGCCCGCCGGCTCGGGCGCCGAGACCTACTCCGGCATGATGCTCACCAACGCGCGGCTCATCGCCGACGCCCTGAAGTAGGTTGGGGCAGTGGATTGGTTCCTTGAGCCCTTCATGCTGGGCTTCCAGCAACGCGCTCTGATCGGCGGGCTCGCCGCCGGCCTGATGACTTCCGTCGTGGGGGTGTGGCTCGTCCTCCGCGGCATGAGCTTCTTCGGCGACGCCTTCGTGCACGGCGTCCTCCCCGGCATCGCGGCGGCCACCATCTTCGGCTTCAACCCGTACCTCGGTGCTGCCGTGGCCGCCGTGATCATGGTGGGTGGCATCGAACTGATCCATCGCCAGACGGCGCTGAAGGAGGACACGGCCATCGGCCTGCTGTTCGTCGGCATGATGGCCCTCGGCGTGGCGATCATCAGCAAGTCGACCTCCTACACCGGATCGCTGACGAACATCCTCTTCGGCGACATCTTCGGGGTGAACGCCGAGACCCTGACGACCATGGTCGCCCTGGGGACCCCGGTGCTCCTCGGGTCGCTCCTGCTCTACCGCCCGCTGCTGGCCCTCAGCTTCTCCGCGGCGAAGGCCAAGACCCTGGGCATGAATCCCCGCTTCACCCACGCGGCGCTGCTCGTCCTGATCGCGACCGCGGTCATCGCGAGCTTCCAGGCGGTCGGCACCGTGCTCGTCTTCGCCCTCCTGGTCGGCCCGCCGGCCACGGCGGCGCTCATCACACGGACGGTCCCCCAGATGTTCGCGGTCTCCGCGTCGTTGTCGGCCGTCGTCGTCTGGGTCGGCCTCATCCTCAGCTACCACCTCGGCACGGCCGGCGCCGCCACGATCGCGCTCGTCGCCATCGCCGCGTTCTTCCTGACGCTGGCCGTCCGCCCCGTGTTCCGCAAGCGTGAACAGTCGAGCGAGGTGGCGTCCGCATGACCGGCAACCAGCTGAACGGCGACGATCTCGAACTGCTGGCCGAGGCGTCCGACCTCGTGCTCGGCTACGACCGGAACGTCGCGGTCCGCCCGTCCAACTTCACGATCCCCCACCGCAAGGTGACGGCGATCATCGGCCCGAACGGCTCGGGGAAGTCCACGATCCTGAACGCGCTGGCCGGCGTACTGGATCCCCTGGCCGGCTCCCTCCGCGTCCTGGGCGAGAAGCCCGGCCAGGGCCGGGTCGCGTACGTCATGCAGTCGCTGGCGCTCCCCGAGGGAATGCCCATCACCGTCCGCGAGGCGGTCGCCATGGGCCTGTACCCCAAGCTCGGCTGGTTCGGACGCCCCTCCGCCGAAGACAAGCAGCGTGTGCAGCGCGCCATGGAGCGCCTCGAGGTCACCCACCTGGCCCACCGGCACCTCCACGAACTCTCCGGCGGACAGCGACAACGCGTCTACGTGGCGCAGAGCATCACCCAGCGCCACTCTGCGCTGCTGCTGGACGAGCCCCTGACCGGGCTCGACATCCTCTCGGCACGGACGATCGACGAGATCATCCACTCCGAGCGCCAACGCGGCCACGCCGTGGTGCTCACGACCCACGACCTGGCGGAGGCACGGGCGGCCGACTGGGTGATCCTGATGAGCGGGCACGTGGTGGCCTTCGGGCCTCCCGGGGAGGTCCTCACCCGCCCCAACCTCGAATCCGCCTACGGACTCGGCGCACTCCACGAGGCGGACGGGGCGTTCATCGACGACCCGCACCTCGAGGAGGATCCCGAGCACGAGCACTCGCGACACCAACACCCTCACTGAGGCTAAGGTGGAGCCGCCTACTACACAGAGTCGGAGAGGCTCCACCATGACGACGGTTCCCCGCTGGGTTCTCACCCTGTTCCGCTCCGCCCGGCTGTTCACGCTGCTGGCTGTCATCGGCGGCACGCTCGTGGCCGCCACCCACTCGGGCTTCGAGTGCGGCAACTGGCCCGGCTGCGACGCGGACGCCCTCCTGCCCGGCGGTCCGGTCAACGAGTTGCTCTACCGCAACCCCTGGATCGAGATGACGCACCGCGCCTCCGCCGTCCTGTCGGGTCCGCTGGCCCTGGTCTCGGCCGTCGTGGCGCTGTGGCTGCGCGGCGTCCACCCGCTCGTGAAGGTGCTGCCGTGGGTGACGGTCGCCGGCGCGATCGTCGCCGGCTTCGTCGGCCGCGGCATCGTGCTCGGTGCGGTCTACCCGACGTGGGTCGGCGCCGCCGACCTCGGCTCCGCTCTCGCGGCGCTGGTCGCGATGACGACCGCCACCGTCCTGCTCGAGCGGACGCCCGCGCAGTGGTTCGGCACCAGGGCCGGCGCCTATGCGTGGGGTGCCGTCGGGGCTCTCTGGACCATGCACGTGACCGGCATCTACGCCGCCGGGCCGAGCTCGTACACCCGGGTCACCAGCTGGCCGGTGTGGCGCCTGCTGGAGGCCGACATCCACGGCAGCCTCGTCGCCCAGTGGCTGCGCTTCCCGCTGGTGGCCCTCGCGGCGGTCCTGATCGTCCTCGCCGCCCGCGAGGCCAGGGCGCTCGGCCTGTGGCGCGAGGGCATCACCGCGGTGGTCCTGACGATCGCCAACCTCGCCTTCGGCGCCGGCATCGCGCTGTCGGGCACGGACGCCCTCGGCGTCCCGTTCGCGATGTGCTCGGTGGCCGTGTTCTTCACGATGATCCTGCTCGCGGCGCGCTCGTCCGCCCTGCCGGCCAGGGCGAGGACATCCCGCCGCATGACCGACACCGTGTCGGCGACGGAGGGCGCCGCAGCCGCGCGCCCCTAGGCTGACCGGGTGGGGCCTGTGCGGCCCCCCGTGTTGCATTTCCGGGTGGAGAGACCCCAAGGATCCTTGGGGTCTCTCCACCCGGAAATGCATCACGGGGACATACGGAACAATGGGGCGGGTGATCATCGCTGCCGCAGACGGTTCCTCGCTCTCCAACCCCGGCCCGTCGGGCTGGGCCTGGTTCATCGACGGGGACCGCTGGGCCGCAGGCGGCTGGAAGCTGGGCACCAACAACATGGGCGAGCTCATGGCGGTGCTCGACCTGCTGCGCCAGACCCGCGGCGCGGAGGACGACCTGCTGGTGATGTGCGACTCCCAGTACGTGATCAACTCCATCACCAAGTGGATGCCCGGCTGGAAGCGCCGGGGTTGGAAGAAGGCCGACGGCAAGCCGGTGCTCAACGTGGAGCTCCTGAAGGAACTCGATGCCGAGCTGGCCGGACGCCGGGTCACCTTCGAGTGGGTGAAGGGCCACGCCGGCCACGAGCTGAACGAAGCGGCGGACGCGCGCGCCCGGGCCGCGGCCACGGCATTCCAGAAGGGCCTGCCGGTGGACGAGGGCCCGGGCTTCTCCCCCACCGTCGTCCGGACGCCGACGCCCGACGTCGCCCCGGGTCCGCGCCGCGAACCTGACCTGTTCGACGCGTCCCCCGACCCGGAGGAGGATCCGGACGAGCACGCCGTGGTGGCCCTGCAACGCCAGTGGGTCTCGGACGCCGTGCGCTCCGACCGCCACGCCGCCGAGGAGATGCTGCACCCGAAGTTCATGGAGCACGACGTGGCCGGACGGGCCTCCGGCAAGGGGCGGACGTTGGCGACACTCAAGCCCTACGACGACCCGATCACGGTCGAGGTCGAAGGGGTGGACGAACTCGCCCCTTGGGTCGTCATGCTCCGGTGGCGTGCGCGTTCACGCGGGTCCGTGAGCCTGCGCAGTTCGATCTGGGTCAAGCAGGGCGACACTTGGCGGTTGCGGTTCGAGCAGCAGACGACGACGACGCGGTGACCCCTTCTCAACCCGTGGGCGACCCGTGACCGCGGGCTGAGCCGCCCCGCACGCATCAACTTTCACAACTACGCTGCGTCGTATGACCGACACCCTCTCGATCAGCAGTGGCGGGGCGACGTACGACCTGCCCATCACCGACGGCACCATCAAGGCGACCGACCTCAAGCAGGTCAGCACGTCGAGCGGCCCCTTGGCCACCTATGACCCCGGCTTCATGAACACGGCCGCGTGCAAGAGTGCCATCACCTTCATCGACGGGGACGCTGGCATCCTGGAGTACCGCGGCTACCCCATCGACCAGCTCGCGCAGCACGCGAACCACTTGGAAGTTGCCTACCTCCTGCTGAAGGGCGAGCTTCCGGACGCCCACCAGCTGGCCGCCTGGGAGACGCAGGTCAATACCCACCGGTTCGTCCACGAGAACGTGGGCAGCTTCATCCGCGCCTACCGCCACGACGCGCACCCGATGGCGAAGCTGATGTCGGCCGTGGCGTCCATGCAGACGTTCTACCCGAGCTCGCGGCGCATCGATGACGCCGAGGCGAACGAGATGAACATCATCCGCCTGATCGCCAAGATCCCGACGATGGCCGCCTGGGCCTACCGTCACTCGATCGGACGCCACTACGTCTACCCGAACGACGAACTGGGTTACGTCGACAACTTCCTGGCGATGCTGTTCCAGAGCCAGCAGCGCGTCTACCAGGCCGACCCGCGCGTGTCACGAGCGATGGAGATCCTGTTCGTCCTGCACGCCGACCACGAGCAGAACTGCTCAACCAACGCCGTGCGCGCGGTGGGGTCGGCGGGCAACGACGTCTACACCTCGGTGGGTGCCGGCATCGGTGCGCTGTTCGGTCCGCTCCACGGTGGCGCCAACGAGGCCGTGCTGAAGATGCTGCGCGAGATCGGTTCGGTCGACCGCGTCCCCGAGTTCGTCGAGGGCGTCAAGGCCGGCAAGGCGCGACTGATGGGCTTCGGCCACCGCGTCTACAAGAACTACGACCCGCGCGCCCGCATCATCAAGAAGGCCTGCGACGACGTGTTCGAGGTCACCGGCGTGAACCCCCTGCTGGGGATCGCCGTCGAGCTGGAGCGGATCGCCCTGGAGGACGAGTACTTCGTCAAGCGCCGCCTGTACCCCAACGTCGACTTCTATTCGGGCCTCATCTACGAGGCGCTCAATTTCCCGCCGGAGATGTTCACCGTGCTCTTCGCCGTCCCGCGGACGGCCGGCTGGTGCGCCCAGTGGCTGGAGGGCGTCTCGGACCCGGAGCAGAAGATCATGCGTCCCAAGCAGATCTACACGGGCCACCGCGAGCGGGACTTCGTCCCGGTCGAGGCCCGCTGAGCTGACCGCACCGTCGGGCTGTCACCACGGCAGCCCGACGGTGGCGGACGCCACCCCCACGGCCGCCCCCATGATGAGGGCAGGCCCCATCGGGACGTCGGCCTTCAGGTCACGCTTGAAGGCCAGGAAGACCAGCGCAGCGATCCCGTGCAGCACGATGCCCGCCACGACGCCCACGCCCACGGCGGGCCAGCTGAACCACCCCAGGATTCCCCCCAGGAGCGCGGACAGCTTCACGTCACCGAAGCCCAGCATGCCGCGGGCCAGGATGCCCGCCACGAAGAACCCCACGAACAACACCAATGCGGCGAGTGCCGAGCGCCCCAAGGCGTCCCAACCAAACCCGGACGCCGCGAGCGCGACGGCGCCCACGAACCACACCCCGAGCGACGGCAGAACCACCGTGTCCGGCAGCCGGTGCTCGGCCAGGTCGACGACGACCAGGACGCCGGCTGCGCCGGCAAGCAACGCCAGCAGGGTGGCCTCCCCAGGATGCCGAGCGACAACGCTGGCGCCTGCACCGAGCAGGGCAGCGAGCGGCGTCGCCCAGCGCGCGTAGCGCGCCTCAGATGCCGTCGCCACCCGCGGCAACCCGTACAACACAGCCAACGCCACGGCCGCCGCGAGCGCTGCTCCCCAGAGAGCGGTCATCGGCCGCCAAAGGCTGCCATGATGCCGAGCGCCGCCGGGCCCATGATGACCACCATGAGGGCTGGCAGCAGGAAGAGGATCAGCGGGAAGACCACCTTCACAGGGATCTCCATGGCCGCTCGCTCGGCGCGCTGGCGGCGCGCCACCCGCATCTCCCGTGCTTGGGTGTGGAGGACGTCCGCAAGGGGAATGCCGTACTCCTCCGCCTGGATGACTGCCCGCATGAACCGGCGCAGGTCGGGCACGGAGAGTCGTTCCGAAAGCGCTTCGAAGGCCATGCGACGAGGTTGTCCGACTTGGATGTCCTGCAGGGTCCGGATGAGTTCCCCGGCAAGGATTCCCTTGCCATTGCGGGCAACGCGCACCATGGCCGCGTCGAAGCCGAGCCCGGCCTCGACCGCGATGCTCATCTGGTCGAGGGTGTCGGGCAGTTCGAGCTGAGCGGCCTGACGCCTCTTGATGCCAGCGTTCCACAGCAGCAGGTCGGGCAGGAAAAAGGCGAACCCGAGCAGGAACGCAGCGAGCAGCACGCTCTGCGTCGTCCCCGCGCGCAGGACGACCAGGACGCCGAGAACGCCGCAGAGGAGGGCTCCGATCAGCTTGGCGCCGATGACGCGATCCACAGGCCAGCGCTCAGGCCGGCCCGCGCGCACGATCAAACGGTCGAGGAAGGAGACCATCCTGGAACCGACGATGCGGCGTCCGATCCCGGCCTGCCGCGCACGACGGGCTGGGGCCCCCAGAGACGTGGCGAAGCCCCGCTGCAGGTTGCCGCGGACGGCCTTGACTACCTTCCCATCCCCGACCGAGGCAAGCCACACCAAGTAGGAGGCACCCCCGGCGAAGAGGGCGATGGCGGTGATCACGAGGGGAGGCACGATGCGTTCCTCAGTACTTGATTCTCACGAGGACGCGCAGCCACAGGATGCCGATGAGAAGCATGATGCCACCGGCGACGAGGATCAGGATCCCGGTCAGCGACTCGTACAGCCGGGCGATGTAGGACGGGTTCACCAGCGAGAGCAGCAGGAACATGACGAACGGGAGGGCCCCGAGGATGATCGCCGAGAGCTTCCCTTCGGCTGCGAGCGCGTCCACCTGCCGCTTGAGGTGGGTGCGCTCGCGAATGGTACGGCCCACGCCCTCCAGCACGTCGGCGAGGTTGCCGCCGACTTCACGATTGATCGCGATCGCCTGCACGATCCAGTAGAAGTCGTCATTCTTCACGCGCACGGCGGCGTCCTCAAGGGCGGCGACGAAGGGACGGCCCACCCGCGCCTCGTTGCTGACCCTGGCGAACTCCTCCGACGTGGGCGCCTCCGTCTCGGCGGCCACCGTGGTGCAGGCTTGGGGCAGGCTGTAGCCGGCGCGCAGGCTACCGGAGAGGATCGCCAGCGTCTCGTCGAGCTGCAGCCCGAATTTCTTGCGACGGCGCTCAGTCTGGATCCGTACGAGGATGTACGCGAGGAGAGGGCCGAGGAACAGCAGGACAAGCCCCTGCAGCGGCCCCCAGAGCAAGCCGCCCACGGCGAAGAGTGCCACCATTCCACTCGCGACGAGGACGAGAAACTCCTGCGGCGTGGACCGAATGCCCGCTTGGTCCAGGGCTTCCTCCAAAGCGCCCGCACGAGTCCCGAGGGCCCGCCCCGCAAGGCGGGTCGCGGCGTCCGCCGATCGCGTGAGGCCACTCAGTGGCGCCGTGTCCGGTGGGCGACGTCGGGACAGGGCCACGACGCGACCCCCGCTGAGGATCAGGTACAAGACGGCGACGGCGGCAACGACCAGGACAGCGGCGCCGAGCCAGAGGATCTGGGTGTCGGTCACCGACGCGGCCCCCAGGTCTCGCTGGTCCCGAACGCGGTCGGGGACACGTGGATGCCCAGTTCCTCGAAGCGCTCGGTGAAGGCGGGCCGGACGCCGGTGGGGATGGTCCGGCCCAGGAAGCGGCCAGTGTGGTCGACGCCGGCGGAATAGTCGAAGAGGTAGACGTCCTGCAGGGTGATGGTCTGACCCTCCATGCCGTGCACCTCGGTGACCGCGGTGATCCGGCGCGTGCCGTCCCGGAGGCGGGACAGGTGGACGATGAGGTCGACGGCCGAGGACACCTGCTCGCGGATCGCGCGCAGAGGAAGTTCGATCCCGGCCATCATGACAAGCGTCTCGAGCCGGGCGAGGCAGTCGCGCGGTGAGTTCGAGTGCACCGTGGACAGCGATCCGTCATGGCCGGTGTTCATCGCTTGGAGCATGTCCAGGGCCTCGGCGCCACGCACCTCGCCGACGACGATGCGGTCGGGCCGCATACGCAGGGCGTTGCGGACCAAGTCGCGGATCCCGACCTCGCCGCGTCCCTCCACGTTGGCCGGCCGGGACTCGAGCCGGACAACGTGGTCCTGCTGGAGTTGGAGTTCAACAGAATCCTCGATCGAGATGATGCGCTCAGATTGCGGGATGAAGGACGACAGAACGTTCAGCAGGGTTGTCTTGCCCGTACCCGTGCCGCCCGAGACGAGGATGTTCAGTCGCGCCTGCACACAGGCCTGCAGGAGTTCGGCCATCTCTGGGGTCATCGTGCCGAGCCGCGCCAAGTCCTCGATCGAGAGGGCGTTACGCGAGAACTTGCGGATCGTCAGCGTCGAGCCGCTCACCGACAGTGGCGGGATGATGGCGTTGACGCGGGAGCCGTCCTCGAGCCGGGCGTCCACCAGAGGTGAGGATTCGTCGATGCGGCGACCGACGCGGGTGACGATCCGGTCGATGATGCGCCGCAGGTGCGGCTCACCGTCGAAGAACGCCTCGCTGCGGAAGAGCAGGCCGTCACGCTCGACATAGATGTTGTCCGGCCCGTTGACCATGATCTCGGTGATGGAGGGGTCCTCGATCAGCGGCTGGATGGGGCCGAGTCCGAGGACGTCGGCCTCGACCTCGCGCATCAGGCGTTGCCGTTCTGCGGTGCTGAGAGGAACCCGCGCCTCCTCCACGACCGTGTTGAGCTCGTCGCGCACCATCTTCTGCAGGCTGGCCTCGTCGAGGTCCGGATCGTTCAGGCGTGTCCCCAACCGGTCGAACAGGGCCGACACGGCGGACGCCTTCAGGGCGCCCAGCGCGTCCGACCGAACGGGTGCAGACGTTCGGGTGGTCGGAACACGTTCGGACAGGCGGGCTGAGGCCGGCGGAACGGGTGTTGCCGGCTCCGCGTTCGGGGCAGGTGCCGGGGCGGGCATGGCAAAGTGCCGCCCGTCCGATGACGGGTCCTGCTGACGCGCTGCCTCCGCGCGCTGGAAGAGGAAGCTCATCGGGCCCGCCTTCCGAACCGGGTCGTGCGCTGCGTCTGGGGAACGAAGGCGTCGACGAGCATGCGAAGGCCCTTGGTGACCGGGTCGCGCCCGTCGGACTGGATCAGGGGAATGCCCTGGTTGGTGGACAGCGGCACGGCGGTCGACACGGGCAGGACCACGTCGACCTTCGCGCGGGTGGTCGCCTCCACGTCGGCGACGGTCAGGCCGCGCGACCTGTCGTGGAAGTTCACGACGATGTGGCGCGTCCCCGTGACCATCCGCAGCTCACTGAGTGTGTCGAGTTCCTTGCGCAGGCCACGGACGCCGGGCACGTCGAGGCTCGTCACCAGGACCAGGGAGTCGGTGTGGTCGAGCGCCGCGAGCGTGTGTTCGGTCAGCCCGGGCGCGGTGTCCACCACCACGAAGGCGAACTGGCCCTTGAGTGTCTCGATCAGCTGGGCCACGTCCGCCGCGGTCACGGTGTCGGCAGCCGCAGGTGACTCGGAGCCAGGAGCGACGAACAGGCTGGTGGCATGCTGCGTGAGATAACTCTTGACCGCGATCGAATCCTTGGCCGCCGGTCCGTGGGCAATGTCGGGAAGGGTGCGTTCAGGGCTGAGGTTGAGGGCACTCGCGACATCGCCGAAGTGCACGTCGATGTCGACCAGCACCACCTGGTGCGGAGCCCGCTGGGCAAGGCCGATCGCCAGATTCGTGGCCACCGTCGTCTTGCCGACACCGCCCTTGGGGGAGGTCACCGTGATGACGCGGCTGACCTGCGCGGGGGCAGGCGCTTCGGTGGCCGCACCCGCAGGCGACGAGCCGCGCTGACGCAGGACGAGGTCCGCGGCCCGATCGAGGGTGGCCCGCAGTTCCTCCGGGGTGGCGAACGGAGACAGCACATCACGGACGCCCGCGCGCAGCGCGGCGAAGGCGATCCGCTCTGCGGCCGGGGTGAACAGGATGACATTGACCGGGCTGCGCCGTTCGAGGTCTGCGGCCAGGTCGAGGGCGGCGTCCTCAGAGCCCGATGCGTCGATGAGGGCGATGTCGGGCTGACCGGCGCCCGCCAGCAGTTCGAGGAACCCTGCGGCGTCGCGTGGCAGTTCGGAGGGCTCCACATGGAGAAAGGAGTCGCCGATGGCTTCACGCAAGCGTGCTGAGATGCTTTGGTCGCGGGTGCTCAGGAGGACCTGGATCATCCGAGCACGTTCCCTGCGTGGACGACCTCGATGCCGGCTGAATCGGTGGTCGGGGTCTGCAGCGACAGCCACAAGGTCCCGAATTGCTGACCGTGCACGATGCGCTCCGCGAGCGGTGCCTTGACGGCGACCGTCACGATCACCTCGGAGCCGGGCAGGGCCTCGCCGCGCGTCGGCGCGGGAGTGGCGTTGCTGGCCTGCTGAGCGGGGGCACCCTGCACCCGTGCAACGAGCACGTCGTTGGCGATGATGTCGGTGACGTCGACCTCGTCGGGCTCCCCGGCGACACGCCCCTTGATGGACAGAAAGACGCCGACCTTGTCGCCTGCGCGCAGCTGGGATCCTGCGACCTGCTGCGGCGAGAGCTGGACCGAGACCAGTTGCATCCCTTCGGGGATGGGAACGGGAGCCGTCACCTCATTGGAGCCCGGGGGCACGAACCGGGAGGCGAGCACCTGCTCGCCCGCCTTCAGCGACGTGCTGGCGACGTTGCTCCCGGGCAGCTGTTCCAGCCGAGTCACAGCTCCCGACACGATGGCGACCCGAGGCAGTTGGCGGATCTCCGCGTAGTCGGAGAGCGCGGACGCGGTCGTTCCTGCCGGGACCTCCTTGGTCACGACCAGCACGGGGGCCGGCTGCTGCGCAGCCAGCGCCCTGGCGTCCGCGTTCTGGACGTAGAAGAAGACCAGGACGCCGCCCGCGAGCGCGAGGACGAATGCGAGGACCCCGAGGAGGCCGCGTCGTTGCATGAAGGTGATCCTTTTGTCTGGAGTAAGGCTCTCAGCCGCTGAGCTTGACGGTCTTCACGCCGAAGTCCTCGGCGAGGGGATTGCTCGGAGCATCCCCCAAAGGCACCTTCTTGACGAAGTAGCCTTCGATCCACAGCTCGGAGGAGTTGCAGGTGGATGTGTTGTACGCAACCGTGTTGGGAGGTTTCAGGCACCAGGCAGTCGGCTCGAAGGCGGCGTAGCCCACGAGGTGGAACTGCGCGTTGGCCCCGCCCAACTCGTTCCAGGCGTCGTAGATGGGGATGAGGACCTCACCCGCGAGGAGGGCCGCCTGGAGCTTTTCCGGGGGGCAGGACGAAGACGGAGGTGGAGGTTGGCCACCCGTCTTGCCAGGGGCCATGTCCCCTGCATCTGTTGTGACGGTGCAGGTGGTCCCGTCAGTCGGATCCAGCCAATGGAAGCCGCCCGGGACGATGTTGGAGCTGGGGCCAGGAGCTCCGCAGGGGTCGGTGGCAGAAGGCATTGACGGAGCCTTGACGATCAGTCTCATCCACGCTGACGCGTCATCCAAGGCGTCCTCATCGAAGATGCAATCGGGCATCGCCAGGGGCAGCGTCGTGCCGCCACCCATGGCTTCCCAAGAGGCCGTAGCTTCGGCGACCACCGGCGCGGATGTGACGTTCAGGACTCCCGCAAACCACAGCTGGCGCACTGACCGCGTCCGCACAGTGACATGTGGTTCTGCGCCCGAGGTGACTAGGCCGATGACAGAGCCGGAAGCGTTGGTGTCAAGTTTGTTGGAGTCTGCAAAGGACGCCGCAGTCGGGTGATTGTCCTCAACTGTGGGGTCGCCCATGATGCACTCGGGGCTGGTGACGGATTCCGCGCACGCTTGGGCGATGGCGATCGCACCCGCGTCGGCGCCGTTTTGGAGTTGTTTCTTGTCCGACCACAGCGCGCCCACGTCGACGGAGAGCGCGCCGAAGCCGACCAAGACCAGCAGACAGATCGCCACGATGATGGCGCTGGCGCCCTTCTCCCGGAGGGCGAAAACTTGCGCTATCCGCTGCATCGCATGGTCCCCGTAGCCTTGAGGTCAGGTATGAGAGGGAAGAAACCGGTGAGCCCGCCCTCGAAGTCGTAGGTGATCGTCACTGTCACGGCGTCGTCCCCACCCGCGCCAGACGCACATCCAAACGGAGCGATGACCACTTTGGCGGGATCCAGGACGCCGAGTGCCTCATGGGCGGCGGCTGCGGCCTTGGTCGATGCGTCGGCTTCTTGGTGGTGGATGGCGTAATAGCGCGCCGCTTCGCGGGCCGAGCCCGCGATGGTGCCTTGGGCAAAGAACGCATAGCCGAATTCCATGATGCCCATCAACAGGGTGACGAGGAGCATGGCCACGAAGGCAAACTCCACCGCGGCGGCGCCGCGCTCACCCACTTCCCCATGGTTGACTCGCACGTTTGTTCCCCATCCCCGGAGTACCGGCAGCCATTAGTGAAGCGGCTGGTCGGCCTTGCCGACCATCCGCTTCCCATCTGATCAGGCAGGCAGGGTGCCACCGAGCGCGACCAAGACCGTCTCGAAGGCTGCAACGATCTGGTCGCCAATGAGGAAGACCACGGCGACGATCACGGCAGCGATGGCGGCGACCATGATGCCGTACTCGACGGCGGTGGCACCCTTCTCGGACTTGACGTCGAGGCGACCGACCAGCACGGCAGCCATGGTCTGGAAGTAGTTGAGCATGATGATCCTTTCGGAGGTGGGACGGTGTCGGCTCCTCGGACGACACGTCCTGAGGCAAAGGAACTTGCTCGACAGATGCAATCGTGAGGCTCCGGTTGAGTCCAGTCAATCCATCTCAGCCCGCGAAAAGAGGGCCCGACAGGCAGGACGAGTGGCGTCGTCGACGCGCCGCGCATCGACCCACCGGCCCATTGTTCCCCCGACTTGGAGCGATGCGACGCTCCGGGGCTCGTCGGGGTCCAGGCAGGGAGAACCCTGAGGCCTAACCTCGTTATGGCAATTGGTTGCCAAACCCCAATCCGAGGTTGAGACTCCTCGGGCCTGCCCTAGGATCCTGCTGCGCCCTCGACGTGATCGGCGCACCTGACAGGGGGTTTGGCCTCATGGGGTGGAAGAGCATGTTCGCGGCCGGCATCACCGCCCTGTCCGTGCTGCTCGGCTCCCCCGCCTGGGCGGCGCCGACCCAAGCCAGCCGGGCCGAGGTTCTGCAGCAACTGAGCATCACGAGGGAGCCGTCCGACTACGTCGTGCTGGTGGACGTGTCCGGCTCGATGAGCATCGACAACCGGTACGACCGCGTGCGCTCGGCGCTGGACGGCATGATGTCCACCCTCTCCGGCCCTGACACCGTCGCGCTGATCACCTTCAGCGACGCCGCCGAGGTCGCCTACCAAGGCACCGACAAGCAGGCCGCCCTCGCCGCCCTCCCCGCGCGTCCGACGGGGGCGAAGACCGACATCGGAGCCGGGATCGAAGCGGGCCTGAACTACCTCCAGCGTCCGGGAGCCACGGCCAGCGGCGTCCTCGCCCTGATCACCGACGGCACGATCGACGCGCTGCCCGACTCTCCTTATGCCGCCGCGGACGCGCCCGGCTGGGCCACGCTCACCCAAGAAGCCAGAGCACTGTCGGAGAAGCAGTCCGTCGCGGCGTACGCCATCGCCTTGGGCAACGAGACGGACGCCGGCCTGCTCGGCAAGGTCTTCCCCGAGGCGCGCAACGTGCCGGGGGACCAGATCGGCCCCTACCTCGGGCGCATCGACGCCGAACTCCTCAACTTCAAGGCCGCCGAGCAACTCAGAGGCGACGCGACCGCCGCGGTCTCCGCCACGTGGTCGAACCTCGACCCTGAGAGCCTCGTCGCCACGGGGAGAGCCAACCCGACCCTGACCCTCACCTCCACCCTCACCAAGGCCCCGGTCGAGGTCACGGGCCTCGCGGTGGTGCTGGGCGACGGGGAGGCCGGCGCGTCCGGCCTGCCCGAGGTCGTCGCGCTCGAGCCCGGCGAATCGCAGCAGTTCCCCATCACCTTGACCGTCGGCAGGCTCGGCCCCGGAGGCGGCTCCCTGGTGACGCGGGGCACCGTCGAGAGCCCGTGGCGGGCCGCGGCGTCCGAGTTCGGGGTGACACTCAACCCGCGGTTGGACACCGCCCCCGTGCACCTGACCCCCACCGCCACGACCGCGGACGAGCCCGCCACCCAGACCCAGAACACGTCCTTGCTGCCCGCACTCGGTGGCGCGGCCGCCCTCCTCGTCGTGTTGCTCGCGCTGCTGGCGGTCCGCAGCAGACGCGCCGAGCTGCGCGGAGCCTTCCAGATCACCCGCGAGGGCGTGACCGTCCGCGAGTTCATGCTGTCGGGGGCCAGGATCGACCTGGCCCGTACCGCCGGCCCCCAGGCGTCCGGGCTCGTCGGCAGCATCTCGCCGCAGAGGAAGGACGGCACCGAGGGCGTCCGGGTCGTCGCCAGGGTCGGCAAGCAGAAGGTCACCACCGTGCTCCGGGACGGGGAGCAGGTCACCGTCGGCGGCCTCACGCTGCGGTGGACGTCCCAGCGGACGCGCACCCTCGACATGGTGAACGAGGGGCTCGACGGGGCCTGACCCTCGCGTCCCGTTCAGCCCTCGAGGAACTCCTCGTCCACGTGTGGATCGAGGACCAGGGGCGGCCCGACGAGATAGGGGGCGTCCATGCGGGGGGCCCCGACGAAGTGCAGTCGATCCACGACCGCCAGGCTCAGGACCTCGAGGTCGCCGAACTCTCCGGACTCGATCAGGTCGACCACACGTTGGTGGCAGCGCATCACCTCGCTGAGCACGCCCCGCTCCACGGGGACGCGGAGACCGTCGCAGGCAGTCCGCTGGCGAAGCTCCTTGCAGAGGCGCGCCAGTTCCGCGTTGGGGTGGAGCGAGATCAGGCCTGCGTAGAACTCGTCGTCAGCACGCCGGAACTCGCCGTAGTCGTTCTTCGCCAAGGCGCTCTCGACCCGGTCGGCGAGATGCCGCAGCGTGATGATGTCGACCGTCCGTGCTCGCTCACCGGCCGCACGGATGGCCGGCGGCTCGATGAGCCGCCGGATCTGCAGGATCTCCTCGTCCGGCATCTCTGCCAGCGACCGGGCCCGCACCCGATCGTTGCCCACGCGCTCGAGGAACCCGTCCCGGCCCAACTCCATCAGGACGGCCACGGCCATGGGCTCCTCGACGCGCAGCAGCGATGCCACGCGCGCAATGGATTGGGGGCGGTCGGGCGCCAGGATGCCGTCGACCACGAGCATCCGCAGGCAGGCCACCAAGTACGCCGGCGCGCGCGGAAAACGCTCACTCGGCGTCGCCTTCACATGCACCGGTGCTCCTCCTGCGGTCCTGGTCCGAGCCTAGGGGGCCGGGCCGGGCGAGGTGGTTGTTGCCGCAATATCGGCCATGACGAACGCACCCGGGGCCCCACCGCCCCTTTCCGCTTGTCATGCCCACGTCCGCCCCGTCGGATCGAGTTTGGAGACAACGGCCTCGGCGCGGACAATGGAGGGGTGGAACCAGGCGCAAGGCTCGACCACCGGTACCGCCTCGACACCCGCATCGGGCACGGGGCGGTGGGTGACGTCTGGCGAGCCCGCGACCTGAACCTGGGCCGGGAGGTGGCGGTCAAGACCATCCGACTGGGGGCCGGCTCCAACGACGTCGTCCTCGGCCGGTTCCGCCGCGAGGTGGACGCCGCGGCCTCCCTGAACCACGGCAACGTGGTGTCCCTGCACGACGCCGGGCGCGACGGCGATGTCGCCTATCTGGTCATGGAACTCCTGGAGGGCCCCTCGGTGGCCGACCTGGTGACGAACGGCGGCCCCGTCACCCTCCAGCAGGGGCTCACCATCGGCGAGGACGTCGCCCTCGGGCTCGTCGCGGCCCACCGGGCCGGCATCATCCACCGCGACGTGAAGCCGGCCAACGCCGTGCTCCACCAAGGCAGGGTCAAGATCGTCGACTTCGGCATCGCCCGCCTCACCGAGCACCAGGGTGAGGCCCTGACCGAAACGGGCTTCACGGCCGGGACCGCCGCATACCTCTCCCCCGAGCAGGCCCGGGGCGACCAGGTCGAACCCCGCAGCGACGTCTACTCGCTGGGCTGTCTCCTCTTCGCCCTGTTCACCGGCCAGCCCCCGTTCCCGCGCGACCTGCCCGTCGCCCAAGCGCTCGCACACCTCACCGAGGAGCCCCCGCGACTGCGCGCCCGGCGTCCGGGCCTCCCGGAGGAGCTGGACACCCTCGTCCACCGGATGCTCGCCAAGGATCCCGCCGACCGCCCGACCTCGGCCGAGGTGGCGGATGCACTGGCCGGGATGCGGGAAGGTGACCGGACCGCGATCCTGCCGACGGGCATGCCTGTGAGCCCGCTGCCCCAGCGCCCCAGCGGTGTGGCGCCCCGACGTGCACTCCGCCCCTCGGGCTCCCGCTGGCCGGGCGTGGCCGCGGCCGCCGTTCTCGTCGCCGCCCTCACGCTGGGTTTCTGGCAACTCCGGCCCGACGATGGGAGCTTCTCGACCGCGTCCGTCGCCCGTCCGCCCGCGACGACACCGTCCCCGACCGCCCCGATCCCGGCGGCGCCGGCACCCGCCCCGTCCCCGTTCGGCCCGGACGGCGTGTGGACGCCCATCCCCAAGGCGCCGCCGACGACGACCCCCGCCACCACCTCCGGCTCGCTGGCCACCACGTCGACCCGCGCCCCCGTCGACCTGGGGCCCTCGGTCCGCGCCATCTCCAACGCCATCGCCGGCGTGGCGAACCCGGGCGCGCGCAGGCAGCTCGAGCGCGAGTGGGGGTCGCTGTCGTCGGGCCTCACCCCGGCCAACGCGGGCGCACGCCTCGACCAGATGGCCGCCACCGTCCGGAGCACCAAACAACTGACGGACGCCGAGCGGAGCGCCATCCTCGCTGCCATCGGCTCCGCGCGCAGGCAGCTCTGACCAGACCGCCTCAGGCGGAGGCCAGATCCGCCGGGCTCCCGCCCGCCAGGGGCGCCGACTCGATCCACTCCGTCCGGCCCGAGCCGTCGTCACGCAGGTGCACCAGCAGCCCGTGCGGGGAGTCCAGCGTGATGACGTGTCCGACCCAGTGACCCCACGCGACCCAGGCACCGGACGCCGCGACCCCCAGCCGACGGGACCCCCACGTCATCTCCGAGTCGAGCCAGCGCCCGTGACCGACCGGGATCCGGTTGTCCCCGCCGTCGGCGTCCACCCAGCGCAGGATCCAGCCGTCAGGATCGTCGTTGAGCTGCCAGCGGTTCGTCCGGTTCTCGAACGACAGGTACACGGAACCACCCCGCTCGCCACCCACCGTGGGCAGCGCCACGTGGGCCAGCCGTTCCGCCAGGGCCGCGTCGCCGCCACCCGGACGGTCGAACGCCGGGACCAGTGAGGACCACAGCTCGTTGAGGACCTCCTGCATGCGAGCCGTGAGCCCCGTCAGAACGACCACCGCATCCAGGGCCGGCATGACGATCCCGAACTGGCCCAGAGCGCCGTCGCCACGGTATCCACCCCGGGTGTCGAGCCAGACCTGCCAGCCGTAGCCCTGGGCCCAGTCCGGGTTCGTCTGGCTGGCATCCGTCGCCACGTGCTTCTGCCGGTGCCCGGAGATCCACTCCGGGGGCAGGAGGCGTCGGCCGTCCCGGACGCCGTCGTCGGCGAGCAGTTGGAAGAAGGACGCGATGCCCTCGGGCGGCAGGTGGAGGCCGGTGAAGCCGAGCACGCGCCCGTTCGCGTCGGTGTCCCAGCGCGAATCGGTGATGCCGAGCGGACCGAGGACGCGGTCACGCAGCACCTCGTGGACCGTCCGTCCCGTGGCGTGCCGGACGACCTCCGCCAACGTCCAGGTGGCGAACTGGTTGTAGCAGAACGTCGCGCCCGGCTGGCCCTCCGGCTCCACGGCGAGCACGGACCGCCAGGGCTGGCGTCCGGGCAGTTTCGCCAGATGCTGGGTGAACACGGTGTCGGACGTGTGCCCGGTGGCCATGGCCAAGCAGTCACGCACCCGCATGCGTGAGGCCACCGGACCCGCCTCGTCCACCACATCGGCGAAGAGGTCCACGAGCCGGTCGTCGTAGCCGAACGCACCGTCGGCCACCGCGATCCCCACGGCCGCCGAGCAGAAGGTCTTCGACAGCGAGTACAGCAGCGGGGCGTGCTCCTGTGTGTAGGGCGCCCAGGTCGCCTCGGCGAAGATCCGGCCGTGGCGCAGCAGGTGCAGACTGTGCAGCGCGATGCGGCGGCGGGCCAATCCATCGAGGAAGGCGTGCACCCCGGCCGGGTCGACACCCACGTCCGTGGGGAGCGCCCGCGGGAGAGGGCGTTCGATGCTCACCCGATCAGTTTTGCACGGTTCTCCACAGGCAGCTGGGCATGGGATGTGGATGTCGGAGGTGTTCCTGTGGAGCACGCAGCTCCTCTGTGGACGACACGCCGCGACCTTGCCGACGCCCCACCGCCCGTACTAAGAATGTCCTTACACGTCAGGCCGGGAGGCTGGCGTGGGATGGCATGATCGAGTGGCCGCCGGTGGTCTGCAGTCCACCGATTCATCCGGGTGACGTGGATGGAGGCGCTTTCCCTCGTGTCATCGGCCGGAATCGTCACGCCATCTCCGGTCAGAACAAAGATGTCGGGCCCCCACCGCTCATACCGGTGGCGGGCCCGCTCTTGTTCTCGTCGGTTTCCTCGTCGCGGGATGCCCCTTTCGCCTGGCTGGCCCGCGCTTGGTCCCTCCGCCCTTGGTCCCTCTGCCCCCTAGTCCCTCCGCGCCCTCGTCCTTCCGCCCTTGGTCCCCCTGCGCCCTGGTCCCTCCGCACCCCGATCCCTCCGCCCTTGGTCCCTCCGCACCCCGATCCCTCCGCGCCCACGCGTCGGTTTGCCCCACTCGGGCGGGTTTGCCACGCGCTCAGAGGTGGCAAACCTGAGTGTCGGTGCTCCCGGGCGGCGCCCACGTGACCAACCTGAGTGTCGGCGCGCCCCAGCCCCGACGCGAGAGCCCACCCCCGTGTCAGCGCTCCCCCGGTGGCCTGGACCAGCGCGGCGAACCGATAGGGTGGTCGGTGCATCACTGGACACATTCAAGGGAGATCCGAGTCCGCATGGCCAAGATCATCTACACGCTCACCGACGAAGCCCCGATGCTCGCCACCTACTCCCTCCTGCCGATCATCGAGGCCTTCACCTCGACCGCCGGCGTGGAGGTCGAGACCCGCGACATCTCGCTGGCCGGCCGCATCCTGGCCGCGTTCGCCGACCGGCTTCCCGAGACGCAGCGCGTCCCGGACGCCCTCGCCGAGCTCGGCCAGCTCGCGAAGACGCCCGAGGCGAACATCATCAAGCTGCCGAACATCTCGGCGTCCCTGCCGCAGCTGGACGCGGCCGTCGCGGAGCTGAACGCCCAGGGCTACGACCTGCCGTCCTACGCCGAGGCGGACGCCGACGCGAAGGCCCGCTACGACGCGGTCAAGGGTTCCGCGGTGAACCCGGTGCTCCGCGAGGGCAACTCCGACCGCCGCGCGCCGCTGGCGGTCAAGAACTACGCCCGCAAGCACCCGCACTCGATGGGCGCCTGGTCGGCCGACAGCAAGACCGAGATCGCGACCATGGGCCGCGACGACTTCCGCACCAACGAGCAGTCGGTCGTCATGCCCGAGGCTGACACCCTGCGCATCCAGCTCGTGGACACCACCGGTGAGATCACCGTCCTGCTGGACAACCTGAAGGTGCTCAAGGGCGAGGTCGTGGACGCCACCGTCCTGCGCGCCGCCTCCCTGGACGCGTTCCTCGCCGACCAGATCGCCCGCGCCAAGGAGATGGGCGTCCTGTTCTCGGTGCACCTCAAGGCCACCATGATGAAGGTCTCCGACCCGGTGATCTTCGGCCACGTCGTCCGTGCGTTCTTCCCGAAGACGTTCGCCACCTACGGCGCCGAGCTGCACGCCGCCGGCCTCACCGGCAACAACGGCCTGGGTGCGATCCTCGCCGGCCTCGAGGGCCTCGAGAAGGGCGCCGAGATCAAGGCGTCCATCGAATCCGAGCTGGCGGACGGCCCGGCACTGGCGATGGTGAACTCCGACAAGGGCATCACCAACCTGCACGTCCCCTCCGACGTGATCGTGGACGCCTCGATGCCGGCCATGATCCGCATCGGCGGCAAGATGTGGGGCCCGGACGGCAAGGAGGCCGACACCCTCGCGGTGATCCCGGACTCCTCCTACGCCGGCGTCTACCAGGCCGTCGTGGAGGACTGCAAGGTCAACGGCGCCTACGACCCGGTCACCATGGGCTCGGTCCCCAATGTCGGCCTCATGGCGCAGGCGGCCGAGGAGTACGGCTCCCACAACAAGACCTTCGAGATCGCCAAGACCGGCAAGGTGCAGGTCGTCACCGAGTCCGGCGAGGTGCTGATGGAGCACGACGTCGCCCCCGGTGACATCTGGCGCGCCTGCCAGACCAAGGACGCCCCGATCCGCGACTGGGTGAAGCTGGCCGTGACCCGCGCCCGCGTCTCCGACACCCCGGCGATCTTCTGGCTGGACTCCGAGCGCGCCCACGACCGCAACCTGATCACGCTGGTCGAGAAGTACCTCGCCGAGCACGACACCGAGGGCCTGGACATCTCCATCCTGTCCCCCGTCGAGGCGACCAAGAAGTCGGTCGAGCGCATCCGCCGCGGCGAGGACACGATCTCGGTGACCGGCAACGTCCTGCGCGACTACAACACCGACCTGTTCCCGATCCTCGAGGTCGGCACCTCGGCGAAGATGCTGTCGGTCGTCCCGCTCATGAACGGCGGCGGCATGTTCGAGACCGGCGCCGGCGGCTCCGCCCCCAAGCATGTGCAGCAGCTCGTCGAGGAGAACTACCTCCGTTGGGATTCCCTCGGTGAGTTCCTCGCGCTGGCCGAGTCGCTGCAGCACCTGGCCCGCACCTCCGACAACCCGAGGGCGGCCGTCCTGGGCAAGTCGCTGGACGCCGCGACCGGCACCCTGCTGGACGAGGACAAGTCCCCGGCACGCCGGGTGGGCCAGACCGACAACCGTGGCTCGCACGCGTGGCTGGCGGTCTTCTGGGCCGAGGAACTGGCCAAGCAGACCGAGGACGCCGACCTCGCGGCCGCGTTCGGCCCCGTGGCCACGCAACTGCGCGCCCAGGCGGACCAGATCAGCCAGGAGCTGATCGCCGTGCAGGGTTCCCCCGTGGACCTGGGTGGCTACTACCGCCCGGACGTCGACAAGACCACCGCGGTCATGCGTCCGTCGGTGACGCTGAACGATGTCATCGCGCGGTTGAGCTCGCCGGGTCGCTGATAGCCCGGAACCGACCCCCCGCCTGCATTTCCGGGTGGAGTTTCCCCAAGGATCGTTGGGGAAACTCCACCCGGAAATGCGTCACGGGGGATGAGAAGATCACCCTGTGATCTGGGATGCCGAGACTCTGTTCCGCATCGTCGACGTGACGGGGGTGGTCGCCAACGGTCTGCTCGGCGGTGCCGTGGCCCGCTCCCGGAGGTTCGACATCGTGGGGTTCGCCACGCTGGCGATCATCTCGGGGCTGGGCGGCGGCATGCTGCGCGACGTGCTGCTCGGTGCCGGCTACCCGGTCGCCCTGACCGACCCGGCCTACCTCTCGGGCGCCCTCATCGCGGCCACGATCGCCTACTTCATCCACCTCGAGGGAACGATCGCCCGCGGCGCCCTCGCCCTGGCCGACGTGCTCGCCCTGGGCTGCTGGTCGGCGACCGGCACCATCAAGGCCGCCTCCCTCGGCCTGCAGCTGATTCCGTCGATCATGCTGGGCGTGATCACAGCCGTCGGTGGGGGCATGCTCCGCGACGTCCTGGTCGGCAAGACCCCGGCCGTGTTCGGCGGGAACACGTTGTACGCCTCCCTCGCCGTCGTGGGCAGCATCGAGGCCCTGGTGTTCTTCCAGTTCGGCATGCGTGAAGTCGCCATGGGTTCGTCCATCCTGACCTGCGCCGTGCTCGGGCTGCTGGCGCGCCGGCTGGGCTGGATGCTGCCCGAGCCCGTCGACTTCAGCCTGCGCTCCGCGCTGAAACCCTTGGCCCCGCGCGCGAACATCACGCGCCTGAAGGGACTCGTCGACCGTCCCGAGGCACCACGCCCCGATCACCACGCCGACTCCCCCGAGGAGGATTGACACCTATGTCCCACCCCACACGGGGCTCCACCGTCTCCGTGAACGCCCCCGGGGTCGCGCTCGTCTTCGAGGGCGGCGGCATGCGGGCGGCCTACACGTCGGCCATGGTCGTCGCGCTGGTCGAGGCGGGCATCGTGTTCCCGTTCGTGGCCGGGATCTCGGCCGGGGCGTCCAACACCGTCAACTACCTGGCGGGCGACGCCCGGCGGGCGCGGACGTCCTTCACCACGTTCGCGGCCGACCCCCAGTTCGGTGATTGGCGGACGTTCCTGCGTGGCGAGGGCCTGTTCAACTCGGACTACATCTACCGGCGGACGTCCGGGCCGGGGCAGGCGTTGCCGTTCGACCTGGCCGCCTTCGACGCCCATCCGGGCGAGATGTCGATCAGCGCGTTCCGTGCCCGGGACGGGGCGACCGTCCGCTGGGGACGCTCCGACGTCCACACCCAGCTCGACCTGATGGCGCGGGTCCAGGCGTCCTCGACGATGCCGGTGGTGATGCCACCGGTCGAGATCGACGGCGACCTCTACGTGGACGGCGCCCTCGGCGAGACCGGCGGGATCCCCTTCGACGCCGCGCGCGAGGCCGGGTACTCGCGGTTCGTGGTGGTGCTCACCCAGGAGCGCGGGTACACCAAGAAGCCGCTGCCGAACCCGTGGTTCTACCGCCGCCACTTCCGCGACCACCCGGCGGTGGCGGAGGCCCTCCTCACCCGCTGGGCGCGCTACAACGCCGCCCGCGACGAGTTGTTCGCGCTCGAGCGCGCGGGCCAGGCGTACGTGTTCGCGCCCGAGTCGATGACGATCTCCAACGGGGAGCGCAACGTCGCGAAGCTGCAGGCCGCGCACGAGCGCGGGTTGGCCCAGGCCGCGCGCGAACTCCCCCGCCTGCGCGAGTTCGTGGGGCTGCGCGACTAGGCTCGACGCCATGAATGTCGCCATCACCGGAGCCCACGTCGTCCCCGTCACCGCCGACCCCTTCGACGGCACCGTCGTCCTCACCGACGGCCGCATCGCCGCCCTCGGCACGGACGTCGCCGTCCCGGACGGTCACGAGGTGGTCGACGCCGCGGGCGCGTGGGTGCTCCCCGGTCTGGTGGACGCCCACGTCCACCTCGGCGTGTGGGAGGAGGGCGAGGGCTGGGCCGGCCAGGACACCAACGAGATGACCGACCCGGTGATGGCCGGGGCCCGCGCACTGGACGCGATCAACCCCTACGACCAAGGATTCGCCGACGCCGTGGCCGGCGGCGTGACCGCGGTGAACGTGAACCCGGGTTCGGGGAACCCGATCGGCGGCCTCACCGTGGCGATCAAGACCTGGGGCCGCGTCGTCGACGAGATGGCGCTCCGCTCCCCCTCGGGGTTGAAGGCGGCCCTGGGAGAGAACCCGAAGAGGGTCTACGGCGAACAGAAGAAGACGCCCTCGACCCGGCTGGGCACCGCGCTCGTCATCCGGAAGGCATTCACCGAGGCCCGCAACCATGCGGGCAAGGACGACGCCGGGGGCAACCTCGTGCACGAGGCGATGCTCAAGGTGCTGAACCGCGAGATCCCGTGGCGCCAGCACTGCCACCGTGCCGACGACATCGCGACCGCCCTCCGGATGGCCGACGAGTTCGGCTACGAGCTGGTGCTCGACCACGGCACCGAGAGTTGGAAGATCGCCGACCTCGTCGGCGGGCGGGGCATCCCCGTCCTGTACGGCCCGCTCATCGTGACCCGCTCCAAGGTCGAGGTGCGGGAGCGGTTGCTCTCGGCCCCCGGCATCCTGGACCGCGCGGGCTCCCCCGTCTCCCTCATCACCGACCACCCGGTCGTCCCCATCGAGTACCTCGTGACGCAGGCCGCGCTGGCCGTCCGCGAGGGCATGGACGCCGCCGCCGCCCTGCGCGCCATCACGATCAACCCGGCCCGCGTGATGGGCGTGGCCGACCGCATCGGTTCGCTCGAGGTGGGCAAGGACGCCGATGTCGTGCTTTGGTCCGGGGACCCTCTGGAGATCGCCCAGAAGGTGCTGCGGACGTGGATCTCGGGCCGCGAGGTCTACTCCTACGACCCCGAGACCAGGACGCCGACCTGGCAGCCGCGCACCTGACCGGACGCGGGTCGGTTGCCAAACCGGAGGGCTCGGGGTGCTTATTTGCGCCAAGTGACATACGGTCGAACGGCTCTGTCCGCTATCCAGGAAGCATGCCCATGACTGACCAGGACCGCCCGACCGGGTCCACGCGGAGGCTGAAACTCACCCGCGCCAGCCGATCCCAAGCAGGGAGGGCCCGCGCCCGCCGCACCCTGCTGAACTCACACGCGAGCGCCGCCTTGGCCCGCATGACGGGCGAGGGAAAGGTGTTGGATGCCAACCACCCCGCCCTCGAACCGACCGCCGACCTGCGCAACGAACGCCCCGGCACCCTCGACAAGATCGTGTTCTCGATCACCGCCGTGGTGTCCTTGGCCTTCATCGCCTGGGGCTTGGTGTCCCCCACCAGCCTGTCGACCTCGGCGGCCACGGGTCAGGGCTGGGTCGTGTCGAACGCAGGCTGGTTCTTCGCACTGGCCGCGACCGGCTTCGTGCTCTTCATCCTGTGGCTGGCGATGAGCCCCTTCGGCAACATCCCACTCGGTCGCGACGGCGAGGGCCCGGAGTTCCGCACCTCGTCCTGGATCGCGATGATGTTCAGCGCCGGCATGGGCATCGGCCTGATGTTCTACGGCGCGGCCGAGCCGCTGGCGCACTTCGTGACACCCCCACCCGGGACCGGTGCCCCCGGCAACGAGAACGCGATCCGGAACGCCCTGTCCACCACGATGTTCCACTGGGCACTCCACCCGTGGGCGATCTACGCCGTCGTCGGCGTGGCCGTGGCCTACAGCGTGTTCCGCAAGGGGCGTCCGCTCACCATGAGTGCCGTCTTCGAGCCGCTGCTGGGCCACCGCCAGACCTACGGTCCGGCCGGGAAGGTCATCGACATCTTCGCGATCTTCGCCACCCTGTTCGGCTCGGCGACCTCCCTGGGTCTGGGTGCGCTGCAGATCCTGTCCGGCGCCCAGATCCTCGGATGGATCGAAGGTCCGAGCAACACCGCGCTGGTCATCCTCATCACCCTCCTGACGACCGCCTTCATCCTGTCGGCCGTGTCCGGGGTGAGCCGGGGCATCCAGTACCTGTCCAACATCAACATGGGCCTGGCCGTCGCCCTGGCACTGTTCGTGTTCGTCGTCGGCCCCACGGTGTTCATCCTGAACCTGCTCCCTGCCACACTCGGCACCTACCTGCAGAACCTGATGCAGATGTCGGCCCGCACCGGCACCAGCGGTGAGCCCGCGCTGCAGTGGCTCGCCGGCTGGACGATCTTCTACTGGGCTTGGTGGGTCAGCTGGACGCCGTTCGTCGGCATGTTCATCGCCCGCATCTCCCGGGGCCGTACCATCCGGCAGTTCGTCTCCGGCGTTCTGCTGCTGCCCAGCGCCGTGAGCCTGGTCTGGTTCTCCATCTTCGGCGGTGCCGCCATCGACGCCGAGCAGCACGACGCTGCCCTCAGCCAGATCGGCTCCGCCGAGGAGACGCTGTTCGTCCTGCTCGCGACCATGCCGTGGCCGTCCGTCACCGCGGTCCTGGTCATGGTGCTGACGTCGATCTTCTTCATCTCCGGGGCGGACGCGTCGTCGGTCGTCATGGGCACCCTGTCGGAGAACGGAACCATCGAGCCGTCACGCCCCACGGTCATCTTCTGGGGCGTGGCGACCGGCGCGGTGGCCGCGATCATGCTGATCATCGGCGGGAGCAAGGCGCTGGCGGGTCTGCAGTCGATCACGATCATCGCAGGACTCCCCTTCATGGTGGTGATGATCGGCATGGTGGTCTCGCTGATGCGGGACCTGCACGACGACCCGATGATGGTGCGCCGCCGCTATGCCGCCAAGGCGATCGAGGCCGCCGTCGTCGAGGGCGTGGTCAGCCACGGCGACGACTTCGTGCTGGCGGTCGACCCCACTCTCCCGGGTGAGGGTGTCGGGGCGCTCGTCCAGGAGGACGAGAGGGGCACCGCCGAGACCATCGTCGCGCCACCCCCCGCGGTGGGCGAGGACGAGGCGACGCAGGTCTGACCGGACGGTCAGCGTCCGGTCCCGACCAGGCGCCGCCCGGCAGGCTGACGCGGCGTCCGGTCGGCTAGGAACCGGCCCGGTGGGTCATCTCGTCGACGATCCACCGGGCCGTCTCGCGCTCGCAGGCGCCGGGTTCGAAGTTGACGGAGAAGATGCCGGTGACCTCGGTCAGTTGCGGCACTCCCTGGAGGCTGAGGATCTCGTCCGCCTCGCGCGCGTACTCGTCGCGCGGCGCGCCGGCCGCGATCAGGCCGACGGGGTCGGCCTCCGCCAGGATCTCGATCATCTGCTCGCGCGTGAGTGCCATGGGGTGCAGCCTACTGAGGCGTGGGGGTGCCACCATGCCACCGAGGTGCAGGACACGCCGTCAGAACGGGCCGTTGCCCGGCAGACTCTGACCAACGCTCACACGTTGAAACGGAACTCCACGACGTCGCCGTCCGCCATCACGTAGTCCTTGCCCTCCAGGCGCATCTTGCCGGCGGCCTTGGCCGCGGCCTCCGAACCGGCGGCGACGAGGTCACCGAACGAGACGATCTGGGCCTTGATGAAGCCCTTCTGGAAGTCCGTGTGGATGACACCCGCGGCCTCGGGGGCGGTGGCGCCCTTGCGGATCGTCCAGGCGCGCGCCTCCTTGGGACCGGCCGTCAGGTAGGACTGCAGGCCCAGCGTGTCGTACCCCACGCGGGCGAGCTTGTCGAGACCCGGCTCCTCCACGCCCATTTCGGCGAGGAACTCCCGGGCCTCGTCCTCGTCCATCTCGACGAGCTCGGACTCGAACTTGGCGTCCAGGAACACGGCCTCGGCCGGGGCGACCAGCGAGCGCATCCGCGCCTGGAGCTCGTCGTTGGCCAGCTCGTCCTGGTCGCAGTTGAAGACGTAGATGAACGGCTTGGCGGTCAGCAGGAACAGGTCGCGCAGCAGTTCGGTGTCCAGGCCGGAGGCGAACACCGTCCGGCCGGAGTTCAGCACCTCCTGCGCCGCCAGCATGGCCTCCAGCTTCGGCTTGGCCTCCTTGCGGATCCGGGCCTCCTTCTCCACGCGGACGAGCGCCTTCTCCAGCGTCTGGAGGTCCGCGAGGATCAACTCGGTGGTGACCGTCTCGATGTCGTTGCCCGGGTTCACGTCGCCGTCCACGTGCGTCACGTCGGCGTCCTCGAAGACGCGCGTCACCTGACAGATGGCGTCCGCCTCGCGGATGTTGGCCAGGAACGCATTGCCCATGCCCTCGCCCTGCGAGGCGCCCTTCACGATGCCGGCGATGTCGACGAACGACACCGTCGCGGGGAGCTGCTTCTCCGAACCGTAGATCTCGGCGAGCTTGGCCAGCCGGGGCTCGGGCACCCCCACCACACCCACGTTCGGCTCGATCGTCGCGAACGGATAGTTCGCCGCAAGGACGTCGTTGCGAGTGAGTGCGTTGAACAGGGTCGACTTGCCCGCGTTGGGGAGTCCGACGATTCCGATGGTGAGTGCCACGGGAGAGCATTCTAAGGCCCGGACCAGCGAAGGCCCGACCGCGGTTGCACGGGGCAGGCCCGGCCGAGCCCGCCGTGGGTTCGACGCTGCCGGACCCGCGCACCGCGGGCAGCCTCCCGACAGGTCAACAGGCGAAGGATGGAGTGAACTTGTTCCCCGACTGGGGGTGTCAAGTTCACGCTGTCCGCACGCCCGGCGCCGGGGAGGCTCAGGCCCCCGCGAAGTAGGCGGTCAGGGCCTCGGCCAGCCAACCCGGGTCGAGGACGCCGGCGAGTTCACGGGTGGAGTGCATGCTCAGCAGCGGGATGCCCACATCGCACATCACCAGTCCGAGGCGCTCGGCGGTCATGGGCCCGATCGTGGAGCCGCACGGCACCGAGTTGTTGGACACGAAGTCCTGGGTGGGGACACCGGCCGCCCCGCAGGCGCGGCGCCACAGGGACGAACTGGCGGCGTCCGAGGTGTAGCGCAGGTTGGCGTTGTGCTTCAGCAGCGGCCCGCCGTTCAGCAGCGGGCGGTGCTCCGGGTCGTGCAGCTGCGGGTGGTTGGGGTGGATGGCGTGCCCGGCGTCCGCCGAGATGCACGATGAGCGGGCCAGCATGCGGTGCCACCCGTCGGCGTCCGCACCCAGGGCGCCGGCGACCCGGCGCAGCACCTGCTCCAGCAGGGGGCCGGCCCCGCCGGAACGGGAGGATGAGCCGACTTCCTCGTGGTCGAAGCAGGCGAGCACCGTGATGTCGTCCCCCTCGGCGTCCAGCAGTGCGACCAGCCCGGCGTGGACCGAGCTGAGGTTGTCGAGGCGCGGCGAGGCGAAGAACTCCTCCTGGGGCCCGAACACGGCCGGGGACTCGGTGATGTAGCAGTACAGGTCGTGGCTCGCGACGTCGGCGAGGTCGAGATCGGCGTGGTCGGCGATCAGGTCCAGCAGGTCCAGGTCGGGGCGTCCGACCGCGAAGACGGGCTTGAGGTGGGCCTGCCTGTCGAGGCGCAGGGCCTCGTTCACCGAACGATCCAGGTGCGGGGCGACCTGCGGCACGCGCAACCATGCCGGCGTCCGGACCAGCACCTGCTCCCCCGCCCGGGTCACGATGCGACCGGCCAATCCGAGCTCGCGGTCCAGCCACTGGTTGAGCAGCGGACCGCCGTACACCTCGACGGCGGCCTGCTGCCACCCGTGGGCGGACGCCGTGGGTTGCGGCTTGAGCTTCAGCGACGGGGAGTCGGTATGGGCGCCCACGATCCGGAACCCGGAATCGGCGTCAGCACCGGACGGGACATGCCACGCGACGATGGCGCCATCACGCAGGACGTAGCCACCGCCCGGTTCGAGCGCGAAGCGGGCGTCCTCGGGCTGCTCGGTGAAGCCGGCGGCGTCCAGCCGGCGGGCGACCTCGGCCGCGGCGTGGAAGGAGCTGGGGGAAGCGGAGACGAAGGCGGCCAGGTCGTTGATGTGGTCCAGTGCCATGGCTCCATCCTGCCTCGCGCAGGAAGGGACAGGGGCCCGACTCGCGGCCCCGGGCTCGCCTCCCTCCCGCCCCGGCGGCGAGGCCTGACGAGAATTGTCGGAGCCCCCTGACAGGATCAGGGCATGGACAACTTCGCCATCCTCCTCGTCGCCCTGCTCGTCGGCGTCGCCCTCGGTGCCGCCGGGGCATGGCTGGTCCTGCGTCGGGCGTCCGACACGACCGCGGTCGAGGACGCCGCGGCCACCGAGCGCCTGCGCGCGGCCGAGTCCGCAGCGCGGGCCGACTCCGAACGCGCGCGCGCTGACATCGCCAACGCCGAGGTCCGGGTGAGCCAGGCCGAGATCAAGGTGCAGGAGGCACGCGCCGAGGCCGAGCGCGCCCACCGCGCTGTGGCGGAGGCCCGCGCCGAGGTGGCGAGCGCCCAGGCCGAGGCGTCCGAGCAGTCGGCGAAGGTGGCCGCCCTGAGCGCCCGGTTGGACGCGGCCCTGGCCGAGCGCGACACCGCCCGCGCTCGCGCCGAGGAGATCGCAGCCGACCGCGACGGCCTGGTGAAGGAGTTCAAGCTGCTGTCGGGCGCCGCGCTGGACGAACAGGGCAAGAAGGCGGACGCCACCGCCGAGACCCGGCTCAAGGCCACCGAGCAGTTGATGGCCCCGATCAGGGAGAGCCTGGCCCTGTTCAACGACCGCCTGACCGAGGTCGAGAAGGCCCGTGTCGCGATGTCGAGCGAACTCGCCCAGCAGGTGCGCGCGGTCCAGTTCACCGGCGAGCAGTTGCGCCGCGAGACGAACGCCCTGTCGACGGCGCTGCGGAAGCCACAGGTCCGGGGCGCCTGGGGCGAGCTGCAGCTCAAGAGGGTCGCCGAGCTGGCCGGCATGCTGGAGCACTGCGACTTCACGCAGCAGTCGACGTCGACGACCTCGGACGATCGCGTGATCCGCCCCGACCTCAAGGTCACCCTCGCCGAGGGGAAGTTCGTCTACGTCGACGCCAAGGTGCCGCTCTCGGCGTTCCTGGATGCGCAGGAGACGGAGGACGAGCGCGATCGTGAGCGCCACCTGACCCAGTTCGCCAAGAACGTGAAGGGCCACGTGGACGCGCTGGGCGGCAAGAACTACTGGAAGGCCGACCCCGGTTCGCCGGAGTTCGTCGTCATGTTCATTCCCAACGAGGCGCTCGGCTTCGAGGCGCTGCGGATGGTGCCCGACCTGCACGAGTACGCCAGCAGCCGCAACGTCGTGGTCGCGACGCCGACGGTGTTGATCGCCATGCTGCGCTCGATCGCGTACGGCTGGAAGCAGGCCAGGCTGGCCGAATCCGCCGCCCAGGTGTCCACGCTGGGCCGGGAGCTGTACGAGCGGCTCGGGACGATGGGCCACAACGTCGACAAGCTCGGCCGCGCGCTGGGCTCGGCGGTGAAGGCCTACAACGCCTCCGTCGGCTCGCTCGAGACGCGCGTGATGGTCACGGCCCGCCGGTTCCGCGACCTGAAGGTCACCGAAGAGGAGTTGGCCGAGCTCACTCCCATCGAGGAGCCGCTCCGCCAGCTCGCGGCACCGGAGTTGGTGGAGGACGCGACAGCCGTCCCGGCCGTGATCGGACGCAAGCCGGTCACGGAGCTGCCCGAGTCGCCCGTCCTCAAGCGTGGCGAGCCCGACCTGCTCGAGCTGGTCAACGAGTCCGACCCGGAGCCCGCACCGTCGGCGCGCAGGCACGCCTGAGTGGAAGACCGACCGTCCTCGTCCCGGCAGGGGCACAATGGGCGGGTGACGCACCTGCCCAGCCACGTGGTTGAACGACCCCTGCCCGTATCGGCCTCGGATGTGGACGCGGCGGCCATCCGCCTCGCCGGCGTGATCAACGAGACACCGCTGCAGTACAACGAGCGTCTGTCCGCCGCCACCGGCGCCGAGGTGTGGCTCAAGCGGGAGGATCTGCAACCGGTCCGGTCCTACAAGATCCGGGGCGCGTACAACTTCATCGCACAGCTGTCCGAGGAGGAACGCGCGGCCGGTGTGATCGCGGCGTCCGCCGGCAACCACGGCCAGGGCGTGGCGATGGCGTGCGCCGAGTTGGGCATCCACGGGCGCATCTTCATCCCGAGCACCACCCCCCGTCAGAAGCGCGACCGGATGTTGTACTTCGGCGGCGAGTTCATCGAACTCGTGGTCGTCGGTGACTCCTACGACGAGGCGTCGGCGGCCGCCACCAAGGCGGTCGAGGAGACCGGCGCCGTCATGGTCGCCGCCTTCGACGATGTGCGCACCATCGCCGGCCAGGGAACCGTCGCCAAGGAGATCGTCGAGCAGCTGGGCCGCGAGCCCGACCGGCTGGTCCTACCCGTGGGCGGCGGCGGCCTGCTCGCCGGTTGCCTGGTGTGGCTGAACACGTTCAGCCCTCACACCACCGTCGTCGCGGTCGAGCCCAGTGGTGCGGCCAGCATGGCCGCCGCACTGGATGCCGGTGGCCCGACCACGCTCACGAAGGTCGACACGTTCGTCGACGGCGCCGCCGTGCGACGCGCGGGCGGGCTCACGTACGCCATCGCCGACCAGCTGGCACCGCACGTCATCTCCGTCCCCGAGGGTGCGGTCTGCTCGGAGATGCTCGCGCTCTATCAGGCCGAGGGCATCATCGCTGAGCCCGCCGGGGCACTCGCATCCACCGCCCTGCGACTCCACCCACCGGAGCGGGGCGAAGTCGTGGTGGCGGTCATCTCCGGGGGGAACAACGACGTCTCCCGCTACGCCGAGATCGTCGAGCGATCCCTCATCTACGAGGGCCGCAAGCACTACTTCCTGGTCAACTTCCCGCAGGAGCCGGGGGCCTTGCGCCGGTTCCTCGACGAGGTGCTGGGCCCCGACGACGACATCACCTACTTCGAGTACGTCAAGCGCAGCAACCGTGAGGTGGGCCCCGCACTCGTCGGCATCGAGCTGGGCGATCCCGCCACCCTCCCCGACCTCCTCACGCGCCTCGACCGCAGCCCGATCCGGGCCGAGCCGGTGGATCCCGAGAGCCCGTTCTACCGATTCCTGATCTGACCGTTTCGGAATCACATACCCCCCGGGGTATGATTCCCCCATTGTCCGTCCGAGCCCGGGGAGTCACCATGCGCGTCCGTCGTACCGCGTCCGTCATCGTCGCCGCCGTGGTCGCCCTCACCGGGGCAGCCTGCACGGCCACGAGCCCGGGCGCTCCCGTGCCCGCGAGCAGCGCAGCGACGCAGGGAGCAGTCCCGGCCTTCGGTGCGGCGCTCAGCGCCCATCAGTTCAAGGCCTCCCTCGACGTGCCGGGCGTGACGGTCCTCGACGTCAGGACGCCCAGCGAGTTCGCCGGCGGCCACCTCGAAGGGGCGCGACTCGCCGACATCAACGGCGACTTCGAGAAGGCTGTCGCCGGACTGGACCGTTCGGCGCCCTACGCCGTGTACTGCCGCTCCGGCGCCCGATCCGCAGCCGCCCTGGCGGCGATGAAGAGGCTGGGCTTCACCAACGCCTGGCACCTCGACGGCGGCATCGGCGCCTGGCAGGCGGCCGGCAACCCGGTGGTGAAGGGCTGACCGACAGCCCCTGGGCCGCCCCCTGCGGCCATGATGAGGCCATGAGGTTCTACGCACGCCCCTCGTGGCAGTTGGCCCGTCAGGTCATCGGCGACCTGTTCCTCGTCCTGTGGGGTGCGACCTGGTGGCTCGTGGGCCGTTTCACGGACGGCACGATCCGCGCCATGGCCGAGCCCGCTCGCCAGACCGAGCGGATCGCCGGAGACCTCCGACGCCAGGTGGGCGACGCAGCCACACAGGCAGCGGGGGTACCGGTGGTGGGCGGGGGCCTCCGGCAGCCGTTCGACGGCATGTCCGCGACCCTGGGCGGCCTCGCGTCCGCGGCGGCCGACCAGGTCGTCCTGCTCGAGCGGGTGGCCACGGTGACGGGCTGGATCGTGTTCCTGATGCCGCTGCTGTTCCTCGCCGTCCTGTGGATCCCGCGCCGGCTGGCGTTCGCATCCCTGGCCGGCCAGACGCGCAGCCTGCTGCTCACCGGCCACGGCCACGACCTGCTCGCCCTGCGGGCACTGGCCAACCAGCCCCTCGCCGAGGTGCGCAAGGTGGCCGACAACCCGATCGCCGCCTGGCGCACCGGCGATCCCGAGGTCATCGCGCGGCTCGCCGATCTCGAGCTCGCACGGGCCGGGGTGGGCCGCCCGCGTCGGCGCGCGCCTCGCAGCGACGGCTAGGACGGTGCCCGCTGCATTTCCCACGGGGACGCCTACCCTTGTCAGGTGACCTCTCCCCAGCGCCCCCACCGACCCGTGCTGCGTTCCCCTGACGCCCTCGAGGCGCTGGGAGCCGGATCGGACCCGATCGCGCAACTCCACGCCGCGCACGAGACCGCAGCCGCCCTGCTCCACGTCGGGCGGGCAGCGGGCGATCCGGCGGTGACCGCGCGCCTGGTCACTCTGGTGGATGAGATCGGCCTGTCGACGCTCGCGGACCTCTGGGCGCACCGTCCAGCCACGTCCCTGCCCGGGGCGCTGTGGCGCCTCTACCTGCTGCGCGAGTGGATGGTGACCGACCCGGACGGCGTCGCGCGCGAGTACGCGGCCGGCGTCCGTTTCACCGAGCCCAACCACGCCGTGGCCGGCATCGATCCGCCCGGCCCCGACGAGGTGCGCCGTGTGGCGGATGAGATCCTGCGCGGGGTGTTCACCGGCGATTTCGCGATCGCCCTGGAGCGCGCCGCTGCGTTCTGCCACGTGGTCGCCTCCGGGCGCGCCGAGGTCGGGCGCGACCGCGCCGATCTGGAACGGGCGGCGCGGCTGCAGGACATGGCGTACGAGCTCGTCGAGTGCGCCCGGCTCTGGCGCAAGGGCGACCTCGACTGACCCCGCACTTGGTTCAGGCCGCAGGAACGCTTATCCTCGTAACCGCGTCGGGCTGCGGTAGCCCCGGGCTCCACTCATAGCCGCTGCGAGCGGCCACGCGCCGAGAGGCGCTCCCAGCCCGACGCCTCAGCATCGTCCGGCCGGTGGGGGCGGGGGCCGAACGCGCCCGGCGAGGCGGGGATCCGCACCCGCCGTCCTGACCGATTCTGGCCCATTGACGTGCTGCCGGGCCGGAGGGATGCTGAGCCTGTCATCCACCCTGACAGTGAGGCCCGTGATGCCATCCCGTCCGTCCACCAGGCAAGGCACGACCCCTCTTCTGGCCACGCTGCTCGGGGTGATGACCCTCGTGGGCGGCCTGCTCACCACCCTTCCCGCACGGGCGGACCACACTGCGGCACCGGCGAGTGTGACGGTCGCCGGCGACCTGCAGAGCGAACTGGGCTGTGGCGGCGACTGGGATCCCGGCTGCGCGGGGACCCACCTCACCTTCGACGCGAACGACCAGGTGTGGCAGGGCACCTGGTCCGTGCCGGCGGGGAACTGGAACTACAAGGCGGCGCTCAACGACTCGTGGGACGAGAACTACGGCGCCCACGCCACCGCGAACGGCGCCAACGTCCCGCTGCCCCTGGCCGCACCGTCCTCCGTGAAGTTCTACTACGACCACGCCACCCACTGGGTGACCGATGCGGCGACGAGCACCATCGCCACGGTGCCGGGCAGTTTCCAGTCCGAACTCGGCTGCGCGGGCGACTGGGATTCCTCCTGCCTGCGTTCCTGGCTGCAGGATCCGGACGGCGACGGCAGGGCCACCTTCTCGACAGCCGCACTTCCGGCGGGTACGTACGAGGCCAAGGTCGCGATCAACGAGTCGTGGGACGAGAACTACGGCGCGGGCGGAACCCCGGGCGGAGCCAACATCCCCTTCACGGTCCCGGCAGCGGGCACCCAGGTCACGTTCAGCTACGACGCCGCCACGCACGCGCTCACCATCAGCGCCACGCCGGGCGAATCGGGCCCGGACGACAACGTCGAGTGGGACGGCCTGCGCCACGACTCCCGCAGCGATGTCTACCGATCCCCCGGCGGTGCCGTGCCCGCGGGCACGGACGTCAGGCTGCGGTTCCGGACGTTCGCCGACGACGTGACGAACGTCAGGGCTCGCGTGTACTCGCTGCAGAAGGGCGGGCAGGAGATCCTGCCGATGTCGAAGGTCGCGGCAGGCGTCTCCTGCTACCAGCCCGGCCTCGAGAGCCGGACGTGTGACTTCTGGCAGGTGACCATCCCCGGTGACCACGCGGACAACCTGTGGTACCGCTTCGTCGTCACGGATGGCACCGACACCGACCACTACGCCGACGACACCGCGGCCCTCGACGGCGGCCTCGGCGCACCCTCCGACGACGACGTCGACCAGTCGTGGGCGCTGATGATCCACGAGCCCGGCTTCGAAGCCCCCTCGTGGGCGTCCGACGCGGTGATCTACCAGATCTTCCCCGACCGCTTCCGGGACGGCCGGGGCAACAACAACCCCAGGACGGGCGATCGGCGCTACGACGACCCCGTCCTCGCCCTGCCGTGGGGCACCCAGCCCGAGGGCTACTGCCGCAACTACGCCGACGCCGGGTCCCACTGTCCGTGGCGCTTCGACGACACGCCGCCGGCCACCAGCCCCACCAAGGAGCAGCCGCGGGGTCGCGACTACATGGGCGGCGACCTGAAGGGCGTGGACCAGCAGCTCGACCACCTCGCCTCCCTGGGCATCACCACGATCTACCTCAATCCGATCTTCGACTCCGGCTCCAACCACGGCTACGACACCCAGGACCACCTCCGCCTCGACCCGTACTTCGGCAACGAGAAGGACTGGGCGAACCTCGTCAAGCACGCGGACCGCCTCGGCATCCGGATCGTGCTGGACGGCGTGTTCAACCACCTGTCGTCCGACTCGCGTTTCTTCGACCGTTACGGCCACCACCCCACCCTGGGCGCCTGCGAGTCGGAGGGGTCCCCGTACCGTGCGTGGTTCACGTTCTCCCCTGAGGCGGGCGGCCCCTGCGCCGGACCGGACGGACCGAACACGATGACCTACGCCAGTTGGTTCGGGTTCGACTCGATCCCGGAGATCGACAAGACCAATCCAGACGTGCAGAGGTACTTCCTCACCGGGTCCGACTCCGTGACCAGGCACTGGCTGAAGGCCGGGGCGTCCGGCTGGCGCCTGGACGTGTCGGGCGACGCGTCGTTCCCGGACGGCTACTGGGAGTCGTTCCGCAAGGTCGTGAAGGCCACCGACGCGGACGCGCTCACCATCTCCGAGACCTGGCAGAAGGACAGCGCCCTCCTGCGCTCGATCCGCGGCGATCGCCTCGACACGACGATGAACTACCGCCTGCGGGACGCGGTGCTCGGCCTGCTGGCCCCGGGGTCGTTCGACTCCAAGGGGTTCGCGGATTCCGGTCGCATCATCGAGCCGAGCGAGTTCGCCGCCCGCATCCTGTCGGTGCGGGAGGACTACCCCGACGCCGCCTACTACTCGCTGATGAACCTGCTCGACTCGCACGACACCGAACGGTTGCTCTGGACGCTGACGCCGGGTGCCGAGACCACCGCGGACAAGGAGGAGAACGCCGCCAACGTCGCCGAGGGCAAGGCCCGCCAGCGGGTGGCCGCGCTGATCCAGTACACGATGCCGGGGGCCCCGACGGTGTTCTACGGCGACGAGGTGGGCATGACGGGCGACGACGACCCGGACGACCGCCGCACCTACCCGTGGCCGGCCAAGGACGGCACCGACGCCCGCGACCTGGACCTGCTGGCCCACTACACGGCGCTGGCGAAGGCCCGCGCCGCGACCCCGTCGCTGACGGCCGGTGGCATCCGCGTGCTGCTGGCCGACGACGCCGCCGACACCGTGGCGTACGGCCGTTCGACCGACGCCCAGGCGTCCGTGATCGTGGTCAACCGGTCGGGTGCCTCCCGCGACGTGGTCGTGCCGGTCGCGGACTGGCTGCCCGACGGCACCGCCCTGACCGCCCTCGTGGCGGCCAACGCGTCGGCGTCCGGCTTCGGGACGCCGACCGTGACCGACGGCGCCGTGCGCGTGCCCGTGCCCGCCCTGGGCGCGGTGGTCCTCACGTCCGGTGCGGTGGACCTCGCGCCGCCGACGGCTCCGACGGGCCTCGCCGCGGTCGAGGGCGACGCCCAGGTGTCACTGACCTGGACGGCGGTCGCCGGCGCCGCCGGGTACCGCGCCTACACCAGCCCGCTCAGCGGAGGTGGTTTCGTGCTGGCGGGCGAGACCGCCGGGACGTCGTTGCTGCTCGGGGGGCTGGCCAACGGGTCGCCGGTGAACGTCGTGGTCACCGCGGTCGACGAGCACGGCAACGAGTCGGGCTGGTCGGACGAGGTGTCGGCGATCCCGCACCTGCTCATCGATTGGGCGAACCTCCAGTGGCCCCCCACGCTGACGCACACGATCTCGACGGTCACCCGGACCGACGCCGTGTACGGCCAGGTCTGGATCGACGGGGTCACCGACCAGCCCGGCGCGACGCCCGGCCTGCTGGCCCAACTCGGCTACGGGCCGGCGGGCAGCGACCCGGCGAGCACCACGGGGTGGACGTGGGTGGACGCCTCCTACACCGTGGACTCGGGCAACAACGACGAGTTCAGGGCCTCGCTGCTGCCGGAGCTGGTCGGCGAGTTCGACTACGCGTACCGCTACTCCACCACCGGTGGCCGCGACTGGGTGCTCGCCGACCTGGATGGCAGCGCGAACGGCTACTCGCCCGACCAGGCGGGCTCCCTCACGGTGGTCTCCAGCGGCGACACGACACCACCCGACGTGCCGGCCGGGCTCCACGTCCTGAGCGCCTCACCCGATGGGGTCGACCTGGCCTGGGATGCGGTGGCCGGCGATGCGAGCCTGTACGGCTACGAGGTGCTCCGATCCGCGACGACCGGGGGCCCCTACACCGTGCTGGCGCGCACCACGGGGACGCAGTACACGGACGCCGCCGTGACGTCGGGGAGCACCTACTTCTACGTGGTCCGGTCCCTCGACCTGTCCTTCAACCGCTCGGCCGACTCGGCGGAGGTGAGCGCCACCGCGGATCTGCGGACCGTCACGTTGTCCATGAACGTCACGGTTCCGGCCACGACGGACGCCACCGGGCGCTCGGTGAACATCGCCGGCTTCCTGGATCGCCTCGACGGAAGCCACCCCCCGTGGGATCCGGCAGGCACCGCCCTCACGCGCGTGGATCCGACGCACTGGACGATCACCTTCACCGGCAAGGAGGGCACGCAGGTCGAGTACAAGTACGCCCTCGGCACGTGGGACCACGTCGAGAAGGGCGCCTCCTGCGAGGAGATCGGTAACCGCTCGCTCACGCTGGCGTACGGGAGCGACGGGACCCAGTCCGTCAACGACACGGTGGCGAACTGGCGCAACGTGAGTCCGTGCGGGAACTGACCCGACCTGTCCACAGATTCGGTCGGACGTTCCGACGGGACCGAGGGTGACCTGACCGGCGGGGGGGCGGCCGGACGGATCAGCCGCCGAGGCGGAACCGCCAGGCCCGGGTCGTGTAGGTCTGCACCACCTCGGGGGCGTCCAGTTCGGCGAGGAGTTCCTGCCAACGCGCCCGCCGGCGGGCCTGCTCGGCCTCCTCCGCCACCAGGAACGGAGAGTGGGTGGTGTACAGCGCCAGGTGGTCGGCGGCCGGCACCGTCCGGGACCACGACGTGGTGAAGGACTCACGCGGCCCGAACGGCGGGCGCGCGAGGTCGTCATCAGTCACCAGGTCGAGGCCGACGCGGGAATCGGGGGCGTCCTGTCCGTACTGGACGGCATGGAACTCCGCCTCCCAGCCCGGCTTGACGTCGCGCTGGTTCCAGACCATCGCGAGCGTGCCGCCGGACCGCAGGATGCGGGCGGCCTCGGCCGAGGCGGCCTCGGCGTCCATCCAGTGCCAAGCCTGCCCGACGACGATGGCATCCACACCGGCCGACCGGCAGGCCTGTGTGTTCAGCCGTGCCGGCCACGGCCCGCACCTCCGGGTGACGCTGCCGGAGCACCTCGAGCATCGACACGGACGGATCGACCGCGACCACCTCAAGACCGCGCTCCACCAGCGAATCGGTCAGCAGGCCCGTGCCCGCCCCCAGGTCGAGCACGGTGCGGACCCCTGCGGGCAGCATCCAGTCGACGACGTCGTCCGGGTAGCCCGGGCGCAGGCGGTGGTATTCCGCGCCGGTGGTCTTGAACGCGTTCGCGCGCCGCCGCCGGCTGTCCTGAGGCCCATCCCGGAGGTCAGCCATGGTCGGTCACTCGTGCGGCTGGGTCTCCACCCACGCCGCGAGCTCGACGCGCGGGCCGGTGAAGAAGGGCGTCTCCTCGCGCACGTGCAGGCGGGCCTCAACCGCTCGCTGGGCGCGCATGGCGTCGGTGAGACGGTGGAGTTCGTCGGCCTCGAAGGCGAGCAGCCATTCGTAGTCACCGAGGGCGAACGCCGAGGTCGTCGAGCCGAGCACGTCAGGGTAGTCCTTGGCGGCCATGCCGTGGGTTCGGAGCATGTGGGAGCGCTTGGACGAATCCATGTAGTACCACTCGTAGCTGCGGACGAACGGGTAGACGGTGAGCCACGGCCGTGGGGCGATCCCCGAGAAGCAGGCGGGCGTGTGGGCGTTGTTGAACTCGGCGGGACGGTGGACGCCCACGTTGCTCCAGCGCGGCTCGAGCACCTCGCCCAGCGTCGAGCGGCGGATCGCGTGGTACGCGGCCTGGAGCTTGGTCGGGTCGTCGGCGAGGAGCCACACCATGAGGTCGGCGTCCGCACGGAACCCGCTGACGTCGTACCAGCCGCGGATGGTCACGCCGGTCGCCTCGACGGCCTCGACGGCCCGGCGTGCGTGCTCAGCGCGCTCGGTGGCCTCCGCGGCCATGTAGCCCGAGGTCGTGAAGACCGAGTACATGACGTAGTGGGAGCCGGCGTTGACGTCCTCGGGGGCGATGTAGGTGTCGCGGGGGTCGCCGCTGAACGGTGCGCCGGGGCTCTTGCCGTGAGGTGCCTGGGACATCGGGTGCTCCTTGGGTGACGAGTCGGGTGACAGTTCGAAGGTTCGGAATGCGTGCGCGAGGGGTGCCCAGGCCGTCAGGGGGCGCCACAGGCGGCGGGCCGGACCGGCCCACCGGGGCGACCCGAGCCGCAGCAGGTGGCCGTGCAGGTGCGCAGCCCGCCCAGGGTGGACGCCGCGGGGTCGGCGCCGGCTCCGATGTCGGAAGGGCCGGGCGCGGCCAGGACGGCGTCGGCCAGCATCTCCACGAACGCCCGGTGGACGCCGACGGTGGCGGCGCGGACGTACGCGAGGTCGTGCTCGGCGGCCGTCTCGCGGGCCTGGGTGTCGAGGTCGTAGACGACCTCCATGTGGTCGTTGATGAACCCGAAGGGGACGGTGACCACCCTGCGCACGCCGGCCTCGGCGAGTTCGGCCAGGCGGTCGTTCACATCCGGCTCCAGCCAAGGGACGTGGGGCGCCCCCGACCGCGAACAGTAGGCGATCTCCCAGTCCTCCTCGGCGAGCCCGACCTCGGCGGCCACCGCCTCGGCGACCCGGCGGTGCTGCGCGGAGTAGGTGTTCTCGCGCGAACCGTCGGCCGACTCGGGTCCGGACGCAGCGTCCATCGCCAGCGGGATCGAGTGCGTCACGAAGAGCACACGCGCCCCGGGCAACGTCGCGAGGGCTGCGGCCACGGCGTCCGCGTTGGCGGCGACGAACCCGTCCGTCTCGGCGAACGGGCCGATCTTGGTGAACGCCATGCCCGCGGCGGCGTCCCCCACGCGCTCCAGGGCTGCGGCGAGGTCCTCCCGGTACTGGCGGCACCCGGAGTAGGAGGAATAGGCGGCGGTGGCGAGCACCAACACCCGTCGGGCCCCCGAGGCGGCGAGTTCGGCGAGGGTCTCGTGGACGTACGGCGTCCAGTTGCGGTTGCCGATCACGATCGGCACCTCGACCCCGCGCTCGGCCAGCGCAGCACGCAGGGCCTGGATGAGTTCGTCGTTGCGTTCGTTGATCGGCGACCTGCCACCGAACAGCTGGTAGTGGCCGGACACCTCGACGAGGCGCTCATCCGGGATTCCCCGCCCCCGCGTCGCGTTGCGCATGAACGGCAGGACGTCCTCGGGTCCGCGGGGACCGCCGTAGGAGAGGACGAGGATGGCGTCGTACCTGGACCGACCAGCGATGAGCCCGCTCACATGGCCTCCAGACGCGGGGTCTCCCCCAGGTCCGACAGGCCCAGTCCGGTGATGGGGCACGTCTCACAGTCGAGCCGGTCCGGAGGGACGAGGGCGTCGTGGTGGCCGATGTCCGGCAGGAGTTCGCGACCCGGCATGTGCCCGTCCACGGTCTCGAGGTTGCCCAACAGCGGCCGCACCTCCGGCTCGATCCCCCACAGCTCGGACAGGGCGGTGAGGTACGCGTCGACACGCCCCTCGTTGGCGGCCTTGCGGGCCCGCACGCTCGGGACGTGCACGAGCCGCGCGGCCAGGCGGCGCAGAGCGTGGGCGGCCTCCTCGCCGGTGATCGGGCGCCCCTGCGGCAGGCGGGCGACCTCGTCGGCGACCATCTCGTTCACGGTGTCACGCAAGGCGACCACGACCGGGTCCATCTCACGTCCCTTCAGGCGTCCGAGCAGGTCCCGGACACCTGCGTCCACCAGCGACCGTGCGTGGCCCAGCTCGCGGTGGGAGGCATCCGGCACATGGCGCTGGATCGTGGGCAGGTCGAGCAGCACAACCCCGGGCAGTCCGGCGACGGCGGGGTCGATGTCGCGGGCGATGGCGAGGTCGACCAGCGCCAGCTCGCCGCCTGCGCGTCGCGCCTGGACGGCGGCCACGTCGTCGCGCGACAGGATCGGTGCACCCAGGCCGCGGCAGGTCACGACCACATCCGCGTCGGCGACTGCGTCGAGGAGGTCGGGCCCCGCTTCGACCGTCCCGGGGTGCGTCTCGACGAACGCGCCCGCCCGGCCGGAGGCCGACCACACGGCCACATCCGTGGCTCCGCGCCGGCCCAGGTCGGCCACCACGGCCCCCGCGTACGCACCCGTGCCGACGAGCAGCACGCGGGTGCGGGACCAGTCGCGGCGCAACAGGTCGAGGCCGACCGACACCACCGAACGACCGGTCGCGGCGAGGCGGGTGAGGTGGGAGACCTTGCGGGACGTCCTCAGGGCCTGCTCGATCGTCTCGGTCAGGAGACCGGTCGCGAGGCCCTCCTCGCGCGCATGCCTCAGCGCGCGGCGGAGCTGCCCGGCGATCTCACGCTCTCCGACGACCATCGAGTCGAGGCCGGCGCCCACGTCGAACAGGTGCTGCAGCGCTTCGCCGTTCTCGCGGATCGTCATCGGGGTCGCGCCCAACTCGCCGCGGATGACCTCGGCGACGTGGCGGGTGGAGGCGTCGGCGTCCACGTACACCTCGACCCGATTGCACGTGGCCAGCACGACAGCGCCGCGCACGGCATCCGACGCCGCGACGACACGTTGGCCCAGACCGGGCACCGCCTCCGTGGCAGACTCCACCGCACCGAGGCCGTGCTCGGCGTGGTGGATCGAGATCAAGTGCAGCGCCATGACCTCTCCATTGAACCACCGCTGCGGCGTTGGTCAAACCGGACGCGGCCCTCCCGGCCGAACACGCGCGCACGTGCCCGGATGTCCGGGCCGCCACCTATGATCGGCCCCGTGACTCCGAATGGCCCGACACCACCGCTGCTGCGCGCCCTCTCCGGCGATCGCCCCGAGACCAACCCCGTCTGGTTCATGCGCCAGGCCGGGCGGTCGCTCCCCGAGTACCGCGAACTGCGCAGGGGGACGGCGATGCTGGAGTCCTGCCTGATCCCGGACATGGCCGCCGAGATCACGCTGCAGCCGGTCCGCCGCCACCGCGTCGATGCGGCGATCTTCTTCAGCGACATCATGATCCCGCTCAAGCTGGCGGGCGTGGACGTCGACATCGTGCCGAACATCGGCCCGGTCATCGCCGAACCCGTCCGCACCGCCGCGGACGTGGAGCGTCTGGTGGCCCACGAACTGGGCGACACCGGCATGATCACCGAGGCCATCTCGATCATCACCGCCGAGCTCGCCACCACCCCCTCCGGCGCCGCCGGCTGGACGCCGCTGATCGGTTTCGCGGGCGCCCCCTTCACGCTCGCCGCCTACCTCGTCGAGGGCCGTCCGAGCCGCGACCACCTCGCCGCCCGCTCCCTCATGCTCGCCGACCCGGACGCCTGGGCGAGGCTCATGGCGTGGTGCGCCGACCTGTCGGGGGCCTTCCTCTCGCTCCAGGTGGACGCCGGCGCCTCGGCCGTCCAGCTGTTCGACTCGTGGGCGGGCTCGCTGCCGCTGGCCGACTACGCCGCCTTCGTCGCCCCGTGGTCCCGCCGCGCCCTGGAGACCGTCCAGGGCCGCGTCCCACGCCTCCACTTCGGCACCGGCACCGGCCACCTGCTCGAGGAGATGGCCAAGGGCACGGACGCGCTGGGCATCGACTACCGCACCCCGCTCGACGAGGCCGCGGCCCGCCTGCCCGGCATCCCGTTGCAGGGCAACATCGACCCCGCCCGCCTGCTGGCCGGCTGGGATGCCCTCGAGCGTCACACCCGCGAGGTCCTCGATCGTGGCCGTGCCGCGCCCGCCCATGTCGTCAACCTGGGCCACGGCGTCCCCCCGGAGACCGATCCGGAGATCCTCACCCGTCTCGTCGCACTGATCCACCAGCCGTGAGCACGCGCGTCCCCTCGGTCGTCGTCGGCGGTGGCATCGGCGGCCTGCAGGCCGCGCTGACGCTGGCGAAGGAAGGCCACGCGCCGCTCCTGCTGGAATCACGGGGCACGTGCGGCGGTCTCGTCTTCGGCGCCCCGATCGGGGGTGTCTGGGTCGACCTCGGCGCGGAGTCGTACGCGAAGCGTTCGGTGGCGGTCGCCGACCTGTGCCGGGAGCTCGGGCTCGAGGTCGTGGATCCGTCCGGTCACTCGTGGCTGTGGTCGCACCGGCCCTCGACCGGCTCGGGCACCGGCGGCCACGCCGTCCGCATCCCGCACGGCGTGCTGGGGATCCCGACCGACCTGGACGATCCGATCGTGGTCGCCCTGCTCTCGGCCGAGGGCCTGGAGCGCGCCCGCGAAGACCTCACGATGGGCCCCGAGCGTGGCTCGGACGCCACGGACCTCGCCTCGTTGGTCATCGCCCGGCTCGGCGACGAGGTGCTGACCCGGCTCGTGGATCCGATCGCCGGCGGCGTCCACTCGGCGCACCCGTCCCAGCTGTCGGTCGACATCGTCTCCCCCGGGCTCCGGCAGGCGCTGGCCCGCGAAGGTTCGCTGGTGCGGGCAGCCGCCGCCCTGCGAGCCGCGGCTCCTCCCGGAGCGGTCGTGAGCTCCGTGTCGGGCGGCCTGTTCACCCTGCCTCGCGCGATGGCGACCCGCATCGCCGAGCTCGGTGGCACCGTGGCCACCCGTCGTGTCGTCACCGCGATCGAGCATGACGTGGCGGGATGGCAGGTCACCCACCACGAGGCCGGCCGCGCGCCGAACCCGGCCGACCCACCGATCCCCGTCGGCGAGCCCGAGGTGGTGACCACCGATCGCCTGGTCGTCGCCCTCGACGGGCGCGCCGCGCTCGACCTCCTCCGCCCCCTGACCGGCTTGGGGATCGGCGACTGGCAACTCCCCCGCGGCGCCGACCTGGCCCAGGTCTGTGTCGTCCTGGAGGCCCCCGAACTGGACGCGGGGCCACGCGGCTCCGGCCTGCTGGTCACCCCGGATGCCGAGGGGGCCGAGCGTCGTGTCGCCTGCAAGGCGGTCACGCACTACTCGATCAAGTGGCCCCGGGTCGTGGCGGGGACCGGCAAGCACGTCCTGCGCGTCTCGTACGGCCGCGCGGGGATCCCGACGCCGGAGCCCACCCTCGCCGAGGCGCTCGCCGATGCCTCCGTGCTGCTGGGCGTCGACCTCGCGCAGGAGCAGGTCGTCGGCCACGCGGTCGTCCACTTCCCGAACTCGCTGCCCCCGCAGACCCCGGCGCACCGTGTCCGGGTGGAGGACCTGACCGAACGGCTCCGTACCACCCCCGGCCTCGCCCTCACCGGGGCGTGGTTCGCCGGCACCGGCCTGGCCGCCGTCATCCCCCACGCCACCCGCATCGTCCAGGAGTTGTCACGCTGATGGTCACCACCACCCCCGAGGGCGGCTTGAAACTGCGCCTCGGCACCCGCGGCTCCGAGTTGGCCCGCACGCAGTCCGGCCACGTGGCCGACGCCCTGCGCGCGCTGGGGCACGAGGTCGAACTGGTGGTGATCCGCTCCGAGGGCGACGTCACCTCCGGTTCGCTGCTCGATGCCGGCGGCCTCGGCGTCTTCGCGGCCGCCCTGCGCCTGGCCCTGCTGCGCGACGAGGTCGACCTGGTCGTCCACTCCCTGAAGGACCTGCCCACCGCCGCCGTCGAGGGCCTCACCATCGCGGCGATCCCCGAGCGGGAGATCCCCTTCGACGCGCTGTGCGCCCGCGACGGCCTGACCTTCGACGAACTGCCCGCCATGGCCCGCGTGGGCACCGGCTCCCCGCGCCGCGCCGCCCAACTGCGCGCCCGGCGCCCCGACCTGACGGTCGTCGAGATCCGCGGCAACGTGGGAACCCGGATCGCCCGCGTCCATGGGCAGGGCACCACCCCGGGCGACCTGGACGCCGTCGTCCTGGCTCGCGCCGGGCTCGCCCGGCTGGGTCGCTTCGACGCCGCCACCGACACCCTGGACCTGCTGCCGGCTCCTGGCCAGGGCGCGCTGGCCGTCGAGTGCCGCACCGTCGATGTCGGCCTCCGCGAGGTGCTCCTGCAGTTGGACGACCCTGCGACGCGCCTGTGCGTCACCGCCGAGCGGACGGTCCTGGCCACGCTCGAGGCCGGCTGCGCCGCCCCGGTCGGTGCCTATGCCCGGATCGTCAACGGTCACGTCGAGTTCACCGCGTCGGTGTTCAACGCCGAGGGTTCCCGCGAGGCGACGGTGCGGCGCAGTGCCCCGCTGCCCGTCGACCCGGGTGAGTTGGGCCTCGACGTCGCCCGCGAACTGCTCGACCGTGGGGCCGCCGACGTCACGCCGCTGGGCGCGACCCGCGAGAGCCAGGTGGAGGACTTCCACCACGAGAAGGCCCTGTGGGCCCCCGGCACCGCGGCGGCGCTCGTGGGCCGCCGCGTCCTCCTGCCCCGGCCCGAGGGTCAGTTGGCCCAGGCGATCCGTGCCGCCGGCGCAGACGTCGACGCCATCCCCGTCACCGAGACGCGGCCGCTGCCCTACGCGCTGCCCGGCCGCGTGGACTGGCTCGTGCTCACGTCCCCCGTCGGCGTCCGGATGCTCACCGAGGCCGAGGTGGACCTCACCGACCTCGCCGACCACATCGCCGCCGTGGGCCCCGCCACCGCGGCCACGATCTCGGCGACCGGGGCACACGTGGACGTCGTCCCCGTGCACCGGTCCGACGCCGACGCCCTGCTCGCCGCGCTCCCCCAGGAGCCCGCGACCGCCCTGCTGGCCGGGTCCGCCCTGGCCAGCCCTGTCCTCCGTGACGGCCTGACCGGGCGCGGCTGGGAGGTCGAGGTGGTCCACACCTACACGACCGCCACGGTCGATGACGCCCCGGGCATCCGCCCGTGGGCCGAGTACGACGCCGTGGTCGTGACCGCCGGCTCGATCGCCCGCGCGGTCCTCGACCTCCTGGGCCCGCCCGAACCACACGTCGCCGTCGTCACGCTCGGTGAGCCGAGCGCCGCGGCCTCCGACGCCGTGGGCCTGCAGGTGGACGCCGTCGCCGCCACCCAGGACGGCCCCGGCGTGGTCGACGCCCTGGTCCGTGCCCTCACGAAGGAGAACCGATGATCATCCGCCCCCGGCGCCTGCGCACCACTCCGGCGATGCGCGCCCTCGTCCGCGAGACCCGCGTCTCTCCCGAGCAACTGGTGCTGCCGGTGTTCGTCCGCGACGGCATCACCGAGCCGGCCGCCATCGAGTCGATGCCCGGGGTCGTCCAGCACACGATCGGCTCGTTGCGCCGTGAGGCGGCCCGGGCCGCGGAGGCGGGTCTCGGCGGCCTCATGCTGTTCGGTGTCCCGGCGACGGGCGACAAGGACGCCGCGGGGTCGTGCGGCGAGGAGCCGGACGGCATCCTCAACCGCGGCCTGCGCGCGGTGCGCGAAGAGGTCGGTGACGCCGTCGTCGTGATGGCCGACACCTGCCTCGACGAGTTCACCGACCACGGCCACTGCGGGGTCCTCGACTCGCGGGGCCGGGTCGACAACGACGCGACGGTGGAGGCCTACGTACGGCTGGCGGTGGCCCAGGCGGATGCCGGGGCCCAGGTCGTCGGCCCGTCCGGCATGATGGACGGCCAGGTGATCGCGATTCGCCAGGGCCTGGACGCCGCGGGCCACGACGACGTCGCGATCCTCGCCTACTCGGCCAAGTACGCCTCGGCCTTCTACGGGCCGTTCCGCGAGGCGGTCGGCTCATCGCTGAAGGGGGACCGGCGCACCTACCAGCAGGATCCCGCCAACCGTCGCGAGGGCCTGCGCGAGGCGATCCTCGACCTGGCCGAGGGCGCCGACATGGTGATGGTGAAGCCCGCCTCGCACTACCTGGACGTGCTGGCCGACGTCGCCGCGGCGTCCGAGGTGCCGGTGGCCGCCTACCAGGTGTCCGGCGAGTACGCGATGATCCAGGCCGCCGCCGAGCGGGGCTGGATCGACCGGGACGCGGCAGCGGCCGAGTCGGTCACGTCGATCGTGCGCGCCGGTGCGGACGTCGTCCTCACCTACTTCGCCCTGGACCTCGCCGCGCGCCGATGAGGGAGCCCGATCGCGGCAAGGGCGCGCCGACGATCTCGTGGGAGGATGGCGCCCGAACCCGACCGAGAGGACATCATGCCCGGCCACCTGTCGATGGAAGAGGTCTACCGCCACGCCTGTGAGGTGATCCCCGGGGGCGTGAGTTCCCCGGTGCGCGCCTTCGGCAGCGTCGGGGGTACGCCGGTGTTCCTCAACGCGGCGCGCGGCGCCCACGTCATCGACATCACGGGGCGCGAGTACGTCGACCTGGTCTGCTCGTGGGGTCCGGCGCTCCTGGGCCACGCCCACCCCGAGGTCGTCGCCGCCGTCCAGGAGGCTGCCACGCGCGGGCTGTCGTTCGGCGCCCCCACGACCGCCGAGGTCGAACTCGCCGAACTGGTCCGGGCGCGGGTCCCGTTCGCGGACAAGGTGCGCTTCGTCTCGACGGGCACCGAGGCCACGATGACGGCCATCCGGGTGGCGCGCGGCGCGACCGGGCGCGACCTCATCGTGAAGTTCGCAGGCTGCTACCACGGCCACTCCGACGCGCTGCTGGCCGCAGCCGGCTCCGGTGTGGCCACCCAGGGCATGCCCGGTTCGGCCGGGGTGACCAGGGCCGCGGCGTCCGACACGATCGTCGTGGACTTCAACGACGTCGAGGCGCTGAAGGCCGTGTTCGCCGAGCGCGGCACGGAGATCGCCTGCGTGATCACCGAGGGCGCCCCCGCCAACATGGGCGTCGTGCCGCCGGATCCGGGCTTCAACGCCACGATCCGCCGGTTGACGCTGGAGCACGGCGCGCTGATGATCCTCGACGAGGTGCTGACGGGGTTCCGCGTCGGGCCCGCCGGCTGGTGGGGCATCGAGGCGTCCCTCGGCGAGGCGCCGGTGACGCCCGACCTGGTGACGTACGGCAAGGTCCTCGGGGGTGGCATGCCGCTGGCGGCGCTCGCCGGCCCCGCCGAGTTCATGGACCTCCTGGCCCCCGTCGGACCCGTCTACCAGGCGGGCACGCTCTCGGGCAACCCGCTGGCGACGGCGGCCGGGATCGCGACGCTGAAGCTGGCCGACGCGGGTGTCTACGCCCACGTCGACCGGGCGGCACAGCAGGTGCAGGACGCGCTGGGCTCGGCCCTGAGCCGAGTCGGGCTCCCCCACCGGATCCAGACCGCCGGGAACCTCTTCAGCGTGTTCTTCGGCGAGCATGCCGCGACGCACGGCGTCCGGACCTACGCCGAGGCCAAAGCCGCCGACACCTTCCGGTTCGCGCCGTTCTTCCACGCGATGCTGGAGGCCGGCGTGGCGCTCCCGCCCAGCGTGTTCGAGGCGTGGTTCCTCAGCGCGGCCCACGACGATGCGGCGTTGAACCGCATCGCCGAGGCACTGCCCGCTGCCGCCCGGGCCGCGGCGTCCGCCACGGCCTGACCCCGCCGGGCTGGCGCCCCCAGTTGGCGCCCCGAGTTGGCCCCAACATACCCCCGGGGGTATGTTGGGGGCCATGCGAGTCATCATCATCGGTGGCGTGGCCGGCGGAATGAGCGCCGCGACCCGCCTGCGTCGGCTGGACGAGTCCGCCGAGATCATCGTCCTGGAGCGCTCCGGCTACGTGTCCTTCGCCAACTGCGGGCTGCCGTACCACGTGGGCGGTGTCATCGAGAAGCGCTCCTCCCTGCTGCTGCAGACCCCCGAGTCGCTCGCGGCGCGCTTCCGCATCGACGTCCGGGTGGCCACGGAGGCGGCACAGATCGATCGGGGGGCCAGGGTCGTCCGCACGCGCAATGTGGTGACCGGCGCCACCGAGGATCTCCCCTACGACAAGCTGATCCTCTCCCCCGGCGCCCGCCCGGTGCGTCCGCCGATCCCGGGCATCGAGCGCGCCCTCAGCCTGCGCGACGTCGAGGACACCGACGCCATGGTCGCCGCCGTCGAGGCGGCCGCGAACGAGGCGCTGTACGCCGAGGGCTTCATCGGGCCCGAGGACTCCGACATCCTCGCCGGCAAGCCGGACGCCGCGGCCACCGCGGTCGTCATCGGCGGCGGCTTCATCGGCATCGAGGTCGCCGAGAACCTGGTCCACAAGGGCATGCGCGTCGCGCTGGTCGAGGCGATGCCGCAGGTCATGACCCCGCTCGACCCGGAGATGGCCGCGCCCGTCCACGACGCCATCCGCGCCGCCGGCATCGACCTGCGACTGGGCGCCGCGGTCACCGCCATCGGCGACACCACCGTCACGCTGGCCGATGGCTCGGAGTTGCCCGCCGACGTCGTGGTCGCCGCGATCGGCGTCCGCCCCGACACCACGCTGGCCGCGGAGGCGGGCCTCACCGTCGGCAAGCGCGGCGGCATCGAGGTCGACGACCACCACCGCACCTCCGACCCCGACATCTACGCCGTGGGCGACGCCGCCGAGAAGTTCGACGCCGTCGACGGGGAGGCCACGCTCGTGCCGCTGGCCAACACCGCCAACCTCGCCGGACGCCGCGTCGCCGATCACATCGCCAGCCTGCCCGCCTCGAACCGCCCCGTGCTGGGCACCGCGATCGTCAAGGTGTTCGATCTCACCGTCGCCTCCACCGGCTGGAACGAGAAGCGCCTCGTCGCCGCCGGGCGCCCTCACCGCGTGATCCACACCCACCCGGCCTCCCACGCGGGCTACTACCCCGGCGCCGAGGGCATGGCCCTCAAGCTGCTGGTCGACCCCGAGTCCGACGCGATCCTGGGCGCCCAGGGCGTGGGCAAGAACGGCGTGGACAAGCGCATCGACGTCATCGCCACCGCGATGACGGCCGGGCTGACCGCGTCCGCGCTGGCCGAGCTCGAGCTCGCCTATGCCCCGCCGTTCGGCTCGGCGAAGGATCCCATCAACATGCTGGGCCACGTCGCCGACAACCTCCGCAGCGGCACGACCCGCTCGCTGCAGTGGCACGAACTGGACGCCGCGGTCGAGGCCGGGGCGACGGTGCTGGACGTCCGGACGCAGGGCGAGTTCGACGCCGGTGCGATCCCCGGCGCGCTGCTGGTGCCCGTCGACGAGTTGCGCGCCCGCATGGACGACCTGCCCCAGGGCCCTCTGGTCGTGCACTGCGCCGTCGGCATCCGGGGCCACACGGCCGCGCGGATCCTGACCCAGGCCGGCCGCGACGCGGTCAACCTGGACGGTGGCTACAAGACGTGGGCCGCCGGTCAGGCCACCCGAGCCTGAGTTCCTCCAGATCGCGCTGATCGTGCCCGCCCTCGAGGCGGGCACGATCAGGGACGGGAACGCTCAGGGGCCGGAAACAGTCCGGCGACTCGCCTCAGGCCAGGGAGAGGAAGAGCTTCTCCAGCTTGGCGGCGTCCATCTCGCTGCTCTCGGGATCGACGATGCACTGGCGCAGACCGGTCGAGATCGTCAGGAACGCGGCACGGTCGACCGCCTTGCCAACGGCGGCGAGCTGCGTGACGATGTCCTCGCAGTCGCGTCCGGCCTCGATCATCGCGATGATCCCGCCCAGCTGGCCCTGGGCACGCTTGAGACGGGTGACGACCGAGGACATCTGCTCCGCGTCAAGCTGCATGGGAATCTCCTCCAGGGTGATGTGACCGACATCATACCCTACCGGGTATCCACAACCCAGCCCGACAAGGGTCGGCGCGGCCCCGCTCGCTAGTATGACAGCGCCCGTCCTTCCGTTGCTGAGGAGCGTTTCCATGGCTCAGGCCCCCTCCGACCTCACTGGTCGCCAGATCAAGGATTTGTCGTCGGAGGTCAAGAAGCTGCGCGGCTGGGCGGCGTCCGACGAGTCCGTGGCCGAGCGCCTCACCGACGCTCTCAACGAACTGACGGCGCAGCGGCTGATCGCCCGCCAGTACGTACCCGCCATCGAGGACGCCCAGGACGCGCTGACCCGCGCCAACAAGTTGGTCGCCGCGCACGGTGCGGTCGGCCCCTTCACGCCCATCGACGACGGGGTCCGCTTCTTCAGGGCGACGACCCACCTGGCCCTCACGCAGGTCGCCGTCGGGCAGCCGCAACTCGGGGGCCAGATGGCCCAGGCCCTGCGCGGCTGGATCGGCCTCCTCCCGCACGTGAACCTGATCCCCTTCGTCGGAGCCCGGACCGCCACCTGGCTGCTCGCCGCCCAGGCCCGTGCCGGGCTGGCGTCCGGTGACCTCGCCGCCGCCAACGCGTTCGCGGACGCCGCCGTCGCGCGCGCCCGCGAAGGGGGGTTGGCCGACGGTCCGGACGCGCCCGTCCTCGTGGAGGCGCTGCGCCTCGCCGCCGACGTGCGCTGGGTCTCCGGTATCACCCACGACGCCATCACGCTGTCACGTGAGGCGGCCGACACCGCGGCCGCGGTGGCCGAGCCCGTCCTGGGCGCCCCGGGACGCGTGGCGGACGCCTGGGCCTCCCGCGTCCTGGAGCCGCTGGTCGAGGCACGTCGCGACCTGGCCGACCGCCTCGTGTGCTCCGGTCAGGGCGAGGCGGGCATCGCGGAGCGCCGCACACTGGTCTCGCTGCTCGAAGGCCTGGTGGGGCGCTCCGGCGAGCCCGCCCGCGCCGCCCTGGTCCGGACGCTCGCGGACCTTGCCCACGACCTGATGGCGCTGGAGCGCGACGAAGAGGCCCTCGAGGCCGCCGGGCGGGCCGCCGCGGAGGCGGGCGACCTCACGGTGCAGGAGTCCCGAGCCGGCGAACACCTGGGCGCCCAGTTCGCCGCCGTCACCGCCGTGGCGCGGGCGCTGGTCCGCACCGGGGAGCACGGGGAGGCCGCTGAGGCGTTGGCGTCGCTGTTCGAGCGGTTCGGGTCCCTGCGGCGCCCCGCCGGTCACGAGGCCGCGCTGGCCGGTGCGACGCTGGTGCGCGCCGAGGTCGAGCGTGCGGCCGGGGACCAGCCCGCCTCCGAGCGTTCGCTGCGGGAGTTCCACGGCCTGGTCACCGCACTGCGCCATGCGATGCCGGCCGCCGCGCTGTACGCCGACGTCCCGGCCGAGGCCTTCGCCCGGGACCGCGCCCGTGGCGTGGCCACCCGTTCGCCGCTGCCGTCCCCGTCGTGGTCCACGCTGTCGGAGAGCGATGCACTCTCCCTCGCCACGCGCGCGCCATTGGAGATCCCCGAGCCGGAACAGCCCGTCGCCGAGGTCACCGAGCCCGTGCGCGAGCCCGAGCCCGAGCCCGAGCCGGAACCCACCGAGGAGCCCGCACCCAGGGACGAGGTTCGGCCAGAACCTGCCGCCGAACCCGTGCCGGAGCCCGAACCCACCCTCGTCCCCGCGCCGGTGTCGGAGCCCGAGCCCGCGGTCAACCCCACCGCGGCACTCGATGCCGCCCGGGACCAATGGCGAGCAGCCAAGGAGGCCGGGAACCGCCGCGACACCCTCACGGCCGCAACGGTCGTCGTGGACGCCCTGCGGCCGTTGGTGGCGTCCGATGCGCACACCTGGGGAGGGCAGCTGGTCGACGCGCTCGAGGAACTGGGCGAGGCACGGTTCCGGGCGGGCGACTGGTGGGGGTCCCGAGCCCCCAAGAAGGAGGCCCGGCAACTCGCGAAGGAGCTGGGCCTGTAGGACCCCGGCAGTGGCGGACGGCCACCAGGCCGGCGGACCGGGTCAGCCGCGCTTCTTCAGGTCCTTACGCAACTCCGGCGGCAGGGCGAAGGTGAGGTTCTCCTCGGTGAGGCGCTCCTCCACGGCGGCCGGGTAGCCCCTCTCCGTGAGGTAGTCCAGGACACCTTGGACGAGGTCGTCCGGCACGGAGGCGCCCGAGGTGACGCCGACCTTCTGGACACCCTCCAGCCAGGCCGGGTCGATCTCGCCGGCGTTGTCGACGCGGTGGGAGGCCTTGGCACCGGCTTCCAGCGCGACCTCGACGAGGCGCACCGAGTTGGACGAGTTCGAGGAACCCACCACGATGACCAGATCGGCGTTCTGCGCGATCTGCTTCACGGCGGACTGGCGGTTCTGGGTCGCGTAGCAAATGTCGTCCGAGGGCGGGTCCTGCAGCAGCGGGAACTTCTCGCGCAGCTTCGTCACTGTCTCCCAGGTCTCGTCGACCGACAGCGTCGTCTGCGACAGCCAGGCCAGCTGCGAGGGATCCTCCACCTCGACGCGGGCGACGTCGTCCGGGTGCTCGACCAGGATCGTGCGCTCCGGGGCCTCGCCCATCGTGCCCTCGACCTCTTCGTGGCCGGCGTGGCCGATGAGGAGGATCTGGCGGCCGTCCGCGGCGAAGCGCTTGGCCTCGTTGTGCACCTTCGTGACGAGCGGGCACGTCGCGTCGATGGTCTTCAGCCGGCGTTCGGCGGCCTGGGTGTGCACCGCCGGCGCGACGCCGTGGGCGGAGAAGACGACCGTCGAGCCCTCGGGAACCTCGTCGAGTTCCTCGACGAAGATGGCACCGCGGGCCTCCAGTGTCTCGACCACGTGCCTGTTGTGCACGATCTGCTTGCGCACGTAGACGGGCGCCCCATACAGGTCGAGTGCCTTCTCGACGGTGATGACGGCTCGGTCCACTCCCGCGCAATACCCGCGGGGGGCGGCAACGACAACGCTCTTGGTCATGGCGCCCAGTGTAGGCCGCCCCCGGTGGCACCTTGTTGCCACATCAGCTTGGGCGGCCATTTTTGATCTTCTACACTAAAAACATGCAGTTCATCTCCATGACCCACGAAACCGTGTCCCACTACATCGCCAAGAGCGTGACCGCCGACGAGCTGGTCATCGCCGAGCAGGAAGCCACCTCCAAGCACGGTCGCTGACCGTCGGGGCGACCACTTCCCCCCAACCGAGCACTGACCCGCCAAGCCCCTCCCCCGGGGGCGTAGGCTCACCCCCATGGAGTACCGCCGCCTCGGCCGACTCGGCCACGAATCCTCCGTCCTGATCTATGGCGCCGCCTCGCTCGGAGCGGTGACGCAGGAGGTGGCCGACGCGTCCATCTCCCAGGCCCTCGAGGCCGGGATCAACCACGTGGACGTCGCCGCGAGCTACGGCGATGCCGAGGTGCGTCTCGGCGCGATGATGGACGACCTGCGCCCACGCGTGTTCCTCGCCACCAAGACCGGCGACCGGGACGCGGAGGCGGCATGGGCGTCCATCAACCGCTCCCTCGAACGCCTGAGGACCGACCACCTGGACCTCATCCAGCTCCACGAGGTCGGCGCGATGGAGACCCTCGACGCCGTCACCCGCACCGGAGGAGCGCTCGAGGCACTCATCCGGGCCCGCGACGAGGGCCTGGTGACCGGTATCGGCATCACCGGGCACTCACACTCGGCCCCGGCGACCCACCGCGAGGCACTGCGACGCTTCGATTTCGACACCGTCCTGACGCCGCTCAACCGGCGGCTCTGGCGGGTCCCCGGCTACGCGGACGACTACAACGCGCTCGTCGCGGACATCAAGGCGGTGGACGCCGCGCTCATGACGATCAAGATGATCGCCAAGAGGAACTGGCCGGGCGAGCGCCACTTCGCGACCTGGTACGAGCCCTTCACCGAGCAGCAGTACATCAACGCCTCGCTGGCGTGGCTGCTGAACGGGCACCCCGAGGTCACCGGGCTGGCCACGGCCGGCGAGACCAAGCTGCTCGGCCAGGTCATCCAGGCCGAACGGGACCGCGCGACCATCTCCCCCGAGGACGCCGCTGCGACGCTCGACGCGCTCCCGGACGAGGAGTACGAGTCCGTCTACAACGAGAAGATGCCCCTCTGACCGAACCCCGCCGCACCGAGGCTCGGCGCACCTGGTCTCAGCGCAACGGGACGAAGTTGAAGCGGTCGCCCGTCGCGTGCCGCACGACCCGTCCCTCGGCGTCCTTCTCGACGACGACCATCTCCTGGGCGGCGGGCAGCACCATCCGCCCGCCGGGAGCCAGTTGCTCGACCAGTTCGTTCGGAACCCGCCGGCCATCGGCCGAGACGAGGATCCGGTCGTACGGGGCGCCAGCGGGCCAGCCGAGCGCGCCCCGGTCGGCGAGTTCGAGGCGGACCCACCCGAAGCGTTCCCCCAGCGCCTCGCGTCCCATGTCCACCAGTTCGGGGACGAGGTCCACGCCCACCACGCTTCCGCCGGGACCGACGAGCCAACCCAGCAATGCCGAGGTCCAGCCCGATCCGCTGCCGACGTCCAGGACCCGCTGGCCGGACGCGACACCCAACAGCGAGAGCATGTAGCGCACCGTCCACGGCTGGGAGTTCGTCGCACCGTACCCGATCGGCAGGGGCGCATCCACGTCGGCGTAGGGGCGCTGGTCGGGCGGGAGGAAGTCTGCGCGCGGAACAGCGGCGAACGCGTCATCGAGACGTGTGTTCATGACCCAGTGTCTCCCACCGTGGTCGGCTGCGCGAGGGTTTGTCGGATCCGCCCCCTAGGCTGGCAGGGTGCCCTTGACGAGTTCCCCCGAGCAACCGCAACCGTTGCGCGAGGTCGTCCGCCTGCTCAAGGGGTGGGTGGAGCGCACCGGCCCCGTGTGGGTCGAGGGCCAGGTCATCCAGCTGAAGCGGCGCGCCGGCAGCACGATCCACTTCCTGACCCTGCGCGACAAGCTCGCCGACGTCAGCGTGCAGGTGAGCGTCAGCACCGCGACGTTGGACGCCGCGGGTCCCATCACCGAGGGCACCCTCGTGGCAGCGCACGTCAAGGCGCAGGTCTTCCCGGCCAGCGGATCGCTGACCTTCGCCTGCAGCGACCTACGCCCCTCCGGCGAGGGCCGCCTGCTCGCGCACCTCGAGCAGCGCAAGCGCGCCCTCCAGGCCGAGGGCCTCTTCGATCGCGACCTCAAGAAGCGCCTCCCCTTCCTGCCGCGCAGCATCGGCCTGGTCACCGCCCAGGATTCGGCCGCCGAGCGCGACGTCGTGGAGAACGTGCGCCGCCGTTGGCCCGCCGCGGTGGTCGTGCCCCGCTACGCCCTCATGCAGGGCCTCCAGGCGGTGGAGCAGGTGACGGACGCGCTGCGCTGGCTCGACGCCCAGCCCCAGGTCGACGTCATCGTCATCGCCCGCGGCGGGGGCTCTCTGGAGGACCTGCTGCCGTTCTCCGACGAGGGCCTGGCCCGAGCGGTCTTCGCCTGCCGGACGCCCGTGGTCTCGGCCATCGGACACGAGACCGACACCCCGATCCTCGACCTCGTGGCGGACGTCCGGGCCTCCACCCCCACCGACGCCGCCAAGCTCGTGGTTCCGGACGCGGAGGAGGAGGCCCGCATCATCGCGATCGGCCGCGACCGGCTCCGGGCCGCGATCACGGGCCACCTGCGCCGGCAGCAGGAGGGTCTGGACGCCCTGCGGTCCCGTCCGGTCCTGCGCGATCCCTCGGGCGCGATCGTGCTGGCCTCCGAGCGGATGGGTGACCTGGTCGACCGGCTGCGCCGCGCCGTCCGCCGCTCGGTTGAACGCGAACAGGACCTGCTCTCGGGCCACCTCGCGCGGGTCCGGGCGCTGTCGCCGCGGGCCACGCTGCAACGCGGGTACGCGATCCTGACCACCGATGACGGCCGGACGGTGGCGTCCGTCACGGACGTGGAGCCGGACGACACCATCATCGCCCGCCTCATCGACGGCGACATCGCCGCCGCGGTGATCGACGTCGAACCCCAGGAAGAGGAGTCAGCATGAGCGACGAGAAACCCCGCTCCTACGAGGAGGCCCGTGACCAGCTCGTCGAGGTGGTGCGCCAGCTGGAGTCCGGCAGCGTGCCGCTGTCGCAGTCGATGGAGCTGTGGGAGCGCGGGGAGAAGCTGGCGGCGCTGTGCCAGCAGTGGCTGGACGGCGCCAAGGCGAAGATCGACGCGGCCCGGCCAGCCCCGGAGTGAGCCACCCCCGGGGTGCGGCGCACCGAGATGCGCCTCGCCCCGCACCACGTCCGTCTTTCGCCGACGTTCAAGCAACAGATGGGGTTCGGGTGACGGAAATTGGGGACACGCCCGGCTGTACCCTAAACTGGGCCAGCCCAGTCCCCATCGTCTAGCGGCCTAGGACTCCGCCCTTTCAAGGCGGCAGCGCGGGTTCGAATCCCGTTGGGGATGCGCCGTGGAGGCCCTGACCAGAGTGACTCTGGTCAGGGCCTCTGGCATTCCCCCGGCGCCGCCGCAACCCCATGACACTGCTCACGCCCACCCCGGACACCGGCCTACGATCCGAACGTGAGCACCAGAACCGAGACCTCGGGCACCGCGCCCCATTCCTTCGTCCTCGTCGGTTGGGGGTATCGCTCCCGCGCCTGGCTCGCGGCCGCGCAGGGCCTCGGGCTGCGCTGCGCCGGGGTGGTCGTCCGGACCCCGCGCGAGACGCCGGTCCCGGCCTTCTCGTCGCTGGGCGAGGCGCTGGACGCCAGCGGAGCCGGCTTCGTCGTGTCGTCGGTGAGCTGGGACCAGGCACCCGTCGTGGTCGCGGACGCCGTGCGCCGCGGCGTCCCCGTGATGACCGAGACGCCCCCGGCCGCGGACGCCGAGGGCCTGCGCCGGCTGTGGGGCGAGGTGGGGGCGTCCGGCCTCGTGCAGGTCGCCGAGCAGTACCCGCGCTACCCGTCCCACGCGGCCCGGCTGGCGCTGGTCCGCTCGGGCGTGCTCGGAACGCCCACGCAGGTGCAGGTCTCCTCGACGCAGACCTACCACGCGGTCTCCTTGATCCGCGCCCACCTCGACCTCCCGATGGGGCCGGCCACGGTGCGCGCGACGGCGGTCAGCGCACCCCTGCTGCAACCCCTCGCCCGCGGTGGCTGGACCGGCGCCACCGAGCCGGGCCCGGCCACCACCACGTACGGGGTCATCGACTTCGGCGGCCGCGCCAGCGGCGTCTACGACTTCACCGACCTCCAGACCCGCAACCTGCTGCGGCACCGGCGCCTCGTCGTGCGCGGCACGCACGGCGAGCTGGACGGGGACACGCTCGTCCGCTGGGGCGGCCCCGAGACGATCCTGACGTCCCGCCTGGAGCGCCGACAGTCGGGGCACGACCTGGACATGTCGGGCTTCGACTCCGAGACCATCAGCCACGGCGGCGACGTCCTGTGGCGCAACCCGTCGGTGGGCCGGCACTGGTCCGACGACGAGCACGCCACGGCAGCGATCCTGTCCGCGATGGCGGCCTGGGTGGACGGCAGCGGACCCGAGCCCTACCCGCTGCGCGACGGCCTGGAGGACGCCGCGCTCGGCTTCGCCCTCGAGGAGTCCGCCGCCCTCGACCGCCCGGTGGAGATCACCGATCAGCCCTGGTGGCGATGACCCCCTGACCACCGGGTGGCAACCACCCGGCGCCTCGATTTCACACCTGCGGAAACCCTGCGCTATGATTCTCAACGCTGTCCGAGAGGGCAGCGGCCTTCACAAGAGGCCCCGTAGCGCAGTTGGTTAGCGCGCCGCCCTGTCACGGCGGAGGTCGCGGGTTCGAGTCCCGTCGGGGTCGCTGCTCCACCAGGAGCAAGCCGGCCAGGTAGCTCAGTTGGTACGAGCGTCCGCCTGAAAAGTGGAAGGTCACCGGTTCGACCCCGGTCCTGGCCACCCCACCCCGAAACGCGGATCCCTCGGATCCGCGTTTCGCGTTCTGCGCGCACACCGTGATGGATGACCGACGAGAACCCGGTGACTACCCTGTGCGAATGAACTCCTCGCACCGCGAGCCCGAGTCCGACCCCGCGGCGGTGCCGGTTCGTCCGGACGAGACGATCGGCGCCCGGCCCCACACGGTCTGGCAGAGCCCCCCGGGACGCGCGCTGGCGGGGATGATCCGCCGCACCCGGGACTGGATCGCGGCCGACGTGGTGCTGGCCGTGATGTTGCTCACCTCCGTGGTCGTGCTCTGGTTCGTGACCTGGGGCTCGGGTGAGTTGTACCGCGGCCTCAAGGACGTCCACGGTCTCGTCCAGCTGGACCAGCCGGTCCTGGACTGGGTGCGCAGCATCCGGACGCCCGCCGCCAACGCCGCCGTCACAGCCTTCACCGACATCGGGGGGGCTGCGGCGCAGCCCTACCTCCTGACCCCGGTCGCCCTGTTCCTGGCGTGGCGGTGGCGCAGCTTCACCCCACCCATCCTCTGCGTGATCGCCGCGACCGGGGCGGGCATCCTCACCACGTTCGGGAAGGAACTGGTCGGGCGGGCGCGCCCACCCTTCGAGGCGGCGGTTCCCCCCTACGAGCTCTCTCCGGCCTTCCCCAGCGGCCACACGCTCACGGCGGTGGTGGTCGCGGGCATCATCTGCTATCTACTCCTGCACTGGTTCACGACGGCCGCGGCGCGCGTCGCGTGCGTGACGATCGCGGTCATCTACGCCTTGGCCATGGGCCTCTCACGCGTGTACCTGGGCCACCACTGGCTGACGGATGTCGCGGTGGGCTGGCTCGTCGGGCTGGGCTGGCTGACCGTGGTGGTGACACTCCACCGTTTGTGGCTCACGGCCCGTCGCAAGCACGGCGAGCAGCGTTTCGGCGTCCTCCCGAAAGGTCACACACCGGAGCGCTGAGCGTGGTGCGCGGCCACGGGGTTCCTTCGCAGGGCGAGCCACGCGATGATCGCGCAGGTGATGCCGTTGACGATCCCCATCGTGACGTCGGTGACGGCGTGCATGCCCTGGTAGAGGCGGGCCCAGACGACGACGCCCGTGTAGACGGCGGCCAGCGTCCATGCCGACACCGTCAGCAACCGGTTGTGCAGCCTGCTGAGCAGGAGGGCCACGATGACCAACTGGGTCAACGTGGCGCCGGTGTGCCCGCTCGGGAACGCGGCGGTGGGCGGGGCGAGGTCCAACTGCTCGACCCCCACCGGACGGAGCCGGTCGACGAGCCCCGACACCGCCATGTGCAGCACAGCCTGGAGGACCAGCGCCAGTCCCGGAAGGACCGCGACCCACCACTTCCGGGTCAGGAGCCAGATCAGGGACATCAGCACGAAGCACCCGATGATGTTGGTCGCCACCGACCCCATGGCCGATCCGAAGGCAGCCATCGCGTCGAGGGTGGCGGTCCTGCGGTCCTGCAGGTAGCGGTTCACCGCGACCTCCCCCAGGTTGCCGCCCAGAACGTGGACGATGAACAGCCCCACCGCGGCGTTCACCGCGAAGAGGGCGAGCAGGGGCGGGACCGCGCGCTTCAGCACGTCGAGGAGCCATGACCGGACGGCCGGTGGCGTCGCGTCGTCGTAACGCGCCAAGAATCGAGAGCGGCTCGTCCCTTCCATCCTGCTCCTCCCCGAGCACCGTGGTTCCGCTGCCGTGCACCCTAGAGCACGTGAGCGGCGTCCTGCACTACCCCGCACGGTCGCGATGCGCTTGGATGGGAGGATGAGCGGTGCCGAGAAGGTCGCGGACCATCCCGTGGTTCAGGCGGGAGCCCGACTCGGGTACGCCGTGAGCGGGGTGATGCACCTGGTCATCGGCTTGCTGGCGGTGCGCGTGGCGTTCGGCGACCGGTCCACCGAGGCGGATCAGGCCGGCGCCTTCCAGACGATGGCGGTCACCCCGCTCGGCTTCGCCCTCCTGGCGACCACCGCGGCCGGGCTCGGACTGCTCGGCGTGTGGCAGGCGGCGATGGTCTTCGTCCGACGCCAGACCAAGGACCGGGTCACAGCGGGGGCCAAGGCACTGGGCTACTTCGCGCTGACGGCCACGGCTGTCGGGGTCCTGGTCGGCGGCGACAACTCCTCCGAGCAGAGCTCGAAGGATGCCACGGCCACGCTCCTGTCCCTCCCCTGGGGTGTGGCGCTCGTGGTCGTCGTCGGGTTGGCCATCCTCGGCATCGGCGTCCACCACGTCGTGAAGGGGGCACGCCGCACCTTCCGCCGCGACCTGACCAAGGAGCCTCCCCAAGGGATCATCGGGGTGGGGGTCATCGGCTACGTCGCCAAGGGACTCGCACTGGGCACCATGGGCGGGCTGTTCGTCCAGGCGGCGATCGCCCACGACCCCCGCAAGGCCGGTGGCCTGGACGGAGCGCTGACCGCCCTGCTCCAGCTGCCCCAGGGGCCCCTGGTGGTGGGCCTGGTCGGTGCCGGCTTCGCCGCGTACGCGGTGTACTCCTTCGCCCGTGCGCGGTGGGCGCGCATCTGAGCGTCCCGCCCGCGTGGCGGCCCTGACCCGAGCGGGCGCGAGTGGCCAACGCACGCGGGTGCGTGACAAGGTGCTGGTCATGGTGACGAGGCGCTGGCTCGCGGGCGGGATCGCGGGGGCACTCGCGCTGGGGGCGCTGGGCTGCAGTGCACCGCGCCCGCCGGCCGAGTACACGCTGGTCGGAACCTTCCAGCAGGAGCTCGGCTGCACCGCCGACTGGGATCCGTCCTGCGCGACCACCGGCCTCCTCCCCGCGGGTGGCGCCCACGCGTACACGGCCGAGATCCCCGGCGGCCGGCACGCCTTCAAGGTCACCCGCGCCGGCGGGGGTGACAGCTGGGGCGCCGACGGCGAACAGGGCGGCGCCGAGATCCCCCTCGCGTTGGCCGGCCCGGCCCGGGTCACCTTTCGCTTCGACCCCACCTCGCACCGCGTCGTCGCCGAGCCCGCCGAGCCGACAGGACCGTCCGCGCCCGTCGACCCGGCCCATGCCCCGGACGCTCTGCGCGCCCACCTGACCGGGGAGCGGTTCTACTTCGTCCTCACCGACCGCTTCGCCAACGGCGATCGGTCCAACGACACCGGCGGCATCCCCGGCGACCGGCTCGCCCACGGCTTCGATCCGGCCGACAAGGGGTTCTACCACGGCGGCGACCTGCGGGGAGTCATCGACCACCTCGACTACATCCAGGGGCTGGGCACCACGGCGATCTGGCTGACGCCGTCGTTCGTGAACAGGCCGGTCCAGGGCCCGCCCGGGCAGGAGTCGGCCGGCTACCACGGCTACTGGACGACCGACTTCACCCGGATCGACCCGCACCTGGGTGGCAACGCCGAGATGAAGGCGCTGCTCGACGCCGCCCACGCGCGCGGGATGAAGGTCTTCTTCGACATCATCACCAACCACACCGCCGACGTGATCCGACCCGACGGCAGCACCACCTACGTCTCGAAGGAGGCCACCCCCTACAAGGACGCCGCGGGGAGGCCCTTCGACGACCGCGACCACGTGGGCGCGGCGGACTTCCCGAAGCTGGACGCCGCAACCTCGTTCCCCCTGCGGCCGGGCTTCGCCCGCCCCGAGGACGCCACGGCCAAGACCCCGGCGTGGCTCAACGACCCGACGATGTACCACAACCGGGGGGATTCGACGTTCAAGGGCGAGTCGGAGACCTACGGCGACTTCTCGGGTCTCGACGACCTCTTCACCGAGCGCCCCGAGGTCGTGCGGGGCATGATCGACCTCTACTCCACGTGGGTCGCGTTCGGCGTGGACGGGTTCCGGATCGACACGGTGAAGCACGTGAACCTCGAGTTCTGGCAGCAGTTCGGTCCCGCCCTGGCGAAGGCGGCCCGGGATGCGGGCAACGAGGACTTCTTCATGTTCGCCGAGGTGTACGACCCGCGCTCCGAGGCGATGAGCCTCTACACGACGACCGGAACGCTGCCCGCAGCACTGGACTTCGGCTTCCAGACCAAGGCGGTCCAGTTCGCCGAGGGCAAGCCGCCCACCTCCCTTGAGGGCTTCTGGGGTGCCGACGACCTCTACACGGACGCGGACAGCAACGCCCACCAGCTGCCGACGTTCCTCGGCAACCACGACATGGGCCGTGTGGGCCACTTCCTCGACGTGCTGTCCTCCGGTGACGAACTCCTCGCCCGGATGAAGCTCGCCCATGACCTCATGTTCCTCACCCGCGGCCAGCCGGTCGTCTACTACGGTGACGAGCAGGGCCTCCTGGGCAAGGGCGGGGACAAGGACGCACGCCAGAGCCTCTTCGCCACCCAGGTGGAGCAGTACGCCACCGAGGATGTGGCGGGCGCCCCGCCGGGCAGTCGCGACCGCTACGACACCTCCCACCCGCTCTACGCCCACATCGCCGAACTGGCCGCGCTGCGTGACGGTCACCGGGCGCTGGCCGACGGAGCCCAGATCGTCCGCCACGCCGACAGGACCCGTGGGGGTCTCGCGCTGTCACGCATCGACGCCGCGACCTCCACGGAGTACGTCGTGGTCCTCAACAACTCCCCGACCGAGACGTCCGCCGAGGTGCCGACCTGGTCGGACGGGGTCACCTTCGCACCGCTGTACGGCACGGACGCCACACCCACGGCCTCCGCCGACGGGACGCTGTCCGTGATGGTCCCACCCCTGTCCGCGGTGGTGCTGCGCGCGACCGCGCCCATGTCGCCACCGGACGCCGCCCCCACCGTCGCGCTCGACCTCACCCCGGGAGCCACCGTCAAGCAACGCGCTCCGCTGACGGCGACCGTGACCGGCGACACGTTCACCCAGGTGACGTTCTGGACGCGCCCGCTCGGCGCTCCTGACTGGACCCTGCTCGGTACCGACGACAACCCCGAGTACCGCGTCCATCCGGACCTGGGCGGGCTGGCACCGGGATCCCTCGTCGAGTACCGGGCGGTGGCCCGGACCCACGACGGGCAGGTGGCCGGGGCGTCCAGCTGGGGCGTGGTCGGGTGAGTGGAACCTCCTCGCGTGGCGCGGGAGCGCAGCACGCGGACGTCCGCTCCTACTCCTCCAAGGGGAGCGGCCGCGGCGCGTAGGCGCGGACCCAGCGCGCCACGGACGCGAACCACGCGGCCCGTGCCGGCTCGGGCGAGAGCGACAGGTCATGGGTGCCGCCGTCGATGCGCGACAGGGCGACCTCGGGCCCCAGGTTCCACGCGACGGCGCTGATGCGGTCCACGTCGAGCACGACGTCGGCCTGCCTGGCCTCGTCGCTGTACTTGCGGAGGAACACCGTCCTCGCCGAGGTCGACACGAGGACGGGGCAGTCGATCTGGAGGCCCTTCGCGACGCGGGCGTGCCCCTGGAGCACCGCCCGCAGCCAGCCGACGCGAACGGGCTCCCCCACCTCGGTCTTGAGGTCGAGCGACCAGTCCCACTCGCCCCCGTGGGAGGCGTGCAGGGACCGGACGTACACGTTCTCCTCGGACTCGGGCAGTGGGAAGACAGCCGTCGGCGCCCACTTGCTCCACTCCTTGAGCAGGGGGTTGAGCATGGCGGTGACCGCCGGCGGCCCCCACATGTCGAGCCACGGCGAGTTGAGGACGAGCCCTGCGAACGTCCCGGGACGGTCCGCCGCGTGGAGGGCCGCCGTCAGACCGCCGGTCGAGTGCCCACTCAGGATGACTGAGTCGTGGTCCGCGCGGACGAGCGCCAGGGCCGCGTCGAGTTCGTCGGCGTAGTCCGACAGGTCCTCGATGTAGCCGGGGAACTGCCCCTTGCGCAGGCTGCGCCCGTAGCGGCGCAACTCCACGGCGTGGAACGAGAAACCCTGACGATCCCAGAAGTCGGCCACATGCGCATGGAAGAAGTAGTCATTCCACCCATGCACCTGCACGATCGCGCGCCGGTGGCGCCGACGATGGGGATCCGCGGGGCGAACCACCGTGGCCCACAGGGGCTCGTCACCCTCACCATCGAACGGCGTCGCCTCCAGCATCAGCGAACGACACTCGAACCCGTCCAGCAGCACGTCGGGCACCCACCCATCGGTGGACGCGTGGTGGAGTGGACCTGGCACGGGAAGGGGTTCGTCCGGAACGGGCTCAGCGGTAGTCGCGGCCCTCGTCCGGGTACTCATCCTGGTCGTCTTCGTCCTCTTCGTCCTCCGGCGCGTACGGGTCGTCGTACTCGTCGGGGTCCTCACTCGCCTCGTCGTGGCTCTCGTAGGACTGTCCGCCCCTGAGTTCCCGTTCGAGGGAGGAGAAATCGGTGTCGAAGGTTCGGTACTTCAGATCGCGAGCGACTTTGGTCTGCTTCGCCCTTGCACGGCCGCGCCCCATGTCCGGGTCGACCCCCTTAGCGTCTTCTGGCGGTCTGAGCCGCGTGAGGATGTATTTATCGTGACGCCGATGGTACCCGAGTTCATAACGTGGACAAAGCAGGTTTCACCGCCACGCGCGCCGACGGGGCTCGCGCGGTGTCCTTCCCGCCTCAGCCGGCGTGGTCTCCGACGAGCTCCACGCGGGCAGCGCCCTCCGTCGCGGCGGTTTCACCCAGCACCCAGGCCGTCAGGCCCCGCTCGGACGAAGCGCGCACCAGGGCGTCCACCGAGTCGGCCGGGGCCACCAGGGCCATGCCGACGCCCATGTTGAGGGTCGCCTCGATGTCGGGCCGGCTCACCTGACCGAGCTGCTGGACGAGCGAGAAGATCGCCGGCGGCGTCCAGGTGTCGCGGCGCAGGGTCGCAGCCACGCCGGAGGGCAGGACGCGGGCGAGGTTGTTGGCCAGCCCGCCGCCCGTGATGTGGCTGATCGCGTGCACCTCGGCGGCCTCGACCAGGGCCAGGATGTCGCGGGCGTACACCTGGGTCGGCGTGAGGAGCTCCTCGCCGAGCGTGCGCCCCAGCTCGGGAACGTCGCGGTCCAGCGCCCAGCCGGCCCGGTCCAGCAGCACGTGGCGGACGAGCGAGTAGCCGTTGGAGTGCAGCCCCGAGGACGCCAGGGCCACGACCACGTCGCCGGGGCGGACGCGGTCCGGGCCGAGGATCTTCGAACGCTCGACGACACCCGTGGTGGCGCCTGCGATGTCGTACTCGTCGGCGCCCAGTAGGCCCGGGTGCTCGGCGGTCTCGCCGCCCAGCAGCGCCGCTCCGGCCACCTCACAGGCCGCGGCGATGCCCTTGACGATGTCCGCGATGCGTTCCGGGACGACCTTGCCGCACGCGATGTAGTCGGTGACGAACAACGGTTCGGCGCCCACGACCACGAGGTCGTCCACGAGCATGCCGATCAGGTCGAAGCCGATGGTGTCGTGCTTGTCCATGGCCTGCGCGATGGCGACCTTGGTGCCGACGCCGTCGGTGGAGGTCGCCAGGACCGGGTGGTCGTAGTCCTTGAACGCCGAAGCGTCGAAGAATCCGGCGAATCCGCCCAGGCCGCCCAGCACCTCGGGGCGCTGCGTGCGCTTGACGTGGGCCTTCATCAACTCGACGGCACGGTCGCCCGCCTCGATGTCGACACCGGCCGCCGCATAGGCCGACCGGCCCGTCGTCGCGTCACTCATCGTCTTCCTCCTGCTGGATCATGCGCATCTTCTCGGCGACGCCGAGCGGAACCGGAATGGGGTACTGACCGTCGAAGCAGGCCCGGCACAGGCGCCTCTTCGGCAGGCCCGTGGAGGCCACCAGGCCCTCAAGGGAGATGTAGGCCAGGGAATCGGCGCCGATGGACCGGCAGATCTCCTCCACGCTCATGCCGGGCGCGATCAGCTCGGCGCGGGTGGCGAAGTCGATGCCGTAGAAGCAGGGCCACTCCACGGGCGGGGACGAGATCCGGACGTGGACCTCTGCGGCCCCCGCCTCACGGAGCATCTTGACCAGCGCCCGCTGGGTGTTGCCCCGGACGATCGAGTCGTCGACCACGACCAGTCGCTTGCCCTCGATGACGTCGCGGATCGGGTTCAGCTTGAGCCGGATGCCCAACTGGCGGATCGTCTGGGAAGGCTGGATGAACGTGCGCCCGACATAGGAATTCTTGACCAGGCCGAGCCCGTAGGGGATCCCGGACGCCTCCGCGTAGCCGATCGCGCTCGGGATGCCCGACTCCGGGGTCGGGATGACCAGGTCAGCCTCGACAGGGGACTCCAGGGCCAGCGTCCGGCCGATCTCCACCCGCGTGGAGTGGACGCGGCGACCGGCGATGACGGTGTCGGGACGGGCGAGGTACACGTACTCGAAGAGGCAGCCCTTCGGCTTGGCCTGGGCGAATCGCTCCGACCGCAGGCCCCCGGAATCGATGGCGATCATCTCGCCGGGCTCGACCTCACGGACGAAGCTGGCGCCGACGATGTCGAGAGCCGCCGTCTCCGAGGCGACGACCCAGCCGTTGGCGAGGCGGCCGAGCACCAGCGGGCGGACGCCGTGGGGGTCGCGCGCCGCGTACAGCGCGTGGTCGTCCATGAACGTGAAGCAGAAGGCACCCTTCAGGCGGGGCAACACCTCGCGCGCGGCGTCCCACGTCGACTCCGTGGACGTCGCCATCAGCGCGGTGACGAGCCAGGTGTCGTTGGTGGAGTCCATCGAGTCCTTGGAGGCGACCTGCACCGTGGCGTCGCGCTCGTGCAGCCACGACCGGAGCTCCTCGGTGTTGGTCAGGTTGCCGTTGTGCGCCAGCGCGAGGCCGCCCGACGGCGTGGCCCGGTAGGTGGGCTGGGCGTTCTTCCAGACGGACGCCCCGGTCGTGGAGTAGCGGGTGTGCCCGATCGCGAGGTGGCCCGGCAGCGAGTTCAGAGCCGGCTCGTCGAAGACCTGGCTCACGAGCCCCATGTCCTTGAAGACCATGATGCGTTCACCGTTGCTGACCGAGATGCCCGCCGACTCCTGACCGCGGTGCTGCAGCGCGAACAGGCCGAAGTAGGTGAGCTTGGCGACTTCTTCACCAGGGGCCCAGACGCCGAAGACGCCACACTCCTCGTTCGGTTTCGGGTCTCCCAGCGGGTCACGTGCGGCAGAAGCGCCGCGAGGGTCCTTCACCTGACGGAGTCTAGCGGGGACGCCGGACAACCACGAAGACGACCGCAGGGAACACGGCCACGTCGGCGGCAAGAGACGCCAACAAAGTCAATAAAGTTGACGGCTCAACCATTTGCGGGCCATAGTTGAACCGTGAACAACCTGAGCATCATCGTGTCCTCCACCCGCCCCGAGCGCGTCGGCTCCCACGTCACCACGTGGGTCCGCGAGACCCTCGGCTCCGACTGGAACATCACCGTCCTGGACCTCGCCGAGATCAACCTCCCGTTCTTGGACGAGCCGCAGACGGCCGGCAGCGGCATCTACACCAAGCCGCACACCCTGGCCTGGAAGAAGCAGATCGACGCCGCCGACGCCATCGTCGTGGTGAACCCCGAGTACAACGGCTTCTTCCCGGCCCCGCTGAAGAACGCCATCGACTACCTCTTCGCCGAGTGGGAGAACAAGCCCATGGCGATCGTGGGCTATGGCTTCGGCGGTGGCGCCCGGGCAGCCGGTGCGCTCACCACGCTGCTGGGGAACCTCAAGGCCAACGTCGTCGGCTCGCTGGCCCTGTTCTTCAACCAGGACCTGAGCACCGCCGGTGAGATGACCGTCACCGACGGCAAGCCCGAGGAGCTCCGCGCCCTGTCGACGCAGCTCAGGGCCGCCATCGACGGGGAGGCCCAGGCCGCCTGACCGACCGCCAGGTTCCGGGCCCGACCTCTGCTTGGTCGGGCCCGGTTTCGCGTCCGTCAGCGGATGATGCGCAGGCTGAAGGGGTAGCGGTGGTTGCGGCCGCGGAACGCCTCCAGCGTCGCCGAGAGGCGCAGCACCACCGCCACGAAGGGCAGCATCACCAGGAACAGGTAGCCGATCAGCACGTACGTCAGCAGCGCGGCGACCAGGATGAGCAGCCAGATCGTCACCTCGAAGTTCAGTGACTCCTTGGCGTGCTCCCGGACCCGCGCGTTGCGCTCCCCGATCGTCAGCAGGACGACCAACGGTCCGAGCCACGTCGTGAACAGGGGCAGCCAGTGCACCGCGGGCACCCAGAAGCGCTCCTCGCCCGACAGCGGCGCACCGTTCCACGGATCCCGTTGGTCGGACAGCCGCGGCTGGGGCCACGGGCCGTACGCCGCGGACCCCTGCCAGCCCTGTCCCGGTGGGGGCGGCCAGCCGTTGTGCTGCGGAGGGGGCCAGGCACCCGGCGCCGACGGAGGCGCCCATCCCGTGGGCTGGGCCGGCGGTTGCCACAGGGGCGGCCCCCACTGGCCCTGGTCACCCCAGGGCCGCGCCTGGGGCGGGGGTTGGGGCGGGGGTTGGGTGCCCCACGGCTCCCGGTGCGCGTGCGGCTCCTGCGGGGGGTGCGCGGCGTACGGGTCGACCACGGTCGGCTCCTCATCGCCCTCGCGACGCTCCCCCGGGTCACGTCGGTCGCTCATCCGGACCCCCTCAGTGCAGCGCGGATGGGCGCCGCCCAGCGGGCACGTACCTCGGACAGGTCCAGCCTGAACTGTCCATGCACCTCGAGGACGGGCTCCTCGATCACCTCTCCGAGGCGCTCGAAGGGGACGCCGGCGTCCGTGCACAGCGCTACGAACTCGGCGTACTGCGGGCCGGCGAGCGACACGACCGCCCGGGCCGGCGACTCGGAGAACAGCTGGACCGTGGGGTCGCCGTCCGGCAGGGTCAACGCGACGCCCAGGCCGTGGCGGAGCGCGGACTCGACCAGCGCCTGGGCCAGTCCTCCCTCGGCCAGGTCATGGGCCGACGTCAGCAGGCGCCGCCCGGACGCCTCGACGAGCACGTGGGCCAGGGCCTTCTCCGCGGCCAGGTTCGGCATCGGCGGCATCCCGCCCAGGTGACCGTGCACGATGTCCGCCCAGACGGATCCGGAGAGTTCCTCCTTCGTCTCCCCCACCAGCACGACGGCGTCGCCGGGGTAGGCGAAGCCCAGCGGCGTCCGCCCGGCGACGTCGTCGAGGACGCCCAGCACGGCGACCAGCGGGGTCGGGTGGATGGACGGGCCCGGATGGTGCTGGAAGCCCACGGTGCTGTCGGTCACCGGGGTTCCCAGTTCGGCCGTGCCGTCCGCCAGGCCCAACGCCGACTCACGCAACTGCCATTGCACCGTCGGGTCGTCGGGGGGACCGACGTTCAGGCAGGTCGCGGCGGCGACCGGCCGCGCCCCCGTCATCGCGACGTTCCGGTAGGACTCCCCCAGCGCCAGCTGCGCACCCAGGTACGGGTTGAGCAGGCAGTAGCGCGGGTTGTTGTCCAGCGCCAGGGCGATCCCCCGTGCGGTCCGCTCGTCGACGCGGACGACCCCGGCGTCCTCGGGCTGGGCCAGCACCGTGTTGCCGCCCACATAGCGGTCGAACTGGTCGGTGATCCAGCTCCGGTCACACAGGTGGGGGGAACCGACGAGGCGCAACAGGTGCTGGCCCAGGTCCGCACCCGACGCCCGCGGGAGCACCTCGGCGCGGTCGGCGTTCAGCCCGTCGATCCAGTCCGGGCGCACCCCGGGACCGTCCGGCACGGGGTGCTCCTGCAAGGTCGGGGCCTCCCCGTCGGGGACGCGCCCGGTGTCGTCGACACTGCCCTCCGCGACACCCACGCACAGGACGTTGACGAGGGTGTTCCCCTGGTAGACGGGGTCGAAGACGACCTCACCGCCGATGGTCGGCAGCCCGAGGTCGTTGGCATGCCCGATGGCCGCCACGACGTCGGGCAGCTCCCCTCGGGTACCGGACGCGTCCAGCGGGCCCAGGCGCAGCGCGTCCATGACCGCGACCGGCCTGGCCCCCGTCGCCAGGACGCGACTGACGGCTCCCCCGAGGCCCGTGTGCGGATCGATCGTGAACGTGACCGCCAGGCCTGAGTCGGTCCACGGCTGGACAATCCCGGGGGCGGCGCCTGCGTTCTGAACGGTGTCGACCACATCCACAATCTAGCGTGGGCGTTCACAGCTCCACCGCGCGAGCGGAGTCGTGTTCCTGCGACGGGCCACCGGGGTAGTGTGGAGCCGTCCGCGATACCCCCTCATCGCGGACATGGATTGGGGGCCCGAATGTCCGAACACACGCACCTGGCCGTCCACGCAGGGCAGTCCTCGATCCGCCTGCGGCTGGTCGGCGGCCCCGACCGGCGGGAGGGCACCGCGCCCGGCGTGGTGGTCGACCGGTCCCTGCCCCCCCAGTGGGCGGCGGCCGTCACGAGCTTCCTCACCAACCACCCGGACGTGCACGTCGACACCGTCACCCTGGGCTGCAGTGGCCTCGGACGGCACAACGCGCACGAGGTCCTGCGGCTGATCGACCATGCGGGCATCAAGCGCGTGATCCTCGCGCACGACTCGGTGACCAACTTCCTCGGCGCGCTGGGTGACGGCGAGGGCTGCGTGATCTCGGCGAACACCGGCACCATCTGCCTCGCGGTCGGTCCTCGCGAGACCGCGTCCGTCGACGGGTGGGGCCACCTCCTGGGGGACGCGGGCTCCGCCTACTGGATCGGCCGGACCGCCCTCGAGGCCGCTCTTCGGGGCCACGACGGGCGTCGCCAGATGACCGCGCTCACCCGGGCGATGGCCGAGATCTTCCCCGACATCGAGCACGCCCACCTCGACCTGCAGGCGGCCCCCGACCGGGTCGCGCGCATCGCGTCCTTCGCCCGCGAGGTCATGGCGCTGGCGCCGACCGACCGCGTGGCCGCCAACATCCTGGACAAGGCCGCGGCCCACCTGTCCGAGGCCGTGCAGGCGGCCGTCCGGCGGGCCCACCTCACCAGTCCGGAACCGCCGCGGGTGTCCGCCTTGGGTCTGGTGTTCCGCAACGAGCAGGTGATCCGCCGGTTCACCGACTTCCTGACGCTGGAGTGGCCGTCCTTCGCCCTGACACTGCCCAAGGGCGATGCCTTGGACGGGGCCTCGGCGCTCCTGGCGCTGGAACCGAGCCACCCCCTGCACGGACGCCTGTCCGCGGCGGAGCGCTGAGTTCAGGACGCCGCAGCGACGAAGGTGAGGACACTCCTGAACACCAGGCGGCCGTCCTCGGACGGTCCGGTGAGGGCCTCGATGCCGTGTTCGGGGTGCGCCATGAGCCCGACGACGTTGCCGCGCTCGTTGGTGATGCCCGCGATGGCGTTCGCCGATCCGTTGGGGTTCTCCCCCAGGTAGCGCAGGACGACCTGGTGCCCGTCCTCCAGACGCTGCAGGGTGTCGGCGTCGGCCTCATAGCGACCGGCACCGCTCTTCAGGACCAGAACGATGTCCTGCCCCTCGTCCAGCGCGCACGTCCAGACGGTGTCACGGGTCTCGACCCGCATGCGCTGGTCGCGGCACAGGAAGGCGCCGCTGTCGTTGCGGCCCAGCCTGCCCGGCAGGACTCCGGCATCGCACAGCACGCGGAAGCCGCTGCCGATGCCCAGCACCGGGAGGCCCTCCTCGGCGGCGCGGACGACCTCGGCCATGATCGGGCTGGACGCCGTGAGCGCACCGCTGTCGTCGTGCTCGCTGGGAGATCCACCGGCCGGCAGGATGACGGCCTCGACGCCCTCGAGGTCGGCCACGGTGTGCTCCAGCAGCACTGGAGTTCCACCCGACAGGCGCACGGCGCGCACGACGGTCTGGTCGTCGATGGACCAGGGAAACGTCACGACGCCGATGCGCGTCATGGGTGGAGCCGACCTTCGGGCTCGAGCGTGTTCACATGCGGCATGGTCGGATACTATCGGCCCCCGCCTGCGCCTAGTTGAAGGGCAGGCCGGTCAGCCGCGCATACGCCTCGACATACCGGTCACGCGTGGCGGCGACCACGGACGCCGGCAGTGGCGGCGGAGGGACGTCCGAGTCCTTGTCCCAGCCGGACTCGTTGACCAGCCAGTCGCGGACGAACTGCTTGTCGAAGCTGGGCTGCACGCCGCCCGGGTGCCACTGCTGGGCGTCCCAGAAGCGGGAGGAGTCCGGGGTGAGCACCTCGTCGGCCAGGACGAGTGTGCCGTCGGGACGGCGTCCGAACTCGAACTTCGTGTCGGCCAGGATGACGCCGCGCTCGCGGGCGATCTCCTCGGCGCGGGAGTAGATGGCCAGGGACGCGGCGCGCAGCTCCTCGGCGGCAGCGGCACCGTGCAGTTCCACGATGCGCTCGAACGGGACGTTCTCGTCGTGCTCGCCCACCTCAGCCTTGATGGCGGGGGTGAAGATCGGCTCGGGCAGTCGATCCCCGTCGCGCAGGCCGTCCGGCAGTTCGATCCCGGTGACCGTTCCGGACTGCCTGTACTCCGCCCAGCCCGAGCCGGTGAGGTAGCCGCGCACGACGCATTCCACCGGTGTCATCGCGAGGCGCTCGGTGATGAGGGCACGCCCCGTGACCGGGCCCGGAACGTCCGTGGACACCACATGGTTCGGGATGATGTCGGCCAACTGCTCGAACCACCACACGCTCAGGCGGGTCAGCACCGCACCCTTGTCGGGGATCACCGAGGCCAGCACGTGGTCGTACGCCGAGATGGCGTCCGTGGCCACCATGAGGAACCGGCCCGTGGCGCGGCCGTCGTCCGAGGGCTCAGCGTCCGGCAGGGCATACAGGCGTCGCACCTTTCCGGCGTGCACAAGGGGGAGGTCCAACCCATAGTCGTCGATCACGCGCCGATCCTATGCCTTCTCGGTCCGGAGGAGGCGTGTGGTCGCCTGGGCGGGCGGCGCGACACTCACCTTGGCCACATCCGCGCCGGCCGGGATCGTCGACACTCACCGAGGTCACACAAAACCCAGTGGCGAACCCCCTCGAGAGTGGCAAGCCTGAGTGTCGGGCCCGGCCGGGTCCCCGGGCCGGGTCCCCGGGCCGAGCACCCCGGGCCGAGCGCTCCCGCCCCGCGGGTAGCCTCAGTGCATGGGACGACCACGGGGACTGGCCGCCGCCCTTGCCGCCGCGGCCCTGCTGGCAGGCTGCTCGACACCGGGCGTCAGCACGCCGACGACGTCCGCCGCACCACCGGGCGCGTCCGCCCCGCGCGGTGGCGACCCCTCCGCGGGGGCGACACCCGAACCCCGTCTCGCCCCCGACGGGCGCCCCTTCGTGGTGGCGGAGGTCGCCCGGCTGGACGAACCGTGGGCGATGGCCTTCCTTCCCGGCACGTCGCTGCTGGCCATCACCGAGCGCCCGGGAAGGCTCTGGCTCCGCGACCAGGATGCCGGCAGTCTCACCGCGGTCGCGGGCCTCCCCGCTGTCGTCGCTGCAGGCCAGGGCGGCCTGGGTGACGTCGTGCCCGGCCCCGGCTTCGAGACCGACCAGACCCTCTACCTCAGCTGGGTCGAGCAGGGCGACGGTGGCAGCGGGGCGGTGGTCGGACGTGCACGCCTCACCACCGGCGACACTCCTCGCCTCGAGGGCCTGACGAGGATCTGGCAACAGACCCCCAAGCAGTCCGGCAGTGGACACTTCAGCCATCGGTTGGCGTTCTCCCCCGATGGGCGGTACCTGTTCGTGAGCTCGGGGGACCGCCAGGCGATGGAGCCCGCGCAGGACCTGGGCAACACCCTCGGCACCATCGTCCGGCTCACCCCGGACGGGGACCCCGCGCCCGGCAACCCGTTCGCCGACCGCGGGTCCCCCTCCGACCAGATCTGGAGCCACGGCCACCGCAACCCGCTCGGCCTCGCCTTCGACGCGCAGGGTCGGCTGTGGTCCAGCGAGATGGGGCCCCAGGGGGGCGACGAGATCAACCTGATCGAGCGGGCCGGCAACTACGGCTGGCCACGCGTGTCGAACGGGTCGCACTACGGCGGAGGGGAGATCCCCGACCACCGGGACGGCGACGGCTTCACGGCCCCCGCGGTGTGGTGGAACCCGTCCGTCTCGCCCGGCTCGTTGATGATCTACTCCGGCTCCCAGTTCCCGCAGTGGCAGGGCGATGCCTTCGTCGGCGCGCTCTCGGGCCGGGCGCTCATCCGCGTCGACCTCGACGGCACCCGTGCGACCAAGGGCGACCAGTGGGACATGGGCCAGCGCATCCGTGAGGTCGAGCAGGGTCCTGACGGCTCGATCTGGCTGCTGGAGGACGCCCCGGGCGGGCGCCTGCTGCAGGTGACCGCGCCCTGGTCACTCGCCCCGGACGGGGCTACGCCTCGACCTTGACGATCCCGTGGGCTCCGCGCTCGGCGTCCACCATCACATGGGAGACGACCGCGTAGTGCCCCGGTTCGGGGAACGCCAGTTCCACGAATCCGCCCCCCGCCGGCTGCAGGGCCAGCACCTGGGCGCCGCCATCCGTCCCCCCGAAGGCCCCCTCGCCACGACGCAGCCTGTAGGTGCCTTCGGTCCAGACGGTGTCGAACTGCCCCCCGACGATGTGGAACGAGCTCGGACGGTTCGGTCCGGCGTCCAGCACCCAGAACCGGATGCGCTCGCCCACCCTCGCCTCGAAGGGGGCCAGGTCGTACTGGTTGGCGATGCCGTTGAAGACCACCCGGTCGGGACGCTCCGCGTTGATCTTCTCGACGTCGACCTCCCGTGCCTGAGCCCCTTCGTGCGCCGCGTTGGCCAGGAACACCTCGGACTGGACGAGGACGTAGGAGCGGTCCACCTCGGGGAGTCCCTCGGGCTCGATGATCACCGCACCGGCCATCCCCGCCGCGATGTGCGACGACATGGGCATGGTGGAGCAGTGGTACATCCAGATGCCCGCGCGCTGGGCGGTGAAGCGATAGACCAAGGACTCCCCCGGCGGGATCGTCCGCATGGGGCGGTCGGGCGCGAGCGCCCCGGCGTGGAAGTCGATGGAGTGCCCGATCGTCCCGTCGTTGACGAGCGTGATCTCGAACACGTCTCCGACGCGCCCGTGCAGCGCGGGTCCGATCGACCCGCCGTTGAACGTCCAGCGCGTCTGCCACAGGCCGGGCGCGACCTCGAGCGGCACCTCGGTCACCGTGAAGGTGACCCGGTGGACGCGCTCGGTCCCCAACGGCGGCAGGACGGGGTCGACCGTCGTGGACAGCGTGGCGTCCGGCACGCCGGGGATCGGCGTCACGCCCGTACCGCCGGCCCCGCCGTGCGTGCCGCGCCCATCGGCGGGCGCGGCGGCCGTCGCGTCGGCCGGGTCGCCCTCGACGACGATGTCCAGCACCATGCCCATCTGGCGGTGCCCGGCCACCGAGCACCAGCCCCGGGTCGAGGAGACGATGACGCCGGCGTCCAGTTCCGCCGTTTCACCGGGCTTGAGCCGCGGCGTCCGGGCGGCGCCGATGACGAGGTCGTGCGCGGTGGTCGCGTCGTCGTTGCGCAGGACGAGGACGAGGCGGTTCCCACGGGGGACGGTGATGCGGTTCGGCGAGAAGCTCATGCCCTGGCCGACGATCTCCACGCGGGTGGTGTTGCCGGTCGGCGCCACCTCGGACGCCGTGGGCACGGCCACCGTGGCGGGCAGGCCGGCGGCCGCCGGGTCCACGCCGATCCCGACCGTGATGGCCAGGACCAGCGCCGCGGCGGCGGCGATGGCCTGGCTGCCGGATCCCAGGCGGCGTTCGGTCTCGACGGGACCAGGACGGGCACCGGCCGGGGGGAGGGCGGCGCCCGCCTCCCCCTGCAGCAGGGCCCGCCGGGCCTTGGCGGACGCCCTGGCCCCCAGCACCAACAGGGGCAGGAACATGACGAGCGCGACCACGACGAGCGACGAGACCGCCACCCGCACCCACGACGGGGAGGGGACCAGCCACAGGAGCAGCCCGCCGTTGACGACCAGCAGACGCCACAGGGCCCACCGGTCGAACCAGGCCTGACCGGCGCGCACGACGGACGGCCCCCCGCCCATCACGCTCGGGATCAGGTAGGACAGCGCACCGAACAACAGCTGGGCGGCGAACCCGACGGCGAACACCGCGGCCAGGGTCAACGAGGCGTCCGTGATGGCCGTCCACGCGCGCGAGGTGGCGAGCAGCCAGCCGACCCAGGACAGCCCGACGACGGCCCACACGAGCGCGGCGAGGACGGACGCCGGGGCGAACTCGCGCAAGCCCTTCACCCTGAGCGGGAGGGCGAGGGCTCGCCCCCACCAGAGCAGGCCCGCGACGTGGCAGACGAGTCCCAGGAGGCCCAGCGGACGGCTGCCGGCGAGCGCCCCGGCGACCAGCAGCGCGAGACCCCCCAGCAACCACGGGAACGCCTTGCGGGCCAGGGCCTCGGCACGGTCGTCCATGCGTGCGCGCAGCAGGGTGGGCCAGAAGGTGATGAGGGTGCCGGTGACGGTGAGGCCGATCCAGCCCAGCAGGTTGGTCGCCATGTGGGCCATGAGGAACCGTCCGTGCAGTTCCTCGTCCAGGCCGAAGGCGAGTGCCACGCCGAAACCCGCGCCGATGGGCAGGCACAGCGCGGCGGCGATGTAGTAGCGGGTGACGATCCGGAACCGGTTCGGCAGGGCACCGGCCAACGTCGCGGCGAGGTGGAACGCGTGCCACAGCACGGACGCCGACACCAGGGTCGCGCCGGCGACCACGAGCGGCCACCACTCCCCCGGGACGCCGACGAACACCAGCAGCGAGCCGAGCCCGAGCAACCCGATGCGGATGCCCTGTCGGCGGCGTCCGTCCTCGTCGGGCAGGGAACGCAACAGGGTGTGGGCGAAGTGCTCGCTCCAGACCAGCGCCGAGTGCGACAGTGCACCGAGCAGGACGAGGTGAACCATGAGCCAGCCCGCCGATGGCACCCACCGGTGCACGATCGTGAGGATGAACGCGGATGCCAGCCAGACCAGGGCGACCTGGTCGCGCAGCCGGCGCTTCCGACCACCACGGTGACCTGCCCGGGGGCGTCCGACCTCACTCACCGCGGACCACCACCCCGACGGCCGTCACGGCGAACAGCACCAGCGCGATGACGGTCCCCACGGAACCGGCCGTCCACAGCGGGCCGCGTCCGGTCAGGTCGCCGAGCACACGGGCGAGCAGGGACGCGTTGAGCACCACGAGCGGGAGCCAGAGGACTCCCCGGTAGGGCAACGGGCGCGCGATGACGGTGGGGAAGATGATCGGCGCATGGGCCATGATCATGGACACTCCGAATCCCAGGAACGTGGTGTGGATGACGAGGTCGTACGTGGCGTCGTCGGACGGCATGCCGCCGACCAGCCAGGTCAGCCCGGCGACGGCGAGCCAGATGTAGCCGCCCAGCAGGGCCGTTCCGTTGTAACGGCGCAGCCCGACGGTGCGGATCATCCGCCGCGGGACGTCGTCGCGGAGCAGCCAGGTCGCGACGACGAGGACGCCCAACCCGAAGGCCCGGGCGCCGGCGTCCGGCCAGACGAGGGTGGACGCCGCGGCGAGCGCCACCCAGGAACCGAGCGCGACCAGGGTGGGGACGGCTCGCCGGCCCATCGTGAGCTGCGCCATCTCGGCCCGCTCGGCGGCGATCGTCAACACGAGGAACCCGGCCAGCAGGCAGATCAGCGCGGCGAGGTCGACGACGATCCAGAGGGCCGCCGCAGCACCGGCCAGGACGACCGACAACACCTGGACGGCCACCAGCGGCACGGGGGCGCGGCGCCACAACGCCAGGTGGACGGCCAGGAGGAGGATGCACCCCTGCACCAGCAGGAGCTGACCCAGGGCGTGCTGGCCGGCGGCAAGGGTGATGCCGCCGGCTCCGAGCACGCCGGGCGCGAGGTGGGCCCAGGGCTGCCGTAGCGCCTGGGCTCTCTCGAGAGCGATCACGGTGCCCATGAATCCGAGCACCATCACCATGCCGTGGACGCCGGGCAGGTGCGCGGCGTCCACGGGTGCCCACACGCCGACGGCGAGCAGGGCGGCGTCGAGTCCCGCGACCAGGCAGGCCCCGCCGAGCGCCAGCAGGGCGACCCGGCCGCGCGCGGGGCGCCGGCCGGACGCCGTGGGTCGCGGCGGGGCGGGCGCCTGGGTGGGACTCACGCGATCACGTGCCGATCAGACGCGGGCGAGCTTGAGCGTCCAGGCCTCGGGGCCCTCCTCGAGGTAGGACACCTCGATCGCGTCGCCGTGGGCCTCCTTGATCTGGGCCAGCAACGGCAGCGGGTTGTGCGGCGCGACGAGCGCGAGCGCACGGCCGGGGGTCAGCGACGCGACCGCGCCGAGGATCGAGGCGTGACGGATGGCGTGCGGGATCACGCGCGCGTCGAGGACCGGCAGGTCCTCGTCGTGGTGCCCGCAGGTGCAGCCGCCCTTCTTCTCGGTGATGTTCAGGTCGGTCATGGTTCTCCTCCTAGGTGACAGGGAGGGGCGGCCCCTCTGAGTCCACTGAGGGGCCGCCCTCACCGATATTTATACACCCTCATGTGTAAATATTCGAGTAGACTCCCGCCATGGACATCCCGGCACTCGGCCCGGCTCCCGCACCGGCGGAGCCGCTGAGCCCCGCGCGGGCGCGGGTGGCCCGGGCGCTGGCGGAACGTGGCCCGAAGGCTCTCCTGGCCACGCTCGCCGACCACCTCGGGGGGCACCCGAACGCGACCCGGCAGCACCTGGAGGCCCTGGTCTCGGCGGGGCACGCGACCGTCGAGTCCCTGTCCCCCGGTGGGCGGGGACGCCCCGCCCAGGCCTGGACCATCACGACCGCGGGACGCCGGGCCCTGTCCGCGGAGTCCGGCGATTCCGCCTACGCCGAGTTGGTCGACGCCCTCGCGTCCCGCCTCGCCGACCGGCCGGACGCCGTGGCGGAGGCCCGGGCGATCGGCCGGTCCTGGGGTGCCCGCCGCGCGCAGGACGGGCGGTCGCTGGTCGAGGTGCTGGACGAGTTGGGGTTCACCCCCGTCACCGATGAGGCGTCGCCGGCGACGGTGCGCCTGTTGACCTGCCCGATCCTGGACTCGGTCCGGACGCACCCCGATGTGATCTGCGCGATCCACCAGGGGCTGGTCGAGGGGGCGCTCGGGCCGGGTGCCGACGTCCACCTGGAACCGTTCGCCGAACCGGGCGCCTGCGTGCTCACTGCCGGGACGGATGGCGCGCGACTAGGGTGAACGCATGCGACCCAAGCGCGCGCCCCAAACCACCGCCGAGCACCGCCGCCTTGCCGAAGCGCCGACCGATGACGATCCGTGGCGCCTGTGGGGGCCCTATCTCTCGGGACGACAGTGGGGCACCGTCCGCGAGGACTCCTCCGCCGACGGCAACGCGTGGGCGTCCTTCCCGTTCGACCAGGCCCACACGCGGGCGTACCGGTGGGGCGCGGACGGCATCTCCGGGCTGTGTGACCGCTACGGATTCCTGAACCTGGCCGTCGCGCTGTGGAACGGCCAGGACGACCGCCTCAAGGAGCGCTGGTTCGGCGTCACGAACCCGCAGGGCAACCATGGCGAGGACGTCAAGGAGTTCTGGTGGGACCTCGACGCCACGCCCACCCACTCCTGGGCCCAACAGCTGTACCGCTACCCGCAGGCCGCCTACCCGTACGCCGACCTGGTCGCCGGGAGCGCCGCGCGGACGCGTGACGAGCTCGAGTACGAACTGGCCGACACGGGGATCCTGGCCGAGGACCGCTTCTTCGACGTGGTGACCACCCACGCGAAGGCCTCCCCGGACGACATCTGCATCCGGATCACCGCGACCAACCACGGCCCGGACGCCGCCCCGCTCGATCTCGTCCCGCACTTGTGGTTCCGCAACACCTGGTCGTGGGGACGCGACGAGCGGCGTCCGGCGATCCGGCAGGTGCACCCACCGGAGTTGACCCCCGGGGGCGTGGTGGCGGTCGAGGCGACACACGGCTTCCTGGGGCGCTACCACCTGTACGGCCACGGCGAGCCGGAGGTCCTCTTCTGCGAGAACGAGACGGACGACGAGCTGACCTGGAACACCCCGCGCCGGTGCCCGCACCCCAAGTCGGCCATCGACCGGGCGATCGTGCACGGCGACCCGTCGTTGTTGAACCCCGCCGGGACCGGCACCAAGGTGGCGTTCCGCTACCACTTCGATGCCGTGGCACCCGGCGAGAGCGTGACCGTCGACCTGCGGCTGCGCGAGGAGCCGCTCCAGGGGCAGCCGTTCGGGCGCTCCTTCGCCTCCGTCCTGGAGAACCGGCGGGCGGAGGCGGATGACTTCTACGCCGCGGTCATCCCGGCGGAGGCCGACGACGAGGAGGTCCTCATCGCACGCCGGGCCTTCGCCGGCCTGCTGTGGACGCGCCAGCACTACCGCTATCCGGTCGCCGCATGGCAGGAGGGCGACCCCAACGCCGCTCCCCCGCCCCCGCGGGCGCGCAACGCCGGCTGGAAGCACCTCTACCTCGCCGACGTGATCTCGATGCCGGATGCCTGGGAGTACCCGTGGTTCGCCGCGTGGGACCTCGCCTTCCACTGCGTGGCGCTGGCCCATGTCGACCCGGCGTTCGCCAAGAACCAGCTGATCCTGATGTGCCGGGAGTGGGCGCAGCACCCCGACGGCCAGCTGCCGGCCTACGAGTGGGACTTCGGCGACGTGAACCCACCGGTCCACGCCTGGGCGGCATGGCAGGTGTTCCTGGCCGACGGCGGCTGGGACCACGAGTTCCTGGTGCGGATCGGGACAAAGCTGCTGCTGAACTTCGGCTGGTGGGTGAACCGGACCGACCTCAACGGGACGCAGCTGTTCTCGGGCGGATTCCTGGGGCTGGACAACATCTCCGTGATCGACCGGTCGCACGACGTGCCCCCGGGCTGGGAGCTCGAGCAGTCCGACGCCACCAGCTGGATGGCTTTCTTCTGCCTCTCGATGCTGAAGATCACCTTGGAGCTGGCCCGGCGTGACGACGCCTGGGACGACCTCGCAACCACCTTCACGGAGCGCTTCGTCGCGATCGCCGAGGCCATGGACGCCTTCGGGCCCGAGGCGACGGCCTTGTGGGACGACGAGGACGGGTTCTTCTACGACGTGCTCGTCGATGACGTCGGCCACGAGTCGCACAAGCTGGCGGTCCGCTCGATGGTGGGGCTGCTTCCCCTGATGGCGGTCACGGTCGCGCCGGACTGGGTCGCGCACGAACTCACCGACTACACCGCGCGCCTGCGCTGGCTGCAGCGACGGTTCCCCGGACGGCTGGCCCAAGTGCTGACGTCGACCCCCGAGGGTGGCGACCAGGAGCTGACCTTCGCGGTCGTGCCCAAGGACCGGTTGCAGCGCCTGCTCACCCGGATGTTCGACGAGGGTGAGTTCCTGTCGCCGCACGGGATCCGGTCGCTGTCGGCGGCCCACGGGCCGGACCACTGTGCCGAGGTGGGCGACCGGAGGATCCCGATCTCCTACGTCCCCGGTGAGTCGAACTCGCCGATGTTCGGGGGCAACTCGAACTGGCGCGGTCCCGTGTGGTTCCCGGTGAACGTCCTGTTGATCGATGCGCTGCACACGTACGCGCGCGCCTCGGGCAAGGATGTCTCGGTCGAGTTGCCCAAGGGCTCGGGTCACTGGGTCTCGTTGGAGGAAGCGGCCTACGACGTCGAACGTCGCTTGGTCGACCTGTTCCGCCCGGGCCCGGACGGCCGCCGTCCGGGTGACCCCTACCACCAGCCCACGGGCCCGTTGTGGGCTGAGCACCCGACGTTCAGCGAGTACTTCCACGGCGACACCGGGGCCGGGCTCGGGGCGTCCCACCAAACCGGCTGGACAGCCCTCGTGGCACACCTGATCTGTACGCCGTAGGCACCTCGTCGCCGTGGTGTCGGCGTGTGCCCGCCGGGCGGGTGGGGGCCGGGCAGGTGGGGGCCGGGCGGGTGGGGGCCCGACACTCAGACTTGCCACATCTGAGCGCGTGGCAAACCCGCCCGATGTGGCAAACCGCTGCGTGGGCGCCCCCAGGGATCGTCCGGCCGCTCGGCACGCCTGTGGACACCCGCCGACATGCGTGACAGTTGTCCACAGCGCCGAAGGTCGCTGCCCGGAATCGGGTTCGTTCGCCCATCGTCCGGCCATGAACGACATGCTCGACCTGGCCCGCCGACAGGGCTACGTCTCCGCCGCGGACGCCAAGGCCCTGGGCCACCACCGTCAGGAACTCACCCGCTTGACCAGGGCCGGGGAGCTGAGGCGCAGCGTCCGCGGTATCTACCTGCCGCTGCCCGACAACCACACTCGGGAGACACGCCACGCCCTGGTGACCCGCGGGATCCTGGACGGTGACCCCTTCTCGGCGGCCAGCCACCATTCCGCGCTCGCCGTGCACGGGATCAACCTGTACGGCGTCCCGTGGAGCCAGATCCACCTCCTCGATCCACGCAAGAGCAGCAAGGCGCATGAGACAGTCCACCGCCACGTCCTCCGTCCGGGCGACCAGATCGTGACCGTCGATCGTCACCGGGTCGCTGCGCTCCCCCTCGCCCTGTGCCAGGTCGCGGCCCGGTTCGGCCTCGCCAGCGGCTTGGTGGCGATGGACCATGCCCTCCACCGGGGACTCGTCACCACCGACGAACTCTCGGCCCTCCTCCAGAGCGGACGCCTCCGTCGCGGGGTCCGCTCGGCCAGGCGCGCTGTCGAACTGGCGGACGGGCGTGCCGAGTCACCCGGTGAGTCGCGGCTGCGCGCCATCGTCGCGGCGGGCCCCTTCTCCTTCGACCCCCAGGTCAACGTCGGCGGCCCGGGCTCGGGGCACCGGGTCGACCTCCTGATCGACGGGCGCGTGGCACTCGAGTTCGATGGCGAGCAGAAGTACGAGGGCATCGAGGGCAAGAAGGCGCTCGTCGACGAGAAGCGCCGGGAGGACTGGATCCGCAGCCAGGGCTACGGTTTCGTCCGGGTGATGTGGGCCGAGTTGGACCACCCGGCCACACTGAGACACGTGATCCACAAGGAAGTGCTCCAGAGCCGCGTCCGGCGTGCCGCGTGACGGCGTCCGGAGCCATGCGTCGCCTTGCCACATCTGATCGGGTTTGCCACGCGCTCCCATGTGGCGAACCTGAGTGTCGGGCTTCCCAAGAGGCGCAGATGCGGCAAATCTGAGTGTCGTGACCCAGCAGCACGGCAACCCGAAACCCACCACAACTCAACCAACCCGACCGAAACCCGAACCCCAGGGCCGCGCAACCGAGACACTTCCTGCAACAGGTCACCAGCGCTTTTCAGGAGCTCTAACCTACGTTAGCGTAGGTTCAACCGTGTCACACACCCGGAGGATTCATCATGGCTAGTCAGCACCCGACGATCATCCAAGGCGGGATGGGCGTGGCCGTTTCCTCCTGGCGACTCGCCAATGCGGTTGCACGCTGCGGCCAGCTGGGGGTGGTGTCCGGCACCGCCCTCGACGGCGTCGTCGCCCGCGTCCTCCAGGACGGGGACCCGGGCGGTCACGTCCGCCGGGCGCTCGCGCACTTCCCCTTCCCCGAGATCGCCGAGCGCGTTCTGGCTACCTATTTCCTCCCTGAGGGGCGCGCCGAGGGACAGCCTTATCGCCCGCACCCCACCCTCACGATCGCACCGACCCGGCCGGCCATCGAGCTGAGCCTGGTGGGCAACTTCGCCGAGGTCTGGCTGGCCAAGGAGGGCCACGACGGCGTGGTGGGCATCAACTTCCTCCAGAAGATCCAGACCGCGACGTTGTCCGCGACCCTCGGCGCGATGCTCGCCGGCGTGGACTATGTGCTCATGGGCGCCGGGATCCCCAAGGAGATGCCCCGCGTCCTCACCGAGTTCGCCGCCGGACGCCCCGGCCGGATGACCATCGAGGTCGAGGACCAGACCAAGACGCACACGGCCGTCCTCGATCCGAAGACCTACCTCGGCGACCAGCTCCCCACCCTCCGGCGACCCCACTTCCTCGCCATCATCTCCCTGCACGTGCTGGGCGGCTACCTGGCCCGCGACCCCGAGATCCGCCCCGACGGCTTCGTGGTCGAGGGACCCGTCGCCGGCGGGCACAGCGCCCCACCGCGGGGCAAGCTCACGCTGAACGAACAGGGCGAACCCATCTACTCCGCCAAGGACGAGGCCGACGTGGCGAAGATGGTCGCGCTGGGGCTGCCGTTCTGGCTGGCCGGCGCGTGGTCAACGCCCGAGAAGGTCGCCACGGCGCTGAAGGCCGGCGCCGAGGGCGTCCAGTGCGGCACGATCTTCGCGCTCGCGTCCGAGTCGGGCCTCACCGACGAGATCCGCGGTGAGCTGCTCGACGAGCTCCGCGCCGGCACGCTCCAGGTCAAGAACGACGCCCTCGCCTCTCCGACGGGGTTCCCGTTCAAGGTCGCCCACCTCGGCGGCACCCTGTCGGAGCAGCCCGTCTACGAGGCCCGCAACCGGATCTGTGACCTCGGTTACCTGCGCCAGCCCGCCGAGCGCCCGGACGGCACCATCGTGTACCGCTGCGCCTCCGAGCCGGTCCACATGTTCGTCAAGAAGGGCGGCGAGGAGTCCGAGACCGTCGGACGCAAGTGCCTGTGCAACGCGCTGTTCGCCAACATCGGCATGCCGCAGCGCCGCAAGGACGGCTACGTGGAGGTGCCCGCCATCACCCTCGGCTCCGACCTCGATGGCGCGCGGGGCCTGCAGGCCGCATACCCCGACGGCTGGACCGGCGCGCAGGCCGTCACCTGGCTCCTGCGCGACACCTCCGCCGGCTGACCGATGGGACGGCGTCGGGCGCGTCCGCCCCTGGCGCAACAGGACGGACTGGACGCCGTCTGGGTTCGGACGCCGGCGCGCGTGGGTGACGCTCCGGCACCGTGGCCGACGTTGGACGCCTTCCTGCGCGACCGCCTGCCGCCGCGCGTCCCCGTCGAGCAGTGGCTCACCCAGGGGCGCTTCGTGGACGCCGCGGGTCGCCCCCTCCGGCCCGGGACGCCCTATGCCCCGGCCACCCTGGTGTGGTTCCACAAGGACCCGCCGGTCGATCCGGAGCCGGAGGACCTCATCGTCCTGCACCGCGACGACCGCATCGTCGTGGTCGACAAGCCCCCCTTCCTGGCCACGATCCCCCGCGGCGACCACGTCAACCGCTCCGCGCTGGTGAAGCTCCGCCGGCAACTCGACCTTCCCGACCTCGCCCCGGCGCATCGACTCGACCGCCTCACCGCGGGCGTCCTGCTGTTCACCCTTCATCCCCGGTACCGGGCGGCCTACCAGGAGCTCTTCGCCCAGCGGCAGGCGCGCAAGACCTACGAGGCACTCGCCCCCGCGCCCCCGGAGCTGGCCGGGTCCCGCGTCGTGCGCAGCCACCTCATCAAGCGTCGCGGCTCACTCCAGGTCCAGGAACTCCCCGGTGAACCGCCGAACGCCGAGACCCGCATCACCCTCGTCGAGCGACGCGGCACCCTCGGCCGCTACCTCCTCGAGCCCACCACGGGCCGGACGCACCAGCTGCGCGCCCACCTCAACGCACTCGGCGCGCCCATCGTGGGCGATCCGCTCTACCCCGTCGTCCGCGACGACCCCGAGGACCGGGCCAACCCACTCAGGCTCGTCGCACGGACGCTCGCCTTCACCGACCCCGAGGACGGCAGCGCCCGGGAGTTCACCTCCCGGGCACCGCTCGCGTGGCCGCGGGCCACCTGAGCCGACGGGTCAGCCCTTCCGCTGGTGGTGGTCCTCCCGCCAGGCCTCGCGCCGCCCATGGAAGTCTTCCTCGACGGCGTCGGCGATGTCGGCGCCGAACTCACCCGGTGCAGCGCCACCCTGGACGAGGTTGGACGCCGCCGTCGCGGCCGGCGCGGCCACGTGGCCGCGGCGGTTGATCCAGCGCTCGACGAACTGCGCGGCGAGGGTCAGCAGCCAGTTCAGCAGGATGAAGAGGAGCGCGATGACGATGTAGGCCGGAACCACATTGCCGTAGCGGGAACCCAGCTGACGTGCGGCGGCGATGAGCTCGGGGTAGGTGATCGCGGTGCCCAGGGCGCTGTCCTTCAGCACCACGACCAGCTGGCTCATCAGGGCCGGCAGCATCGCGGTGAGGGCCTGCGGCAACTGGATCGAACGGAGGGTCTGCCCGGGCGTGAGCCCCACGGCCAGTCCGGCCTCACCCTGCCCCTTGGGCAACTGGTGGACGCCGGAGCGGACGAGCTCGGCGATGACCGACCCGTTGTAGAGCGTCAACGCGATGACCACGGCCCAGAAGGACGCCTCGGCCCCCGGCATCTGCAGGGTGCGTGCCAGGTAGAAGAACGCGAAGATCATCATCATGAGCACCGGCACGGACCGGAAGAACTCGACGATGACGCCGCAGATCCAGCGCACCAGCCCCACCTGCGACAGACGGCCCATACCGAACACCAGGCCATAGGCGATGGCGAACACGACCGACACGGCCGCCGCCTGCAGGGTCTTCAACAGGCCGGGAAGGATGTACTGGGTCCACGTGTCGCCGATCAGGAACGGACTCCAGAGGGCCGGTTCGAGCTGGCCCTGCACCCAGAACTTCCAGAGCAGGGCGGCCAGGATCCCGAAGCCGAGCAAAGCGCCGACGATCGTCAGGATGGCGTGCCGGCGGCGGGCCTTGGGACCCGGCGCGTCGAACAGGACCGCCTGCGCGCTCATCGCTTCACCGCCAGGTGACGCGAGAGGGAGGTGAACCCGACGCCGATCGGGAGCGTCAGGATGACGAAGCCCAGCGCGAAGATGAAGAAGACGAGCAGGCTGCCCGTCTCGTTCTCGATGATCGTGCGCATGATGGCGGACGCCTCGGGAACGCCGATGATGGCGGCGACCGTCGTGTTCTTGATGAGGGCGATCAGCACCGAGCCGAGCGGCGCGATCGCGCCCCGGAACGCCTGCGGCAGGATGACCTCCGACAGCGACTGGGCGAAGGTGAGGCCGATGGCGCGGGCGGCCTCGGCCTGACCGACGGGGACGGTGTTGACGCCGGAGCGGAGGGCCTCGCACACGAACGAGGCGTGGTAGGCCGACAGGCCGATGATGGCCCACCAGTACACCTTCACCGCCTGGGGGAACGACTCGGGGACCGGCGACAGCTGGAGGATGTAGAGGGCGCCCAGCACGCAGAAGACCAGGATCAGCGTCAGCGGGGTGTTGCGGGCGACGTTGACGTAGAACGCGCCCAACGCCTGCAGCACCTTGACGGGCGACACCCGCATGACCGCGAGGATCGTTCCGAGGATGAGTGAGCCGAGGGCGGACCACAGCGCCAACTGGACGGTCATCCAGAAGGCTCCGAGGATGTCGTACCTCGTGAGGATGTCGATCATGCGTCCTCCGGGTTGGTGCGGGCGGTGTTCTCCCAACAGAGGTGGGCATGCCCGGACGGCATGCCCACCTCGTCAGGTTGGATCAGGAGCAGGCGGCCGGGGTGGGCGGGTTGCCGGGGCCCGGCTTGTAGTTGGCCGGGCCGAGCGTCTTGTCGACGGCCTTCTGCCAGTCGCCGTCCTTGATCATCTTGGTGATCGCGGCGTTGACCTTCTCGCACAGCGCCGTGTCGCCCTTCTTCAGGCCGACGCCGTAGTTCTCCTTGGTGAAGGGGTCGCCGACCAGCTTGAGCTTGCCCGCGTACTGGGGCTGGGCGGCGAAGCCGGCCAGGATCGTGTCGTCGGTGGTCACCGCGTCGATGCCCTTGGACATCAGGGCGGGGAGGCACTCGGAGTAGGTCCCGAACTCCTGGAGCTGCACGCCCGGGTACTGCTCCTTGATCTTCTGGGCCGGCGTGGAACCGGTGACCGAGCAGAGCTTCTTGCCGTCGAGCGTGTCGGGACCGGTGATGGCGGTCTCGTCCGAGCGGACCAGCAGGCCCTGGCCGGCGATCAGGTACGGGCCGGCGAAGGAGACGCGCTCCTTGCGCTTGTCGGTGATCGAGTAGGTGGCGAAGATCAGGTCGACCTGGCCGGTCTCGATGAGGGTCTCGCGCTGGGCGCTCGGCGACTCGACCCAGGTGATGTCCTTCTCCTGGTGGCCGAGCTCCTTGGCGACGTACTTGGCGACCTCGACGTCGAAGCCGGTGTAGTTCGAGCCCTCGCGCAGGCCGAGGCCCGGCTGGTCGAACTTGATGCCGATCTTGAGGGCGCCGCCGGCCCCGCCGGGGGCAGCGGCGCCTCCCGGCGCAGCGGCGCCGCCTCCACAGGCGGCGAGGGTGAGGGCGAGGCCGGCCGCGGCCGCGCCTGCGATCAGTCGTCGTGTGAACATCAAGGTTCCTCCTGGGTTTCCGGTGGTGGGAACCGCTGCGGCGTCGGTGCCGGGCGGTGGGATCAGTGGGTCAGGATCTTGCCGAGGAAGTCCTTGGCGCGATCCGACTTCGGGTGGTTGAAGAACTCCTCGGGGGTCGCCTCCTCGACGACCTGGCCGTCCGCGAGGAAGACCACCCGGTTGGCCGCCTTGCGGGCGAAGCCCATCTCGTGGGTCACGACCACCATGGTCATCCCGTCCTTGGCGAGCTGGATCATGACGTCCAGCACCTCGTTGATCATCTCCGGGTCGAGCGCCGAGGTGGGCTCGTCGAAGAGCATCACCTTGGGGTCCATGGCCAGCGCACGGGCGATGGCCACGCGCTGCTGCTGGCCCCCCGAGAGTTGGGCGGGGTACTTGTTCGCCTGGGCCTCGACCCCGACGCGCGTGAGCAGTTCCATCGCGCGCTTGTCGGCGTCGGCCTTCTTCATGTTGCGGACCTTGATGGGACCCAGCGTGACGTTCTCGAGGATGGTCTTGTGGGCGAACAGGTTGAACGACTGGAACACCATGCCCACGTCGGAGCGCAGCCTCGCGAGCTGCTTGCCCTCCTCCGGCAGCTTCTGCCCGTCGATCGTGATCGTCCCGTCGGTGATGGTCTCCAGGCGGTTGATCGTCCGGATGAGGGTCGACTTGCCCGAACCGGACGGACCGATCAGCACGACGACCTCGCCCTTGTTCACCGTGAGGTTGACCTGCTTCAGGGCCTGCATGTCCCCGTAGTGCTTGTTCACGTCCTTGAGGACGACCAACGGCTGCGACATGGGCCCGAACCTACCCACTCAACGGGGGCGCTGTCTGCCCCGCGAAGCGCCCGGAAGAGTAACCATGCGATTACATTTCGTCGGGCGACGGGCGTGCGGCCGCGCCTTTCGCCGTCCGCGGGCGGGGTCCGTGCCGCCCCGTCAGCCCGGGGGGGCCTCGTGGGCGGCGACGTCTTTGGGTAGCCTCGGCCCCGACGTGCCGGGCCAGCCCCACGACACCATTACGACGTTAGGAAGACATCGATGTCCGAACGCATCAGCAACGCCGCCCTCAGGTCGAAGGTCATGTCCGCCGGTGACGCGGCCGCCCTCATCCCGCACGGTGCGAAGGTCGGCATGTCCGGCTTCACCGGCGCGGCCTACCCGAAGGCCCTGCCCACCGCGATCGCCAACAACGCGGTCGACCACCACGACCGGGGCGAGGCCTACCAGATCGACCTGTTCACCGGCGCGTCCACCGCCCCCGACTGCGACGGCGTCCTCGCCGCGGCCGAGGCCATCCGCTTCCGGATGCCGTACCAGTCCGACCCGGCCATGCGGAACGCCATCAACGCCGGCGAGATGAAGTACTCCGACATCCACCTGTCGCACTCGTCGCGCCAGGTCGTGGACGGCTTCTTCGGTGACCTCGACTTCGCGATCGTCGAGGCCACCCGCATCACCGAGGACGGGCACATCATCCCGTCGTCCGGCGTGGGCAACAACGTCGAGTTCCTCGACCAGGCCAAGAAGATCATCATCGAGGTGAACGCGTGGCAGTCCCTCGACCTGGAGGGCATGGCCGACATCTTCCGCATCCCGCGTGGCGCCAAGCGCGGCCCGGTGCCGATCAACCTGCCCGGTGACCGTGTCGGCACGACCCACATCGACATCGACACCTCGAAGGTCGTCGCCGTGGTCCACACCGACTCCCCGGACCGCAACTCGCCCTTCAAGCCCGTGGACGACATCTCGCAGCAGATCGCCAACCACTTCCTCGACTTCCTGGAGGGAGAGGTGGCCGCCGGCCGCCTGCGCTACGACGAGTACGTCATGCAGTCGGGCGTCGGCAACGTCCCCAACGCGGTGATGGCGGGCCTGCTCAACTCGAAGTTCACCAACATCCAGGCCTACACAGAGGTCATCCAGGACGGCATGGTCGACCTGATCGACGCCGGCAAGATGACGGTGGCCTCCGCCACGTCCTTCTCGCTGTCGCCCGACTACGCGCACATGATGAACGAGAAGGCGGGCCACTACCGCAAGTACATCATCACGCGTCCGCTGCAGGTCTCGAACCACCCCGAGGTCATCCGCCGCGTCCACCTGATCGCGACCAACGGCATGATCGAGGCCGACATCTACGGCAACATCAACTCCACCAACGTGTCGGGTTCGCGCATCATGAACGGCATCGGCGGCTCCGGCGACTTCACCCGCAACGGCTTCATCAGCTCGTTCATCTCCCCGTCGGTGGCCAAGGACGGCGCCATCTCCGCGATCGTCCCGTTCGCGTCGCACATCGACCACACCGAGCACGACGCCATGGTCGTCATCACCGAGTACGGGTACGCCGACCTGCGCGGCCTGGCCCCGCGGGACCGTGCGAAGAAGATGATCGCCATCGCGCACCCGGACTACCGTCCGCTCTTGGAGGAGTACGTCGCGCGGGCGTCCGCGGACGGCCGCCCGATGCACACCCCGCACGACCTGGAGACCGCGTTCTCGTTCCACACGCGCCTCGCGCACACGGGGTCGATGAAGGGCTGACCCCACAGACGAAGCGGGGCCGCCCCTTCGGACGGCCCCGCTCGCGTCGAGCCCTACAGCACGTCACCCGGCGCGTACGCCGCGCCCTCGGGATGCTTCACGGCCAGGGCGCGGACGCGCTCGACGACGGCGTGCACCTGGGCGGCGGCGGAACCGGTGAGTTCCAGCGGGTTGGCGACGGCGGCGTCCAGGACCGAGCGGTCCACGCCGAGGCGCGGGTCAGTGGCGAGGCGGTCGAGCAGGTCGTTGTCCTTGCGACCGGTCCGACGCATGTCGAGGGCGACGGCGACGGCGTGCTCCTTGATGACCTCGTGGGCGACCTCGCGACCGACGCCGTGCTGGACGGCGGCCATCAGCACCTTCGTCGTGGTCAGGAACGGAAGGTAGCGCTGCAGCTCGGCCTCGATGACGGCCGGGAACGCCCCGAACTCGCCGAGCACCGTCAGGAAGGTCTCGAACAGGCCATCGAGGGCGTAGAAGGCGTCCGGCAGGGCCACGCGGCGGACGACGGAGCAGGACACGTCGCCCTCGTTCCACTGGTCACCGGCGAGTTCTCCGACCATGGAGAGGTAGCCGCGCAGCACGACCGAGAGCCCGTTGACGCGCTCGCAGGAGCGGGTGTTCATCTTGTGGGGCATGGCGGACGAGCCGACCTGCCCCTCCTTGAAGCCCTCGGTGACCAGTTCGGCGCCGGCCATGAGCCGGATGGACGTCGCCACGTTGCTCGGCGCGGCCGCGACCTGCACCAGCGCCGACAGCACGTCGACGTCGAGCGAGCGCGGGTAGACCTGCCCGGTCGAGGTGAGCACACGCTCGAAGCCGAGGTGCTGGGCGACCCGCTGCTCCAGCGCGGCGAGCTTGGCGGCATCGCCGCCGAGCAGGTCGAGCATGTCCTGCGCGGTGCCGACCGGGCCCTTGATGCCGCGGGCCGGGTAGCGCTCGATGAGGTTGTCGAGGCGGTCGTACGCCACGAGCAACTCGTCGATGGCGGTGGCGAAGCGCTTGCCGAGGGTGGTCATCTGGGCGGCCACGTTGTGGGAGCGCCCGGCGATCGGCTGGTCGCGGTACTGGACGGCGAGACGCGACAGCGCCACCAGGACGGAGACCACCCGCTCGCGGACCAGCTTCAGCGAGGCGAGCACCTGGTACTGCTCGACGTTCTCGGTCAGGTCCCGCGAGGTCATCCCCTTGTGGACGTGCTCGTGGCCGGCGAGGGCGTTGAACTCCTCGATGCGGGCCTTCACGTCGTGCCGGGTGACGCGCTCGCGCGCGGCGATCGAAGCGAGGTCGACCTGGTCCAGGACCCTGGCGTAGTCGGCGAGCACGGAGTCGGCGTCCGCCCCACCGAAGTCCACCCCGAAGTCGCGCTGGGCCTCGATGACGGCCAGCCAGAGTCGGCGTTCGGCGACGATCTTGTGCTCAGGGCTCCAGAGGTCGCGCATCGCAGGCGACGCATAGCGGGTGGCCAGCACGTTCGGGACGGTCATGGGTGCTCCTCAACTCCAGGCGACTCGGCAACCCCGACATTCTCCCACGGCGGCCCGCCAAGGACGCCGCGGTCCCTAACCTGCCGCCCTCGGGGTGCCGGGGTCACAGGAGGCCTGCGCTCACAGCTCCGGGGTGGGGATCCCGCCGGACGCCGCCCGCTCGGCGATGTCGCGCCGGCAGAACAGGGTCGGGGCGTCCAAGTCGTCGATGGCCGCGTAAGCCACGGCACGGGCCGCGCCGAGGTCGGCACCGCGTCCGACCACGCCCAAGACCCGGCCACCCGAGGCGACGAGGTGCTCGTCGACCAGCGAGGTGCCCGCGTGCAGGATGTGCACGACGTCCCCCTCGATACCCTCGGGGCCGCAGCCGAACACGTGCGGGCCGTTGATCCGTCCGCCCTTGTCGGGGGTACCCGGATAGCCGTTCGCGGCCATCACCACCACGACCGCCGAATCCGGGGACCAGCGCAGCTCCCCCACCTCGGCGAGGCGCCCGGTGGCGGCGGCATCCAGCACCTGGCCCAGCGGCGACTCGAGCAACGAGAGCACGGCCTGGGTCTCGGGGTCGCCGAAGCGGCAGTTGAACTCGACCACGCGCAGCCCGCGCGAGGTGAGCGCGAGGCCGGCGTAGAGCAGGCCGGCGAAGGGGGTGCCGCGGCGGGCCATCTCATCGACGGTGGGTTGGACCACGTCGCGCATGATCGCGTCGACCAGCCCCTCGGGTGCCCACGGCAGCGGCGTGTAAGCGCCCATGCCGCCGGTGTTGGGGCCCTCGTCGCCGTCCCGCGCACGCTTGAAGTCCTGGGCGGGCTGCAGCGGCAGCGCGGTGACGCCGTCCGTGATCGCGAACAGCGACACCTCGGGGCCGTCGAGGTACTCCTCGACGATGGCCGGAAGCGCCCCGTCCGCATGGGCGAGCGCGGCGTCCCGGTCGGACGTCACGATGACGCCCTTGCCGGCGGCCAGTCCGTCCTGCTTGACGACGTAGGGCGGGCCGAAGCGGTCGATCGCCGCGGCCACCTCAGCGACCGTCTCGCAGTAGACGGACGCCGCGGTCGGCACGCCTGCGGCCTCCATGACCTGCTTGGCGAACTGCTTCGAGCCCTCGATGGCGGCGGCTTCGGCGGACGGGCCGAAGCAGGCGATCCCGGCCGCGCGCACGGCGTCCGCCACGCCCGCGACGAGAGGCGCTTCAGGGCCGACGACGACGAGGTTCACGCCCAACGCGCGGGCCAGCGCCACCACGGCGGCGCCGTCGTCGGCGTCGATCACGTGGTTGGTGGCGAGGGCGGCGGTCCCGGGATTCCCGGGGGCGCAGTGGAGGGCGACCACCGAGGGGTCGCGGTGCAGCGCGAGCGCGAGGGCGTGCTCGCGTCCTCCGCTGCCGAGGACGAGGACGTTCAGTTCACGGGCCACCGGGTCAGCCTATCGAGGCTGCGGTGCGGTGGGCGACGAGTTCGCCCTGCAGCCGGCACTCCCGTGTGCCACCGGGCAGGCGGTGCCGGTACCGGGCCACCGCGCGGTAGACCAGCGCAGCCGGCCAGGCGAGCGGACGCCGGATCAGCCACCCCACCACCCGCAGCCACGCTGGCCCGAACCGCAGCGCCTCGCCGATCGCGCGAGCCCCGTACACGACCTCACCGTCCGCGAGCACGGCCGGGATCTCACGGGTCGCACGCACGGCGTCCACGCCCAGGGCGGCCAGGTCGACCGACTGCGCCGCCCGAACCCCCGGGACGCCGCGCGCAGAGAGCCACGACGCCGACCGCGAGCAGAACCCGCAGTCGGCGTCGTGGAGGAGATGCATCAGATCAGGTCGTGGATCATCACGGCCTGCTCACGGCCGGGGCCCACTCCGATGCCGGAGATCCGGCAGCGGATCAGCTCCTCGAGGCGCTTGACGTAGGCCTGGCACGTGGCGGGCAGCTCGTCGAAGGTGCGGCACTCGGAGATGTCCTCGGTCCAGCCGTCGAGGTACTCGTAGATCGGCTGGGCGTTGACGATGTCGTCCATCATCACGGGGTAGTGCTCGACGCGCTGACCGTCGACCTCGTACGCCACGCAGACGGGGATCTTCTCCCAGCCGGTCAGGATGTCCAGCTTGGTGAGGAACACGTCCGTCACGCCGTTGTAGGTGCAGGCCGCCTCGACGACGAGCGGGTCGAACCAACCGCAGCGACGCGGGCGACCCGTGGTGGTGCCGAACTCGCCGCCATCGTTGCGGAGGCGGTCGCCGTCCTCGTTGAGCAGTTCGGTCGGGAACGGACCCTCACCCACGCGCGTCGTGTAGGCCTTCGCGATGCCGATGATGCGGTCGAGCTTGTTGGGGCCCACGCCCGAGCCGGTGCAGGCGCCCGCCGCGATCGGGTTGGACGACGTCACGTACGGGTAGGTGCCGTGGTCGACGTCGAGGTGGTGCGCCTGGGCGCCCTCGAACACGACGAGCCGGCCATCCTCGAGGGCGTCGTTCAGCTCGCGGGCGACGTCGCGCACCATGGGGCGGACACGGTCGGCGAAGCTCAGCAGGTGGTCGGCGACCTCGGTGGCGTCGATCTCCATCTGGTTGTAGACCTTCACCAGCAGCTGGTTCTTCTGGATCAGCGAGGCCGCCACCTTGTCGCGCAGGAGCTGCTCGTCCAGCAGGTCCTGGATCCGGATGCCCACGCGGTTGATCTTGTCGGCGTAGGCCGGGCCGACACCGCGGCCGGTGGTGCCGATCTTGCGCTTGCCCAGGAACCGTTCGGTGACCTTGTCGAGCACCTTGTGGTACGGCGTGATGATGTGGGCGTTGGCGCTGATGATGAGCCGGGACGTGTCGATGCCGCGGGCCTCCAGCGCGTCGATCTCGCTGAACAGCACCTCGAGGTCGACGACGACGCCGTTGCCGATCACCGGGATGCCCGGGTTCAGGATGCCGCTCGGCAACAGGTGCAACGCGTACTTCTCCCCGTTGACGACGAGGGTGTGGCCGGCGTTGTTGCCGCCCGAGTAGCGGACCGTGTAGTCGACCTTGTCGCCGAGCTGGTCGGTGGCCTTCCCCTTGCCCTCGTCACCCCACTGGGTCCCGATCACGACGATGCCAGGCATACGTTGCCCCTTCTCACAAAGCGAAAGCCCGGCGCAAGGCTGCCCGGGCTCTTACCGAGCCAGACTACCTGAAACACGGTTTGGACGCCGGGGATCTCGCCTACAGGGACAACGGACGCGTCCGCGCGAGTTCCACGTAGCCCGCCTCGGACGCCTCGAGCAGGAACAACACACACCGCTCGTACTCCTCCTGCTCGCCGAGGCGCCACGCGGCGCAGGCCAGGGCCCACAGGGCGCGGAGGAACCCCTGGTTCGGCTCGTGCTCCCACGGGATCGGACCCTTGCCCCGCCAGCCGGCCCGGCGCAGGGCGTCCAGACCGCGGTGGTAGCCGGTACGGGCGAAGGCGTAGGCGGAGAGGTTGCCCTGCACGGTGCGCGCGCTCAGGGACCCTTCGGCCAGGAGTGCCCAGGCCAAGCAGGACGCCGGGTGCTTGGCCACGACGTCGAGGAAGAAGTCCTCCCCCAGTGCCACGATGTCGGCCAGCGCCTCGTCGACCGGGAGTTCGGTTCGACCCACGGGGGCAGCCAGCAGCAGGGTGCGCGCGTCAGACATGGACGCCAGCCTAGTGGCGATCAGGCGCGGTTGAGGGCGTCCACGAGGGCCTTGGCGGATGAGGGCGTGAGCCTGGGCTCGGCGTCCCGCAGGACCTTCATGGCGTAGAGCGGGTCCGAGTCGGCGTCCACGCCGGCGTCGAACAGCGTCGCGAGCGCCCACAGGCGTGCCTCGTGCCCCGGGCCGGTGATCGAGCGCTCCCCGAAGATGGCCTCGAGGTTGCTGGCGACGCTCGGCTGGCGCCCGCGCGCCATGATGGCCATCACGACGACGAACACCACGAGCAGGACGCCTGTCTCGAGCGGTCCGATCTGCATGCGCTCACGCTAGCAACCAGCCGCAAGCAGATCGCTGCCGGGGACTACCCTCGATGGGTGACCCCGCCCGCCGCCGGGGCGGCCCCCACCGTTCCCGCACGAGAGGAACCCGATGAGCATCCCGTTGTCGTCGCTCTGGACCACCGCCGCGTGGCGCGAGGCCGCCCGGCTCCGGGCCGCCGAGGTCGACGTCGACCACCTGTACCTCGGGCTCATCGCCGTCGGTGGGGCGGCAGCCCAACTACTGGGCACCCACGGCATCACGCTGGCCTCCGCACGCCGCCAAGTCCGGGCCGCCCACCCGGCCGATCCCGGAGCCCTGGGCGTGGATGTCGCCGACCTGCCGTCGCCGATCCACTTCATGCAGGCGGGCGACGCGGCCTGGAGGGCCACCGCGCGTGCCGACGAGGTCGTCAAGGGCGCCGGGATGACCGACACCTACGAACTCCTCGTCGCCCTCCTCAAGGAACCCTCCGGGACGGTCCGCCGCCTCGTCGCCGCCGACGGCGTCACCCCGCAGGGCCTCGTGCCCGCCCTGAAGGCGGGCGCCGACGACCCCTACACCACCGAGCGCGCGGTCCCCGACACCACCCTGCTGCCCGGCCCGGCCCGCGCCCAGCGCGTCCGGCGGTACGTGTCGGCCCCGGTCGGCCTGGTGGCGGACGCGCTGGCCGACCCCACCCTGCTGCAGCTGTGGTCCTACGACCCGACGAAGGCCGACGTGTCCGGTGGCGGGTGCACCGTCCGGCACCACAAGGGCGGGGACTCACTGACGGTCCGGCTGACGGTGACGACCGCGGCCGAGGGCGACAGGCGCGTGGTCACCTGGGTGCAGGAGGCGCTCGACGGAAGGTATGCCGGCGAACGGCTCACCTATGACCGCTTCGAGGTCTCGCCCGCGGCGGGCGGCGCGACCATCGTCCGTACGGCCGGACGCCGCACCTTCGGCCTGCTCGGGCGCGCGGCCTCCCCCTTCACCGACCGGTTCATCGGGTGGGGGATGCTGCACACCATGCAAGCCATCACGTTCGGGATCGCCGACCGCCAGCCGAGTTGACTCTCCCCTCCACCACGAACCTGAGAGGATCGGACCATGCCACGCCCCCTGCACCAAGAGCCCTGCCAGTCGAAGTGTGACTGGTCCCCCACCGGGGAGACGCGCGACGAGCTGTACGTCTTCGCCTGCGCCGGCTGCCGTTCGGAGTGGGTCCGCACCGAGGGCTGGACGCCCCGCAACCTCGACGGCTCCATCGCCGCCGCGGTGGCGGACGACCTCCACCGCTCCTGAGAACACAAGGACGCCGCGGGTGCATGGGCTGCACCCGCGGCGTCCGACGTGGTCAGACCGTCAGACTCACTTGCCGGACGTACCGACCGAGCCCAGGTCCTGGCAGGCCTCGACGATGCGCGCAGACATGGCGTTCTCGGCCTCCTTGCCCCAGGCGCGCGGGTCGTACTGCTTCTTGTTGCCGACGTCGCCGTCGATCTTGAGGACGCCGGCGTAGTTGCCGAGCATCCAGCCGGCCACCGGGCGGGTGAACGCGTACTGGGTGTCGGTGTCGACGTTCATCTTGATGACACCGTAGGACACCGCGTCCGCGATCTCCTGCTCCGAGGAGCCCGAGCCGCCGTGGAAGACGAGGTCGAACGGCTTGTCCTTGCCGTACTTGGCGGCGACGGCGTCCTGGATCTCCTTCAGCACCTCGGGGCGCAGCTTGACCGCGCCCGGCTTGTACACGCCGTGCACGTTGCCGAAGGTGAAGGCCGCCATGTAGCGACCCTTCTCGCCCAGGCCGAGGGCCTCGGCGGTGCGCAGGCCGTCCTCAGGAGAGGTGTAGAGCTTCTCGTTGATCTCGTTGGCGACGCCGTCCTCCTCGCCACCGACGACACCGATCTCGATCTCGAGGATCTGCTTGTTGTACGCGGTGAGCTTCAGGAGCTCCTCGGCGATCTGCAGGTTCTCGGCCATCGGCACGGCGGAGCCGTCCCACATGTGGGACTGGAACAGCGGGTCCTGACCTGCGGCGACGCGCTGGCGGGAGATCTCGAGCAGCGGGCGGACGTAGGTGTCCAGCTTGTCCTTGGGGCAGTGGTCGGTGTGGATCGCAACGTTCACCGGGTACTTGCGGGCAACCACGTGGGCGAACTCGGCCAGTGCCACGGCGCCGGTCACCATGTCCTTGACGCCCTGGCCGGAGCCGTACTCGGCGCCACCGGTCGAGAACTGGATGATGCCGTCGGAGCCGGCATCTGCGAAGCCCTTGAGGGCGGCGTTGAGGGTCTGGGACGAGGTCACGTTGATGGCCGGATACGCGAAGCCCTTCGACTTCGCACGGTCGATCATCTCGGCGTACACGTCGGGGGTTGCAATGGGCATCTGTCACTCCTAGGTGAATGCGTCGTCGAACACGTCCATTCAACCGCAAATCCCCCTTCGACGCCCACGCGGCCACCCCCGGCTCGAACGGTGGACGGGCGACGCAGGTTCGGCCGGACGGGGTGGTCCCCGGCTCAGGCGTCGAGCGGCGTCAGGTCGATGTGGTGCCGGTTCCCCGACAGCGCACGGACGGCGGAGTCGACGGCCGAGGGCGAGTGGCTGAGCCAGTCGACCGGGACCTCGCGCCACGCGCCGTTGGTGGCGACGACCACGAGGCGTCCGGAGCCGCGGCCGCCGCCCGGGACGGCGACCAGGTGGTCGACGTCCTCCCAGGCCAGGTAGTTGTCGAGGTGGAGCCCTCCGCGTCCGACACCCAGGGCGAGCCCCTCGTGGAGGCGTCCGAGAGCGCGCTTGATGCGGACGGTCCCCACGATGGCGTGGACGAGGAACGCGAGCGAGATGCCCACGCTGACGCCGAGGATCGACCAGAAGAACACGTCGAGGGTCTCCCGGTTGAGCCACCCGATGACGGCCCAGATGACCAGGGAGAACACCAGGCCGATCACGCGACCGACGACGCGGCCGCGCTTGAGCCGGTAGAGCTCGACGGCTGGTTCGGGGGCGAAGAACACCGGGAAGTCCAGCGCCTCGCGCGGTGGGGGCGCCCACCCCTGGGGCAGAGGCGTCGGCTGGCTCATGGCGCCATGCTACCCAGCACGCGCCGGCCCGGCAGATGGGGGGGCCGACGGCTCCCCGGTCTACGGGCGGACACCCCCACCCACCGGCGGAGTGTGCTGCAGCGACCAGTGGTACATCGCGATCGCCGCCGCGGCACCTGCGTTCATGGAACGCGTCGAGCCGTGCTGGGTGATCGCGACGACCTGGTCGCAGGCGTCCACGACCTCATCGGTCAGGCCCGGTCCCTCCGACCCGAACACCAGGCAGCAGTCCCGGGGCAGTGCGGCTGTCTCCAGCGGGACCGAGCCGGGCAGGTTGTCGACCCCCACCAGACGGACGCCCGCGGCGTCCGCCCAGGCGACGAAGTCGGCGACCGAGGCGTGGTGGTGGACGTGGAGGTAGCGGTCGGTGACCATCGCGCCGCGCCGGTTCCAACGGCGGCGCCCGAGGATGTGCACGCCGGCGACGTTGAAGGCGTTGGCCGTGCGGACGACCGACCCGATGTTGAAGTCGTGTTCCCAGTTCTGGATCGCGACGTGCAGCGGCGCCCGGCGGGTGTCCAGGTCGGCCACGATCGCCTCGAGGCGCCAGTAGCGGTACTCGTCGACGACGTTGCGGCGGTCCCCCTCGGCGAGCAGCGCCGGGTCGAGGCGCGGGTCGTCCGGCCATGGCTCGGGATGGGGGCCCACACCCACCGACGGTTCCGTCGGGTCGGCAACCGGCTCGATCTCGCTCACCGGCCCACGGTAGCCTGAGCGCGAACCATCCCCCCGCACCCAGCGCATCGAGGAACTCACATGACCGAAGAGACCCCCGTCCGTCCGGGCGCCCCGGACGCGACCGACCTGCACGACCCTGACAACGTCGCCGCTTGGTTGGTCCGCCTGCTGAAGGGCATCGCGGTCGGGATCGGCTTCATCCTGCCCGGCCTCTCGGGCGGCGTGCTGGCCGTGATCTTCAAGATCTACGACCCGCTGATCAAGTTCCTCGCCAACCCGTTCAAGCACTTCGTGCGCCAGGTGAAGTACTTCCTGCCCGTGGGCATCGGCGGCATCATCGGCGTGGTCCTGTTCTCGATCGTGGTCGCCGCCGCGTTCGGCCGCTACGAGGCCGCGTTCGTCTGCCTGTTCATCGGCTTCGTGATCGGCACCTTCCCGAGCCTGTGGCGTCAGGCCGGCAAGAAGGGTCGCACCGCCAAGCACCTGGTCATCCTCGCGGTCTCGGCCGCGGCGATCTTCGGCATCATGCTGCTGGGCGGCGGCCTCAACCTGGAGGTCCCGCCGAGCATCCCCGTGTGGCTGGGTTCCGGCGCGCTCATCGGCCTGGGCGTCATCGTCCCGGGCATGAGCCCCTCGAACTTCCTCATCTACTTCGGGCTCTACGACAAGATGGCCGCGGGTATCAAGGACTTCGACCCGACCGTCTTCATCCCGCTGGGCATCGGCCTGGCGCTCTGTGTCGTCCTGTTCGCCAAGGCGGCCAACTGGGCCTTCTCCCACCACTACGCGGGCATGTACCACTTCATCCTCGGCATGGTGGCCGGGTCGTCAATCGCGATCTTCCCGACGGTCGTCCTCGCCCCGGACGCCATCGGGAAGGCCGGGCTCGGCATGGGGGCCTTCCTCGCCTTCTGCGCCGTCATGCTGGCCGCCGGCGTCGTGGCCTCGTGGCTCTTCTCCAAGCTCGAGGACCGGTACGCCGACGAGCGGGAGGCGATCGACGCCGCCTGATGCGTCACCCGCCCGGGCGGCGGCCTCCCCCACCCAGCGGCGGGAGGCGGAGTCAGCCACCAGAGCGGTGTCGAGCATCCACACGGCGCGCTGGAGGGCGTGGCTGTCCAGCCCCTCGACCGAGTCCAGACGCGGTTTCGTCGGGTGGGAGGACGCCGTGTCCCCGGCATCCTCCGCCACCCGCTTCGCGACCGCGGTGAGGCGCGCGGTGAGTTCGGGGCTCAGCATCTGCTGCCGGTGACCGTGGCCGGCCAGTTCGACGGCGAACGACTCGTGCTCGTCGATGACCTCGGGATCCTCTGCCAGCAGCATGGTCGAGGTCGACCGCAGCAACTGCAGGCCGCGCTCCAGGTCTCCCCCACCGAACTCGGCCAGAGCCGACCGGAGGATCGCGTTCTCGGGGCGTTCGACCTGTTCGGTGAGCAGGATGAGGTGCGCCGCGACCATGCGCTCCTTGTTGCGCGCGTGGTGCTCCTCCGGGGTCAGGGAGAGAGCCTGCGGGTCGGCCGCGCTCATGCCCGCGGACTGGCCGGGCTCCTCGGGCGCGAACGAGTCGCGGAGCGGGATCGCCCGGATCATCAAGGTGGTGGCGAGCACCGCGATGCTCAACCACGGCAGGATGGCGTAGATCGCCTGCATCGCGTCCGACAGGGACAGTCGCAGCACCAGGGCCACCGAGTCGGGCAGGTCCTTCATGGCGGACGGGTTGAGCACGGCATTGGGGTCGATGCCACCGCGCGGCCCCTCGTGCCGGGCCTGCGGTGTCATCCGCCAGTTCAGGCTGGTCACGAGTTGCGACGTCATCAGGCTGCCGGCGATGGCCGTGCCCAGAGTGTTGGCGATGTTCCGGAAGAACTGGAGCGCCGACGTCGCCGGGCCGAGGTCGCGGCGCTGGACCGCGTTCTGCACGGTCAAGGTGTAGATCTGGAAGGACATGCCCACGCCCAGGCCCATGACCGTCGTGGAGAGGGTGAGCTCCAGCGGGGTGGACTTCGCGTCGAGCCGGAGCAGCAGCACGGACGCCACGGTCATCAGCACCACGCCGGCCACGGCGAACGACTTGTACCGCCCCGTCCGGGTCGTCAGGTTGCCGACCACGATGCCCATGGCGAACAGGCCCACGTTCATCGGGATGAGGATCGCGCCGGACGCGGTGGCCGACACCCCGAGGACGCCCTGGGCGTACACCGGCGTGTAGATGATCAGCATCATCAGCACCATGTTCATGAGGCTGGCGGCGATGACCGACCACGTGAAGATCGAGTTGCGGAACAGCGACATCGGCACGATCGGCTCCGCCGCCCGCCGCTCGATGACGACGAACGCGACGAGGAACACGACCCCCAGCCCGAGCAACCCCAGCACCAGCGGGTCGGTCCAGCCGCGCGTGCCGCCGAAGCTGATGCCCAGCAGGGCGGCGCTGACACCGATGGTCATGGTGGCGATGCCGGCGTGGTCGACCCTACGGGGGATGTCCAGCTCCGGGATCTTCATGAAGCGCACCACGAGGTACAGCGCCAGGAATCCGACGGGCAGGTTGATGTAGAACAGCCAGCGCCACGTCGAGACGTCCGTGACGAAGCCGCCGATCAGCGGTCCGGCCACCTGTGAGGCACCCATGAGCGCCCCCATGTAGCCCGCGTACTTTCCGCGCTGGCGGGGCGGGATGATGTCACCGAGGATCGTCTGGGACAGGGGCATCAGGATCCCCATGCCCGCCCCCTGGACGGCGCGCGCCGCGACCAGCCAGGCGAAGGACTGCGCGACGCCGGACAGGACGTTGCCCAGCATGAAGATGATCAGGCCCAGCGCATAGAACCGCTTGCGGCCGAACATGTCGGACAGCTTCCCGCTGATCGGGGTGACGATGGTCATCACCAGCATGACGATCGTGGACAGCCACGAGTAGTACTCGACGCCACCGAGGTCGGCGATGATCCGTGGGATCGCCGGGCTGACGACCGTCTGGCTGATCGAACTGGTGAACATGCCGATCAACAGACCGAAGTAGATCCACCGGATCTTCCGGAACTCGAACTCCTCGCGGGCATCGGTCACGAACGGCGACGATACTCCTGCCCCGAACGGCCCCCGGGCGTTCGCGAGTACGATGCGCCCCATGAGCGAGGAGACCACGACGCACGACGGCCTCGTGACGGCGCTGGTCTCGCAGGTGCAGGCCCTGGCGCTGGCGTCCGACCGCATCGGCACCGTGTTCGCCGGGCAGCACCACCTGCACACCACCGATTTCCGGGCTCTCACGCTGATCTACCGGGCCGAGCGCGAAGGGGTCCCCCTCACGGCCCGACAGCTGGCCGATCACCTGCAGGTGTCCCCCGGGGCGGTCACCTACGTCGTCGATCGCCTGGCCGCGTCCGGCCACGTCTACCGGGACGCCGACCCGACCGACCGGCGCCGGGTGCTGCTGCGCTTCGGGGAGCACGGGCGCCAGGTCGCCGGAGCCTTCTTCGGCCCCCTCGGCCGCGTGCACGCCGAGGCGATGGCGTCCTACTCGGTGGACGACCTGCGCACCTGCCTCCGCTTCCTGCAGGACGTGAACGCGTCCCTCGACGACTTCGGCCGGGGTCTTCGCAGTACTGAATAGTCCATTCGATTCAGGGAGCGGGAACGGCCCGCCGACCTGGTCGAGACGGGTCTCCATCCTCTTCGCCGCGACCTGCGCCCTGACCCTTGGCACCCTGGCCCTGGTCTGCCGCAGGCCCACGACGGCCGGCCGGGTGCCGACGCCCAGGGTGGGCCCCTCGGGTTGGGACGGCCCGACACTCAGGCTTGCCACATCTGCACGCGTGGCGAATCCACCCTGGACGTGGCATTCCTGAGTGTCGGCGCTGAGACCACACAGCACGAACGCCCGGCCCCCAACGGGACCGGGCGTTCAGAAGGAAGGATCAGTTGTACTTCGGGGGCTGGTAGCCCTCACCCTCGGGGCGGTCAGCCGGCTGCGGCTGCTGCTGGCCGAAGTCGAGGGGCTGGGACTCGCGCCCCGCCTGCGGGTTGGGCAACTCGTTCGGGTTCGAGCCCTGGACCGACGCCGGACCGGACTGGCGCTGCGAGTCGGGGGCGTCGCCCCGGTAGGAGATCTCACCGAAGCTGACGTCGGGAGCGCGGCGCACCTCGGCGTCGTTGACCTCGAAGTAGGTCGCCTTCTGGAAGTTGAACGAGTTCGCGATGAAGTTCGACGGCACCGACTCGATCCGCGTGTTGTAGTTGCGCACGTTGGCGTTGTAGTAACGACGCCCTGCCGCGATGCGGTCCTCGGTCTCGGCGAGCTGCCGCTGGAGCTCCAGGAAGTTCTGGTTGCTCTTCAACTCGGGGTAGGCCTCGACCTGCACCATCAGGCCATGCACCTGCTGGGTCAGCTGCTCCTCCACCGCGGCGCGTTGGGCGGACGGGGCGTCCCCCCGCTCGGCCGACGCGAGTTGCTGGGCCTGCTGGCGCAGCCGGACGATGCCCTCGAGGGTGTTTCGCTCGTGGCCCGCGAAGGCGCGCACGGTCTCCACCAGGTTCGGGATGAGCTCGTAGCGCCGGTTCAGCTCGACGTCGACCTGCCGCCAGGACTCCTGGATGAGGTTGCGCTGCTTCACGAAGCCGTTGTAGGCGCCCACGGCCCAGGCGATGCCTCCGACCACGACGAGCAGGACGATGATCAGGGGGATGGCGATCCATTCCATGCGCGCCAGCCTAGCGGGCGATCACGACAATCCGAGATCCCCCAGCCCCACCGCGTAGCGGTAGGGCAGGCCCGCGGCCTCGATCCGCTCCCGGACGCCCGTGTTGCGGTCCACGATCGTCACCACACCCGCGACGATGCCGCCCGCGTCCTGCACCGCCTCCACGGCCTGCATGACGGAGCCACCGGTGGTGGAGGTGTCCTCGACGACGAGCACGCGTCGTCCGGACACCTCGGTGCCCTCGATGCGCCGCTGAAGGCCGTGCGCCTTGGACTCCTTGCGCACGACGAACGCGTCCAGGCGTTCTCCGTCCGCGGCGGCTGCGTGCAGCATGGCGACGGCCACCGGGTCGGCCCCGAGGGTGAGCCCGCCGGCGGCCTCGAAGTCCCAATCGGCGACCAGCTCGCGCATCACGCGTCCGACCACGGGCGCCGCAACGCCGTCGAGGGTGACGCGGCGCAGGTCGACGTAGTAGTCGGCCTCCTTGCCGGACGCCAGCGTGACCTTCCCGTGCACCACGGCGAGGTCGAGGATGTGCTTGATCAGATCTTCCCGGTCGGACATGGGCGAAAGCCTACTTCGACTGCGTCGCCACGAGCTTGCCGAACGCGATCGTGCGGTCCGGCGAGCGGAAGAGGTCCTGGCAGGTGGTGAGCGTGAGCAGCGACTCGGTGGGCCGCACCTCCGGCTTGCCCGGGACCGGCTGGATGACCCACGTGTCGGTGTCCTTGACGGTCATCTCCGCGGGGTTGTTGGTCAACTCGTAGGTGTAGGTCGCATCCCGGGTCTCGACGATGACCTGGTCGCCGACGGCGAGGTCCACGATGGGGGCGAACGGCCCGGTGGCCCCCCGGTGGCCGGCGACGGCGAAGTTGCCCACCTGCCCCGGCGCGGCCGTGCCGTCGTACCAGCCCAGGCCCTTCTTCAGCGTGGGTTGCTCGGTGCCCGCCAGCACCGGTTGCTCGAAGTCCGCCCCGAACTTCGGGATGCGCATCAGCGCGACCGCGTCGCCGGGCAGGGGTCGGACGGGCTGGGCGGCCGCCGGCCGCTGCCACTCGTCCCGCAGGTCGGACGCCTCGGCCGCGGCCACCTGCGGGTCGACCAAGGGGTTCCAGAACAGGTCGTAGGACGACCACCCCAGGGCCCCGAGCCCCAGCACCAGGAGCGAGACGCCCGCGATGGTCAGGCCGCCGCCCCTGCGCGGGGCCCCGCTGCGACGCCCGCGCTCCTCGGGCAGTGCGCGGCGGGGTGCGGTCTCGGTCACCCGGTCAGTATGCCAGCGACCCGTGCCCCTCCTCCCTGAACGGGGCTCGGCCCGCGGCATGGGGCGCCGCGGGCCGGGCCATGGGCCGGACCGACCGCTTACGGGTCGATCACGATGGTGCAGGTGTAGGTACCTTCGACGAGGTTGGTCACCGCCTCGGCGGTGTCGTCGAAGACCGTCCCACCGGGTGTCGCGTCAGAGCCGAGGACGGCGTCGGTGGCATCCCGGCAGACGATGCTGGCCGCGGTACCCCCGGTCACCTGGGGGGTGAACGTCACCGAGATGTTGGACAACGGCTTGTTCTCGAAGCTCACCGTCGCCTTCGTCCCCGTGCTGCACGTGGCCTTCTGGCTGACCGTCACGGACTTGGTTCCTGCCTCGAGCTGGTAGCCGGCCTGCCCGGACTTCTCCTCGACCGTGTAGTCGGTGCCGAACAGCAGGTCCGGAATGCAGACCTTGCCGGTGGTGGCGTCGGTGGACCAGGTGCCGGAGCTGCCGTTCATGATCACCGTGCTTCCCTTCTTCACCTCGAAGGTGGCGGTCAGGTTCGGCTCGGTGGGTGTGGCGAGCGTCCGTCCGAAGTGCTTGGCGGTCTTGGTGATCTCGATGACGCCGCGTTGCCGCGGGTCGACGAGGGTCACCGTGACCATCTGATCGGTCGTGACGGTGATCGCCGTGTCCGGAGCGGGGTCATGGTTGGTCGGGACCACGGTCTCGACCACCCAGTAGGTGCCGAAGAGGACGCTGTTGATCGTGCAGACACCGGCGCTGCCCGTGGTGCACTTCTGAACCGGATCGGTGATGACGTCGACGTTGGGGTCGCGCGTCCCGCCGATGGTGCCCAGGTCCTTGTACAGCGTGAACTCGGCGCCGGCCAACGGCGCGTTGGCGTCGTCGGTCTTCACGATCCGCACCGAGCCACAGTTGTTGATCGACACGGACAGGGGCGCGATGAAGTCCTTCAGCGCCGAGGTGAAGGAGTCGGACGAACGGCTCTTCAGGTAGGCGCTGCCGAACGACGTACACGTTCCGGGCGGGATCAGTGCGGTGAAGTTGACCGTCGCCTCGCCGAACGTGCGCGCACTGATGGCACCGAGCCCGTCCGAGTCAGTGTCGAGGATCGCCGACGTGTTGATCGAGCCGGCCGCGATGCCCGCCGAACTCAGGTTGCTCTTCGTGCTCCAGCAAGGGACCTTGTTCGAGGCCTGGCACTTGGTCTTGTCCATCGTCTCCCACGTGGACAGCCACAGGGTCGGGTGCGTGCCGCCGTTGGAGAGGTCGTACTGGATCAGCAGGTCGCCTTGCGTGCGCTCCGGGGTGATGGTGTTGGCGCTCTGCGTGGAGGACTGGTTGAACTCGAAGTCCATGTTGGTCGTGCCGGTCGGGTCCTGGACACGGTGCCAGAACAGGTGCAGGAACTTCGTCGCGCCTGCCACCTCGAGGTAGGTGCCGAAGGTCTTCAGGTCGCTCTTGTTGGGCGGGATGCTGCCGTCCACGACCGTGGGCACTGCCGTGTCCTCGGACGCGCCCTGCCCGAACGAGTCGTCACCGCTACCGCTGGGGAGGTCCGCCTTGCGAGCCTCCCCGACGGTCGCCCAGTCCATCGACGGGGCCGGGTCGTCGAGTTTGAGGTTGGCGTCGGCGTCGATCTCGAAGTTGCTGCCGGCCAGCCCCACCAAGGCGTGGGTGGCGAAGGCCGGCTGCAAACCGCCCAGGGCCAGTGCGCCCGCCGCGACGAACACGGCGGCCAGGCGTCCGGCCCTGCTGGTATGCGAGCGTCGGGGTGATGCGGGTGGTGTGTGCATGATGTCCCCCTAGACATGCGGGGTGCCCGGACACCGACGGTGTCGCGCCAAGCACTCCGTGTGTCGAACCTAGGAGCGTCACGACGGCGTTGGTATCGGTCAATCACTTGATTTTGTCGGTAGGCACTCATTACAGTGGATCATTAGGGTTTCGACGGGGGTCGCATGGACATCCTGATCCTGGCCGAGCATCGAGCCTCGGTCGCCTCGCTGGCCGCCGCACTCGTCACCCAAGGCTTCGTGGTGAACGTCGTCACCTCGGTGGCGGACGCCCTCGAGGCGATGGTGCCGAGCGCTCCGGACCACCCCTGTCGCGCTCTCCATGCCGCCCTCCTGGAAGTCGAGTCCGGTGGCCTCGTCCTCTGCCGCGAACTGCTCTACCGCGACTCCAGCATCCCCGTCCTGCTCTTCTCGAGCACACGGACCGATCCCCTGGACCGCGTGGTCGGCTTCATGCTGGGTGCCGACGACTACCTCGTCACTCCCCTGCACCCGGAGGAGGTGCGCTGGCGCATCCAGCGCTCGGTCTCCCGTGCCGGTGAAGGGTCGACCCGGCGCGGGCCACCGTCGTCCGCCGCCGACGCAACGTTCCGGGCGCTCACCCCGCGGGAACAGGACATCTTGGCGCGACTGCTGGCCGGTCGGACACAGCGCCAGATCGCGCGCGAGCTCGTGATCTCCGACAAGACCGTGGGCACCCACATCCAGCACATCCTGGCCAAACTCGATGTGCACCATCGCGCCGAGGCGATCGCCCTGGCCCATCGCCTGGGCTTTCGGCCAGGCGTGACCAACGACGGCCACGCACCCCAGGACGGGCTGGGCACCGACACCACCACCGTCAACTGAACCAGGTCCCCCGCTTGGGCACCGGCGAGGACTGCTGCTCGTCGTCCGTGAACGGCACGGCCGCCCCGATCCACTCCACCACGTCGCGGCCCGCGATGTACCGGTACGGGAACGCCGCACGCGCGGCCTGCCGCGACAGTTCGGTCGCGGGCAGGCGCCCATCGGAGGCGACGACCACGAGGTTGCCGAAGCGGCGACCCTTCCAGACCGCCGTCTCGGCGCTGAGGAGGATCGAGCGGTGCACGTCCCGCACCGCCGCCACGAACCGGCGCGACCAGGCGAAGGGAGAACGGTCGGTGATGTTGGCGATGAACACCCCGCCCGGACGCCGGCGCAGAGCCACTTCGGACAGGAACTCCCCCGTCGCCAACGATGCCGGCACGCGCGGCCCGTCGAAGGCGTCCAGCACCAGGGCGTCGAAGTAGTCCTCGGGCATGGCCTGCAGGCCCTCGCGTCCGGCGACCGTCCTGATCTTGATCCCCGAGCAGGCCGGCAGGGGCATGAGGCGGCGGACGTCCTCGACGAGGTCGGCGTCCGGCTCGCACACGACCTGGGCCGTGCCCGGACGGCGGGCGGTGACGTAGCGCGGGATCGTCAGGCCTCCCCCTCCCAGGTGGACGACCCGCACCCGGTCCGCGTCAGGGCGTCCCAGCACCGTGGCGTCCAGCGCCTCGACGATGCGCTGGACGTACTCGAACTCGATCCGCAGCGGGTCGGCCGGATCGACCCACGACTGCGCCGTGTCGCCGGCGACCACCCGGAAGGCGCCCGGATGGAACGGGTCGGCTTCCACGTGCGCAGGCATGGCGAGAACGCTACCGGCGCGTGCGTTCCTGCGCAGGCGGGGTGGCGCTAGAGAGAACCGAGGAACTCCAGCAGCACGCGGTTGAACTCGTCCGCATGCGAGGTGGTGATGCCGTGGGGTCCGCCGGCGACGACGTGGAGGCGGCAGTTGGGAATCATCTCCGCCGCGCGTCGGCCGGACGCCGAGAACGGGACGTTGTTGTCCGAATCCCCGTGGACGACCAGCGTCGGCACGGTGAACTTCGCCACGTCCTCCCGGAAGTCGGTCGCCCACGCGATGATCGTGTCCTGGAGGGCCCGGTCGGAACCCTGTCCGGCGATCCTCAGCACGTCGCGGAACTGGTCGTCGCTGATCGTCATCTCCGACGGGTTGCTGAAGAACCAGGTCATGAACTTCTCCAGGAAGGCGCCCCGGTCGCCTTGGCACTCGTCGCGCAGACCACCGAAGCCGGACAGCGGCATGCCGCCGTCGGGGTTGTCGTCGGTGATGCAGAGCGCGGGCGTGATCGCCGAGGCCAACACCGCGCCGGACAGCCTCGACTCACCGTAGGTGCCGATGTAGCGCGCGACCTCACCGCCCCCCATCGAGAAGCCGACGAGCACGGCGTCGGTCAGGTCGAGTTCGGTCATCAGGTGGTTGAGGTCGGACGCCAGCGTGTCGTACTCGTAGCCGTCCGGCGCCTTGTCGGAGCGCCCGAATCCGCGGCGGTCGTAGGCGATCGTGCGGTACCCGGCGTCCTGCAGGGCAGGGATCTGGGCAGCCCAGGCCTCGGCCGAGAGCGGCCAGCCGTGGATCAACACGACCGGACGGCCCTCGCCACCGGAGTCCTCGTAGTAGAGCTGGATCGGGGTGTCACCGGGAATGGTCAGGTACGGCATTGCGCCCTCCTCGTCGTCGAGCCTTCTGGGCCCGACCCTACCCACACCCCCGGTGTCGCGGGAGCCCCGGATCCGGCTCAGTGTCTCGGGTGTGGCTGCGGTCCCCCTCGAAGAACAAAACCGCCCACCGCCGAAACTTCGTACGGGCCAAACTCGGCCCCGCGGTGCGATAATTGAGGGTGTCGGAGTCCGCGTGATCTGTTCGTGGCCGCCGGGCGGCGCCGCCTCGCTCCAGTCGAGCGGAGCAGCCTCCCCGAGGACCAGATCGTCCCGCGCACCCGGGCGACGACATCGGCGGGCAACAGCGTCCGTGTGGTTCAACCATGGGGAGAACACCATGTCAGTTCATCACCGCCCTTCCGACAAGGGAACGGCCACTTGGCGACGCACGTGCGCGGCGCTGGTCCTGACGATCCCCCTGGCGGTGCTGCCGGCCACAGCCATGGGTCAGCCGGCACCAGGTCCGAGCACCGACACCAAGACCTACATCGTGCAGTTCCGTGACGGTGTCGACCCCCGAGCTGAGGCCGCGGCCGCGAAGGCGCGCGGCGTAGGAGTGGGCAGGGTCCTGACGCATGTCTTCCCCGGCATGATCACCCAGCTCAACGACGCGCAGCGAACCGCACTCGCCAGGAACCCGCGCGTCGTCGTCATCGAAGAAGACCAGGTCGTGACAGCCGACACCACCCAAACGGAGGCTACGTGGGGCTTGGACCGCATCGACCAGCGGAAGCTGCCGCTGTCGGGCTCGTACTCGTATGACTCCAGTGGTGTGGGGGTGCAGGCCTACGTCATCGACACGGGCGTGCGGGCCGATCACGAGGAGTTCGGCGGTCGAGTCGCCGGGGGCTACGACTTCGTCGACGACGACACCGATGCGAGCGACTGCAACGGCCACGGCACGCACGTGGCCGGGACCATCGGCGGCGCCACCTATGGGGTCGCCAAAGAGGTGACCATCGTTCCGGTGCGCGTCCTCGACTGCGCCGGGTCGGGCACCACCAGCGGTGTCATCGCGGGCCTGGACTGGGTGAAGGAAGTCCACGTCAACGGCGAACTCGCGGTCGGGAACATGAGCTTGGGCGGTCACAAGTCCAAGACGCTGGACACGGCGGTGAAGAGCGTCATCGCGGACGGCGTCACCATGGCCGTGGCGGCAGGGAACAGCAATCAGCTCGCCTGCAACTTCTCGCCGGCGGGGGTGCCGGAAGCGCTCACCGTCGCTGCCTCCACCAGCACGGATGCTCGGGCTTCGTACTCCAACTACGGCTCCTGTGTCGACCTGTTCGCACCGGGGTCGTCGATCACCTCAGCGTGGTACACATCCACGACCGCCACGAACACGATCTCAGGCACGTCGATGGCCACACCGCACGTCGCTGGAGTGGCCACCCGAATCCTCGAGAAGAACCCGGGGATGACCCCGGCCGAGGTTGCCGCAACGATCAAGGGCACCGCCACGAAGAAGGTGGTCGAGAGCGCCGGCAGGGGAACGCCGAATCGGCTCCTGTACATCGACCCCACATCCTGAGCGCGTTGAGGCAGCGCTCGGTTGGCGCTGCCTCCTGACCCCATTCACCCCGAATCCGCCGCGCGGCATGGCTGATCGCGCCACCGCAGTCGGGGGTCAGGGTGCTTGGGGAAGCCAGGAGGCCGCGTTCGCGGGGTAGAGCGGCAGATCGCCCTCAGCATCGTCGAAAGGTCGCCACACGACCGGGACCACGGACCCGTCCGTCTCGATGAGCGCGGCACCGCCTGGGGCCGGCTCGGGGTCCAGGCGGCCCGTGTAGAGGAAGACGATCTCGTGGCCGAGTTGACCGTCCATGCGGAAGATGTTCTCCACCACCCCCAGATAGGTCAGGCGGTTGACGGTCGCTCCGAGTTCTTCACTCACCTCGCGGAGGACTGCGTCGCGATGGGTCTCACCGAGCTCCACGCTGCCCCCGATGAGCCGGTGGTAGCCGTCGGGGTTCTCGAGGGTGGGTTGGTTCACAGAGACGGCATGCGCCGTCCCAGCGGCGTTCGGAGCGATCAGCATCGCCTTCACCCGGATACGCGAGCGTTCAGTGGCCACTGACCGACCGTACAGCGCCGCGCGAGCTGCTGCCCCTCCCCACGCAGGGGCGTGACCGTCGCGCTGGAAGCCTTCCTGACGCCTTGGAGTGTGGGGCGGAGGCTGCTCCCGTGAGGACCACGGTGGGGACTGCACCGACCTGTGTGGGCAGGACTACCATCCCCCTGTGGCCCGGTCGGGCCACGCATCGGAGAGGAGTCAGCACATGCACCTCACTCCCCGCGAACAGGAGAAGCTCCTGATCGTGGTCGCAGCAGACCTGGCCAGGCGCCGCAAAGAGCGAGGCCTCCAGTTGAACCACCCGGAGGCGGTGGCGTACATCACCGCCGAGTTGCTCGAAGGGGCGCGCGACGGTCGAACCGTCGCCGAACTGATGTCCTACGGCACGACCTTGCTGTCGCGCAGCGACGTCATGGAAGGCGTCCCCGAGTTGATCCACGCCGTCGCGGTCGAGGCGACGTTCCCTGACGGGACCAAGCTGGTCACCGTCCACGACCCGATCCGCTGAGGGGGGGCAGCATGATTCCTGGAGAGTACCGATTGGGCACGGGCCCGATCACGATCAACGCGGGTCGTCCGACCAAACAGGTGCGCGTGACGAACACGGGCGATCGGCCCGTGCAGGTCGGCTCGCACTTCCATTTCGCGGAGGTCAACACAGCCCTGGACTTCGACCGTGCCGCTGCGCACGGCTTCCGACTGGACATTCCCTCCGGTACAGCTGTCCGCTTCGAGCCAGGCGATGCCAAGACCGTCCGACTGGTGGCCCTCGCCGGCGCCCGCGAGGTGTACGGGCTGGCGAACCAGACCAACGGCCCGCTCGATCCGGCGCGGGGGGAGGAGGCATCATGAGTTTCGAGATGAGCCGCGAGGCCTACGCGAGCCTTCTGGGCCCGACCACGGGCGACGCCGTTCGCCTCGGCGACACGGACCTGTTCGTCGAGATCGAGTACGACCTCACCCACAAGGGCGACGAGGTCGTGTTCGGCGGCGGCAAGGTCATCCGCGACGGCATGGGGCAGAACGGACGCCGCTCCCGCGATGACGGCGTCCCCGACACCGTCATCACCAACGTGATCGTGCTCGACCACACCGGCATCTACAAGGCTGACGTCGCCATCCGCGACGGCGTCATCTCTGCGATCGGCGCCGCCGGCAACCCCGACATCATGGACGACGTCGACATCGTCATCGGCGCCTCCACCGAGATCATCGCCGGCGAGGGCCGCATCCTGACCGCGGGCGGGATCGATTCGCACATCCACTTCATCTCGCCCCAGCAGATCCCGACGGCGCTGGCGTCCGGCATCACCACGATGGTCGGTGGCGGCACCGGTCCGGCCGAAGGGACCAACGCGACCACCATCACCCCGGGCCCCTGGCACCTGGCCCGGATGTTCGTCGCCCTGGAACGCTTCCCGATGAACGTGGGCCTGCTCGGCAAGGGCCACGCCTCGGCCCGCGGCCCGCTGGCGGAGCAGATCGAGGCCGGCGCCATCGGCCTGAAGGTGCACGAGGACTGGGGCGCCACCACGTCGTCCATCGACGAGTCGCTGAAAGTGGCCGACGAGTTCGACGTCCAGGTGGCGATCCACACCGACACGCTCAACGAGTGCGGCTTTGTCGAGGACACCAGGAGGGCCATCGGCGGGCGGGTGATCCACACGTTCCACACCGAGGGCGCCGGCGGCGGGCACGCCCCCGACATCATCACGCTTGCCGGCCTTCCCAACGTGTTGCCGGCGTCCACCAACCCGACGCTGCCGTACACGAAGAACACCATCGACGAGCACCTCGACATGCTCATGGTGTGCCACCACCTCAACCCGGACATCCCCGAGGACGTCGCGTTCGCCGACTCCCGGATCCGCGCAGAGACCATCGCCGCCGAGGATGTCCTGCACGACATGGGCGTGTTCTCGATCACGTCGTCCGACTCCCAGGCGATGGGACGTGTCGGCGAGGTCATCACGCGCACCTGGCAGGTGGCCGACCAGATGAAGAAAGCGCGCGGCGCGCTACCCGGCGACCCCGCCAACGGCGACAACTTCCGGGTGAAACGGTTTGTCTCCAAGTACACGATCAACCCCGCCCGCGCCCACGGCATGGCCGACGTCATCGGCAGCGTCGAGGTGGGCAAGTGGGCCGACCTGGTGCTGTGGGAGTCGGCCTTCTTCGGCGCCAAGCCGAGCCTGATCCTGAAGGGCGGCCAGATCGTGATGGCGCTGATGGGCGATTCCAACGGATCGATCCCGACCCCCGAGCCGCGCACCATGCGGGACATGTTCGGGGCCCTCGGCGACGCACCGCAGCAGAACTCCATCACGTTCATGTCCCAAGCGGCGGTGGACGCCGGCGTCCCGGAGAAGTTGGGGCTGCGGAAGCAGATACGCGCGGTGCACGGCATCCGGACCCTCACGAAGGCCGACATGGCGTTCAACGGCGAGACTCCCGAGTTGAAGGTCGATCCGCAGACCTACGAAGTGACGGTCGACGGGGTGCTCGCCACCTGCGAACCGGCGGAGCGGCTCGCCCTGACGCAGCTCTACTTCCTCTTCTGAGGCCTCGGTGATCGTCGAAGAGGTGGTCGGCAACATCGCCGACATCCCGCCGGACGAGCGGTCGGCCGTGCACGTGGAGAGGGTCGTGCTGGACCAGGCGTCACTGCGACGCAGGGTCCAGCGGGTTCGGACGGACCACGGCCGCGAACTGGGCCTGCGGCTCACCGGCTCCGCCGACCTCGCGGACGGGGACATCCTCCTCCGCGAGCCGGGCGTCCTCGTGGTGGTCTCCGTCGAGCCCACGGACGTGCTGGTGATCGCGCCGGGCAGCGTGCTCGAGATGGGGGTGGTGGCCCACACGCTGGGCAACCGCCACCTGCCCGCCCAGTTCCTCCCGCCGGGGGTGGATGCTCCGGGCCTGGAGGGGCACCACGGGCTGATGGTCATCGAGTACGACCACACGGCCGAGCACTACCTGCAGGAGGTGGGGGTCCGCTTCATCCGGCAGAACCGGCTGATGGAGGTGCCGTTCCGGCATGCCGAGCACAGCCACTGACCGGGCGTGGGACGTCCCGGGCTGGCAGTTGCCGTTGGCACAGTTGTGCGACTCGGCCCTGCCCACCGGGGCGTTCAGCCACTCGCTCGGCCTGGAGACCTACATCGACGAGGGAAGGGTCACGGACGAGGCGTCCCTCACCGCCTGGCTGACCGTGCTGGTCCGCACCCAACTCACCCACGCCGACGGGCTCGCCGCCCGGATGGTCTACGAGGCGCTCGACGCGGGCGCCCCCGACAGGGTCTGGGGCGTCGACGAGCGCCTGGCGGCGCAGGCGCTGCCCCGCCAGGTGCGGGATGCTGCCCGCACGATGGGGGCCCGGATGGTCGCCATCGCGCGGGCTTCCAACGCCCTGCCCCTGCTCGATGACTACGCCGGACGCCTCGCCGACCGTCGCTGCCACGGCCATCCGGTCGTCGCCGTGGCCATCACCGCCCAGCAATTGGGGGCGCCCCGGGGAGTGGCCGTCGCGGCGTACCTGTACTCGGTGGCGACATCGCTGACGCAGATCGCGGTTCGAGCCATCCCGCTCGGGCAGACGGCTGGCCAGCGGGTCCTGGCGGCGGCCCGCGCCGAGGTGACGGACGCCGTGGCACGCATCGCCACGCTGTCCCCCGAAGACTTCGGAGCTGTTCCGCCCGGCGTCGAGATCGCCCAGATGCGCCACGAGCGCCTCCGGGCACGCATGTTCATGTCCTGAGAGAGCGAGGCAACGATGACGCATTCAACCGGCCACGGCCCCATCCGCATCGGGGTGGGCGGCCCCGTGGGTGCCGGCAAGACCCAACTCATCGAGCGGATCACCCGCGCCCTGGCCGACGAGGTGTCGATGGCCGCGGTCACCAACGACATCTACACCACCGAGGACGCCAAGATCCTGGCGGCCAACGGCGTCCTGCCCGTCGACCGGATCATCGGTCTCGAGACCGGGGGGTGCCCCCACACCGCGATCCGCGAGGACACGTCGATGAACGAGGCGGCGGTGGCCGACCTCGTCCGCCGTCACCCCGACCTGGAGCTCGTCTTCGTCGAGTCCGGCGGGGACAACCTGTCGGCGACGTTCAGCCCCGAGTTGGTCGACTTCTCGATCTATGTCATCGACGTGGCCCAGGGCGAGAAGATCCCCCGCAAGGCCGGTCAGGGGATGATCAAGGCCGACCTGTTCGTGATCAACAAGACCGACCTCGCCCCCTACGTGGGTGCCGACCTGTCGGTGATGGAGGCCGACTCGCGGACGTTCCGCGGTGACAAGCCCTTCTGCTTCACCAACCTGAAGACCGACGACGGTCTGGCCCGCGTCCTGGACTGGATCCGCCATGACGTCCTCATGATCGACCTGCAGGGCTGACGGTGACCGGTTGGCAGGACGCCCCAGCCGGCTGGCCGGACGAACCGACCGGGCGACTCCACCTGCGGATCGCCCGGCGGGACGGTCGCTCCGTCGTCGCCGCCCAGTACCACCGCGGCGCGCTCCGCGTCCTGAGGCCGCACCGGCTCGACCACTCGGGGCAGGTCTGCCTCGTCTCGGTGAACCCGGGCGGCGGCTACCTGGGCGGGGACACCTACCTGACCGAACTCGACGTCGGCCCGGACGCCTCCCTGCTGTTCACCACCCAGGCAGCCACCAAGATCTACCGGACGCCGACCGCCCCCGCCCGCCATCACACCCACGTGCGTGTGGCGGCCGGCGGCGTCCTGGAGATGGTCCCCGACCAGGTGATCGCCTACCGCGACGCGCGCTACGACCAGAGCATGACGCTCGAGCTCGACCCCGCCGCCACGTTCGTCGGCGCGGAGGTCGTCACGCCAGGCTGGTCCCCGGACGGCACATGGTTTTCCTACGACCAGGTGCGGCTCTTCACGAGCGTGTCCGTCGGTGGGCGCCCGGTCGTCTGGGACAACCTCGTCCTGCGCCCGCACGACGGTGACGTGTCCGGCCTCGGCGCCATGGAGGGGTTCTCGCACGCGGGGTCCCTGCTCGCGATGGACCGCCGCGTTGACCAGGCTCTGCTGGACGACGTCCACCAGGTGGCGGACGCCGCCGTCGGCGTCCGCGCCGGGCTGACGCTGGTCGACGGGCCGGGTCTGCTGCTGCGGGCGCTGGGCCGCGACACCAAGGTCGTGGCGGACCTGCTCCTCGACGTGGATGCGCTGCTGCGCGATCGCTGGTTCGGTACCGCGCGCATTGACCTGCGCAAGTGGTGAGAGCCACACCCTTGCGATCCTCGACCCCAACCACAGGACCCTCCATGACCATGACAGAACCCATCACGTGGGCCGGAACGGCCAGGAACTTCGCCCACGGCGTCGGCCAGATCTTCTTCCAGCCCAACCCGGCCACCGGTCTGCTGACCCTCGCCGGCATCGCCGTCTGGTCGGTCCCGATGGCGCTGATGACCGCGCTGGGAGTCGCTGTCGCCACGGCGTCCGCCCGGCTGGTGGGGGTGTCGACCGCCCAAGGGCTGCAGGGCTACTGCGGTGCTCTGGTGGGCGCGGCCGCGTGGACCACGTTCGCCCACCCGTGGCCCGCCTTCCTCGCCACCGTGCTCGGCGGGGCGGCGTGCCCGGCGGTGACCAAGGGGCTCGACCTCGCGCTGACCCTGGGCGGTACGGCCAGAGCCGGGCTCCCCGTCCTCACCGCCCCGTTCTGTGTGGTGAGCTCGCTGCTCGTCCTGCTGAACCAGGCGATCATCCCCCCGGCGGCGCCCGCACCCCCGGCGGGCCTGGAGGGGCCGCCCCTGCTCCTGCTGCTGCAGGGGATCCTTGCCGGGATCTCCCAGGTCGTGCTGGTGGAGAGTTGGCTCGGTGGGTTGCTGATGCTGGTCGGGCTGTGCCTGGCCGGGTGGCGCGTCGGCCTGGCGGCGGTGCTGGGCAGCTCGCTCGGCGCGGCGACCGCCCTCGCCACAGGCACGCACGTCGGGACGGTCGCGCACGGGCTCGCGGGATTCTCCCCGACCCTGACCGCCATCGCCTTGGCGGTCGTGTTCCTGAAGCCGGGCTGGCCGGCCTGGCTGGCGGCTGCGGTGGGCTCGGTGGTGACCGTGGGGGCGCAGGCGCTGCTGGGCCTCACCCCGGCCCCGGTGTTCACGTGGCCGTTCATCGTCACCACGTGGCTCGCGCTCCTCGTCCTCAGACGCCAGCGCCGTTGAGGTGCCGGCGAGGGCAGCGCCCGGTCGTGGGAAGGTGAGAACACGCCGGTCCGACGCCGTCCCCGAGCCCCTGCCGGGGTAGCGTGCCCACCATGGTGTCACCGCTTGTGGTGCTGGAGCGCGAGACGGTCCTCGCGGAGCTCCTTGCGCTCCACGACGCCGTCGCCACCGGCGAGGGTCGCATGGTCCTGCTCACCGGCGAGGCGGGCATCGGGAAGACGACCGTCGCGCGGCAACTCGCGGAGCAGGTCGAGAGTCCGACGTGGTGGGGCCAGTGCGACCCGCTCGCCACGCCGAGGCCTCTCAGCCCGCTGCTCGACATCGTGGACGACCCCGCAACCGGACTCTCAGACCTCTTCCGCGGGGCGCCTGAGCCGTACGACATCTTCGCCCGACTCGTCGCGGTTCTGCGGGCCCTTCCCGAACCCGTGCTCGTGGTCCTTGAGGACATCCACTGGGCGGACGGGGCGACTCTTGACTTGCTCCGCTTCCTCGGAAGACGTCTGACGCGGTGCCATGCCCTCGTTCTGGTGACCTTCCGGGACGACGAGGTCACCGCCGAGCACCCACTCGCCGCCATCGTCGGCGAGATCGAGCGGCAGCCGGCCGTGATCCGGATCGGTCTGGCGCCGCTCAGCGAGACCGCTGTCGCCCAGCTCGCGTGTACGACCGGGACCCCCTTGGACCCCACGCGGCTGCACGCGCTCACCGGCGGCAACCCGTTCTTCGTCACCGAGGTCCTCGCCAGTGGCGACTACTCGTCTTCGACGGTCCGGGACGCTGTCATGGCCCGTCTGGGAGCGCTCGACCAGGACGCCCGCCGGGTGGTTGAGACGGTTTCGCTCGATCCGCGGGCCCTGGAGTGCACATACGCCATCGATCTGGCGGGCACGGATACCGGTGCGGCCGAGCGGGCTCTCCACTCCGGAGTACTCCTCGACGGCTCGGCGGGTCTGCGCTTCCGCCACGAGCTGGCCCGTGGCGCGGTGGTCGCCGCCATACCCACGGCCAGACGGAGGGAGTGGCATCGACGGCTGCTCCCGCTCCTGCTCGATGGGGAGCGGGTCGATCTCAGCCGGGTCGTCCATCACGCGATCGCCGCAGAGGAGTGCTCCGCCGTTGTCCAACATGGTCCTGGCGCTGCGCGACAGGCGCGACGGCGGGGTGCCACGCGGGAGGCGGCAGAGCTGCTCGATGCCGTCCTTGCCGCCGCAGAGCGCCTCCCACCGCCGGACAGGCTGCCGCTGGCGGAGCAGATCCGGTTGCGGCACGAGGCTGTCGACGTCCTCACGCTCGTCGACCGCCAGCAGGACGCCCTGCGTCGCGCGATCGAGGGCGTCGACATCGCACGAACGCTTGACGATCCAGCGCTTCTCGGCAGCTCCCTCCTCAAGCTCGCCCGAGCCGAGTGGCTCACCGGCTCGGCCGCCCAGGCCCGCGAGACTGAGAGGAAGGCGGTGGAGACCCTCCGTGCAGGCGCTCCCGGCCCGGCTCTCGCGGCTGCGCTGACTCAGGGTGCGAGCACCGCGATGCTGGCCAGACATCATGCCCCGGCCGTTGCGCTCGCACGGGAGGCGGTCGCCGTGGCCGACTCGCTCGGCGACGCCGAGCACCACGACCTCGCCCTGGTCTTCTGGGGCGCGGCCGAGCTCGTCACCGGTGACCCCGACTCCGGCATCACGATGCTCCTCGATGTTCTCGAGCGCGCGGATCGGGCGGGTGACCGAGGACTGGCGACCCGCGCGCTGGGGATGCTCGGGAGCGGTGGCGGTGAGGCCAGACGGTACGAAGACGCCTTCGACTGGCTGGAGCGGGGAATCGCGGAGGCGCAAGCGCACGACCTGGACTACAACGCGGCCTACGACCGCGCGTGGCAGGCCCGCATCCGATGCGAGCAGGGGCGGTGGGACGAGGCGGCAGAGCTGGCCCAGGGCCGGCAGGTCTTCCGGTGGAGGCCGCTGTCATTTCGCCGATGACAGCGCTCTCTGCGATCGGCAGGATCCGAGCGCGCCGTGGGGACCCTGAGGCGCGCGAGGTGCTGGACCGCGTCCTTTCGATCGGCTCCGGAGCCGAACTGCAGCACCGGTGGCCGGCGCTGTGCGCGCTGGCCGAGCTGGAGTGGCTCGCCGGTCGACCCGAGCGCGGACGAGAGATACTCACCCACCCGGGGGAGGAGGCCCTGTCGACGGACAGCCCGTGGGCCCAGGGCGAGATCGGATACTGGCTGTGGCGGTGCGGCGGTGTCGACACGGTCCCTGACAGCGCCGCGGAGCCCTTCCGGCTCATGGTGCGCGGCGAGTGGCACGCCGCATCGCAGGCATGGGAGCGCATCGGCTGCCCCTACGAGCAAGCCCTCGCACTCATGGACGGCGACACCGACGGACAACTACAAGCCCTGGGCATCCTGGACCGGCTGGGCGGCAGACCCCTGGCCCTGCGCCTCCGAACCCAACTGAGGGCCGGGGGGCTCGTCGCGGTTCCGCGTGGGCCGCGCTCGGCCACACGAGACCACCCGGCCGGTCTGACAGCACGACAGGCCGAGATCCACCAGCTGCTGACCCAAGGACTCACCTACGGCGAGATCGCCTCCCGCCTGTACATCTCGACGCGCACGGTGGAGCACCACGTATCCGCGGTCCTGGCCAAGTACGGCGTCGGCCGCCGAGAGGATCTGCCCCCGGCGGGTCAACGCACACCCGGGCGCTGACCACCACAGCCCAGCGGCGAATGTCCCGACATGGGGGGGCGTGCGCCCAATCTGGGGGTCTACCCCCCGATGCCCGCGCACCCCACCCTGAGCGACGGTGGAGGAGTCAGTTGCACCGCGATCAAGGAGATCCCATGCACCGCTACCTCGTCGAGCGCACCTTCCCGGACGGGCTCATCATCCCCGGCACGGCGGAGGGCGCCAAGGCCCTTCAGGGAGTCGTGGAGAAGAACCTCGAGCACGACGTGTCCTGGGTGATGTCCTACGTCTCCCCCGACCGAACCCGCACCTTCTGCATCTACGACGGTCCGACCCCTGTCGCCTGCCATGAGCATGGGACCGGGGTAGCGGGTTTTCTGCCAGGTTCATGGGACCACTTGGATTGCCAGTCATGGGACCACCCGGCGTGTCTTGCCGGTGGGTCCTGGGTCGGCTCGTTGGATCGCCGTGTCGGTGTCGCCGTCATGGAGGTCTACGGGCGTGGGATTCAGGGAGGTCAGTGTGGTTGAGGTCAGGGAAGTACTCCGCGGCTGGCTCGAGGGCGCCGGGCTGCGGACAGTCGCCGAGCGGGCGGGGGTGGACCGCAAGACGGCCCGCCGCTATGTGGCCGCCGCGCAGGAGGCCGGTCTGCAGCGGGACGCGGGGTTCACGGCGGTCGATGACGACCTGGTCGCTCAGGTGGTGTCGGCGGTGCGTCCGGCCCGCCCGAACGGGCACGGGACGGCGTGGGAGGCCCTGGAAGCCCGCCAGGAGCAGATCGCGGTGTGGTTGGCCGGTGACGGCAAGGACGCCAAGCCGTTGTCGGTGGTGAAGGTCCACGAACTGTTGGCGCGGCAGGGGTGTGTGGTGCCGTATCGGACGTTGCACCGGTTCGCCGCCGAACGGTGCGGGTTCCGCGTGAAGGACACCACCGTGCGGGTCGCCGACGGCGAGCCCGGCGTCGAGCTGCAGGTCGACTTCGGACACCTGGGCTACCTGACCGGCGAAGACGGTCGCCGGCGGAAGGTCCACGCCCTGATCTTCACCGCCTGCTACTCGCGGCACCTGTTCGTCTGGTTGACGTACTCGCAGACGTTGGTGGCGGTCATCGCCGGCTGTGAAGCGGCGTGGGCGTTCTTCCAGGGTGTGTTCAAGGTGCTGATCCCCGACAACATGAAGGCCATCGTCACCGACCCCGATCCGGTGAACCCGCGCCTGTCCCAAGGCTGGCTCGATTACGCCCAACACGCCGGGTTCGGCACCGACCCGGCCCGCGTCAGATCACCGAAGGACAAACCGAAGGTCGAGCGGGCGGTGCAGTACGTCCGCGGCAACTTCTGGGCCGGTGAGGTGTTCACCAGCCTGGAGGAAGCCCAACAACGCGCCACGGTGTGGTGCGCCGAGCGGGCCGGGATGCGGATCCACGGCACCCTGCAGGCCCGCCCGGCGGAGGTGTTCGACGAGCACGAGGCCGGGGTGCTGTTGCCCGTCCCGCCGGCGTATGACGTGCCCGTGTTCAAGACCGTGAAGGTGCACCGCGACTTCCACGTCGAGGTCGCCCGCGCCCTCTACTCGGTGCCCGGCGCCTACCTCGGCCACCAGCTGGACGTGCGCGCCGACCGGGAACTGGTCAAGCTGTACCACCGGGGCCGGCTGGTCAAGACCCACCCCCGCCAAGCGCCGGGGGGCCGATCCACCGACCGCGACGACCTGCCCGCAGAGAGGTCCGGCTACGCGTTACGGGACCTGACCCGCCTGATCAGCACGTGCGCGGTCCACGGGTCGAGTATCGGGATCTACGCCGAGCGGCTCCTGGACGACCCGCTGCCGTGGACGCGGATGCGCGCGGTGTACCGGCTCCTTGGGCTGGTCCGCCGCTACGGCAACGGGCCGGTCGAAGCCGCCTGCTCCCGCGCCCTGGACCTCGACGTGGTGTCGGTCACCAAGATCGCCTCCATGCTGGAGCGGGCCACCGAGGACACCCTGCCGCTGCTACCGACTGGCACCATCCCCGGCGGCCGGTTCGCCCGCCAACCCGCCGAGTTCGCCACCCGGCCGACGGCCTTCGCCAGTGACCGGACCAGCCCCGCTGCCATCCAGGGGACCACCCCTGCCAGTCACCGGACCCCCACCGCCGGCGGTCCGGTCGCCACGTTGACCCTGGTCCGCGACGACGGACCCGACACCCTCTTCGAGGAGGAGCACCGATGACCACCATGACCAGACCCCCGGCGCCGGTCGACCCGGTCGGCGTCGACCTGACCCGCACCCTGCGCGCCCTGAAGCTGGGCGGCATGGCCGACACCCTGCCCGAACGGCTCCACCTGGCCCGCCAGCAACAGCTGGGCCACGCCGCGTTCCTCGAACTCGTCCTGTCCGACGAGGTCACCCGCCGCGAGGGCCGCTCCGCGACCCTCCGCGCCGCCAAGGCCGGCCTGGACCCCACGATGCGGCTGGACACCTTCGACGACCAACCCGACCTCACCTACGACCGGCACCTGTGGTCCGACCTGACCACCCTGCGGTTCGCCGAAGCCGGCACCGGCGTCCTCATCCTCGGCCCCGTCGGCGTCGGCAAAACCCACCTCGCCACCGCGCTCGGGCACATCGCCATCCGTCGCCGCCTGACCGTCGGCTTCCACCGCGCCGACAAACTGTTCACCCGGTTGCGGGCGGCCCGGCTCGACAACACCCTCGAGGCCGAGCTCCGACGCCTGACCAGCATCGACCTGCTCATCGTGGACGACTTCGCGCTGCGGGCCCTCGACGCCACCCAAACCAACGACTTCTACGAGATCGTCGTCGAACGTCACCGCCGCGCCGCCACGATCTGGGTGTCGAACCGAGAACCCGCCGAATGGCTCGGCCTGACCACCGACGCCCTCCTCGCCCAATCCGCCATCGATCGACTCACCTCAGGCGCGCACACCCTCGTCGTCGAAGGCCCCTCCTACCGCCAACGCGGGCGCGTCACCGTTGACCCCAGAAACGAGGTCCGCCATGCTCGATAACACTTCCAAGTGGTCCCATGCTCGTGGCAACACGGTGGTCCCATCACGCTGGCAAGCGACA